>NZ_JBIIKX010000146.1:0-4321 GCF_044232965.1 Prosthecobacter sp.
CAGCCGCCCCTCTGGCGTCGTCCACAGGCAGGGGTCGAAGGTTCGCACGTTATGAGGCGGATCGACAACAAGCACCGGCTCGGTCCAAGTGACACCATCGTCGCCGCTCGTCACCACCAAGACAAAGTTCTCCTTCGTCTCCCCGCGCCCGCCAGAATACCAAGCGGCCCAAAGCCGCCCTGAGTTCGCGTCACGCGCAATGCTAGGCACGCCCTGGTAAAGACGGGCCGCCGCTTGATACTCGGGGCCTGGCTTCGTATTGAGCGGCACGACGGCGAGAGCCTCATTTTGATGGCTTCGTCAGCTTTTGTCGTGATCAGGATCGCGAGCAAAAGCGTGGCAGTGAGCGTGATGCGGGAGGCTGTCATTTAAGAACGCAGGTAGGTGAGGCTTCGCTGAATGCTTGCCATGGGATCGTGCGAGAGATCCTGCTCGACGTGGCAATACTGGACGCCGGCTTCCTTCGCGGCCTCGATGATCGGATTCACGGGAATGATGCCATCGCCCAAGGATGCGAATGCTTCGACGGGCAGGCTCCACCAGCCTTCGATCTTCTCGGGCAGTTTCACTCCGCCGCTGAGATCCTTGAGATGCACCTGCGTCACGCGGCCTTTCAGCGAGCGGATTAGTTTCGCCGGATCGCGTTTGCCGAGCTGAACCCAGAAGGCATCCACCTCAAAAAGCATTTCGGCGCTGAACTCCTCCATCAGCACATCGTAGCCCGCCCGGGTGCCTTCCATCGGATCGAACTCGAAGGTGTGGTTGTGATACGCGAGTTGAATGCCTGCCGCCTTGGCCGTTACCGCAGCGCGGTTCATCTTTTCGGCGGCCAGCTTGTAGCCATCGAGGGTTTGGCGGTCTTTGGGGTCGATGGTGGGGATGATCAGATGTTTGATCCCTGCTGCTTGGGCTTCTTCGAGCACCTTTGCAAAGGCAGGCGTGTCAGCCGCACCGGGATTGAGCACCGAGTTCCACTGGATGTGCGTGGAGTTCACCTTCAGGCCCAGTTCCTTCGCGTCCTCGACGAGCGCCTTGTATTTCGGGAACTCATACGGCTCGACTTGGATGTAGCCCATCTCCTTGATCGCCTTGAGCGTTCCCTTCCGATCTTTTCCCAACTGATGCCGCACGGTGTAGAGTTGAAGGCCGATGGAGCCGAGATAGGCCTTGGACACCTGCTGGGCGAACAGAGATGAAAGTGGTGCGGAGAGGAAGGATGCGATTGTGCTTTGGAGGAAGTGGCGTCGGTTCATGGTGGAGTCGTAGAGCTGCAGTCTATCCTACCGTATCCTATCCAGAAGAGCGGTGAGGAGTCTTTCGGTGCTGGGGTCCAGGGCGGGTTCGTGGGCTGAGGGGATGGTGTCGCTGCCTTCAAATAGGTAGGGGGTGAGCGCGTAGATGGGGATGCAGGCGATGCGGGAGTCGGCGGTGATGGCGCCGACGGTTTGGGATTGACCACTGGTTTTGAGCGCCACCAGCGGACGCAGGTCCTGGCGCTCCTTGAGATCGTATGTCCATGCGCAATACGGATTGTGCCAGCCAGCGTTGGTTTTGGCAGGATGGGCGATCTCCAGCGCTGGCAGACCGCTCCCGATGAGTTCCACGCTGGAATCGAGGAACTGCTCATCGGTGACCGGCAAACGATCTTTGGCGTCTTTGCGCTGCATCACTGGATTGAAGGCCGAGAGCGATTTCGGGGCGGGCCGTGCATTGCCCATGATCCAGAGCACGCGACCGCCACGTTCCAGGTAGTCGGCGAGCTTCTGATCCAGCACTTCCGCATTCAGAGTGTGATAGCTGCGGAAGGAGGAGGCCACGATGATCATCTGCGGCACCTGCTCGGGGGACGGGAAACCATCCGCAATCAACCGACGCACGTCGAAACTGGCATACGAGCGGCCGGAGCGCTGCAAGCTGCGGGCAATGGCGACCGACGGCACCCGACTGGCAAAGCCAAACATCGCGCCATTCATCGCCCAGGAGGGCTCGAGCACGATGCCGACGGCGGGTGACTGACCGGGCTTCCATTCACGTAGAATGGGCGCAAACAAGGCTTCGTCTTTGAGATGACGATCCCGGATGATCCGGGCGACATCCAACTGGTGCGTGGCCTCGATTTCCGGCGTGATCGCCAAGGGCGCATCCGCCTGCGCCAAACGCATCGCGACCTCAACATCACGCAGGGTGCGCACAACCGCCCAGGCACCGAGTTCGCCAATGTTTTGCCAGAGTTTCTGCCGCGCTCCTGCGTCCTTGCGATCCACCCAGCCTGCGGCCCCTTCGAGCACACTCACGCCGCGCACACTGCAATACGCCGCACCTTCCTGGCCATAGAGCATCACCTCGGCGAGCGCCCGGTGTGCATCCCGTTGATCGTCGCGCAGCAGTTGCTTCTCGATGGCGGCATCGAAGGCTGCTGCCCCACCTGCGGTGTCGCCAGCGGAACCGGAGAGGTCGAGCAGGGGCTTCAGCACCGCATAATCGGCTCCGCCCGGCATTTTCAGATTCCAGTCCGCCCAGGCATAAGTCGCGGTGTGGACGATGGGATCATGATTGCACGCGGACATGTCGGAGATGACATGCGAAAGCGTGGCAATCCAATGGGCGGTATGTGCGGGGTGTTTTTCCCGCAGGGCATCGACCAGCATGATGAAACACATCCCCGCGCCTCGCTCGGAATGGAGTTCATAGCGCGATTTGATCCGGGCCTCCGCCAGCCGCGCCATGGCAGCTACACCGATGTCCTTCTCCAGAAACGGCTCGCCGCTGTCCGGGTAGTGGCTGGCATGCTTCACCGCGTCCGCCACGATCTCGGGAGTAAACGAAGCCCGCAGTGGAGCCGGCAGCCGCGGGATGATGGCACGCATCACGTCTTCATGGCCGCTGCCCCATCCAAAGGCGACCTGCGGCAGTGAAAGTGCGACGAGGAAGAGGGGGAATGCAAAATGGAATCGGTTTGGCTTCATGGGACAGTTCACTTCTTCTCCAACACGATCTTCTGCACGCGGCTTTTGGCTTCGATGATGGGCGGTTGGTTCCACTCGACGACGAGGGACTGGGTGTAGGCGGCGAGGGCGCCGGGGTAGTCTTTTCGTTTCTCCAGGATCTCGCCGATGCGGTTGTAGGGCAGCGGGGTAGTGGCGCGGGCGGTGGCCCAGGCTTGATAGGTTTGGAGGGCGGCGGCTTCGTTGCCCTGGCGCTCGTGGAGGTCGGCGAGGGCTTGTCGGGCGGCGGTGAGTGAGGGATCGGATTGCAGGGCGGTGTGGAGGAGTTTTTCAGCCTGATCGGGTTTCTTTTCCTCGATGGCTTTCATGGCGTCGGACAGGGCCTGACGGGCCTGAGCGATCTGCGCGGGGGTGGTGTCTTGCTGGCCTTTGGCGATGACGGCGGTGAGGCCGGCGAGCATGAGCGAAGACTTGCCGCTGGTGGTGATGCGCACGTCGGTGACGACGACGTCGGGCTTCAAGTTGACCCAGAGCATGCGGTAGAGGCTGATGGAATCGAAGGTGTCATTGCTGCCGGTCCACGCGACGATGCTGCGGGTGCCTTTCTCCTGGCCAAAGCCTACATTCTTTTCGATCCAGTCCCAGAGATTGACTCCGCTCTTGAGCGGCACCTTGAGGGTGGTGCCGTCGGCGTATTGCACCTGATAACTGCCGAGTTCGGTTTGACCGGTGTAAGCGCTGCCATGGATGAAGTAGAAGCCTTCCGTCTTGGTGCCGATGGGGATGCTGACTTCGGTGGGGAAATCAGCCGCGCCGGGACGCGCGGGATTGCGCAGGGCGATGACACTTTTGGCTCCGGTGCCGATGACAAATGGGACACCCTGGAAGTATGGTTTGCCGGTGGGAAAGCCGCGCACGTCGCATTGCGGGCCCTGGTCGGGCCAGCCGTCTTTGCCGTCGTCCTGCACTTGGTCGGTGAAGGAGCGATTGGCCCAGATGGTGAGGTCGATGGGCTGGTAGGTCACGTTCGGCGGCAGTTCGCGGGTGGGCACGGCGGGGGCGATGTTCAATCCCAAACCGAGTGCGAGGGTGGTGACTTGTCGTGAGGCGGGCTTGACCAATTTCTCATGCGTGGTCGTCCAGCGACGCTGGTCGATGACGAGTTTGCCTTTGCCCACGACTTGTTCGAGCAGCAGGCCGGGGAAGACGAGTTCGCGTGCGCCGGGGAGATGGGCGGAGTATTCGCCGAGGGGTTCGATGAGGAGTCGGGTGTCCTCCGACTGCGGGCTGGGGCCTTCGGTTTCGTCGTAGGTTTTGAAAAACAAATCGAGATGGGTGAGGCCTGCGGTGAGGGGTGAACGACCGTTGCGATAACC
>NZ_JBIIKX010000047.1:0-48007 GCF_044232965.1 Prosthecobacter sp.
TCTCCATCGGGTGGTTGTGGCACTTCGCACAGCCGATGGAGGTGCCGAGGAAGGCGATGCTGACGGTCTCTGCGCACTTGGTGGGTTCGTCATTCAGGACGAAGAAATTCACGCCGCCATGCTCGAGTGTGCTGCCGGTGGCGGTGAGAAGATCGCGCACCATGGCGTCCCACGGCGTGTTCGCGGCGACGTGACGGCGGATCCAGTTGTAATAAGACCACATCGCCTCAGGCATGAGTTTGTCGCCGTTGACGAGCAGCAGATCGCTCCAGCGATGCGACCAGTAATCGACGAACTCAGGCCGCAGCAGCAGCGAGTCGATGAGGCGGTCACGTTTGTCGGCGCTCTTGTCGGCAAGGAAGGCGCGTGTTTCATCGAGCGTGGGCAAAACGCCGATAGTGTCGAGAAACGCGCGGCGCAGGAACTCGTGGTCCTCGGCGCGGACGGACGGCGGGATGTTCAGCTCGCGCAGTTTTTTCAGCGTGAGTTCGTCGATGAAGTTGCGCGGCTTCAGCGCGGCGAACGCGGCGGGATCGACGTTGCTGGCGTTCGGAATCGTGATGGTGGCAAGCGCGAGGCGGCTCAGATACCACGCGCTTACGCTGCCTTCGCCGCTGCCGGTGGTTTTGATGAGGCCGAAGTCATCCACCGTGGCAACGCTGGCATTCGTGGCGTTGTATTTCGTCCAGCGCGTGACGTCCTCGCTGTGACCGTCGCTGAACTTCGCCGTGACCTTGAGCTGCACCGACTTGCCCGCCTGCGTGACGAGATGTGGATGCGACACTTCGAGCGACACAATGCGCGGATCATCCGCCTTCGGCCCCGGCGCACCGGCGGCGATCCAGTCGCCGATGGCTTTGTATTCCGGCGAGTTCACCTCGAAGCGCTTGTCGCCCTTGTGCGGCACCATCTTGGTCGCTTTGAGCAGGAACAAACTGCGCGCCGGATCTTCCATCGTCAGTCGGCGGCCATTCGCGCTGCGCGTGATCGAGGTCCAATCGCCCTCGTCATCGAAGCCACGCAGCGAGAGGCGAAATCCGCCTTGCCCTGCTGCGGCACCGTGGCACGCACCCATCGCGCAACCGTAACGCGTGAGGATCGGCTGGATGGTGTTGCGGAAGGACGGGGCTTCGGCGGCGTGAAGCGTCGAAGTGAGAAGGGCAAGCAAGATGAGATGACGAGACATCATGAATCAGACGCGATGGGGTTTCAGCGGGTGAAGACACCGCACTCCGATGATTTACGCAAACAGCTCCTTGATCGCCTGGGTGCCGAAATCGACGACGGGATAGGGTCTGCCCTGCGGGCCGGGGAGTTCGGTGTGGAGATCGACGCCGAGGGCTTGGTAGATCGTTGCGACGATTTCTTTCGGGGCGACGGGGCGCTCGGTGGGGTAGCCGCCGATGTCGTCAGATTTGCCGATGACTTCGCCGCCTTTGACGCCGCCGCCGGCGAAATTGACCGTCCAGCAGTTCGGCCAGTGGTCGCGGCCGCCGGCGGGATTGATCTTCGGCGTGCGGCCGAATTCGGCGAGGCAGGTGACCATCGTATCGTCGAGCATGCCGCGCTGAAAAAGGTCCTCGATGAGGGCGCTGTAGCCCTGGTCATACATCGGCGCGACGATGTCGCGCATGCCTTCGATGCTGGTGAAGGGTTTGGAGCCGTGAATGTCCCAAGTGATCTCGCCAAACACGGTGATGAAAGTGTTCACCGTGACAAAGCGCACGCCGCGCTCGACAAGACGACGCGCGAGCAGGCAACTCTGACCGAAGCGGTTCAAACCGTAGCGCTCGCGCACTTTGAGCGGCTCCTTGGTGAGATCGAAGGCCTCACGGGCCTGCGTGCTGGTCATGATCCGGTAGGCGGACTCGAAGTTCGAATCCATGAGCTTCGCCTGCTCGCTGTATTCGAAATTGCGTACGCTGCTGTCCACTAGCTCGCGCATTTCGCGGCGGCGCTCCAACCGCACCTCGCTGATTTCTTTCGGCGGGAGCAGATCGGGGACCTTGAAGTCCTTCTCGGATGGATTCGCGTTCAGGACGAAGGGATCATAAGCCTTGCCGAGGAATCCCGCGTCCTGGCCGTGCGGCATGTTGCCACCGGTGGGGCCCATCGTTTCCGGCAGGATGATGTGCGCGGGTAGATCGCTGCGGCGACCTTGGAGGAATTCGAGGGCGCTGCCGACATGTGGCGTGTTCACGCCACCGGTGAAAAGACGGCCTGTCTGCATCATCTGATGCCCGGTGTCATGCACCGCGGCGGCCGTGTGATAGCAGGAACGCACGAGACTGAATTTGTCCGCGATCTTCGCGTGCAGCGGCAGGATCTCGGAGATCTCGAAAGCGTTGCTCTTGGTGCGAATCGGCTTGAACGGCCCACGAATCTCGCTCGGCGCATCCGGTTTCATGTCCCAAAGGTCTTGCTGGCTCGGCGCCCCGAGATTGAAGATCATGATGCAGGCCTTGTTGCTCTTCTTGGGGTCCACCTTGCCCTCCGCCTTCAATTTGGCGAAGCCAGGCATCGTGAGGCCAATGGCACCGAGAGCGCCAGCCTGGAGGAAGTCGCGGCGTGAAACACCATCGCAGGTGGTGACGGAGCCTTTGTCGGTAAATTTGAACATGATGCGCGTGGGGTAAGGTTGTGGGGATAAAGTACGCCACTCGCGTCGGAAACTGAATGGATGATGCCACTTTCGCGGATGGGCCTTTCCGGCCTCGGCTGTCTTCGAGGGAAACGTTCCACCAAAGAAAGGGTTGTTCTTTCATGCCAGGCTCGTGCTAATCTCCCGCCTGTCCTCTCATCATGAAAACGCTTCTTACCGTCCTCACCTTGTTTTTCACCGCCTCCCTTCATGCCCAGACAGCACCCGGCCAGAACACCACCGGCCAGGGTGGGCAGCAGCAACAGCAAGGCCAGGCGGATGAGCCGACGCGTGACGGGCTGTGGGACGGGCGGTTCAGTGGCGGAAACTACATCGTGCGCTGCAATTCGATCATCGCCCTGTCGAAGCACGAGTACATCTCTGACGGCGTGGCGCGGGTGGTGGAGGTGAACCTGACGCTGAACTCGGCGCAAGTGGTGCGGTTTTACTTCCTGGAGGCTTACAAGCCGGAAACTGGCAGCAGCACGGTGGGCGCGGGCACGGCGGCGTTGGAGCGGGCCAAGGGCATGTTTGAGCAGGCTGCCGGTCGTGTGTCGCCGGATCTAACGACGCCTAAGGTGGTGAAAAATTACCCTGCCTCGACACATTCTCACACCGTGGAGTTTGTGCTCAAGGAGGAAGCGCGGCTGAACGCGATGTTCCAGAGCCTGGAGCGCGGTTTCCGCACCGGTCAGGGTCGTATTTGGAAGGAAGCTCCGTGAGGCGCGTCAGCGCACTTCAAATCACACGTTGAAGCGCCACTCGACGACGTCGCCGTCCTTCATGACGTATTCCTTGCCTTCGATGCGGAGCTTGCCCTTCTCGCGGCACTTGGCGTAGGAGCCGAGTTCGACGAGGTCGTGGTAGGGAACGATTTCACCGGCGATGAAGCCACGCTCGAAGTCGCCATGGATGACGCCCGCAGCCTGCGGAGCCTTCATGCCCTTCACGATGGTCCAGGCGCGTGTTTCTTTTTCGCCTGTGGTCAGGTAAGTCTGGAGGCCCAGGAGATCGTAAACACCTTTGATCAAGCGTGAGACACCGCTGTCCGTGACGCCGATGTCGGCGAGGTAGGCTTTGGCTTCTTCATCGCTGAGGTCGGTCAGCTCGCTCTCGATGGCGGCGCTGACGACGACGGCGCTGGCCTCGTGGGCATGTTTCACATACTCGCGCACCTTGCCGACGAAGGGATGGTTGTCGGGGTCGTTTGAAGCGGCGGCGAGATCATTTTCGGCAACGTTGCAGGCAAAGATGCAGGGCTTGGAGCTGAGCAGGAAGAAGGATTTCACCAGTTTGCGCTCGTCCTCGGTCATTTCGAGCGTCACAGCGGGCTTGCCGGCGTCGAAATGCGGAATCAGCCTCTCGCAGATGGCGACTTCGGCCTTCGCGTCTTTTTCGCCTCTTTTGGCATTCTTTTCGGCCTTGTCCTTGCGGCGTTGGATGGCGTCCATGTCGGCAAGGATGAGCTCGGTGTTGATGACCTCGATGTCGGCCACCGGATCAATGCTGCCGCTGACGTGGGTGATGTCGCCGTCCTCAAAGCAGCGCACGACATGCACGATGGCATCGACTTCGCGGATGTGGCTGAGGAACTTGTTGCCGAGGCCTTCGCCCTGGCTCGCGCCTTTCACGAGGCCGGCGATGTCCACAAACTCAATCGCGGCCGGGATCAGCTTCGAGGAACCTGAGATCTTCGAAAGCACTGCGAGGCGCTCATCGGGCACGGTGACGACGCCGGTGTTCGGCTCGATGGTGCAGAAGGGATAGTTCGCAGCCTCCGCCTTGCGGGTGCGGGTGACTGCGTTAAAAAGGGTGGATTTGCCAACATTCGGAAGGCCAACGATACCGGCTCTGAGCATAAGGGCGGCGAGATTAGGGCGGAATGAGAAATGAGCAAGGCGACGTTGCGTCAGGGAGGCACATCGGCGAGACTCCGCGCCCTTTTTCGGGCCAACACATGTCTTTTGAGCTCCTTGCCACCGATCCTTCGTCCCAAGCCCGTCGCGGACGGCTGACGACGCCGCATGGCGTGGTGGAGACGCCGGTGTTCATGCCGGTGGGCACGCAGGGCACGGTGAAGGCGATGCACCCGGATGAATTGCGGGCGCTGAACTCGCAGATCATCCTTGGGAACACCTACCACCTGTTTGTGCGGCCGGGGATGGAGATCATGAAGGAGGCGGGCGGTTTGCATGCCTTCTCGAACTGGGACCGGCCGATTTTGACGGACAGCGGCGGCTTCCAGGTCTTCTCACTGGCGAAACTGCGCAAAATCAAAGAGGAGGGCTGCCACTTTCAAAATCACCTCGACGGCACGCCGATGTTCATCGGGCCGGAGACGTCGATGGAGATCCAGGCGACGTTGGGATCGGACATCGCGATGCTTTTCGACGAATGCACGCCCTACCCCTGCGAGGCCAAAGAAGCCGAAAAGAGCCTCGATTTGACCCTCCGCTGGGCGAAGCGCTGCCGGGCGTGGATAGACGAGCACAAGCCGCAAACCGGCGGCGGGGCGCAGCAGCACTTCGGCATCGTGCAGGGCAGTGTGTATGAGGATTTGCGCAAAAAATCGGCCCGTGAGCTCGTGGCGATGGGTTTTGACGGCTATGCCATCGGCGGACTGAGCGTCGGAGAACCGGAGGAGGACATGATGCGCATCGCCGAATGGGTGACGCCGCTGCTTCCCGCGAATCAGGCCCGCTATGCGATGGGCTTGGGCACGCCGCCGCAGGTGATCGAGCTGATCGCGCGTGGCATTGACATGTTTGACTGCGTTTTGCCCACGCGGCTGGCGCGAAACGGCACCGCCTTCACCCACGAGGGCATGATGAACCTGCGCAATGCCTGCCATGCCAAGGATTTCCGCGATCTCGCCGAGGACACGCATCCGCTCTGCCGGGGCTTTTCACGGGCGTACATCCGCCATTTGGTGCAGGCCCAGGAGATTCTGGGTTTGCGGTTGATTTCTCTGCATAACCTGCATTTCTACGCGTCCCTCACGTCCAGGGCACGTCAAGCGATCGAACAGGGTTGTTTCGCCGAGTTCCGGGCTGAGGTGATCGCGAAATACAAGCCCTCCACCGCCAGCCTCGAATCATGACCTCCACACTCCTCGAAAACACCCTTCTTCTGGCGCAAGCCGCACCCGCCGGAGGCCAGGGAGGCATCCTTGGCAGTCCCATGATGCTGCCGATCCTGATGATCGTGGTCATGTACTTCGTCATCTTCCGCCCGCAGCAGAAGCGCATGAAGGAGCACCAGAAACTCATCGCCGCCGTCAAGGTGGGCGACCATGTCGTCATGGAAAGCGGCGTGCACGGCATGATCACCAGCGTGAAGGACCGCACCGTCATGGTGAAGATCGCCGACAACGTCAAAGTTGAGTTTGAGCGCAGCAAGATCGCCGCCGTGACGAAAAAGTCCGATGTCGTCGAAGCGACCGAGGCTTGAATGAGAGCCGCCTGAAGATTTCCAACCTCCCTCCAACCTGTCCATGAACCCCTACGCCACCTTCCTCGTCGGTGCCTCGATCTTGCTGCTGCTGCTCCTCTATGTGGGCACCGCCGTTCATAAGACCAAGCGCTTCACCGGCACGCTGCTCATCGCCCTCGCGGCCTTTGCCTCGTTGTACACGGTGAACGCGCTGGGCTTGAAGCTGGGCATCGACCTTCAGGGCGGGAGCGAGTTCATCGTGAAGCTGGAGCCGGGCAAGAACGCCGACGGCTCGGCGCGGGCCGTGACTCCTTCGGATGTGCAGCAGGCCATTTCCATCCTCGAAAAGCGCCTCAACCCGAAGGGTGAGAAAGACCTCGCACTTCAGCCAGAAGGCGCGGACCGCGTCGTGATTCAGATGCCTGGCATCTCCCAGACCGAGATCAAGGACGTTCGCGACAAGATCCAGCAGGTGGCGCATTTGGAATTCCGCCGTGTGCATCCTGAGAGCCGCAGCAAGCTGGAGCAGATCAAGGCTCGTGGTGGCATCAAGGAGCCGGGCTGGGCCGAGATGGCCTACCGCGAGCCTGAAACGGCCAAAGACGGCACCGTGCTGGCCACTTCCGAACTGGTGCGCGACATGCCGGATCTGGAGGGCGACATCGTCGCCGATGCCTACCGTGTGTTCGATGCCGAGGGCAACAAGGTGGTGCTCAAGCTCAACAGCGAAGGCGCGAAACGCTTCGACGAGCTGGCGGCGGTGCATTACCGCAGGCAGATGGCCATCATCGTGGACGGCCAAATTCACTCCGCCCCTTCGCTCAACGCGCAGCAATACGGCGGCACGGCCGAAATCTCTGGTGGCAGTGGCAAGGGCTTCACCGAGCAGGAGGCCGACACGCTGGCCACTCTGCTGAACAACCCGCTGCGCAACCCGATGAAAATCCTCTCGGAAAGCTCCGTGTCCTCTGCTTACGGCCAGTCTTCCATCGACCAAGGCAAGTGGGTGGGCATCGCCGCGCTGCTCATCACCACGGTGTTCATGCTTTTCATCTACCGCCTCGCCGGCATCGTGGCGATCATCGGACTGATCATCAACATGTCGATCCTGTTTGGCGCTATGTCGCTGTTTGGCTTCACGCTCACCATGCCCGGCATCGCGGGTCTCGTTTTGACCATCGGCATGGCCGTGGATGCGAACGTGCTCATCTTCGAGCGACTGCGCGAGGAAATGGAGGCCGGCAAGACCCTGTCTGCCGCTCTGGACGCCGCGTATGAGAAGGCTTTCTCCGCGATCGCGGACTCGAACATCACCACGCTGATCTCGGCGGTGATTCTGTTCGTGATCTCCGGCGGTCTGGTCAAAGGTTTCGCCATCACGCTCATGATCGGTCTGCTTTCCTCCATGATTGGGGCGCTGATCGTCACCCGCGTGATCTTCATCTGGGTGGTGGACAAGAACCTCCTGCAGAAGATCACCACGACCAAGCTCATCCCGGACAAGGTCTTCGACATCCTGTCAGCCTCGCCCAAGTTCATCGTCGCCTCCCTGGTCGTCACGGCCATTTCGTTCGCCACGCTGGGTTACAAAGGCCAGGGCAGCCTCGGCATCGACTTCCGCGGCGGTGGCCGTGTGGATGTCGTCCTCGCACCTGGCAAAGACATCGCTGACAGCGATTTCGACACGCTCATCAAGACGCTCAAGCAACCCGGTGGCAAGGAAATCGGCACCCACTATGTCCAGCGCAAGAGCGATCCTGCAACGGGTGCCACGAACATCAGCATTCGTTGTGAAGAGGCCAGCGGCCCGGTCATTGACGCCGCCATCAACGCCAAGTGGAAAGAAGGCACCGTGGCCGGAACAAGTGTCGCCACCGTTGGCTCCATGATCGGCTCCGAGGCCACGAAGACCTCGCTCGTCGCCATGGTCATCGCGCTCATCGCCATCTTTGGCTATCTGATGATGCGTTATGAGTTTGCCTTTGCCTTGGGTGCCATTGTCGCCCTGGCTCATGACGTGCTCATGGTTCCCGGTCTGTGCGTTCTGTTCGGCCAGGAGCTGAGCCTCATCCACGTCGGCGCGTTACTCACCATCGCTGGTTATTCCATCAACGACACCATCGTCGTCTTCGACCGTATTCGTGAGACCATTCAGCGCGGCGGTGGCGGCACGATGCGTGAGATGATGAACGAGGCCATCTGCAAAACCCTCTCCCGCACGCTCCTTACCGGCCCGACGGCCCTTGCCCCGATGGTCGTGCTGCTCTTCCTCGGCAATCCGGCCATGCTGGAGTTTGCCATGCCCATCACCATTGGTGTGCTGCTCGGCACCTACTCCTCCATCTTCATCGCCTCCCCGCTCGTGCTGTGGTACGCGAAGAAGACCGGCACCAGCCTCAAGCATCAGGTTCTCGACGCGCAGATCGAGCAGCTCAAAGCCCAGCAGGCCATCGCCGCGGCTGCGGCGGCAGGCGGCAAGATCTGATCGGCCAAGGCGCATTCATTTCGGCACCTCCTAGGCTTCGGTGCGCATTTCGCGTTTACCCTCGCCAAAGCAGGTGCCGCTTTGTTTATCGCCTGGATTGCAGTGGGCTCGGAGTGGGAAGCCGCCGTGAATTGCTGATCTGAATCGGCCTGTTCAATGACACGCGGCAGATTCAGCTCGTTAATGGCCGACTCCAGGGAACCGCCTTGCCAAAGAAACAAAAGAGGCGGGCATCGCTGCCCGCCTCCTCGTGGTTTGAATGATTTCGTTTGAGCTACTGAACCGTGCCTGGCTTGGGGGCCGGTGTTGCTGGCACCGCTGGTTTCACTTCCTCGGTTGGCGGTGAGGCAGGAACCGGTGCCGGTGCGGGAATGGGAGTTGTCGCTGGTGCTGGGGTGATGGCGGGAGGAGTGCCAGGGGGTGTAGCTGGCGTGGTGCCAGTGGCCGGCTTCGGGCCGGGACCGTTGGGGTCATCGGGTGCCAGCGCCGTGGCGGCGGTCGCTGCTGCGGACGCGTCATCCAGCTTCTTTTTGGCCGAGGCGTATTTGGCGGCATTGGCCTTGGCCTTGGCGGCAGACTGCGCCAGATACGTTTTGTAATCCGGCCCGCTGCCCGTGATCGTCACTGGCGTGCCGATGGCGGTGTGGGCATACAGGATGGGAGCCATCTTCGACGGAAGGCGGATGCAGCCATGCGAGGCACGTCGTCCGGGTTTTGAAATCAAACCGATGTGCATGCCCACGCCGTCACCCGTCAGACGCATGAAATACTTCATCGGCGCGGCGACGAATTTTCCGCCTGGCGGGATCACATCACGCCCCTGCTTGAAGTCGGAGTTCACCAGCTTGCCGCCGGCATCGTAGCCCTTGCCGTAGAGGTTGGAGACCTTGTCCTTGATCTTCTCCAGGATTTTGAACTCACCGATGGGCGTGGGGAAACTGGTGATGCCGCTGGCCACATAGGTCCAGCCGACGACCTCGTCACCGTGGTAAAGCGTGGCTCGCTGCGTGTCCACATTGATGCGGATGTGGGAGATCGCCTTGTCACCGCCGGTCCACTCGCCGGGGTACTTCCACTCCGCCTTCACCGGCTCTGGCGGCGGTGCCGGCGGCTTCTTTTTAAAATTCTGGCAGGAGGCCAGCAGCACCGCGCCAATGACCAAGGTGGCGCGTGTCAGGGAGAGTGGGAGGTTTGATTTCACGGTCGCCGATTCTAAGGGGAGTGTTTAATCCGCTCAAGTTGCCCGTGGGACAATCTTTTCAGTCTAGATTGAACAATTCCGCCGGTGAGGAAATGAGCACGTCCGCTCCGCAATCGATCAACTCAGTCTCGCTGCGAAAGCCCCAGCGCACACCGACGGCCCGCATGCCGCTGCTTTTTGCAAACTGCATGTCGATGCCCGAATCCCCCACATAGGCCATTTCATCCGTTCTCAGGCCGAGAAACGCCGCCATCTCATGCGCACCATCGGGCGCAGGCTTGCGTGGAACCTCGTTGCGCTGGCCCAGGATGTGATCAAACACGCCTGCGCCAAAGAAATGCTCCGTCATCGGAACCGTGAACCGGTGCGCCTTGTTTGAGATCACTCCGAGCTTCACGCCACGGCCCTTCAGTTCTGCCAGCATTGCCACGATGCCCGGATACGGCTGCGTTTGCGCGTTCCAGAGCGTGTCGTAATGTGCCCGGTATTCTTCCACACAAACCTTGATCAGCTCCTCGTTCCTAGCGCCTTCCGGCAGCGCCCGCTCGACGAGTTTCTCCATCCCATCCCCCACCATCTGCTTGAACACCTCCTGCTTGCAGCGTGGATAGCCCCGCGCATCCAGCATCCGGTTGATCGACTCCGCGATGTCCGCGAGCGAGTCGATCAAGGTGCCGTCGAGGTCGAAGATGTAGGCTTTGAGCGTGGGCATGCTGTCTTCATGCCCTGAAATGCAGCGCGATCAACTTGCCAGAGCGCCCAATGCAGCGAAAAAGCCCCATGCTCACCGACTACCACACGCACACGCCGCTCTGCCTCCACGCCGAGGGGAATCCGGTCGATTATGCACGGCACGCGCAGAAGATTGGTCTCGCGGAGATTGGCTTGTCGGACCACAACCCGATGCCGGAGCACTTTGACGACTGGCGCATGCCGATCTCCGATCTGCCGCGCTATTTTGAACTCGTGCAGGAAGCGCGTGAGGCGCTTCCAGACTTCCCCATCCGCCTTGCGCTCGAATGCGACCACCTTGAAGGCCGGGAGAAGTGGATCGACGAGACGGCCGCCATGGCGGACTGGGATTACCTCATCGGCAGCGTGCATTACATCCATGATGGCATCGCGGTGGATGATCCGAAACATGTCTCCCGCTGGAAGTCCGCCACGGACATTGAGCACATGTGGGGCATGTACTGGAAGCTTTACGAGCAGATGATCCGCACCCGCCAGTTCGACTTCCACGCGCACCCCGATCTGGCGAAACGCTTCGGTCTGCGGCCCGAAGGTGATTTGCGCCGCTACTACGAGCCGGTGGTCCAGGCGCTTGTCGATACGAACGGCATCCTGGAGGTCAGCACCGCCGGCTTGCGCAAGGATGTGCGTGAGATCTACCCCGCCCGCGAGATGCTGGAGATGGCCTTTGCCGCGAAAGTGCCGATTGTCATCAATTCAGACGCGCATGTGCCTACCGATGTCGGCGTGGACTTTGACAAGGCGCTCAATCTCGTCCGCAGTATCGGCTACACAACGACCGTGCGTTTTGAAAAACGTCAGCGAAAGGTGGTGCCGCTGCCATGATCCTCAAAGCCCGCCAGCACGTCATCGAATTTCCCCGCCGTCCGTTGGTGATGGGGATCGTGAACATCAATGACGACTCGTTCTGCGGCGACGGCACGCTCGACCCCGCGCAGGCGTTCGCGCAGGCGGAGCAGCAGCTTCGCGAAGGTGCGGACATCATCGACATCGGCGCGGAGAGCGCTCGCACGAACCGCGAGGCGATCAGTGTGCGCGAGGAGATCGAGCGACTGCTGCCGTTCATCGCGAAGTGGCCGGAGCTGAAGGCGCGCTTCAATTCCCCACTGCTTTCCATCAACACCTGGCGTGGCGACGTCATCGCCGAGGTGCTGCCGCAGGGCGGGGACATCATCAACGACATCAGCGGTTTGCCGGATGCCTTCAATGCGAAGCTCTGCGCTGAGCACAATGCGGCGCTGCTCATCATGCACAGCATCGGCCAGCCGAAGGTGCCGCACACGCATGTGGAGCATGGCGACATCATGGCCACGCTGGACCATTTCTTCGAGCAGCGCCTCGTGATGGCCGAAAGTGTCGGACTGCCGCGTGAGAACATCATTCTCGACCCCGGTATCGACTTCGCGAAGCAGCGGGACGACAACCTGACGATCTACCGCGAGTTGGAGCGCCTCCATCGCTTCGGCAGGCCGGTTTTGCTGCCCGTCTCACGCAAGACGGTCATCGGCGACGTGCTCGGCGTGCCAGCACTGGAACGCGATCCGGGAACCGTCGCCTGCATCGCCGCCGGCATGAGCCGTGGGGCGCAAATCTTTCGCGTTCACAACGTGAAGGCCGCCGTGCAGGCGGTGAAGATGCTGTGGGCCGTGCAAAAAGGCGGCTGAGCGCTCAGCGCAGCACTTCGCCCTTGGTCACATCACCTTTGTCATCCAGGGCCATGATCTGATTGATCGTTTTGAAGCGCCCCTTGTCTTCGAAGGTCCAGACCACTTTCTTGTCTGTCGTGATCTCGAAGAACTGCGGCTGCTCGCCGAGATGGCCGTGACCGAGGTAGTTGGCGAAGATCGTGTTGCCGTTCGGCAGACGGTGGCAGCCGGCCATGAGGCGCAGGGTGTTGCCGGGAAGGTCGTTCTCATTGAGTTCCCACACGGTTTTGCCCGTAGGATCGACTTCCACCACCTTGTGGCCGTCGCCGCAGGTGATGAGCAAGTTTTTGTTCGGCAGAGGCACGACTTCATGCGGATCTCCGGCCACCGGCACCTCGCGCAGCACTTTGCCGTCACCATCGAGTTCGACAATTTTGCTCTCGCCTTTGAAACAGACAAGGTAGTGGCCGTCTGCTGTCTTGCGCGTGCCACGGAACTGATTGTGCAGTTTCACGGAGGCTGCGGTGACGAGTTTGATCTCCTTGGCGATCTTGCCCGCGCGATCGACCTCAACGATGCGGCTGGTGCCGCACTCGACGACCAGCACATGGCCATTCGGCAGCGGCTGGCAGGCGTGGCACTCGACTTTTTCAGGGGCCTTGTATTCCCACACGATTTTCTGAT
The DNA here is from genome assembly GCF_044232965.1 of Prosthecobacter sp. Taxonomy (GTDB): domain Bacteria; phylum Verrucomicrobiota; class Verrucomicrobiia; order Verrucomicrobiales; family Verrucomicrobiaceae; genus Prosthecobacter. The sequence goes on from NZ_JBIIKX010000047.1 coordinate 12,843, forward strand.
CCCGCGTCACTTCCTTGGCGCCGCCAACATAGGCGAAGAGGATGTTTCCGTTTGGCATCTGCCAGCAATCCTGCGGATTTTTGGCTTCCACCTGCCATTCAATTTCACCTGTGGCAGAAAGGATGGTGACATGTCCACCACCGTAATCACAGCAAAGGATTGGGCGCGCGGCCAGGAGGCTGCCAGCAGACCAAACGCTGAAAACGACGGCGATCAGAATGGATGGCAGCTTCATGAAGATCAGGCCACGTCCTCTTGTTTTTCCTCTGGCTCAGCGGCAGGTGGCGCAGCCTCTTCAACAACGTCAGGGGTGGTTTCAGCGGCGGGAGATTCTTCGATTTCATCCTTCACCGGCTCCTTAGCCGCAGGAGCGGCCGCTTCACTCGAAGCCTCTTCCGCCGGTTGCTCTGCCGCAATGTCAGCCGTGGTTTCAGCGACCGGAGATTCTTCGACGGCCTCGGCGGTCGTTTCAGGCGCTGAATCTTCCGCCTTGGCTGTTTCAGCGGCGGCTTTGTCTTTCTTCGCGGCAGGCGGCTGTTGTGGCTCGCCTTGCACGCCGAGGAAGACCATGCCGTCGCTGTATTCGATGACGTAGCCTTCGTTCGCCAGCCAGCGGATGTCCTTGATGACACCAAGCTGCGCCTCAGTCGGCTGTCTCGGCGCTTTTGGGTCGGCGCCATCCATCGGCGGTGGTGAGGGCATGATGGCCTCGACGAGCGCATGCATCGTCAGACCGTGGTTCTTTTTCAAAATCTCGACGATGTCCGCCAGGCGGTCGGAGAAGACCATGCCGTTTTCGACGGCGCGCGGCTTCACACGGCAGACGAACTGCTTGCCGGCGCGGCGTTTGAAGAGCTTCAGCCCACGGCGTTCGAGACCGGCACCGAGCTTCTGCGAGATTTCAAAGAGGTGCTTCCGCGCGGCGTCCACCGACTGGCGCAGCATGATGAAGAGCACATGCGCGAGCTTCTGCTTGTCCACGTTGCCCTGCACCGAGGCGTCACGCACCTCGATGACGGCGTCATTGCCAAAGGTGCGGCGGAAATGCGCCTCCATGTCGGCGCGGGAGTTCAGCGCCATTGGTTCGCCGCCTTCCGGCACCTCGCCCTTCAGGCACACCCAGCGGCGGCCTTTGCTCATGTTTTCCTTCCACTTCGCGACGAGCTCAGGATTCGCCTCCACACGAATGCGGCGCTTGTAGTCCTCCAGGGACATGTTGGAAAAACGCTCGCGATGCAGGCGGATGACGCCGGTTTGATAGCTGTGATGGCTCGGCGGGGCGATGATCTCGCCGCTGAAGCCGCACACCGCCACGGAGGCAAACTCACCCTTCGGCGCTTCGAGCTCGATCTCCTCGACACGGTAGAACTCATCCAGCGCCGCGCTGCGCAGCACATGATTGAGCGCCTCGTCACGCGTGAGGAAGAGGCTGCCGTCCGCAGGCACATGATAGAGCCCGGTGGGCCGCTCTTCCGCACAGCGGAAGCGCACCATGAAGCGGTCGCCACCTGCCAGCACGAGACGTGCGGCATCAAACATGCTGAATGCGTGGCCGGTCTGGCGCACATGCGCGGCCAGTGCGTCCACCGCCTTGTCCTCTGGGAAAATCGTGATTTGAACATCCTTCGGCATCTCCACCCACTCGCGCTGCGGCGGGGCACCACGGTCACGATCTCCAAAACGACGCGGCGGGCCACGACGGTCATCGCCATCACGGCGCGGAGGTCCGCCTTCGCCACGAGGGCGGAATCCGCCACCACCAGCCGCAGGACGCGGGCCGCCAGGGCCATCACGACGCGGCGGAGGTCCGCCACTGCGGCCACGATCTCCAAAGCCGCCGCCACCACCGCGACGATCATCACGGCCGCCGCGTTGCGGACGGTCCTCCGCGTCGGCGTAGCGTTGCTTGATCTTGTCTTCTTTGCCGAATTCGCCCACCCATGCAGGCATCAGTTTCAGATCGGAAAGGTCCACCAGTCCGCTGGTTGATTGCGGCTGATTCTCGGTGCTGGCTTCAGGTTCGGTCATACGGTCAGTCTGGAAGGGGGCCGCGACTATGCCCGGAATCGCCGTTGTCGCCAGCTTTGTTCGTGTGGCGTTTTCTTGCCACGGCGCTATGTGAACAAGTCCCATGCCAGCCGCACCGATCACTTTTTTCAACCGCCAGACCCAGCGCATCGAGACCGAGGCAGTGTATGGCGAGGGCTTCCTGCGCTTTACCTATGAAAGCCCGCTCGGTGCCCTCCCGCTGCATGCGCTGGTGAAACGCGCCGCCTTTTCACGCTGGTACGGCAGCCGCATGGATTCTCCCGCCAGCCGGGCCAAGGTCGCCCCGTTCCTTGCTACATATGGCGTGGACACCGGCGAATTCGCCGACTCGCCGGATTCCTTCCGCACCTTCAACGAGTTCTTTTACCGCAAACTCAAGTCCCAGGCCCGCCCTATTGCCGCCGGTGAAAACGAGATCGCCTTTCCCGCCGACGGTCGTCACCTCGTGTTGCCGGACATCGCCACCTGCGGCGATTTTTTCATCAAAGGCACCCGTTTCGACCTCGCCGCTCTGCTGGGTGATGTGGAAACTGCCAAACGCTATGAACACGGTTCCATGCTTATTTCGCGCCTGTGTCCGGTGGATTATCACCGCTTCCACTTCCCATGCTCAGGCATTCCAGGCGGAGCCATGTTGATCAACGGTCCGCTTTACTCCGTCAGTCCCATCGCCCTGCGCAAGCGCCCGTCGATTCTCTGGGAAAACAAACGCGAGATCACTCAACTCAACAAAACGTGTGCTGGGGTGATACGACTGATCGAGGTTGGTGCCACTTGTGTTGGTTCCATCGTGCAAACTTACTGCCCCGGCGAAGAAGTTCAGAAAGGCACTGAAAAAGGCTACTTCCGCTTCGGCGGCTCTTGCTTCATCACGATCTTCGAGCCAGGCAAAATTCGCTTCACCGACGATTTGATCGAGCACAGCCGCGCCGGACGCGAAGTCTATGCCCGCATGGGCGATGTGGCGGCGAGAGTCCAGACCGCATGAGAGGGAAGGAATTCCTTTTCATGGCGTCAAATCTGCGCATCCTCGCGGCGGCTCGTGATTTGAGCCATCATGGAAGCAGTCAATATCCAATTCGCGCCCGCGACGGGCACTGAGGAAGCGTGGAACGAGGCGTATGCGCGTCTCGCTGACTATTTTCGCTCTTACCAGCTTCACAACCGCATCCGCCGTACACAGCTCATTTTGGAAACGCTGCGCAAGGCCGCCGAGGCGCATGCAAAGGACCCCACGCGCACGCCCACGGCCCATGCCATCGAGCAGGCCCGGCTGATGCTGCGCGAGTGGCTGGGCGCGATCTACAGCGACCTCAATCTGAGCGAGGCGCAGCTCGAGGCCACCGGTCGACTTGGTTTTCACCTCGCAGGCGGCCCTGCCCGCTGGCCGCAGTTCTTCCTGGATGAGGAAAACATGCCGGATGACATGGCCGAGGCCATGCGCTCCGCCCTGCGCACCTCCGGGCCGGGCATGCAGGTCAGCAAGATGACGCCGCGTGACATCGACCTCGGCCTCATTCCCGATGTGGCGGAGGACACCTTCGGCCGCCTGGGCCGCCACCCCATCCTGCGCTACTCGGTGCTGTTTGTGATCGTGTTCAGCGTGCTGGGCTACCTTTACTCCCTCTTCGCATGAGCGCACCCATCGGCAGCCAGACCGCGAACATCGCGATGACTGCCGGCATGCCGCCGAAGCGTGTCTCACGCACGCGCCGCGCCACGTTTTTCTCATTGGTGGGGCTGGGAACCATCGTCGGCGCGTGGCTCTCATTCATTTTCCTGTCGGAAAACGACATGCGAAAGGCGGAGTGGGCGCTGCTGCTGGTTTTCATCCCGCTCTATTACCAGCTCAATGTCGGCTTCTGGACCGCGCTCTTCGGCGTGTGGCTGATGAACCGCCCGAAGCCTGACCCGCTCAATCTCTGGCTCACGCTGAACGCGGAAGATTACGAGCAGCCGATCACGGCAAGCACCGCCATCGTCATGCCGGTCTTCAATGAGGACGTGACGCGGGTTTACGAGGGCCTGCGCTCGATTTACCTCTCCCTGGAAGCCACCGGGCAGTCGAAGAACTTCGACTTCTTCATCCTCAGCGACTCGGACAAGGCCAGCCAGTGGATCGAGGAGGAAACGGCGTGGCTGGAGCTGTGCCGCCAGCTCAAGGCATTCGGCCGCATCTTCTACCGCAAGCGCCGCAAGCCGATCAACCGCAAGAGCGGCAACGTCAGCGACTTCTGCCGCCGCTGGGGCCGCCGCTACCGCTACATGGTCGTGCTGGATGCGGACAGCCTCATGTCCGGTGCCCTGCTCACCAGCATGGTGCGCATCATGGAGAAAAACCCCGGCATCGGCATCGTGCAGACGTTCCCGAAGCAGATCGCCGCGGACACGTTGCTCGGCCGCGTGATGCAGTTTGCCCAGGCGCTCTACGGGCCGCCGTTCATGGCCGGACTCGACTACTGGCAGTGCGGCGAGGCGAATTTCTGGGGCCACAACGCCATCCTGCGTCTCGCACCGTTCATTGAACACTGCGCGCTGCCGCCACTGCCTGCGAACGCGCCCTTCGGCGGCCACATTCTGAGCCACGACTTCGTGGAAGCCGCGCTCATGCGAAAAGCCGGCTACGCGGTGAGATTGCTGCCCACCAGCCGTGGCAGTTACGAGGAGGGGCCGCCCACGCTCGTCGATATGCTCAAGCGCGACCGCCGCTGGTGCCAGGGCAACATCCAGCATCTCTGGCTCGTGTTTGCCAAAGGCTGGCACCCCATGAGCCGTGTGAATTTCATTCACGGCATCCTCAGCTACGTCAGCTCGCTGCTGTGGTTTTTCTTCCTCGCGCTGGCCACTTATCTCGCCGCCACACCCACCGCGCACGCGGCTCCTCAGGCCATCTTGGCGGAACAGATCCTCCTCGGTCTCACCGCCATGCTGATCTTCCTGCCAAAGACGGTCATCCTGCTCGACGAGGTCATCACCGGCCGCATGTTCAAGCCGCTCAAGCTGCGTTTCCTCACCTTTTTCAGCAGCCTGCTCGACACCGTTGTCTTCACGCTCATGGCGCCCGTGCTGATGATCTTTCACTCGCGTTTCGTGATCTACACGCTCATTGGCAAAAGCGTGAACTGGGTCACGCAGCGCCGCAAGATCGACGGCGGCATCAACTGGAGCGAGATCCTCATCACCTTCGCCAGTGTCACGCTGCTGGGCCTGGGCTGGGCCGCGCTGGGCTGGTTCGTCTCGAAAGCCTTCCTCATCTGGATCAGCCCGATCCTGTTCTCGCTCGTGATTTCGATCCTCGTCGCCGCCTTGGTCTCTGGAGGACGCAGCGGCAGGCGGCTCGGCTTCTTCCTCACGCCGGAGGAGCACGATCCGCCAACGGTGCTGAAGAACATGCAGCAGAACCTGGAGGAAATTAAGGACCGCATCCAGCTTCCACCTGAGCTGGAGCGCCACTACGGCCTCATGCAGGTCTGCCTCGATCCCTATGTGAACGGCCTGCACGTCAGTCTGCTGCGCCGCCGCCGCACCATCGACGTCTCCCGCAGTTATCTCGATGAAATCGGCCACCGACTCATCACCCAGGGGCCGCAGACGCTAAGTGCGCAGGAATTGAAGGCTCTGATGCACGACACGGACACCGTCACCAATCTGCATTACCGCCTCTGGAGCGCCGCCGACCACGAGCTGGCCTCTTTCTGGTCCACCGCCATCCGCCAGTACAACCTCGCTTCCACCAGCCCGTTTGCGCACACCCTGGCCAAACAGGAGCTGGCGTGAGTCTGGGGCGGAGAAATGATTCCTTTTGGTCCCCGCCTGCGTTTCCTGCCCTGTCATGACGCGCCGCTCTCTCCTCACTTCAGCCGCCGCCGCTTTGGCCGCTTTGCCTTTGCCAGCGGCCTTGCGCGGCAAGCGGCTGGGCATCGTCATTCATTCGTACGGCAAACGCTGGCGGGGAAAATACTCCAGCCTCAAGTTTCCGCCCTTCGAGCACGCGCTGGATGTGCTGGATCATGTGCGCGGCCTCGGCGTGGGCGCCTTGCAGATCATGGTCGGTGGATGGACGACGGACTTTGCCGGCAAGGTGCGGGACACCTGCGAATCCTACAGCTTGCAGCTCGAAGGCAGCATTACCCTGCCGAAAAATGAGCAGGACGTGCCTCGCTTTGAAAACGAGCTGCGCATCGCGAAGGAAGCGGGAGCGACGATTTTCCGTTCGGCGACCGGAGGGCGGCGCTACGAGCTGTTTTCCAGCCTGGAGGAATTCAAACACTTCAAAGACAATGCGTTCAAGTCCATGCAGCTCGCCGAACCCATCGCACGTCGGCAGCGCGTGCGCATTGGCATCGAGAACCACAAGGATTTTCACGCCGCCGAGCTGGCGGAGATGCTCGGACGCCTCAGCAGCCCGCACCTCGGCGCCTGTGTCGATACCGGCAACAGCATCGCGCTGCTCGAAGATCCGATGCAGGTCGTCGAAACGCTCGCGCCCTTCGCCGTGACCACCCACATCAAGGACATGGCCGTGCAGGAGACGCCCACCGGCTTCCTGCTCTCCGAAGTGCCGCTGGGCGAGGGCATTCTCGATCTCCCGCGCATGTTCGCGCTGTTTGAGAAGCACAACCCGCAGATCGCCTATCACCTGGAGATGATCACCCGCGATCCGCTGGACATCCCCTGTCTCAAACCCGGCTACTGGGCCACTTTTCCCGACAAACCCGGCGTCGAACTCGCCCGCACGCTCACGCTGGTGCGTGAGCGCAAAGCCGCGAAGCTGCCCAAGATCTCCGGCCTCGGCACGGAAGCCGTGCTGGAATTCGAGGAGGCCAACATCGTGAAGTGTCTTGATGCGGCCGGGGAGAAGCTCGGCTTCAAACAGCCCGCGCCCACCAAGCCGAACGGCAAGGATGAGAAGTGAGTGGTGGTTGAGGATTCCCGCGCCGCATCCATGATGGACCGCCCGTGCCCGAAGAAGAACCCATCGCCACCCACACGCCCATTCACGACGCCAAGCTGGCGTTGCAGAAGTATTTCGGCTTTCGCGAGTTTCTCGACGGGCAGGAAACCGTGATGGCAAACATCCTGAGCGGACGCGACACGATGGTCATCATGCCGACCGGCGGCGGCAAATCATTGTGCTATCAGCTTCCAGCGATGGTGATGGACGGCGTGACCGTCGTGGTGAGTCCGCTCATCGCGCTGATGAAGGATCAGGTCGATGCGCTGGAGCGGCGCGGCATTCCCGCCACGCTCATCAACAGCTCCATCTCGCTCGGCGAGCAGCAGGAACGCATCGATGCGTTGAGGCGCGGCGAGTACAAGCTCGTCTATGTCGCACCGGAGCGCTTCCGCAGCCGCATGTTCACCAACGCGCTGCGGCAGGTGCAGATCGCGTTGTTTGCGGTGGATGAGGCGCACTGCCTTTCGCAGTGGGGCCATGACTTCCGGCCGGATTACATGCGTCTTGGCGAAGCGTTGGAGCACTTGGATCGTCCGCAAGTCGTTGCCCTGACCGCCACGGCCACGCCGGAGGTGCGGGAGGATATTCTGCGCACGCTGCAGTTGCGTGACCCCTTCGTGACGATTCGCGGCTTTGAGCGGCCTAATCTCAGCCTGAACATCACGCAGACGAAAAACAGTGGCGACAAATACGAGCGGCTAAAAAGGATCATCACGCAGTTCAAGACAGGCATCATCTACTGCTCCACGCGCAAACGTGTCGAGGAAGTCGGCGAAGAGCTGCGCTCCTGGAAGCTCAAGGCCATCGAATACCACGGCGGACTCGACGACAAGGAGCGCGAGTCGCGCCAGACGAAGTTCATCACGAAGAAGGCGGATGTCGCCGTGGCCACGAACGCCTTCGGCATGGGCATCGACCGCTCGGATGTGCGCTTCGTCGTGCATTTCGACGTGCCCGGCAGCGTGGAGGCCTATTACCAGGAGGCAGGCCGCGCCGGACGCGATGGCGAGCCTTCGCAGTGCGATCTGTTCTTCAATTTCGCCGACACGAAGACCCAGGAGTTCTTCATCGACGGCAACAACCCGACCGTGGAGATCATACGGAACGTGTATCAGACCCTGCTGAGCGCGTCAGACTCCAATCACGAGGTGCAGGCCTCGATTGATGACATCACCAGCCGTTCCGGCGCGAAAAACAGCATGGCCATCGGCTCGGCGCTCAGTCACCTCGCCCGCAATGGCTACATCGAGCGTTTTGACATTCCTGGGAAGCGCATTCGCGGCACGCGGCTGCTCCAGCCGAACGTGCTGACGCGTGATCTGAAGTTCGACTTGGAGGCCCTGCGAGAAAAGGACCGCCGCGACCGCTCGAAGCTCAAGGCGATGATCGAGCTGTGCTACGACGACAAAGCCTGCCGCCAGGAGCAGATTTTGCGCTACTTCGGCGAGACCGAGAGCACGCCCTGCGGCACCTGCGACGTGTGCCGTGCCGAAGGCGTGCAGCCGCCACGTGAAGGCACGGCGGAGGAAGTCACCATGCTGCGCCAGGCGCTCAGCGGCATCGCCCGCATGTCCACGAAACATGCCGACGGCTCGTGGGAAGGCCGCTACGGCAAAGGGCGCATCATTCAGATGCTCGTCGGCAGCAAGTCGAAGGAGATCGTCGATGCCGGGCTCGACCAACTCAGCACCTACGGCCTGCTCAAACACGTCGGCACGCAGGCGCTGCATCCGCTGTTTGCCGAACTGGAGAAACTCGGCCTCATCGAAACCAGCTGCGGTGAGTATCCCATCGTTTCGCTGACTTCTCGCGGCATCCAGGCGATGAAAGGCGGTCAAGGCATCAAACTGCGCTGGCCTTCGATGCATGCGCCTTCTTCTAAGCCCGCAAAGGGGAAAACCGCGCAGAATGAAGAACTCGCGGCCCGCGAACTCGGTTTCGATGACGCCTTGTTTGAGAAACTGAAACGCCACCGCGCCACGCTGGCAGAATCCGAAGGCGTGCCGGTCTTCATGATCTTCAGCAATCAAACCCTGGAGTTCATGACCCGTCTGAAACCCAAGACCATCGAAGCCGGGCTCAAGATTCGCGGCGTGGGCGAGAAGAAGGCGAAGGAATACCTGCCGGACTTCATTCAGATCATCAAGAAGCACGGGTGATCAGTAACGGCGCACCGGTCGTTTCACGATGCGAGCCTTCTGCACGATGTCCGCCGGATGCTCGGGCGTGCCGCGCGTCATGAAGTTGTCGATGCTCTGCGTGGCGTCCAGAATGGCGCGGACTTGGCCGCCGATGGAGCCGGAGGGATTGAGGTAGTCGCTTGTGTTCGCCACGGCTTTGTAAATGACGGACATTTCGACAACGAAAACATCATCCAGCCGGTAAACCTCGCTGCTGGAGAACAAACCGGCACCGACATCGCCCGTGGGACGCGCAGGCGCGGCAGGGCGCAGTGTTTTGTAGAGGCGAGCGCGGGTGATGGGGAACTCGAGGCGGCTTAGACGATGCTCGTAAACCTGGCGGCGGCTGAATTCATCGCGCGGCAGCATTGAGCAGCCTGCGGTGGAGAGGATGAGGAGCAGTAGGATGCGAAAGTATGTCATGGCAGATAGGTCGGGCATGGCGGGCAGGTGCTCAAAGAGCGGCGATAAATTCATCCGCAGAAACTCCGGCCTGTCGCAGCACACCCGCCAGCGTGCCGGTCTTGATCTCTGGGTGATTGGGGACGACGCAACCATCCGAACCACGCTTCATGACGATGTGGCTGCCTTTTTGCCGTGCCACCTCGAATCCCAGCTTTTGCAGGGCTCGCACTGCTTCTCTGCCCGAGATGTGTGGCAGTTTAGGCATGTGCGAGGTCGAAAGTGGTCATGATGGCGTGCCCCAGGCTTCGGCGCTCTGGAAACTCCTCAAGAAACAGCTCCGTGGCCTCACGCAGATTTTGCACGGCCTCATCCACCGATTCGCCCTGGGTGGTGGTGCCGGTTTCAGGATTGAAGGCGACATAGCCGCCTTCTTCAGCCGGGGTGAGCACAGCGGTGAGTTGCATGGCTGAGTGTGCTGGCAGGGCGTGGAGGAATCAAGCCCGCGTTGTCATAGGCTCACTTCGCCTGCGCGGCGGTGCTGAAGCTGGAGGCTTCACCGGTGGTGGTGGGCGTAATGAGTGACTGCTGAAAAGCGGCCTGGGCGGGCAGTTTGGCGACGGCTTCGGCCAGCACGGCCTGCGAATCGGCATCGGGGCTTTGGCGTGTCAAAGCGGCGAGGGTGAGGACATCGCTGACGGAGGCTTGCTTGGAGCCCTGCACGATGAGCTGCTGACTGCGGATGGCGGCGGGAAGGTCGTCGAGCTGGATGGCAAGGGCGGTGATCTGGCGCAGCGTGGCTTCATCAAGATCCTCGCCGGAGATCTGCTGCAAGGTGTGGAGTGCTTGCGGATATTGGGCGTTGTTCAGTTGAAGCTGCGCGAGGTGTTTCAGTACTCGCACATCGCCGGGGAAGCGTTTGATGAATCCTTCCCACAGCATGGGCGCTGAGGCGGCTCCGAGTTGCCTGGCGTCGATCTCGGTGAGCAGATGCCAGCCGGCGCGGTTGTTGGGCGAGGTTTTGAGATGTGCGGCGAGGAGATCGCGGGCAGGAACGGGGGCGTTGCCGTCGGCGAGCGCCTGGGCGAGTTCGAGCACGGAGAAGCGGCGCTGCAAGGCGGTGAAAAGCGACGCGAGCTCCTGCCCCCGGCCCATCTGTGTGGCGAGGGCATGCAAGCGGGCAAGGACGCGGGTTTCACCAGCGGCAGCAAGGCGGAAGAAGCCGTCACAGGCGATGCTGGTGTGGTTTTGGAGGTCGGCAATGGCCGCGGATTCATGCAGCCAGCGCACATAGTCAGCGGAAACGGTTTTTCCGGCGGCGATGTCTTCGACGCTGAGTTGATGATCGGGGAAGGTGCGCAGATGACGCTCGATCCAGGGCAGCAGCTCGGCGGATTCACCGGCCGCGTGAGTGGCGAGCAGCGCGCGCTGCATGAGGCGTGGCGGGATGGCGTCGTTGAGCTTTAAGGAGCGTAGTTCATCGAGTGTGATGCGGCTGGCCTCGGCATGACGCGAGCCTTCGAGCAGGAGCTTGGTCTGCAAGTCGAGGGCATCATCGCGTAGCGCTGCATCAAGGCGTGAGGCCGATGGTTCGAGCCAGGCGTTGACGACTTTCAACGCGGCGGCCGGGCGGCGCGCCACCCGCGCGGCATCGGCCAGGGCGAGCACATTTTCCCAGGTGGCGATCTCAGACTCGCAGGCGCGCTGGTGGATTTCGAGGGCAAGGCTGTGCTCATGATTGTTGGCGGCTTGCGCGGCCAGCAATTCCAGGGCGGCGAGCTTGTGCGGTTCTTCGAGGCGATCTCCGGCGGCGGAGATGAGGAGACGGGTGTCTTCGATGAGCGGAGCGTCGGCGCGTTCGAGTTCGGCGAAGATGAGCGCGGTGTTGAGCGGGCAGGGTGCATGGACGGGGCCTTGCTGGACGGTGAGCTTGCGCAGGCGCTGCTCGGGCAGGTCTTTGAGCCACTCATGCAAAGCAAGGACTTCGTTTTCCGGCAGCAGGGCGAGCTGGAAGATGGCGGCCTGCTGAAGTTTTTTGGGCGCGGTGGCAAGGCGGGAGACGATTTCGGTGCGTGTGGTGTCGAGCAAGGCATCATCACGCTTCGGCGGCGCGTCATTGGCATGCAAACGCCAGCCCCACGCGACGGCGAGCGCGGTGTAGGATACGATGAGCAAAAAGACCTGGCGAGAGTTGCGGGACATGGGGCGAAAAAATGGGAGAAGGATTAACGCATCGCAGCCTGGGCGGCGGGCGGGAGCGATTGGATGGAGACGGTGGCGCGGCAGACGAGTTCGAGACGCACGATGCCGTTGGCGTCGGCGTTCACGGTGTAAGGGCGGCCGTTTTCGAGGTAGGCGCACTGGCCGCGTGGCTCAAAACCTCCGAACACGACCTCCACCGGACGCAGGTCGCGGACGTGGAAGGTTGCGCGGCGTGAGGACAGCTCCATGAACTCGACCGGGGCGCTGCTTTCAGCGAGATGAATGTGCTGCGCGGGCTTCACCTGGGTCAAAACGAGCTCGGTGCGGGCACCGCCCATGGTGTGGATGTAAAGCTGGCCCGCGTGGGTGTTGAAGCCGGCAACGCCGAGGCACTGCGTCATGTCCGGCACACCGGCGGAAGCGGGAAGGCGCATGGTGCGGCAGTCGCCGTGATTGAGGATGATCCAGTGATTTTCAGCGGCACGCAGGATGCGCGTGTGACGCGCATCACGCACGCTGGCGGCGTAGGCGGCGGCAGTCATGGCGTGCAGGGGCTCGGCAGCACAGGCATCGAGAGTTTTTTCGAGCGCGGTGAGGCCCTGCTCAGTGCGCACGTCATCAAAGCGGCTGCGCACAACCATCGGCTCCAGACGAATCGATTTGAAATCAACCGCGGCAGCCGGGTGGCTCACTGGCGCGGCCGAGAGACTCTCGATGCGCATGGATTCGCAATAGCGCAGGGCCTCGCGGGTGGGGACGGCAGTTTGCGGCCACAGCATGAGGTTCACATCTTTGCCGACGGGCAGCAGGCGGCGGTGGATGTAGCTCATGGAGCCGGCGATTTCGCGCTCCATGTCGAGGCGGGTGGTTTGGGCGCGGTCGTTGAGTTTGGCCGCGATGTCGATGCCAGCGGTCCATTGAGCAGGACGGGTGAAGGAGTTCGAGGCGGCCTGGACCTGCGGCATTTCGAAGATGCTGCGTGCGGTGTGCTCCAGGCGCGGGGCGTTTGCCGCCTGCTGGCCGGGGAACCAGCAGCGCAAATCGGCCTCACAAACCGAAACGGTGACGGGAAGCAGGTAGCGGTCGAGGATGCGGTCGCGCATGACCTCGGCGCAGAGCGGGAAGCCGGGAAGCGTGGAGGGCGTGGAGAAGCCGGTGCTCTCGATGTGACTGTAAAAAACGTGGCGGCCGTCACGCGTGGTGGTGTCGGGCACCGGGGCGTCATGCGCACCACCGAGCCAGGCGGAAAGGAAGGCGGGCAGATCAACCTGCGGGTCGGTGGTGCCGAGCGTGGGGTCGATGCAGGCCGCGCCCCACTGGGTGAGAAAGGCCTGGTCAAAGCGGTGATCGGTGCCGAGCGAGTCCTCTCCGCGCAGGGCAAGAACGACGCGCGAGTCCGCAGGAGCAGTGAGATTCAGAAAGCCGAGCACGCGGCCTTGAACTCGTGTGCCTGCCTTGATGAGGGTGGAGTCGATGCTGGCGACGTTGGCTTTGACGAGACGGGAGACGGGCTTCGCGTTGCCGCCGAGGCCGAGGTGCAGGAGCGCCTGCTGACGGGCGGTTTCATCCGTGAATGGCATGCCATTGAGCAGCAGCGGGATTTTTTGGGCCAGCAGTATAGGCAGCCAGGCGGCGAGGGCGCGCTGCTGCACGTCATTGAGCACAAGACCAGCGTCGAGGATGACGGCGCTGTAAGCGTGTGACGCGGAGAGAAAGTCCGTGCCGTTCGTGCTGCGGAAGTCGAGTTCGCAACCAAGCCATTCGAGCGTTGGACGCATGAAGCGGGCCGTGGCGGTGCTTTCGGCGGCGGGTGCGGGCTGGCCGGTGTGTTTGGCATCCCAGCCGTGCAGGACGAGAACGCGGCGGGAGATTTCCTCCAGCGGGCCCAGATTGACGCCGTTCATGGCGGGCGTGGTGATGAATGGCAGGGTGCCGATGGCGGTGAGGCGCTGGGCTGCCTCACGGGCGGCAGAACGGTCATTCGTGAGGGCGTAATCGACGGCGAAGACGCGCATGCCCTGCATCTGCACGTCACGAATATGGCGTGTGAGGCGCTGGACATCGGCGATGGGCGTCCAGTCGGGACTGCCGCCACGGCCCTCACGCGTGTAAACGCCGAGGGCGAGAAATCCGTCGGCGACGTTGACGGCCTCGGCACCCAGGCCGCTGCGCAGGTCGAGCAGAAGGCGCTTGTCCGGGTAACGTTGACGCAGCGTGGCGGCGAGTTTCAAGAGAGCGCCGCGTGCGGCGGGGGTGGTCGCTTCGCCACCAAGGCTGAGCACAAAACCGTCAAAACCTTTCTTCGCCGCCGGATCGGCCAGCGACTCGACCACCCAGGGAATCCACTGCGGATGCGCCGGATCGGCCAGACGACCACGCTTCTCCGTGGCGGAGGGTTTCGAGGTCATCTGACGGTCTGCTGCGAGCATGGACGCACGCGTGCCGGTCTGGAAGCGAACGGTGTCGAGAAACGCCAGGTAGTGGCTTCCCAAGGCGTGGCCAGGTTCCATGTCCACCTCGGCCTGCGGGTGCAGCACGCTGAGGTCAAAAGCGGCGATTGAACGCTGGTCAGGACGCAGTGACCAGTCCACATACAGATTCCGGACAGAACTCATGTCGGCGGCCATCAACCCTGTCATCGAAAAAGCCGCTCCCAGAACGAGCTTCCGCAGCAGGTAGGGCAACTTCGAAAACGGGGGGCGAGGTGAAAAGGAAGACATGACCGTGAGGGGCTTTCAAATCTGAGAACGCTGGCATTTTAGAGTCTTGGATTATAGAAGCAATAATCAATGAAGCCTTTACAAAAGACTTACCTCACGCTTCCCAAGTCAAAATTGAGTCGCCAAACCGGTCTTTCATCGAAAGAATCGCACCCATGCTTCATTCGCCCGTTCGCACCCCTGCCGAAGGCATTTTGATCGACCAACCCTGGGGGAAACTCACCTGGCTGGCCTCCCGCGAGCTGGGGAACTCCACCACGATGACCTTTGGCCGCGTCATCATCCCTGCGGGTCAAACCAATCCACGCCACCGCCATCCCAACTGCGACGAAATCCTGCACCTGCTCTCCGGTCGCCTCGAACACAGCCTCGGCGATCAGAAATACCTCCTCAATCCCGGCGACACCATCTCCATCCCCGCCGGTCAGTGGCACAATGCGCGTGCGCTGGATGGCGTGGATGCCGAGATGGTGATCTGCTTTTCCTCCGCGGACCGGGAGACGGAGTTTGAGGGGTGAATCACCCCTTCGTCACCACTTCATCCAGATTCATCACCAGATTCGCCGCCATCGTCCACGCGGCGAGTTCGGCGGGGTTGAGTTTCTCATCGGGCTTCGATTCGCCGTAGCTGATGGCCTTTTTGGCCTCCTCGGGCTTCGCGGTGTAGGCGGCGAGGTGTTTTTCGACGGACTGGCGGACGATCTCGGCTTCCTGGGCATTCGGGAAGCGGCCGGTGGCGCTGCGGAAGAGCGCGGTGATGCGCGCGTCGGTGGTGGCGGCGCTTTGCAGCACGCGCTGGGCGAAATTCCGTGAGGCCTCGAAGAACTGCACGTCGTTCATGAGCGTGAGCGCCTGGAGCGGCGTGTTGCTGCGCTCGCGACGCAGGCAGTAGCTCTCGCGGTTCGGCGCGTCAAAGGAAGTCATGTTCGGCGGTGGGGCGGTGCGCTTCCAGAAGGTGTACAAACTGCGCCGGTAGAGCGATTCGCCATGGTCCTGGATGTAGTTGCGCGTGTTGCTGCCGCCGAAACCGACGGGTTCCCAGATGTTTTCCGGTTGGTAGGGCTTTACGCCCTTGCCGCCGATCTTCGGACTGAGCAAACCGGACACAAACAAGGCCGAATCACGCACCACCTCCGCATCGAGACGGAAACGCGCACCATGCGCAAGCAGGCGGTTCTCCGGGTCTTTTTGCAAGGCGAGATCCGAGTGTTGCGAACTCTGCCGGTAGGTGTGCGAGGTCACGATCAGCTTCACGAAGGCCTTCATGTCCCAGCCGCTCTCGCGCAAGGTCACTGCCAGCCAGTCGAGCAGTTCGGGATGGCTGGGCGGCTCGCCTTGTGATCCAAAATCGTTGCTCGTTTTCACCAGACCGACGCCGAAGAACTGCTGCCAGAAACGGTTGGCCTGCACACGAGCCGTAAGCGGATGCTGCGGGCTGACGAGCCACTTGGCGAGATCAAGGCGCGTGTAGTGGTCCTGCTTCGGCATGGCCGGGAAAATGGCCGGTGTGCCACGGGCGACCTTGTCCTTCGGCTTGTCATACTGGCCGCGATCCATGACAAAACTCTCACGCGGCGTGGGCAGGTCGGCCATGACGAAGGTCGCGGGGATCACCTCATCAAGCGCCTTCTTTTTCGCCTCCAGGGCCAGTTTTTCGGCTCGCACGCCGTCCACGATCTCGCGTGCGCCCTGATATTCGTTTTCAAACCACCATTCTTTGAGACGGGTCACGTCCTTCTCCGGCCATTCGGGCTGCTTTTTACCACGCACGAGGGTTTGCAGGTCGTTCGGCAGGCCTTCGATGCGCTTGCCCTGGCTTTTCTCGGCCCACATTTTCCACGACCACTGCGAATCCTTCGCCGGATCGACGCGGGAACTCATCGCGAGATGATCCCAGTGAACCGTGCCGCCAAACTGCGTGAACGCATAGCCCGTGACCTTCGCGCCGGGCTTCAAGCCGAGACGATCAGCCGCGACTTCGAGCTTCACCCATTTTCCGGACTCCGGCAGCGCTCCCATCTGCACTTTTTCCGGCGTGCGCACCTGGCCAAAGGGAATCGCGCCCTCCTCGCCCCACACCGCGCGGTGATTCCATCCTGCGGTGTGGAATTGAAGCATGATGGCCTTCGGCGGGTTCTTGGCGTCGATGAAGCACTGCACGCTGAGTTTTCCGTTCGGCGGGATCTCGTATTTGCCGCCGGCGGAGAAGAAATCCTGCGCCACACCAGTCGCCGTACGTTTCAGCGCCGCGTTGCCGCTGAAAACGGGGCCTTTGTCTTTGGCAACAAACTGCGTCGGTTCTCCGCCACTGGATTGTAGGTTCGCTCCTGCCGGAAACGCATCCTCGAACCACACCAATTCGCTCGTCTGCACCGGCGGCGGCGGATTCAGCGTCGCGGGATCGACGTAGTTCAGTTTTTGAATGGACTCGCGGATCTTCGCCTGCGCTGCGGCGATGCCTTGATCGAGTTCTGCGATCTGTTTCTTCTGGTCGGCGGTGCTCAGGCGCAAAATCGGCGGCGTGAGCAGGATGTTGCCGTCCATCGCCGGATCGGCGGCGCTGTTGAAGAAGGCGTACATGGAATAAAACTCCTTCTGCGAGATGGGATCGAACTTGTGATCGTGGCACACCGCGCAACCCGCCGTGAGACCCAGCCACACCGCCATCGTCGTGTCCGCGCGATCCACCGCGTAGCGGAAGATGAACTCCTCATTGATCGAACCGCCCTCGCTCGTCGTGACGTTACAGCGGTTGAAGCCGGAGGCGATCTGCTGTTCCACCGTCGCATTCGGCAACAGATCCCCCGCAAGCTGCCAGACCGTGAACTGGTCATACGGCAGGTTTGCATTAAACGCGCTCACCACCCAGTCGCGATAAGGCCACATGCTGCGCTCGTTGTCCAGATGTAGGCCATGCGTGTCCGCGTAGCGTGCCGCATCCAGCCAGTAACGCCCCATGTGCTCGCCATAGCGTTCGGATTTCAGCAGCCGGTACACGACCTTTTCATACGCGTCGGGACTCGTGTCCGCCAAATAGGCGTCAATCTCCGCCAGCGTCGGCGGCAGGCCGGTCAGATCGAGCGTCACGCGACGAATCAAAGATTCCTTGGATGCTTCTGGCGAAGGAGAAAGCCCTTCCTGCGCCAGTCTGGCTTGGATAAACGCATCAATCCCATTCTTGACCAAACCCTTGACCGGCGGCGGAGCCGCTTTGACCGGAGCTTCAAACGCCCAGTGTTTCTTGTACTCCGCACCTTCCTTGATCCAGCGCTTCAAAACCTCCACCTGCGCTGGGGTGACGTGCTTATTCGACTCCGGCGGCGGCATCACCTCATCTTCATCCGTCGAAACGATGCGCTGAATGATCGAGCTCAGCGCAGGATCACCTGGTTTGATCGGAAACACGCCGTCGATCGCGGTGAACGCGCTCTCCGGCACATCAAGCCGCAGATCGGCCTTCCGCTTTTTTGCGTCGAAGCCGTGGCAGGCGAAGCAGTTGTCACTGAGAATCGGCCGGATGTCGCGATTGAAGTCCAGTTTCCCCGCCGCAGACGCGGTGGTGGTGAAAAGAGCGCAAACAGCAATGGAACGAAGATGCATGGGTGGCAAAGAACGTCCGCCACCCTCTTCGGCTTTCCAGCATCAGGCATTGAGCGAGTAGCGCACCACATGGAAAAACACCGGTGCGGCGAAGCTCAGCGAGTCCATGCGGTCCATGAAGCCGCCGTGGCCGCCGATGGCGGTGCCCCAGTCTTTGACACCACGGTCGCGTTTGATCGCGGACATCACCAGGCCGCCCGCGAAGCCCATGAACACAATGATGGCCGACATGCCTGCGGCTTGCAGCGGTGAAAACGGCGTGGCCCACCAGAGCGCGGTGCCGAGAGCTACGGTCGTTGCCCCGCCTCCCAGCAGGCCCTCCCAGGTTTTGCCCGGACTGACCGTGGGCGCGATCTTGTGTTTCCCGCAGGTTTTGCCCCAGACATACTGCATCACATCGCTCAACTCGACGATGGCCACGAACCAGAATAGCAGCTTCGCATTCTGTCCTTCATAGCCGGGAATCTTGAGTAGCAAAAGAACCGCCGGGGTGTAGCTGATGCAATACACGCACACCATCAGCCCCCACTGAATTTTTGCCGTGCGCTCCAGGAAGCGCTCGCAATCCCCGGCCATCGCCGTGCGCAGTGGCACCAGCAGGAAGGCATACACCGGGATCAAAATGACGAACATCCCGTACCATTGCGTGGCGAGAAACCAATAATGCAGCGGCGTGATGATGAAGAACACCCAGAACAGCGTTCGGTGATCCCCCGGCTTCGTCGGCGTGAGTGTGATGAACTCGCGTAGCGCCATGAACGAGCACAGGCCAAACAAGACCGTCGCCCCCATCGGCCCGATCGCCAAAGCCCCCGCAAACACCGCCACCATCATCCACCAGGCGTTGGTGCGGGCGTTCAAATTGGTCATCGTGGCCTTTGCCGACTCTGTCCTGGCGCGTCGGGCCAGAACGAAGCCGATGAGCGAAGCGATCACGAGCAGGCCCAAGGTGCCGCCGAGAAGTTTAAGAAGCGCGGGATCGTTTTGGAAGGGCATGATGGAGTTGGGTTATCTGACCTCGATGATCAACTCGCCACGAGCAACTTCGGCCTCGATTTGAGTCAGCAAAGGTTCAAACCATGCCAGCAAGGCACGGCGACTGGTATTGCCAACACGCAACCAAACGATGATCGGCGCGTGTTTGCTCACCAGCGCACGACGGGGAAAGTCTTCGTCCTTGGTGAAGACCACGGCGCTATTTTCAAGCGCCCACCGCCAGATATCACTGTCATCGGAGTGACGCAGCCCGAGATCTTCCACATGCCGCGCCTGGTGCCCTGCCTGCGCCAGCAAACGTGCCAGTGCTGGCGGTAGTTGGGCATCGAC
The DNA here is from genome assembly GCF_044232965.1 of Prosthecobacter sp. Lineage (GTDB taxonomy): Bacteria > Verrucomicrobiota > Verrucomicrobiia > Verrucomicrobiales > Verrucomicrobiaceae > Prosthecobacter. The sequence continues at coordinate 32,279 of NZ_JBIIKX010000047.1, forward strand.
GACGCAGTTCACGGCTTGAATGAATCACGCGGTGGCAAGAATCGGATGATCCGACTCAGCGGCGGCAAAATCGAGGCAGGCCTGAATGTCCTCTGGCTCCAGATAGGGATAGTCTTCGAGGATTTCGCTTTCAGGAACACGCGCCGCCAGCAGATCGAGCACATCCTTCACGCGGATGCGCATGCCACGGATACACGGCCTGCCGCCGCACTGGGCAGAGTTGATGGTGATGCGGTCTTGGAACTCACTCATGGCTGAAGGCTAGCATGCTTGCTTTTGTTTGTCTGATTTCTTCTCACGCCTGCCTCAGCGCCAGCACCGCCTCACGCGCTCGCACGAGGAAGTCAGGCTTCGCTTCGCCTTCATTTAGGCGGATCGGCTCGCCGAAGGTGACGCTGCCGAGGACGGGGACGGGGAGGACTTCTCCTTTGGGGAGGATGCGGTTGAGGTTTTCCATCCAGACGGGGACAAACTGCACGTCGGGGCGTTTTTTAGCCAGATGGAAGAGGCCTGGCTTGAAGGGTTGCGGCTCGGGCTGGTTGTGGCGGCTGCCTTCGGGAAAGAGGATGAGCGAGTGGCGGTCGCCGAGGGCGTTGATCATGTCATCGAGCGGATTGCACTCGGGCGTGGGCTTTTTGCGCTCGATGAGCACGGCGTTGAAGACGCGAAAGGCGAGGAAGGGACGCACGCGGCCCACCGTCCAGTAATCCTTGGCACCGATGAGCCGGGTGAGCTCACGGACGGGCGCTGGCAACGAGGCCCAGAGCACGGGGCCGTCGAGATTGCTGGTGTGGTTGGCAAAATAGACCCGCTGCACCGGCTCCGGGGCGCAGCCATGCCAGCGGGCGACTGATCCTGAGAACACACGAAGCATTCCGGCGATGAGACTGCGAATCATGCGCAGATCATGTGCGATGAAGATCAGGTTGTCACGCCTCTTGCTGGCTCGTAAAGCACCTGATGCCGAATTCCACCCCGACACCGCCAGATTCATCCACCTGGATGGAAGCGCTGGCGGATTTTTTGCTGGAGGAGCCTTCCATTGAGGCGATCCGGCTGAATCCCGAGTCAAAGCGCGTCGAGATGGCGACTATGGGCAAGGTGGATGGCGAACTGCTGCAAGCAAAGCTCACCGAGGTACTGCGGGCGGTGGACGCGCGGTGGTTGCAGAAGACGGAGACTGTTCCGGCACACTCGGGCATGCTGGACGTGCAGCAGAAAGACGGCGCGCTCGTTTTGGAAAAGCCGACCTGCCCCACGGCGCCGAAGTTTTGGAAGTGGCGTGATTTCGCCTGGCCGGAGCCGGATGAGATGGAGCAGGAGAGCGATGACGAGTGGCGCACACTGGCCTGGCAGGCGGCGATTTGCGGTGTGGCGCTGGTGGCGGGCTATGTGTTTGACCAACCGGCCTTGTTTGCGATCTCGCTGATCGCGGGAGGCTGGGACGCGGCGAAGGACGCGTGGGCAAATCTGCTCGAAAAACGGCTGGATGTGCATTTTTTGATGCTGGCGGTCGCGACGGGCGCGGTGGCGATTGGCGCATGGGAGGAAGGAGCACTGCTGCTGTTTCTGTTCTCCACTTCGGGGGCGCTGGAGCACTTTGTGATGTATCGCACGCACAAGGAGATCAACGCGCTGACGAAATCAGCCCCCAAGCTCGCGCATGTGCTGCTGCCAGACGGAACGACGGAAGACCGCGGCGTGAGCGGTCTGCGAGTTGGCGATGTGATCGTGGTGAAGCCTGATGAGCTGTTTCCTGTCGATGGCACGGTGATTTCGGGATCGACGGCAGCGGATGAATCCACGCTAACGGGCGAGGCCGTGCCGATCACCAAGGAAAAAGGCGCTCCGATCTATGGCGGCACCTTGAACCAGTGGGGCCTGGTGCAGGTGCGGGTGGACCGGCCTGCAACGCAGAGCGCACTGGCGAAAATCATCACGCTGATCCAAACAGCGCAGCATCTGCGGGCACCGAGCCAGCGCTTCACCGACCGGTTTGGCACGCGCTACACGATTCTCACGCTCGGCGTCGTGGCGCTGATGTTTTTCGTGTGGTGGCTGGGCTTTGGGATTCCACCGTTTGAGAACACGGCCGTGTCGAAGTCGTCGTTTTATCGGGCGATGACGCTGCTGGTGGTCATGAGCCCCTGTGCGCTCGTTTTGTCGATTCCATCGGCGATTCTGGCCGCGATTGCTTGGGGAGCTCGGCGAGGTGTACTGTTCCGGGGTGGCGCGGCGATCGAAAAGTTGGCCGAAGTCGATGTCATCGCCATGGACAAGACAGGTACGCTCACCGAGGGCGAATTGAAGGTGACGAAGATCGAAAGCTTCCCTCCCGGGCGCGAAAACGACGTGCTGCGCATCGCGGTGAGTTTGGAGTCGAATTCGAATCATCCCATCGCGCGGGCCATCACGCAGCATGGGCAGGCGCAGGGCATTGTGGCGGAAAAGCTGGCCGAGTTTCAATCCATTTCCGGACAGGGATTGCGTGGGCGCACCGAGGGCGGCCTGAGCTATGTGGGGCGACGGGAACTCGTCAAAGATAGCGCGTTGGGCGACGTGCTGGCGGGCGTGCCGGACGCGCCGATGGGTTTTAGCGAGGTGTGGGTGCTGCACGAGCAGATCGTGGGGCGCGTGCTGCTCAAAGACGAGATTCGCGCGGGAAGCCGGGGCGTTTTGGAGAAACTCGCGGCGGAGGGCGTGCGCACGATCATGCTGACGGGCGACCGCCGTGCGGCGGCCGTCGAAGTGGGCGAAAAACTCGGCATCGCCGAGGTGCGGGCTGGTTTGCACCCCGAGGACAAGGTGGCCGTCATTCGTGAACTGACCCAGGCAGGGCACAAAGTTGCCATGATCGGCGATGGTGTGAATGACGCGCCAAGCCTGGCCGCCGCCTACGTCTCCGTGGCGATGGGTGCGCGCGGCAGCGATGCGGCGCTGGAGCAGAGCGATGTGGTGCTGATGCAGGACAAGATCGAAAAACTGCTCTCGGCCCGACGGATCAGTCAGCATGCCCGGCGCATCATCCAGCAGAACCTGATCATCTCGCTCGGTAGTGTGATCGTGATGGCGGTGGCGTCGCTGTTTGGCCTCGTGCCGCTGACTTTGGGCGTTTTGACGCACGAGGGAAGCACGGTGGTGGTGTGCCTGAACAGCCTGCGATTGTTATTTGAAAAGGAATGACCGGGCAAGGTTTTGCCCTGTGTGCAACTCCGTGCTGGACGATTCCCGCCTTTTCTTCATAGAGTGACGTAATTCCCGCATGAATTTCCTTTCCAAAGTCCTCTGGACCCTGGCCTTCATCACCGCCACCTTCTTCTGGATGGTGCTCTTTGAGCACGGTTTCAGCGTGAAGGGGCTGACCGAGGGCACAAGCGAGGAACTGCATGCGATCGCCGCCTGGTTTGGCGGCGGGAAAAAGTGACCACCACTCTCTCACCTTACCAACCCCCCCAGTCAAAGCCCCCAAGGATTATGATCGTCAAGGAAGCCGAACTCGACCCCAGGCACCAAGCCCTCTGGAAAAAAGCGTTGATCTCCGCCGAGCGGAAAAATTGGGAGTATGTGATCGACCAGTTGCTGCCCATCGTAACGGCCAATGTCGGCTTCATTGACGGCCGCAAGCTGCTGCGCAGCGCGGAGAGCGAGGCCAGCGGTGGCAGCGGCGGCAAGAAGTTCAGCTTTGGCCTCGGCGGCTTCAAGCCCAGCTCGAAGAAAGATCCGGCCGAGGCGATTGCCGATATGGAAGAGAATGTCTTCCGCAAAGATCCCTTCAATCTCAACGCGAACGAGCAGCTCTATGAGATCGCGATGAAGATGCACTTCCCGGAGCTGGCGGCCTTTGCGCTGGAGACCATCCGCGCCGGCCACCCGGACAACACGAAGCACATGCACAAGCTGGCGCAGCATTACATGACGCATGAGCAGCCAGAGCTGGCCAGCGAGGTGTACCGTCTCATCGTCAAGGCGAATCCGCGTGACATGGAGGCCATGAAGGGCGAAAAAGACGCCGCCGCCCGCACCTCCATACTGCGCCAGGGCTGGGGCAGTGACAATTTCCGCAACGCGATGAAGGACGGCGGCGAAGCCGCGAAGCTGGAAATGCTCAGCCGCCAGGGCATGACCCAGGAGCAGATGGAACAGTTCCTGGCTGAAACCATCGAGCAGTACAACGCCGACCAGACGAACATCATGATCGTCAAGCGCATGTCCGATCTCTATGAGAAGCTCGGCCAGATTGAAAACGCGCTGATGTTTTATGACTACGCCCTCACCTTGAATCCAGGCGACGTGGCCTTGCAGCGCAAGGTGGAAATCATCCGTGACAAGGTGCAGGACCAGCAGATCGAAGACTTCGAGCGTGAAATCGAGGCGAACCCAGGGGCTCCCGATATTGAGGAAAAACGCGCCCAGGTGATGGAAATCCGCCGTCAGCGCGCCAGCGTGGTCATCAACGAGGCCAAAGGCCGCGTGGATCGCAATCCGACGGACAAAACGCTGCGCTACGAACTGGGCCAGGCCTACTTCAACGCCGGAATGTACACGGAGGCGATTCCTGAGCTTCAGCAGGCGAAGTCGAACCCGAACATGCGGATCAAGGCCATTTTGCTTCTGGGCCGCTGTTTTGAGCGCAAAAACATGAACGACCTGGCCAAGACCTCTCTGATGGAGGCTTCCAAGGAGCTCGTGGTGATGGACGCCATCAAAAAAGAGGTGCTCTACGAGCTGGCCAACGTGCTGGAGAAAATGGGCGACAAGTCCGCGAGCCTCGACGCTCTCAAGGAAATCTACAATGCGGACTACGGCTACAAGGACGTGGCGAAGCGCGTGGAGTCCTCATACTCGTAAGTTTCTCCTCTCCAAGGTTCCCAATCACCCCGTTCCATGTCTTGGGACGGGGTGATTTGATTCCAGGCCCAAATGGTACTGGAAAGCATGGTCCTCTCCTCCATCATGCGCGCCCGATGCCTGCCGAACTCCTCGCCACCTCACTGCCTGAACTCTGGGCCGCTTTTGTACAAGCCCTGCCTGTCATTCTAGGACTCGTCTTGATCGAGGGGCTGCTGTCTGTGGACAACGCCCTGGCGATCGCCGCCATGGCCTCTCATCTGGATGACAAGCAGCGCGCGAAGGCGATGAACATCGGCTACATCGGCGCTTACGGTTTCCGTCTTGTGGCGCTGCTCTTTGCCTCATGGATCATCAACAATCACTGGGTGATGCTGATTGGCGCCCTCTACCTCGTGTGGCTGATGTGCGCGCACTTTGCCGGGCAGAAAGACGTCGCCGAGGACGAGGGCGAGGTGGTCAACGTGCATCATCGCACCTTCGCCAGCACCATTGCCATGATCTCGCTCATGGATCTGAGCCTGAGCGTGGACAATGTGGTGGCGGCGATCGCCCTTAGCCCCAAGGATCTCTGGCCGGTCTATGTAGGCGTGACCATTGGTATCATCGCTTTGCGACTGGTGGCGGGTGTGGCGATCAAGATGATCGCCAAGTATCCAGTGCTGGAGCACACGGCGTTCATCCTGATCGGCTACGTCGGGCTGTTGCTGCTCTCAGAGCTGCATTTCCATGATTATTTCGAGGCCATGGGGCCGCTGAAGGTAAAGATCCTGAAATTCGCGGGCATCATCGTCATCACCGCCACAACCATTGCTTGGTCCCGGTTTGAACCGATGCAGAAAATCCTGAATCCTCTCCTGAAGGTGTTCTTGTTTCCGATGAATCTGGTCGCCGCTCTGATCGGCTCGGTCATTTTCGTCATCACCTGGCCGTTTCGCTGGATTTGGATGTCGGTGCGGAATTAATCGCGCCTTACATTCTCCTTACAACCTGCTCACAAGCGTCTGACGCATTGCTTTTAGAACGTGGCATCATGCCTACAGATCAACGGCAGGTGGCAGCAATCACCGGTCTTCAGATCACCCTTTTCTCGAAGTGTTGTTATCCTTCTGGCTGTTGGAAACGCATATGAATCACCGGGGCGGACCCATAAAGTCCGCCCCGGTTCATTTTATGGATTTTATAAATTTTAGATGAACGAATAGATGGCGAGGCTAAACTATGTGCCTGCCACATGCTCCAACGCCGCTCCACAATCCTCTTCATCATCTTGGTGATTCTCCCGCTGGCTCTGCTGGCCTGGCTGGGAACCTATCTGATCCGTGACGCGGAAAAGCGTACGGATGCCTCCATGCAGGCGGTGTTAGCCGAACGCCTCAGCTCCGCTGACAACCATCTGTTGCATGATATGCGGCAGTTGACCGACCGCCTCGACGACTGGGGAGACCGCAGCATTGGCTCCGCCCGGCTGATGTCTGAGCGGCTGGCCACGCATCCGTGGATCGCCAAAACATGGGCGATGGCGGGGCCGGGGGCTGCGGTGGAGGATTTCGTCGGGAAAGCCACCTACCAGCCGGGCCAGTCATTCAATGCCGCAGAGAGGATAGCGGCCATCAGCGAGGCCACGCGCCAGCCCGAACCGGGACAAATGACTTCCATCCTTGATGAGGGCGGGCCTCCTTTTCAGCGCTTCAGCACCCTGGGTACGTCCGCCCCTCTGCTGCCGCGTTCCACGGCCTGGATCACTTATTTGAAGATTTTCGGCTACCACATTGATGACAGACCGGAGGCTGAAGCCGTGCAGTCCTGGAGCGGCTGGCATGTGGGGGACTCGACTTTCATCTACTGGCATCGTTTTGCCGACGGCGGACTCAGTTGTGCCCTGCTGAACCCGCAGGCGCTGATGAAGGCGCTGTTTCAAAGGCAGCCGCAGCCCGGCCTGGCCGCGCCGCCAGGGCGCATGATGCTCACCACGGTGAGGGGAATCCCGCTTCACGAATGGGGCAAGCGCCTTGCCGGTTCTGAGCAACTGCCTGCGGCCCACCGCGCCTGTTCGGAGCCGCTTTCACAGTGGGAGCTGGCCTACACGCCCGCCAACGAGGAATTTCCCAAACCCTACCTCTTCCCCATCGTGCTCGGAGTCGGCTCCGGCATCATCCTGGTGTTTGTGGTGGGCTGGTTGTACTTCCATGAGAGCGCCCGGGAGATCCGCGTGGCGCAGCAGCGGGTTACCTTCGTCAATCAAATTTCCCACGAGCTCAAAACACCGCTCACGAACATCCGCCTCTATGCCGAGATGGCCGCCCATCGTGCCGAGTCGCAGGGAGATGTCATCGCGAAGCGCCAGCTCGGGGTTGTCGAGGCGGAGACCTCTCGTTTGGATCGCTTGATCCAAAACGTCCTCAATTACGCCCGCCAGCAGCGCGACAAGCTCACCATTCAGCCCCGGCCCCTCGTGCTCGACGAACTGGTCGGCCGCACCATTGAGTTCTGGAAGCCGCTGTTGGAGACCAAGGGCTTCGAGATCACCTCGTCCCTCAGCGGCCCCGCCACTCTCCAGGCGGATGCTGACGCCATCGAGCAGATCCTCGGCAATCTTATCTCCAACGTGGATAAATACGCCAACGTCGGCAAATGGATCGGCATCCGCACCGAGCATGACGAGCGTCACACCCGCGTCATCGTCGAAGACCGTGGGCCCGGCATCCCTGCGGGCAAGCGCCGCGCGGTGTTCGAGCCTTTCGAGCGCCTGCGCTCCGATCTTGCAGAAGGTGTGAGCGGCACAGGCATTGGATTGACCATCTCCCGCGAACTGGCACAATTGCACGGCGGCTCACTCACGGTCTGCCCGCAGTATCGCGACGGCGCGCGTTTCATCCTCACCCTACCTAACAAGCCATGACCAAGATACTCATTGCCGAAGACGACGACCACACACGCGATGCTTTGCGCGAGGTGCTCACCATGGAAGGCCACGAGGTCATCGCCGCCAGCGACGGCTTGCAGGCGGTGGACTTTTTCCGCGCTGAAAGCCCGGACTTTGTCTGCCTTGACGTCATGATGCCCGGCCTCAACGGCTACGAGGTCTGCCGCCAAATCCGCAAGCATGACGAAAAAGTGCCCATTCTTTTCCTCACCGCGAAAGCGGAGGAGATCGACACGGTGCTCGGCCTCGAGCTCGGTGCCGACGACTACATGACCAAGCCTTTCGGCGTGAAGGAAATCATCGCCCGCATCCGCGCCATCCTGCGCCGCACCGCCATGCGTAGCGGTGCTGGAGCAAAGGCGGAGGACGAGACCTTCACCATGGATGATCTGCGCATCGTCCCCGCCGAGCTGCGCGCCTACCGGGACAAGCAGGAAATCCAGCTCAGCCCGCGGGATGTGAAGCTCCTGCGTCTCCTGCACGACCGCCGTGGCAAGGTCATCAACCGCAACACCCTCGCCGACGAGGTCTGGGGCGTCGATTTCTTCCCTGAAAGCCGCGCCCTCGACCAGCATATCTCCCAGCTTCGCAAACGTGTCGAAAAAGACCCTTCTCAACCGCGCATCATCCGCACTGTTCACGGCGCGGGCTATCGCTTTGAATGACGCGCCGCCGGTTCTGCGTAGAGTGACGCTTCCATTCGTCATATCACGCTCATGCTTACCTTCGACGCCCACCTCGACCTTAGTCTCAACGCCCTCGGCGGCTTCAATCGCGACCTCCGCCTCCCCGTTCACGAGATTCGTCGTCGTGAGGCCGGCATGACTGGCAAAGGCCGTGCCGCAGGCACCACCGCCTTCCCCGACATGCGCCGTGGCAAGGTCGGCCTTTGCGTCGCCACCCAACTCGCCGGTTGCATGCCTGGAGTTTCTCCGATTGCGAATTGGATGTCTCCTGAGCAAGCCTGGGCCGAAACCCAGGGCCAGCTCTCCTGGTATCGTGCCATGGAAGAGGACGGGCAGCTCCGCCAGATCACCAACCTGCGCGAATTCGATGAGATGATCGCGCTTTGGAACGACGAGAGCATTCCCGACGACACCAAGGCCATCGGTTACATCCTCAGCCTCGAAGGTGCCGACTCCATCCGCACCGTCGGCCATCTTGAAGACGCCTGGGCGCAGGGACTCCGCGCCATGGGCCCCGCGCACTACGGCGTTTGTCGCTATGCCCTCGGCCACGACCAGGTCGGCCCGCTGCGTCCCGGCGGCAAAGAACTCATTCAAGAAATGGACCGCCTCGGCATGATCCTCGATGTCACGCATCTCAGCGACGAATGCTTCTGGCAGGCGCTCGACATCCACCACGGCACCGTCTGGGCCAGCCACAGCAACTGCCGCGCCCTTGTGCCCGATCCGCGTCAGTTCTCCGACGATCAAATCAAAGCCCTCATCGAACGCGGTGGTGTCATGGGCGCTGCCCTCGACGCCTGGATGATGATCCCGGGATGGACTCGCGGCAAAACCACCCCTCAAGAAGTCGGTCTCAAACTCGAAGTCATCTGTGACCACATCGACCACGTATGCCAACTCGCTGGCAACGCGTTGCATTCTGGCATCGGCACCGATCTCGACGGCGGCTACGGCACCGAGCAGACGCCCGAAGATCTCGACACCATCGCCGACCTCGCCCGCATCCCCGCCATGCTCGCCAAACGCGGCTACAAAGACGAGGACATCGCCAACATCATGCACGGCAACTTCTTCCGCCTCATCCGCGAGGCCTGGGCGGAATAGAGGTCACGGCTCACCAATCGTCGGATGCGGCACGACTGCCGCACTAGCTTTGACCGCACGCGTCAGCACCTCTTTCGGCTGTTTGCCGCTGGGTACAGGTTCGTATGCCATGCCTTTGTAGCGCAGCGGTTTGTAGCCAAGGGCGAGCAGTGCATCGAGTGGCGCTTGTTTGAGGCCGGGCTTCCAGTAATCGGGTGCTCCGCCGGTTTCATAGTAGTAAATCCAGGTGTGCTGAGGATCGAACCATCCGGCGCAGAGAATCACATGACGACGCGGGATGTTCAGCAAGTCACCCGGCTGCAAATCCTGAGCGCTTGGCAGCTCGGTGCAGACGGCAGGCAGTTGAGAGGTGTCATGCACGCGAGGCAGCTTTAAACAACGCGAAACAAATCCTGAGCAGTCCACGCCTGCCGATTGCTGGCTGACTCCAGCATTGTCAGCACGCCGTTTCTCAGGCGAGGACACATCGCCGCCGGCGCTGCCATTTGAGATGGCGGCATCAAATGACGCAGGATCATCAAAACCACCCCACTTGTAAGGAACGCCGTGATTCGCCTCACCCGGAATCCACCAGCCGCGCCGTTCGTGCTGCGGCTCATGGCTGACATCCGGCGTGTTGACCAGAATGCCCGCCTTGTCCTTCCCATGCAGGATGTTTCTCGCAAACGGCCGCCAGGAATGATTCGTGTAGCCTTGTGCAATCGCCATCGCCTCGTCCGGCGTGACTTGGGAAGGCGCTGAAGGATCGCCAGGGATGAGCCGCGGCGCTTCCTCAACCGTTTTGTCCGTGGAGACACAACTGGCGGTGCAGAGCAGAAAAATCAAAGGCAGGCGTTTCATCGTCGCGGATGATGGCGGGCCGAAAAGGTCGGCAAAAGAAAAAAGTGACCTGCCAGCAGACTCTTTTTCTTCTTTCGTTTTGTTCAGCCAGTCCAAAGTTACCGACCATGAAGCTCATGCCGTTCCTGTTTAGCCTGCTACCGTGCTTTGCGCTGGCGCAGCCAAAGACCAGCCCGCGCACCGCGCTGGTCATCGGGAACGCGAAATACGAGGCCGCCATCGGTCCGCTGCGCAACACGGTCAATGATGCCAAAGCCGTCGCCAAAACCTTGCGTGAGATTGGGTTCGCCGTGCTTGAGAAACAAAACGTGACCCGCGACGAATTGCTGAAGGCGGTGATGGAGTTCCGCAAAACACTCGCCGATGCCGAGGTCGGCCTGTTTTACTATGCCGGTCACGGCATCTCCGTGGCAGGTTCGAATTACCTGCTGCCGATCAAGTCCGGCTATAGCCCCGAGGGTGCCGATGACGTGACGCTGCGCATGCTTGCAGAAACAAAACTCTTCAATGTGGAACAGGCCGTGGCCGACATGAAGAGCTCCGGCGCGCACTGTAATCTCGTCATCCTCGACGCCTGCCGCACCACCGCTGTCGCCCGCACAGGTCGCACGCGTGATGCCGCAAGTCCGGGCGGATTGGCTGAAATGAAGCCGCCCGCTGGCTCTCTCATTGCCTTCGCCACTGACGCCGGGCAGACCGCGCTCGACGGCGATGGCGCAAACGGCCTCTACACTGAGGAACTGCTCAAACACCTGCGCACGCCTGGCCTGACCATCGAGCAAGTCTTCAAACGCACCCGTGCTGGTGTGCTGGAGCGTTCCGAAGGCGGACAAATCCCCGCTGAATACTCACGCCTCGTTGGCGAGGACATTTTTCTCGCTGGCCTTGCCGCAGCAGCGCCAGCGATGACGCCTGCACCAGTTTCTTTCCCCGTCACACTCGAAGACATCGCCAAACTGGCCGCCGCAGGCAAAGCGAAAGAATGTGTGGAGGCTCTCAAGCAACATGCCAAAGCCAATGGCACAGGCGATTACGCGGCGGCATCACTCGAAACCTTGCTGGAGCAGGTGAAGGACGATCTCAAAGACGCCACCACGGCATCACCACAGGTCGAAACCGCCGCCATCACCTGCGAACTCGTGCTCGAAGCCCTGCGCGACTGCCTGCCTCCTGATCACGCAAAGAAGGCTCCTTTCACCGCCAAAGCGCTCAATCGTCTTGGCGACGCGCTGCTGCTGCTCGGACGTGCCGACGAGGCGCTCGACGCCTACAACGCTGCGCAACCGCTCACGCCCGACGATTCCTACATCCTCTACAATCGTGCCCGAGCTCATCTCGTCCTCGGCAACTCCACCGAGGCGAAAGCCGATTTAACCGCCGCTGCGAGCACGAAGTTCAACCAGCCCAAGGCCCGCAAACTGGCCGAGGAGGCGCTCGCCAAACTCAAATAATCCTGCCATGCCCAAATCCTGGTCCGAGAAGTTCGCGCATCCGCCGAAGCCAAGTGTGAGCACGCTTGACAAGGCTTATTCGGATCACGCGCCGTGCCGTTCCGGTGTGGGCGCGCGGAATTGCGGCAGATCGGCGAGGATGTTCTGGCTGCGCATGAGCGTTTCGCCGATGAGCAGTGAATCAGCACCGGCATCGGCGAGGCGGATGGCGTCGGCGGGCGTTTTGATGCCGCTTTCAGCCACGAGGATGATGTCGTCCGGCACTTCCTCGGCAAGCAGTTCGGTGGTGGAGAGATCGACGGTGAAGCTCTTCAAGTTGCGGTTGTTCACGCCAATGATGCGGGCTTCGGTGGCGAGGGCGCGTTCGAGCTCTGGCAGGTCGTGGACTTCGACGAGGGCGTCGAGCTGGAAGGTGTGCGCGACTTCGAGGAGGTGCTCCAGCGTGGGCTGGTCGAGCGCAGCGACGATGAGCAGGATGGCATCGGCACCGGCGACGACGGCTTCAAAAATTTGCGCCTCGTGGATGATGAAATCCTTGCGCAGGCAAGGGATGTCGAGCTGCTCGCGGATGAGCGTGAGGTATTCGAGGCGGCCCTGGAAGTATTTTTCGTCCGTGAGCACAGAGATGGCGCTGGCTCCGGCTTTTTCATAACCCCGGGCAATGGTGAGCGGGTCAAAATCCGCAGCGATGGTGCCAGCGGAGGGCGAGGCGCGTTTGACCTCGGCGATGATGCTCAGGCGGGTGGGGTCGAGGCGCAGGGCGTCGTAAAAGGAGCGCACGTCGTCGCGCAGGGCGGCGGCGGCGCGCAGTTTTTCGGCGCGGGGCAGGAGGCGCTGCACTTCGGCGCGCTTGTGGGCGATGATTTCGTCCAGCTTGTTCATGGGGCGCGCATGGTGGCGGCGGCGCGGCGATGTGCAACCTTCGGCTGCGGTCAAAATACGCATGCAGGGTGTTCTTGACGCGGCGATGGATGCGGGCTTTCTGCTTTCATGCCAGAAGCGCCCATCACCCCGGATTCTGTGATCGAACTGCTGACCTCCGAGCACATTTTGGAGCCGCAGGAGCCGATCGCGCCGGACACGGATCTTTTCACGTTGGGTCTCGATTCGATGGCAATGATGCAACTGCTGCTACAGATCGAGGAACGATTCCGCCTGTCGGTGAGCCCGGCGGAGATGACGCGTGACCGCTTTGCCACGGCGGGGGCGCTGGCCTCGTTTTTGGGAGAAAAACGCCGCCTTGCCGCCTGATGCCGACGTTCCCCGCCACCACGGTCGATTTTTTCCTCGCCGGGCTGGAATCCTTCATGGTTCGCAGCGGGCAGGGGACTCATTGGGCGGTGACGGCGCTGTGGCTGGAGGGTAAACCAGACGCGGCAGCCTTGAACCGAGCGTGGGAGCAGGTCCATGCCCGGCATCCGATGCTAGGAGCCCGTCTGCGACGAAAGTGGCGCGGCTGGCGGCTGGTTTGGGAGACGGACGGACCTGTCAGCGCACCACCCGTCTCCTGGCATGTGCTTTCCGGCCAGGCAGATGAGACGCCGCTCATCCAGGAGCGGCTGCGTGGGTTTGTTTTCGGTCAGGCCATCACGACACCGCTGTTTCTGGAGGTGTTTGATGACACCACGACTGGCAAATACCTCGTGCTGCTTACCTGGCGGCACGCGCTCATGGACGGCACCGGGGTGAACCTGCTGCTGGAAAAACTGGCCGCTCCCAGCGATGCCAGCCCGCCACCAGTGCCCGAACCGCCGCTAGAGAGTCCGGCACTGCTCTACAAGAGAGCACGCCCTTTGATGAACCGCCTGCATGCCATGACCCGGGCAGGCTGTCTTTCCGCCTGGTCACAGGGCATGCCGCAGACTGGAGGAGAGCCGGAATTTCATCTGATCCAGCTTTCAGCGGAGCAATCCAGCCGGGCGGTCGAAAAATTGCGCCGCCTTTGTGGCGAGTTTTTCCAGATGCCTTTTTATGCGGCGGTGGCGACGCGTGCGCTGCGCCGGCTGCATGAATCCCATGGTTGGACCAGCCCGGAGGTTCATTTGCATCTGCCCACCCAGGTGCGCAATCGCAGCCGGGATCTGGTTTTCGGCAATCACATGGGGACGCTGCCTTTGTTTCTTCAAAGCAGTGCCTTGGACACGCTGGACGCGGCTGTCGCCCATGTGCAGCAATGCTACAAGGACGCGCTCAAGCAAGGGCTGCCGCAGGCCTCGGAGGCGCTGATGGCGCTGGCCTGCCGGATGCCGGTGCGCTGGTTCATTCCCATGGTGCGGCTGCAAAACCGCGGCCAGATTTGCAGCCTGTTTCACTCCCACACCGGGGCGTTTTTGCCTGGGCGCAACGACTTTGCCGGCGCGGCGGTGGAGAATGTCTGCACCATTCCGAGTGTGAGCTCACCGCCGGGCTTGGGACTGTTTTTCTCGGATTATGCCGGAAAAATCACGGTGACCGCCGCCTGGCGCTCTGGAGGGCTCCATTCGGAGGAGTTGAGAGTGCTTACAGCCTCAATCTTTGCCGATCTGGCAGGCTGAGGGCATGAGAAGACTGAGGGAAAGTGCCAGGGAACCGCGACATGGACAGGCAGGCTGCCGTTGCTTCCGTCAGGACCTGGCGGGGTTCGCAAGCTGAACATCCGCGGCCCCTGACGCCGCCGATTTAGCCGCTGGCTTCGTGCCGCACAAGCAGGATTCCATCCTCTCGGAACAAATGCTTGAAAATTGGTGTTGTCGAAAGACGGGCGATCCGGTAAAAATCGCGCTCTTAATTCTCAAATTAGCTCCTCTTCATATGGTCTGGAAAATTCTCTCCGCGCTCTCCGCCGTTTGCCTCGGCACCGCTTGCTATTTCGCCTGGGCCAATCAAAAAGCCCTCGTCGAGGAGCGCAACCGTGAGAAATTTGCCACGGCCAACCTGGCTGAGATCAAGGAGCATAAAACTCAGGCGGAAGAGGCGAAAAAGAACCGCGAAACCCAGCTCGCCACCGCCAACAAAGAACTCGAAACCACCAAGCTCGCCGTGGTTGACCTTACCGCCAAGGCGCAGACCAAGGAGCAGGAGCTGGCTGTGGTGAAGACCAATTTCGACCAGGTCACCAAGATCGTGAATGATCTCGAAAAGCAGATCAACGAAGCAGGTGACATCGAGGGCCTGCTGAAGCAGATCGAAACCATCAAGAAAGAGCGCGCTGACGCCGAGGCCGCCGTCGCCAACGAAAATCAGCATTTTGCCAGCGCTCAGCAGACCGTGGCCAGCCTGACCAACGCGGCCAAGGAGGCGGAAGAACGCGAGTCTCGTGGTCGCCGTGGCATCGTGGACAATGATTTTACCGCCAGGGTTTCCCAGTCCTACACAGACTGGGGCTTTGTGGTTCTCAACAAAGGCAACGGAGGCGGAGTCTTCGCCAATGCCGACCTCGAAGTGAAGCGTGGCAAGGAAATTGTCGCCAAGCTCAAGGTGCGCAATGTGGAGCAGGAAACCAGTGTGGCAGACCTGATCAAAGGCAGCCTCGCCGAGGGTGAGCGTATTCGTCCGGGGGATCTCGTCATCGCCGCCGCTGAACAGAGCGCAAAAACTGCCAAGGCCGCCGCGCCTGCGGCTGCTGGTGCCGCCGCTGCTCCTGCGGCCGCCGGTGCTGCACCCGCCGCCGCTGCTCCGAGTGATCCGTTTGGTGCTCCTGCCGCAGGAGGCATGGCTCCTGCCGCTCCGGCGATGGGATCCGACCCGTTTGGCGCTCCTGCTGCCGCGCCAGCAGCGCCAGCAGCGCCAGCAGCTCCGGCGATGGGATCCGACCCGTTTGGTGCTCCGCCCGCTGCGCCAGCCACGCCTCCCGCGGGTGGTGCTACCCCGGCACCCAGCACGGCTGACCCCT
>NZ_JBIIKX010000048.1:0-48003 GCF_044232965.1 Prosthecobacter sp.
ATGAAGGCACACAAACGCCTCGCTTTGCGTGCCGACAAAACCGCCTCATCCTTTGCGGGGTTCATCACTTTCGCCGCCCTCCTGGATAGAACTCACCTCGCTTGATTTGCAAAGACACCGCCTAGTCAAAGGTGCAAGTTTGCCCGTGGAAACTGTGAGCTGGGAAGATGCGCAGGCTTTCTTGGCCAAGCTCAACGAGAAGCAAATCTTGCCGAAGGGTTGGAAGTTTGCCCTGCCAACTGAAGCTCAGTGGGAATATGGTTGCAGATCCGGGGAGCGAGGATCGTATTGCGGCGGTAGATTGGATGACGTGGGCTGGTATTTTGACAATAGCGGCCACAGTATCCATGAGGTGCGCCAGAAAAAGCCTAATGCCAGTGGCTTGTTTGACATGCACGGCAATGTCGAAGAATGGTGCGCTGACTGGTATGACATAGAGCTGAAAGGGGGAGCAGACCCCGCAGGCCCGTCATCAGGCGAGTATCGCGTGTCTCGCGGCGGTTCGTATGGCAGCCTTCCCGATTTTTGCCGCGCAGCCAGTCGAGACGACGATCTTCCTGACACCCAAAACCACTACCGAGGCTTTCGCATCGCCCTTATACCATCAAGTTGAACGCGCTAATATAGTCGTGAAACGGGGCGCAACTTGGCACAAGTCATGACGACGCCGACATCCCGGAGGCGTTTCCCGCACTCACCACGCGTCTCTCGCGTCGCAGGCTGAATGCCTGTTTGCACCTCGGCATCGCCGAACCGCCCATCCAGGCCAAGGAAGGCAGCCAGGTCGGGCCCAACTTGAAGACCATCGGCAGTCAAAAGGACCGGAAATACCTCCTCGAATCCTTGCTCAATCCCATCGCCCAGATCGCCCCCGGCTATGGACTCGTCTCCATCGCCTTGAAGGACGGCAAAAGCATCTCCGGCGCTCTCGACAAAGAGGATGCCAAACAAATCACCGTGCGGCTGCCGGACGGCAAAACCCAAAGCATCCCCCGCGCTCAAATCGCCACCGCCACCCCGCCCATCAGCGTCATGCCACCCATGCTCGGCATCCTCACCAAACCGCAGATTCGCGATGTCGTGGCCTACCTCGCCAGTTTGAAGGCGAAGACGAGCACGAAGAAGTAGTCGTCTTCCCGAATGATCCCGAAGGGATCAAAGAAGGTAGCCGGGGGCAAGTTCGCGCAGCGAACGCCGCCCCCGGACCACACGCCCAACGTCTCCCGCTCAAGGCCGCATCCCGGCAGGGATGCAAGAGGCACGCATCCGTTCTTCGCTCCCTTCTCGCATACCTCCGGCATGCGAGCTTGAACTCGGCATCGCCTCGATTTCAATCCAGGGGTCGTTGACCCCTGGCTACCTTCTTTGATCCATTCGGGATCGAATCACCATGCTCAAAATGTGATGAAAAGTGCTCACATCGCCCCTGGCGGTGCTTCCTGATCCGGCACGATGATGGTCGCCGTTGGAACCGTTCCTTTGCCCAAACGTCCGCTGTAGAGATCAATCGTGCGTTTGGCGATGATGTCGATCACCGCCGGTTGCAGCGTGCGGGCGGCGACGTTGGAGACGGCCACTCCGGCCCACATGATGGGGGATTTGAAGCGCAGCACCTGCCAGTAGGGCAGCAGGCGTTTGTACCATTTGTTCGCGGTCTGCATCTTCTCATGCGTGGCGATCTTGTGCGTCATCTCCCACGTCTTGATCGCCGTGCTAGCGCTCACATCGACGAGACGGCCGATGGAGCGCGTTTGCAGAAAGTCCGCCACATCCATCGCCGCGAGATGCACGGCGCGTGAGAACTGGCTGAGGCCCGGTGCGAGCAGCGCCTCCTGCTTGCCGGGATGGTAGATCGCCGCGATCTCGCGCACGAGTTTCGGCACCTCGTCCACCAGCGGCGGCAGCCACTCGGGATTGAGACTTTTTTGCCAGCGCAGCCGGTTTTTGCACTCCTCCACGGCCTTCCGCGCTTGTTCATCGGCCACGCCGCAGTCAGGAAACACATAGCTGGACACCGCATGGCGCGCGGCACGCAGATCTGCGGCAAAACGCAGCGCCTTCCACAGCACAAGCGTCGCCGCGCCGACGAGGACACCGGCGAGGAAGACCATGATGTGGCTCCAGGGCATACGAACACGGGAGAGCACTGCGCGTGCAGTGTCAAGATGCCGAAAGTGTCGGGAGAGGCGGCTTGCAGCGCGGGAATGACACGCCATAGATGCGACTCTAACCATGTCCTCCATCTTCGAACTCTTCTCCCTCCAAGGCAAAACGGCTGTCGTGATCGGCGGCACCGGTGAACTCTGCGGTGCCATCGCCGAAGGCTATGCCTCCGCCGGCGCGGAAGTCGTGCTCGTTGGTCGGGATCAGACGAAGGCTGACAAGCGCCTCGAAACCATCCAGGCCGCCGGCGGCCAGGCCTACTTCGTCTCTGCCGACGCCAGCCGCAAAGCCGACCTGCAAATCCTGCTCGACCAGGTGCTGGAGCGCTCCGGCGGCTGCCATATCCTCGTCAATGGCGCCGGAGTGAACTCCGCCACGCCGTTCCTCGACATCGCCGAGGATGAATACGACCGGATCATGAACATCAACACCAAGGGCGTGTTTCTGGCCTGCCAGGTGTTTGGAAAACACTTCGTGGAGGAGAAAATCCCCGCCTCCATCATCAATCTCGGCTCCATGTCCGGCCTGCTGCCGCTAAGCCGCGTGTTCACCTACTCGATGAGCAAGGGTGCCGTTCACAATCTCAGCAAGAACCTCGCCCGCGAGTGGGCGCCGCTCGGCATCCGCGTGAACACACTCGTCCCCGGCTTCTTCCCGGCCGAGCAGAACAAGAAGGTGCTCACGCCCGACCGCGTCGCGAAAATCATGGGCCACACGCCGATGAACCGCTTTGGCGAGGCCAAGGAACTCATCGCCGCTGCGCTGCTGCTTGCTGGAGCCGGCGGTTCGTTCGTCACTGGCCATGAGATGGTCGTGGACGGCGGGTATTCGTCGATGACGATCTGAGGTTTGAGCCCGAGCGATAGAATCGCGAAAACGCCCGCGTTTAATCCAGTGGTAAGACCTCTAACCACATGGCCTTTTCATCCATCAAACCCCAGCGCGGCCTCGTCGAGGAGGTGTGCGCGCGTATCGCTTCGGAAATCCGCGATGAGATCAGCGGCAGCGATGGCTGGCTGCCGCCGGAGCGCGATCTGGCGCTCAAGCTCGGCGTGAGCCGCCCCGTGGTGCGTGAGGCGACGAAGCGGCTGGAACTGCAAGGCCTGCTCGAAGTGAAGCACGGCGTCGGCACCAAGGTGGTGGACAAGCTGCACAAGCCACTCAACGGCTCGCTGGCACTGCTGATTCCTGATGACAAGGAGCGGCTGCGGCAGCTCATCCAGGTGCGCTTCATGCTGGAGCCGGAGAACGCACGGCTCGCGGCGGAGAACGCCAGCGCGGCGCAGATTCGCAAACTGCGCACCGCATTGAAGCAGCTTGAGGACGCGGTTGATTTTGAAACGGCCGTGGTGGCTGACATGACCTTTCACCGCGAGCTGGCGGCGGCCTCGGGCAATCAAATCGTCACGCTGCTGCTGCATTCGCTTTCTGAATTGATCCAAACGAGCCTCAGTCGTGGCTACAGCCGAACTTCGACCACAAACGCCGTGCGCCAGCATGCCGCCGTGCTTGACGCCATTGAGAAACGTGATCCCACCGCCGCCGCGAAAGCCATGCGCGAGCACTTGATCACCGCCGAAGCCGACCTGGCACTGCCAAAGCCGAAAAAATCCCACTGAGCATGAAATCCCTTCTCCCCTTCTCCTTGCTGATCGCGAGCACCAGCTTGCTGGCGGCTAAATCTGATGCAGCAAAGCTGTTTCATGAGCAGGTGGCGCCGATCCTGGTGAAAAACTGCGTCGAGTGCCACAACGACGTGACAACGAAAGGCGGGCTGAACATGGAGACACTCGAAACAACGCTGAAAGGCGGTGATGAAGGTCCGGCCATCGTTCCGGGCAAGGCGTCGGAGTCGCTGCTCTACATGATGATCGTGCCGGAGTCGCCCGGCGACAAAGCCGAGATGCCGAAGAAGAAGCCTGCGCTCTCGTCTGCGGAGGCTGATTTGATCAAGCGCTGGATCGACATGGGAGCGGCATGGCCGCAAGAAATCGTGCTGAAGGAGAAACCAAAAGGCGATGTGACGCACTGGTCTTTTCTGCCGTTGAAACCCACCAAGCACGCCTCCATGGATGCTTTCATCACCGAGAAGCTGAAGGAGAAAGGACTGGCAATGAATCCGCCAGCCGATGCGCGGACGTTCATCCGCCGTGCGAGCTTTGATTTGATCGGACTGCCACCGACGCCCGAAGAAGTCGCGGCTTTCGAGAAAGAGTTCATCCAGGATCAAGCATCCAGCATCAAGCATCTGATCGACCGCCTGCTCGCTTCACCGAGATATGGCGAACGCTGGGCTCGGCACTGGCTGGATGTGGTGCGCTTTGCGGAGAGCCACGGGTTTGAAATGAACCGCTTGCGGCCCAATGCGTGGCCGTATCGCGATTACGTCATCCGTTCGCTCAATGCGGACAAGCCGTATGACCAGTTCGTGCGGGAGCAGATCGCCGGAGATCAACTCGGCGCGGATGAGGGCACGGGATTCCTCGTGGCGGGTGCCTGGGATCAGGTGAAGGGCCAGGACCCGGCGCTGCGGGCCAATCAACGGGCGGATGAGATGCATGACCTCGTGAGCACGACGGGCAGCACCTTCCTGGGGCTCACGGTGGGCTGTGCGCGCTGCCATGATCACAAGTTCGATCCAGTGAGCCAGGTCGATTACTACCGCATGCGTGGCATTTTCGAAGGAGTGCAGCATGCGGAGCGCGAACTGCGCCCAGCGGATACGGAAAAGAACCAAAAGAAGGCCGAAAACATGCGACAAGAAATCGCGGCGATTGATGCGACGCTGTCACGCTTCCAACCTAAGGCGCAGCTCACGAAGCGTGTGCTGGTGGATGATGATCTGCCGCCACCGACGAAGCCGGAGGCGATTGGCTGTGTGCAGATCGAGCAACCAGCGAATGGAAAGCCTATTGATTACTCGCCAGGCACGGAAGCCGGCCAGTTATCTGATCTGGGCGACTCAACTCGGCTGCCAAACCTCGGTGAGAGCTACCGCTACTGGAGCGCAAAGACCGACGAGGCGGGCAAAGACTTCTTCTCGTGGAATCCGCGTGTGAGTGGCAAGCAGCGCCTCTGGTTGTCCTGGGGCGCATGGACGACGCATGCGAAGGATGCGCGCTACATTCTCGATATCGACGGCGATGCGAACACGAAGAACGACCAGAAGGAGATCGCCTCGGTGGATCAGAGCAAGTTTGCAGACGGCAGCGGAGCGATTCCAGAGCAGAGACGCTGGAGCGGCTTCAAATACGCCGGCACGCACGCGCTGACGCAGGATTCCATTCTCATCCTGCGCAGCGGCAAGCTTGGCGGTCCGACGGTGGCAGACGCGGTGCTGTTTGAAGAAGCGGCGGATGCTCAACCTGCTTCCCAGCCGCATCTGCGTGCGCCGGTGACGCATCTGGCGAATCATGAGAGCTTTGATGCCGTGAAGGCGAAGTTTGTGCGCTTCACGATCAACTCGACGAACGGCGGCCAGCCCTGCATTGATGAGCTGGAGGTCTTTGCAGGCGGCAAGAATGTCGCGCTGGCGAAGAACGGAGCCAAGGTGACGGCCTCGGATGTTTTTGCTGATGGTGCGAATTCGATTCACCAGATCGCGCATGCGAATGACGGCCTGTATGGCAACGCGAAGAGCTGGATCGCGAAGGGGGCCAAGGGCTGGCTGCAAATCGAGCTGCCGCGTGAGGAGACTCTCAGCAGCGTGGTTTGGAGCCGGGATCGGACCGAAAAGGGCAAGGCGTATCAAGATCGCATTCCCACGAATTATCTGGTCGAGGTCTCGCTGGATGGAAAAGCCTGGAAGGCCGTGGCGTCATCAGCAGATCGACTGGCGTCGGATTATCGGGAGCGGATTCGCGATGTTCCAACGCTGAGCGGCGTCACAGGCGAAAATGCCGACGAAGTGAAGAAGCAAAGCGAGCGACGAGCGGTGCTGCAACGCGAGTTGAAGGAACTGACGAGCTTCCCGATGGCCTATCTCGGCAAGTTTGAGCGACCGGGACCAACCTTCCGCCTGCATCGCGGTGATCCGATGTCGCCGAAGGAAGAGATCGCGCCGGGTGGGTTGTCGCAGTTCGGCGCGAAGCTAGATCTGGCCAAAGACACGCCGGAATCGGAGCGACGCATGGCTTTGGCGAAGTGGCTAACCGATTCGAAGAATCCGCTCACGGCTCGTGTGATGATGAACCGCCTGTGGCATTACCATTTCGGCACGGGCATCGTCGATACGCCCAGTGATCTAGGCTTCAACGGCGGCAAGCCGTCGCATCCTGAGCTACTGGACTGGCTGGCGGCGGAATTCATGAAGCGAGGCTGGAGTTTGAAGGGAATGCATCGCCTGATCATGAACTCGGCGGCGTATCGACAGTCGAGCACCGCGAATGACGCAGGTTTGAAGGCGGATTCCGGCTCGCGGCTGCTGTGGCGATTCCCAACGCGCCGCATTGAGGCGGAGCCGCTGCGGGACACGATCCTCGCTGTGAGCGGTGTGCTCGATCTGACGATGGGAGGGCCGGGATTCGATCTGTTCGAGCCAAATGACAACTACGTGAAGGTGTACCAGTCGAAGCAGGAGTTCGGGGCCGACACGTTCCGACGCATGATTTATCAGAGCAAGCCGCGGGTGCAGCTCGATGACACGTTTGGCGCCTTCGACGTTCCAGATGCGGGTCAGATCGCCCCACGGCGCACGTCGAGCACGACGCCGCTGCAGGCGCTGAATTTCCTGAACAGCACCTTTGCGATGCAGCAGGCCGGTTTGTTTGCCGCACGGCTTGAAAAGGAAGCTGGCAAGGCGGCGGAGGCACAGGTGAAGCGTGCGTTTCAACTGGCCTACCAGCGTGATCCGCGTGCGGATGAGCTGAGCGCGTCCACGCAGCTGATTTCCGAGCACGGGCTGGCGATGTTTTGCCGAGCGCTGCTCAACACGAGCGAGTTCATGACCCTTTACTGATTTCCAGCCATGAAAAATCATCTTCTCTCACGTCGCACCTTCCTGAATCAAAGTGTCAGCGGGCTGGGCAGCATCGCATTGACGTCGCTGCTGGCTCAGAAGGGCCTGCTAGCGAATGACCCGATCCGACCGCTGATCGATCCGTCACGCCCGTATGCGCCGAGGCCGCCACATTTTGAGCCGAGAGCGAAGAACGTGCTCATGATCTTCTGCTCGGGCGCGATCAGCCATGTGGACACGTTTGATTACAAGCCGGAGCTGGTGAAACGCCACGGCATGCCGCTGCCAGGCGCGGCGGACTTGATCACCTTCCAAGGAGCGCAGGGGAATCTGGTAAAGCCGCTGTGGGAGTTCAAGCCGCGCGGACAAAGCGGGAAGATGATCAGCGATCTGGTGCCAAAGATCGCGGAGTTCGCGGACGACATGTGCTTCATCCACTCGATGACGGCGAAGTCGAACACGCACGGCCCGGCGGAGAACCAGATGAGTACGGGCTACATCCTCGACGGCTTCCCCGGCATCGGCTCGTGGGTGACGTATGCGCTGGGCTCGGAGTGCGATGACATGCCGGCCTTTGTGGCGATTCCTGATCCGCGTGGCGTGCCGCAGATCGGCTCCCGGCACTGGAACTCGGCCTTTTTGCCGGCGGTGTTTCAAGGCACAGCCTTCAACGCGAGCAAGCCGATCCCGAATCTGCTGAGACCAACCAGCGTGAGTGAATCGGCGGATCGTGGCACGCGTGATTTGGTGAACCTGCTCAATCGCCGACAAGCGGAGGAGCATCCAGCGGACAGCGACCTGGCGGCGCGGATTTCGTCGTATGAACTGGCGGCGCGGATGCAGATCGCGGCCTCCGAGGTCGGCAATATGGCGGGCGAGAGCAAAGCGACGCTGGATCTCTATGGCGTGAACGACAGCAACGAGAACAAGGCCGGTTTTGCGAAAAACTGCCTGCTGGCGCGGCGCTTGATCGAGCGCGGCGTGCGCTTTGTGCAGCTTTTCAACGGCTCGTACGCGATGGGCGAGGGCGTGGGCAACTGGGACGGGCACAAGACGATCGAGAAGCAGTATTCCGTGCATGGGCCGATCCTCGACCAGCCGGTGGCGGGCTTGCTGAAGGATCTGAAGGCCCGTGGGCTGCTCCAGGACACGCTGGTGGCCTTTGTGACCGAGTTTGGCCGCATGCCGACCTTTCAGAAGGGCGCGAACGGCCGGGATCACAATCCGAAGGGCTTCACGGTCTGGCTGGCCGGTGCCGGGGTGAAAAAGGCCTTCAGCTACGGTGCCACCGACGAATTTGGCTACCAGGCGGCGGAGCGGGTGAGCACGATCTACGACCTGCATGCCACGATCCTGCATCTGCTTGGCATCGACCACGAGCGGCTGAGCTACTACAACAACGGCATCGAACGGCGGCTCACGGACGTGCATGGGCATGTGATCAAAGATGTGCTGGCGTGATCCCCGGAGCATGCAGCTCGGAGAAAGAGGGGGAAAAAGCGGTTGATTTCCCTTTCGGAGTCTCCACTATGCGCCTCCCCAAAACCTGACCCTATCCCCGTACCCGCATCATGGCCGTAGTTATCCGTCTCCGTAAAGAAGGTGCCAAGCACCGCCCCATTTTCCGTATCGTCGCGGCTGACAAGCGCTTCCCCAAGGAAGGCCGTTTCCTTGAGATTCTCGGCACCTACGATCCTCAAAAGGGACTCAAAGGAGCGACCGTGAAGCTCGATCGCGTGAATGCCTGGATCTCCCAAGGTGCCAAGCCCTCCGAAACGGTGGCCAGCATCATCAAGAGCGCCGCACTCTCGGCCTAAACCGACATGGACGCGTCGGAAGCCCTCCGCGAGTTCCTTTCGTATGTGGTGGCGAATCTGATCGACCACCCGCAGCAGGCGACCATCGCCATCGGCACCAATGTGAATGGCGCGGTCACTTACCGCGTGCAACTGGCGCAGGAAGACGTGCGCCATGTGATCGGCAAGAATGGCATGACCATCAGCGCGATCCGCTCCCTGCTGAACACAGCGGCGGCAAAGCATGGGATCAAGATTTCCCTCAAAGTGGGATCGGCCCGCGAAGAAGACGCGGAAGCCGCCGCTAGCGCCCCGGAAATCGAGGCGTGAATTGGATCACACACATTTGCTGCCCGCCCACCAGCCCAGAGCGGCGGCGGTTACACCTACGACGATGCTGCCAAAGGCATTGAGCAGCGCGAGCCAGGAATGCTGGTTCACCAGCAGCAGCCAGGAATCGTTCGAGAGCGTGGAAAAGGTGGTGTAGCCACCGAGGAAGCCGGTGGCGGCAAACAACCACGGGCCGCTGCTTTTCTCCTTCATGGCTGGCAGGGCAAAAAGGAAGCCGAGCACAAAGCTGCCGAGGATGTTCGCAGCCAAGACTCCCCACGGAAGCACTGCCTTGGGCAGCAAACGCGACACGCCGATGACCGTGAGGTAGCGCAGCACTGAGCCGAGGCCGCCACCGAGGAAAACTAGAAGCACATTGCGCATGAAATCAAGAAGCCGGTGCGGCATCCTGGGACGGATGACGATGTTCTTCCACTTCAGTCCTGGTGATTCCAAGGGAGGCGGGGACAACTTCCATCCCTGGAAACCTAGGCTGAATTTCTCTTTTCAAAGCCTGGATGAACTCTTCGCTCATTTCCCCGGTCATGCCGTCATCTGTGACCAGCCGACGACGGACGTGCCAGCCACTTTTCAGCACCAATTCAACCTGGTAGCAGCCTCGTTTCAAGCGCACTCCGATCCGTGCCACCTGAGGCCAGGAGAAATAGGACGGGCCAAAACGGATGCCGTTCTCGCCGATAATGAGCTTGCGTGAATAGCCGGTAATGAAAGAGAAAAACCAGGTGGTGCCCCAGTAAAACAACAGACAGCCGAGCAGCGAAAGAACTGCGGCCAGCCGCATGCTGCTCTCTGATACCACATCCTCTTGAAACAGCCGGAGCAGCACCCGCACCAATAGCACGCCGGCAGCGCAGGACATCATGAAGCCAAGGGCGCCGTGAAACGGCTTGTAGGTGAAGTGACCGACGTGAATGACACCCGGATGACGGCTGCTCGTCAGCATGACACACGCTCCTCCTTTCTAGCACCACCGATCGTCTGCGGCGCGATGCGGGCGCGCCAGATGTAACGCTGAAACAGCACCTTCACCGAGGCGGTGAGCGGCACGGCGAGGATGGCACCGAGCAAACCGCCCAGCAGCAGCGCCCAGACCAGCACGGAGGCGATCACGGTCAGCGGATGCAGGCCCACAGCTTCGCCGACGATGCGCGGGGTGATGAAAAGGGCGTCAATCTGCTGCACGAGGGCAAACACCCCCGTCACCACGAGCGGCATGACCCACCAGGGATCTCCCGGGATCAAGGCGCTGCCTCCCTGCACCGCCGCGATGACCACCGCCGGGATCCAGCACAGAGCGATGCCTAGATATGGGATGATGCCTGCCACGCAGAGCGCCAGGCCAATGAGCAGGCCAAAATCCAGCCCGACCACGACCAGACCGATGCCGGTGGCGATGCCATTGATGACGCTGACGAAAAGCTGGCCGCGGAAGAAGGCCACGAGGTAGGTGTTGATCTCGTTCAGGCAGCTCACCACCTCGTCTTTAAAAGCAGAAGCACGCAGCGGCAGGTAATCCGACCACTGCTCCTGGATCTTGGCGCTCTCGATCAGGAAATAGTAGAGATAGAGCGGCACAATGATGAAGGAGAGCAGGAAGCCGAAGACGCCGAGGAAGCCACCCACGCTCGAGCGAACGAAGGCCCACGCCATGCCTGGCAGCTTGGGCAGCGTCGTCTTCACCCAGTCGCCACTCAAAAATGCCTGCAAATCAAAGTCGAAATCGTCAGCGCCTGTCTTGGCATTGGCAGCGGGTGCCACAGGCGTGACGACGGATTCGGCAGCCGCCGCGTGGACCGGAAGCGTGATGCCGTAGTCTTTTTCGATCTTGGCCGAGAAGTCGAGCACCGCCTGCCGCGCCTTCGTGTAGTAAACCGGCACACGCTCGGCGAGGTGCCGTGTGGGATCATCCAGCTTCACCACCACCCACCAGCCTAGGCCACCTATTGCCAGGGTGAACACGGCAAAAGCCAGCAGCACGGAACGCTGGCGGTTCAGGCCACGTCGCTCCAGCCATTCCACGCCGGGTTCCAGCAGGTAGGCCAGCACTCCAGCCACAGCGAAGGGCACGAGGATCGGCTGCAAAAAGGCGATCACCTGGGTTAGCAGATAGATCAAACCGATTGCCAGTGCGCCGATAGCGGTGATCGACAGGGCGGTCACAGCAGTCCACAGCGCGTTGCGCTGAAAGGCGGTGGGCAGATTTTTCATCGGGAGGGGAAAGCCGCGCATCGTAGCGGCTTGCGTCGGTTTGTGAACTCCAAAGATGCAGGCAAATTAGACTCACTCATCTCACCGCGTATGATTCACCATGCCACCGCCTCCTCAGCCCCAGCCTGTTGATCCCGCCGAACTCCCGCAGCTCGCTCAGGCCACGATGAAAGCCGCGAAGTTCCCCATGCTCGCCACCGTGGATGGCGACCAGCCGCGCCTGCGACCCGTTTCGCCGGTGCGCACCGATGGCTTCACCGTCTATGTCGCCAATCTGCGCCGCTACGGCAAGACCCGCGAACTGGAGGCCAATCCCAAGGCCGAGCTCTGCTACACCGACGACGATCATCATCAGGTGCGCATCACCGCGAAGGCCGAGATCGTCACGGAGCGGACGCTGCTGGAGGAGATCTGGGATACCAGCCCGCTGCTGCGCGCCTACCTTCGCAGTCTCGACAATCCCGAGCTGATCATCTACCGCTTCGTCCCGAACCGCGTGCGCTACATGCGTGAGTGGGCGCTGGAGTATTTTGAGGTGCCGTTGGGGTAGGCAGGGAGACCAAGGGATCACAGAAAACTCAAACCGCAGGCACAGACCCGCTGCCCAGGAGCCTGACCCAACCCTCGAATGTCCGGCCATTGTGAATAAACTCACGCATTGTGAATAATTTCTTGCCAGCTTCTCGACGGTCTGACACTCTCCGGCACTTACCGTGATTCATACAAAAAATCACATTCAGGGATCGGCAGGCTTGGCACTCCCCTTGCGCCAAAGAAAAACCGTCCCTCCTGATCAAACGCCAGGACCAACCCCCAACACAGAACCACCATGGACCGCGACGACCATCCTGCATCCCTAACCCCTTCGCTCATTTCCACCCGTCCTTCTGATCCTGGTCCCTCTTCTGTGAATCCTTCCTCCCCCGCCCCCTCCCGCCGCCGCCGCCAAGCCACTCCCGTGGGCACCAAGACCTTTGTGCTGGACACCAATGTGCTGCTGCACGACCCGGCCTGCATCCACCGCTTTGCCGAGCACCACATCTGCATCCCGGTGGACGTGCTCAGCGAGCTGGACCGCTTTAAAAACGAGATGACGGAGCGCGGTGCGAACGCCCGCGAGGTGCACCGGGCGCTGATGAAGATCTTCTCCACCAAGGGTGCCTCGGTAACCAGCGGCGTGCCCACCGATGGCGGCGGCAGCATCCGTGTGGCGGTCTATGATCCTGTGGAGGCGCGCAAGCACGCCAGCGTGCAGGGGTTTGAACGCATTTTCCACGACCTGGACAAGGCGGATCACCGCATCCTCGCCTGCACGCTCTGGCTGAGCGAGCAGGTGTCTCCGCCGGTCATCCTCGTGAGCAAGGACCTCAACATGCAGCTCAAGGCGCGCGCCGTGGGCATCGAGTGCGAGGATTACCTGCACGACAAGGTGGAGCCGCGCGAGGTGGCGAACTTTGACATCGCCCGTGTCGAGATCAGCCCGCATGAGCTGCAGCGTTTCGCCAGCAGCGGCCGGCTCTCCGTGCCAGAGAACCGCACCGCCGGGATGGTGGTGAATGATTACGCGCTGCTTTCCGCCGGTGAAAAAGCCACCATGCCCGCGAAGCTGAGCACGCAGGGGGAGTTTGTGCGCCTGCACCACACGCCGGAATCCATCAAGGTCGGCCAGGGCCGGGCCATCAAGCCGATGAACCTCGGCCAGGCCTGCCTGCTCGACGCGCTGCTCGATCCTGAAATCAGCCTCGTCACCTGCTACGGCCAGGCGGGCACAGGCAAGACGCTGCTCGCGGTCGCCGCTGGATTGCAGCAAGTCTTTGGCCGCACCTACCACGGCCTCACCGTCAGCCGTCCCATCGTGGCGATGGGGCAGACGGTCGGCTTCCTGCCAGGATCACTTCAGGAAAAAATGCGCCCTTGGTTGCAGCCGGTGTATGACGCGCTGGATCTCCTCATGCGCCCCATCGAAGGCGTGCAGCAGGGCCCGGCACGGAAAAAGAACCGCTTCATGCCCGAACCGCAGCAGATCACCGCGCCCGCCGCGCCATACGACCCGCTCATCCAGCAGGGCGTCATCGAGATCGAGGCGCTGTGCTACATCCGCGGCCGCAGCATCCCGGACCGCTTCTTCGTGCTGGATGAAGCCCAGCAGCTCACGCCGCTGGAGGCCAAGACCATCGTCACCCGCATGTCGCGTGGCTCCAAGCTCGTGCTCGTCGGCGATCCGGCGCAGATCGACAATCCGTATGTGGACAGCCGCAGCAACGGCCTTGTTTACACCCGCCAGCGCATGCGCGGCCAGCCCTTTGCCGCCCATGTGCCGCTCGTCAAAGGCGAGCGCAGCGCCCTGGCCGAGGCCGCCGCAAGGCTGCTGTGAGCGGGCTTTTGGCCGTCAGAATCCTCCCGTTTAAAATTTGCCCGATCTTTTTTGAAACTGCGTGGGAACATTCGCGTTAAAGCACGCACACGCAGGCTTGGAACCCCAACCCCCCGCGTTCCGCAAACACAAACCAGTATCAACCACAGACTATGAAATCGATCACCTCGATCCTCGCCATCCTCGCCCTCGCCGCCACCATCAACGCCGCCGAAGGCGACGCCAAGAAGCCGGAAGCCGGCAAGAAGAAGGCTCCGCCAAGCCCAGAGCAGATGATGAAGACGCTCGACAAGGACGCCAACGGCTCCATCTCCAAAGAAGAGTTTCTCGCCTCCCCTGGCGCCAAGAAAGACGCCGCCAAGGCTGAAGAGCGCTTCGGCAAGATGGACAAGAACAAGGACGGCTCCCTTTCCAAGGAAGAAATCACCCCGAAGCCCAAGAAAGACGCGAAGTAATCTCGCCGCTTTGACTTGAAGTCACCCACGCCGCACCCGCCTTTGGCGAGTGCGGCTTTTTTGTGCCCGCGGCCGGCGGGGCCATCACACGGCGATCTCAGCCTTGATGGCCGGATGCGGATCGTAGCCTTCCAAGGTAAAATCCTCGAAGCGGAAGGCGTCGATCTCTTTAACGGCGGGGTTAAGCTTCATCACGGGCAAGGCACGCGGCTCACGCGTGAGCTGAAGTTTCGCCTGATCGAGGTGATTCGAGTAGAGATGCAGATCACCGAAGGTGTGGACAAATTCGCCAGGCTGGAGATCGCAAACCTGCGCAGCCATCAGCACCAGCAGCGCGTAGCTGGCGATGTTGAACGGCACGCCAAGAAAAAGATCAGCGCTGCGCTGGTAGAGCTGACAGCTCAATTTGCCGCGATCGACAAAGAACTGAAAAAGGCAGTGGCAGGGGGGCAACGCCATCTTGTCGATGTGCGGCACGTTCCAGGCGCTGACGATGTGCCTACGGCTGTAGGGGTTTGTTTTGAGGCCATGAATGAGCTTGGCAATCTGATCCACAGGCTCCGCGCCCGGCGCTCCCTGCCAGCGACGCCATTGCGCGCCATAGACCGGGCCGAGATCACCGTTTTCATCGGCCCATTCGTCCCAGATGGTCACTTTGTTCTCGCGCAGATAACCGACATTCGTGTCGCCCTTCAAAAACCACAGCAACTCATGGATGATCGAGCGCAGGTGCAGTTTTTTCGTGGTGACGAGGGGAAAGGTGGTGCTGAGGTCGTAGCGGCTCTGCTCGCCGAAAATCGAGTAAGCTCCTGTGCCGGTGCGGTCCTCACGGTAGCTCCCGTGTTCGAGCACTTTGCGCAGCAGTCGGTGGTATTCTTCCATCGCCCAGTCATAGCGGGGCATGCGGCGGATGCAAACGCGGTGGTTGCAGCCACGCTCCCCTGCCCCGATGCTCCGCCCATGGCCGATCTGCCTGAAGACAACGCCCTGCGCACCCGCATGCAGAAACTCCGCCTTCGTGAGGAGGATCTGGAGGAGTCGTTCATTCGCGGTTCGGGCGCGGGCGGGCAGAAGATCAACAAAACCAGTTCCACTGTCGTGCTGCGGCACATTCCCAGCGGCATTGAGGTGCGCTGCCAGCGCGAGCGCTCCCAATCGCAGAACCGTCTGATCGCCCGCCAGGAGCTCTGCGAGCGCCTGGAGACTGCCTTTCAAACCGCCCAGCTCGAGATCCAAAACGAGCGCGAAAAAGTCCGCCGTCAGACCCGTGCGCGCCCACGCGGCCTGAAGCGCCGCTTCGTCGCCGGGAAGCGTCACCGCGCCGGAATCAAAGAAGGACGCGGCAAGGTGGGTGGCGACGAGTAGGCCGAACGCGCGTGATCATTCCTTGCCTCCGGGCGCACTCGCGGCATGATCCGCGCTCCCATGAAAGCGCTCGTCCTCACCGCACCCTCCGAGTTTAATTACGACCTCAACTTCCCCGAGCCCACAGCGGGCAAGAACGAAGTCCTGGTCAAAGTGCAGGCCTGCGGCATCTGCGGTAGTGACATTCACGGCATGGACGGCCGCAGCGGCCGCCGCCAGATGCCCATCGTGATGGGGCACGAGGCTGCGGGCGAAATCATCGGCCTAGGCGAAGGTGTGACCGGCTGGAACCTCGGCGATCGCGTGACCTTTGACTCCACCGAATACTGCGGCGAGTGCGACGAGTGCAAGGAGGGCTTCGTGAACCTCTGCCCGAACCGCCGAGTGCTGGGCGTTTCCCCTGGCGAATACCGCCGCCACGGCTGCTTTGCCGAAAAGATCGCGCTACCGACCCGCATCCTGTATCGCATCCCGGAAGCGCTCTCATATGAGAAGGCGGCCTTCGCGGAGCCTGTGTCGATCGCGCTGCATGCGGTCAATCTGGCCGACGGCATCGAAGTCGGCGAGGCGTTTGCCCCCGCCGAAGATCACTGCCATGAAGGCGGCTGCGACTGCGAACCTGAAGCCAAAGGCGGCGTCGCCGTCGTCGTGGGAGCCGGTTTGATCGGCCTGCTCGTCATCCAGGCGCTCAAGGCACGCGGTTGGGAAAAGGTCATCGCCGTCGATTTGGACGACAAACGCCTCGAACTGGCCCGCAAGCTCGGTGCGGAGGAGGTTTTCAACGCCAAACAGGAAGGTCTGGCCATGCACATCCGCCAGATCTGCGGTGGTGATGGCGCGGATGCCAGCTTTGAAGTCGTGGGCGCTGCCGCACCACTCGATCTCGCGATCCGCAGCGTGCGCAAAGGCGGCCAGGTCGTTCTCATCGGCAATCTCCAGCCCAACACCCCCTTCCCGCTCCAGGAAGTCGTCACCCGTCAGCTCACCATCAAAGGTTCCTGCTCCTGCGCAGGCGAATACCCCGAGGCCATCCGCCGCATTCAAGATGGCAGCATCCAGGTCGAGCCGCTCCTCAGCGCTGTGGCCCCGCTGGCTGAAGGAGCCGACTGGTTCAAGCGCCTTTACGATAACAAAGAAGGTCTGCTCAAGGTGGTGCTGCAACCGGCCTAGGCGTGTGCCGAGCCAATGACGAATGACGAATGACGAATGACGAATGCGCCTCTGATTCGATTCGTTCCCCTTTCCGGTCTTCCATTCGTCATTCTGAATTCGTCGTTCGTCATTTCCTCTCATGATCCGTCTCTTCCTCCTGCTCTCGCTGCCGCTCTACATCCTCGACCAGCTCACCAAGAGCTGGATCGTGGCCAACTTCCGGCTCTATGAAACCGAGCAGGAAGTCATTCCTGGCGTCTTCTGGCTGCATCATGCCGCGAACACGGGCGTGGCCTTCGGCATGTTCAACGGCACCGAGTACGCGAACTACGCCTTCACCGCCGTCTCCCTGGCCGCACTCACGTTCATCTATGTGATGCATCAGAAAGGGCTTTTCCCCGGCAAGCTGAGTCGCCTCGCCGTGGCGCTGCTGGTCTCCGGCGTCTTCGGAAACCTGACGGACCGCCTGTTCCGCACACATGAGGGCGGTCATCTTTTCGCCGGCACCTTTCTCGACGGCTATGTCGTCGATTTCTTGAAGTTCGACTTCGGCTTCCCGCCCTTCCACCCCTGGCCGTCGTTCAACGTGGCCGACTCCTGCGTCGTCTGCGCGGCGATCCTGCTGGCGGTGGCATCGTTCGTCGAAGATCCCAAGTCCAAACAGGCTTGAGGCACCCAATTCCGGGCCAACGGCCCGGATTTTGATCACCGGGAAGACTGATCCCGACTTTCCCACCGCTCAAGCAGCGGTTTAACACTCCCTTTGCCCATCTCGGGAAAAATCATGCCCAGATGGCAAGGCTCCAGTCGACGGAGCAGGCCAGGGGAATTCACCTCCCCTTCCCTGCCCCTCATAGGCGAGGCGGAGCACTCATCGAATGCGATTCTCAAATGACGCCGGAGGCATACAGAAATTAGAAAATGAGGAAAGCCGCCTTTTCTATTATTATCACACTTTTGATCGAAACGAGGCCATTAAGTCTGTTTTTCGCGTCCCCGAATAGGCATCTCGAGTCAAAAAATCAAAATTTGGTGAGCGGTGGTCATTTTTGACCAAAACATAACTCATTGATAAACAATAGTTTAACAAAATTACTTGTTGCTGTTTTTATCATATTTACAAATAAATGAGTTATTTCTGAAACGGTTGTTGCAATGATTCTAGCTTTTGCTATAAAAACTAGCAGAAACAAAAACCACTTACGCAGCCATGGAAACGATCATCCGCCTCGCACTTGCCGCCAGCCTCCTCGTCGCCTCCATCGCGAACGCTCAGAACGGTTACTCTGCCGCCGGTTACTACGCTGCCCCCCAGGCCCAAGCTGCTTACGCTCAGCAGCAGGCCGCCAACGCCCAAGCCTGGGCCGCCTACCACGCCCAGCAGGCCAACGCTCAGGCCTGGGCCAACTATTACGCCCAGC
This sequence comes from Prosthecobacter sp., assembly GCF_044232965.1. Classification (GTDB taxonomy): domain Bacteria; phylum Verrucomicrobiota; class Verrucomicrobiia; order Verrucomicrobiales; family Verrucomicrobiaceae; genus Prosthecobacter. Next base: position 18,243 of record NZ_JBIIKX010000048.1, read on the forward strand.
AGCAGGCTGCCGCCCAGCGCGCCGCAGCTCAACGCGCTGCCGCCACCCGCCCTGCCGTCGGTGGCAATTCTCAGATCCGCTTCGACGGCCGCTTCGCCTCCGTCGGCCAGACCGCTCCTCAGGCCCTCCAGTTCGCCGTTTACGCCGCCAACACCCTCCAGAACAAGCCTTATGTGCTCGGTGGCGGCCATCGCAACATTGAGGACAGCGCTTATGACTGCTCCAGCAGCACTTCTTATGTCCTGATCAAGGCAGGATTGCTGAACCGCTGCCTGTCCAGCAAGGAGTTCGCCAACTACGGCCAGGCTGGCGAGGGCCGCTTCATCACCATCTGGGTGAAGCCTGGCGAGCATGTTTTCATGACTGTCTGCGGTCTTCGCATGGACACCTCCGGCCAGGTCACTGGCGAAGGCCCACGCTGGCGCACCAAGGGCCGCAGCTATGCTGGTTTCAGCCCTCGTCATCCTGTCGGCATGTGATTCTCATTTTCGCGACTCGATTCTCACACTCGTAAACCAAAGTTCATTCAAATCTGAAACTCACCGCCTAAATCACCTCGAAACTCTCAAATCTACGAATCATATGAAAACAAACACCACCTACTCCACTGCAAAAAACGAAGAAATCACCCTCGGCTGGTCCTCGATGCCTGCTTACGGCGAAGTGATGAACACCCTGATCGGCAGCTCCCACACCGACGTCGCCAGCACCCTGAAAGCCGAAAAGAAGACCATCCTCGCCTCCTTCTGGAGCACACTGAGCAACCTGAAGTAATCAAACCGGCTTGGAGCGGCCTTCGTCTTGCGGTCCGCAGGCACCCCGGCTAAATCTCCCGCCCCAAGCATGCAGGTTCTCCGCTCCATTGAGGCTCTTTCCACCCTTCCCGGCCCGCTGGCGCTCGCGGTCGGCGTTTTCGACGGACTGCACCTCGGCCACCAGGAGGTGATCCGCGCCGCCCAGGAGCATGCGACCCAACACCACGGCACCGCCGTTGTCGTCACCTTCGATCCGCACCCCGCGCAGGTGCTGCGTCCCGGCACAGCGCCGAAACTCCTCTGCGGCCCGCGTCATCAGCAGCTCATCCTGTCCCAACTCGGCATCCCCTGCCTGCTGGCCTGCCCTTTCACGGCTGAGACCGCCAAAACCCCCGCGCGTGACTTCATCGGACGGTTGGTGGCAGCCGCCAGGCCCTTGGGCTGCATTTCCGTCGGCTACACCTGGAGTTTCGGCCACCAGCGTGAAGGAAACATCCACCTGCTGATGGAACTGGGCCAGCAGCACGATTTTGCCGTCTATGGAGTCCCGCCGCTGAAAATCGACGGCGATGTTGTCAGTAGCACTCTCATCCGCGAGGCGGTTTCCAAAGGTGATTTCGCCAAAGCGGCGCAATTTCTTGGCCGCGAGCACTCCGTCTTTGGAACGGTGGTTGAAGGCCAGCACCTCGGCCGCCAGCTTGGCTTTCCCACGGCCAATGTCGCCGTCGAAAACGAACAACTGCCGCCGCTGGGCGTGTACTCCGTGCAGGCACGGATCGGCACCGAATGGCTGCCTGCCGTCGCCAATCTTGGACGCAGGCCCACCGTCGCTGAAAACGCCGATCCGACGCTCGAAATCCACTTTCCCAACTGGAGCGGCGATCTGTACGGCCAGGATCTCGAAGTGCGCTTCACGCGACTTCTGCGCCCGGAAATGAAGTTCAACGGCCTGGAAGAACTCAAGGCCCAGATTCAGCGAGACATCGACATGGCACTCACACCGCCTGCGGCACCTCATAGCCCGCGCGATACTCACGCGTGAGCAACGCGAGAGCTTCAGGAGTCGCCGTTTCACCAATGAAGGTTTCCTTCGCGGCATCGAGCTCCAGCATTGGGCCCATCTTGATGTCGAGTGTGGCGGCATCGAGCTCGTTTTTGACGAGATGCTCGTGGAAATCGGCGATCACGTCGTTCCAAGGCTGGAAATCCTTCACGGCTGCCTCGGCCTGCTCGCGGTTGTATTTCTGACCGAGGCGATAAGACAGATTGCCCAGATGGCACCACGCGCTGGAGTAATGAATGGCTTCGATCTCGGCCTTCAGCTCCGCTTGTTTGCGGCTGCGGATGGCGGCGATGAAATTGGCCGCGTGCGTCTTGCCTCCGTCGCCTTTGAAGGTGTGCAGTTTCTTGCCTTCGGCGTCATAGGCCGTGCCACCGCCACGACTGCCCGTGTAGTAACCGCCTTCACACTCGATGATCAGGAAAGCGCCCGTGCGACGGCGCAGATAAACATCTGGTGCCTTGATGCCCTTCTGGCGCGGCAGATTGTGGAAATCGACGATCACCGGGATGTCGCCCGTGTCCATGTAGGCGAAGTGCGTGTTCGGCGTCTCGCCCGCGTCATCCCAAGCGAAACGACCGCCACCGGCGATGACACGCTTCGGCAGCGTGACTTTGTCGCGGAAGACGACGTTGCGCAGATCGTCCAGGATGTGCGGCCCCCAGTTGCCCATTTCGCCGTTGCCAGTGTTCCAGTCCCAATGCCAGTCGTAGTGGAACTTTTGGCGGAAGATCGGCTCATCCTTCGCCGGGCCAAGCCACAGGTCGTAGTTCACCGTGGATGGCGGTGCCAGCGGCTCCGCCTGCTTGCCGATGGTCGCACGCATGCTGTAATGATTGCAGCGCACATACTTGATCTTGCCGATCGTGCCCGCATCGAGGAATCCTTTGATCTCATCCTGCAGCGGATCACTGCGCTGCTGCGTGCCGCCTTGCACGATGCGGTTGTACTTCCGCGCCGCTTCCACCAGCTTGCGGCCTTCCCAGATGTTGTGGGAGACCGGCTTCTCCACATACACATCCTTCCCAGCTTGCAGCGCCCAAATGGATGCCAGTACATGCCAGTGGTTGCCCGTGGAGACGATGACGGCGTCGATGTCCTTGTCCTCCATCACCTTGCGCAGATCCTGCGTCGTCTTCGCCTGCGGATACACCTTCTTGGCCTTGTCCAAGGCCGCCGTGTCAGGATCGCACAGATACGCGATCTCCACACCCGGCACTTTCGCCATGCGGCTCGCATTCCCCATCCCCTGCCCGCCCAGGCCGATGGAGGCGATGCGAATCTTTTCATTCGCGCCTAAAACGCGGCTGGCGGAAAGAGCGGTGAAGGCAAGAGCGGACTGAGTGATGAAGGAACGACGTGAGGTCATGGTGGTGAAATGTTGGTACAGACGGTTCTGCCAGAACAGCACGCCAATGGCAAGGTTTTCGACGACAAACTCACCCGGCAATCGCCAAGCCGTTTCGCGGCCAAAAAGCCTGCATTTTGAACAAGACTTTGAGGCTCTTTTCTGACAGCATCCTTGCGTCAGGTTCAACCAACGAGGGAATCAGCTTATGAAACGTATTCTTACCAGTGTGTTGACAGGATGGGTGATGCTCATCGGAACCACGGCGACTGTCGCCCAGCAGACAGCAGCCCCTTCAAAGGCGATCATCGTCTTTGACGCCTCAGGAAGCATGTACGGCCAAGTGCCCGGCGGTGTGAAGATCGACATCGCAAAAAAAGCCGTCAGCGACATTGTCGGCACGGCTGATCCTTCGATGGAACTCGGCCTGATGGCCTACGGCCATCGCAAAAAAGGCGACTGCGAGGACATCGAACTGCTGGTGCCACCGCAGGCTGGCAGTTCTGCGGCCATCTTGAAAGCCGTGGCCGCACTGGAACCCAAAGGCAAGACGCCTCTCACCGCCGCCGTCATCCAAGCGGCCAAGTATTTGAAGTTTGAGGAGGCCAAGGCCTCTGTGATCCTGGTCAGCGACGGCGTGGAGACCTGCGACAAAGATCCCTGCATGGCGGCGGAAGAACTGGAGCGCCTCGGCATTGATTTCACCTGCCACGTCATCGGTTTCGACCTCAAGCCAGGGGAATCCTCGGGGCTGGAGTGCCTGGCAAAAAAAACCGGCGGGATGTATCTCGCGGCGAAGGATGCCGCGTCCCTCAAATCTTCGCTGGAAGTGGCGATGAAGCAGGTGGCGAAGCCGGTGACAACGCTGGTCGTAGAAGCCAAGAAATCCTCCGGTGGCGAGCTCATCACTGGCGTCTCTTTTGAGGTGTTCGGCGAGGGTGCGGACGAAAAAGCCCTCTTCAACGGCACTGGAGGCCGCTGGAGCGTTGAACTGCCGAAAGCAGGCAAATACACGATCAGCGCGAAGTTGAACGGCAAGGTTCTCGAGCTCGACGCGAGCCTGAAGGAAGGCGAAACCGTCACCAAGGAGGTGGTTTTCTCCGAAACAGGCCTGAAGGCTGTCGCCTATGACAAAGAAGGCGGCACAGCCTTTGAGAAAGATGTGTCGTGGGATCTTTACGGCCCGGCCGACGCCGAGGGCAATCGGGTGAAGTTCGGTTACAGCTACGAGGCCAAACCTTTCCTCAAAGTCGCCGCCGGCACCTACCTGCTCAAAGCCGTGCGCGGCAATGCCAGCGCCAGTGTGGACGTGGTGGTCAAAGAAGGCCCGCCGCAGGAAGTCAAAGTCATCCTCGGCAGCGGCAATCTCAAACTCAGCGCCATCAGTGCGGAAGGTCAGCCGCCCATCACCAAAGACCTTGCCTGGGACATTTACACGCCGCCAGACGCCGAAGGTCAGCGCAAAAAACTTGGCTACAGCTACGACGCCCAGCCTAAACTCACCCTGCCATCCGGTCCATGCCTCGTGACCGTCGCTTACGGCAACGCCAAGGGGCAGATGGAAGTCGAGGTGAAGGCTGGAGAGACCCAGGACATCGTGGTGCTCATTGGCAGCGGCAAACTCAAGCTTGCCGTCGTCATGGAGGAAGGCGGCACACCCGTTGCCAAGGATGTGGCCTGGGATGTCTTTGGCGAGGCCGACGCTGAGGGCAATCGCCTAAAAGCGGCCTACAGTTACGACGCGCAGCCAACGCTGAGCCTTCCGGCGGGCAAGTTCCTCGTCCAAGCCGTTGTTGGCAATGCCAAGGGCACTGCAACGGTCGAGATCAAGGCCGGGGCCACCCTTGAAAAGACCATCATCTTGGGTGCTGGCCGCGTGAAACTCTCCGCTCTCGCGACTGAGGGAGCTGAACCGATCTCCAAGGATCTCGCCTGGGACATCTTCGGTGCTGCTGACGCTGAAGGCACCCATCCCAAGGCCGGGTACAGTTACGAAGCGCAACCCACGTTGAGCCTTCCTGCTGGAAAATACCTCGCCCAAGTGGCCTGGGGCAATGCCACAGTTAAACAAGAAATCGAGGTCGCTGCTGGCAAGCTCAAGGAAATCGCGGTCATTATGAATGCCGGCACAATCGCGGCGACGGCGGTGATGGCCGAGGGAGCCGATCCTGCGCCCGATGGTCTCTCCTGGGATGTCTTTGGCGAACCCAATGCGGAGGGTGAACGACCCAAGGTGGCTTACAGCTACGATTCACAGCCTAAATTCCGTCTCATCGCGGGCAAATACCTCGTCACCGTCACGCGTGGCGGTGTGGTGGCCAGGAACGAAGTTGAAGTCATCGGCGGCAAGATGATCCCCAAGGCCGTCAATTTGAACGCAGGCACGCTCAAGCTCAGTTCCAGCACTCCAGGCGGCTGGGACATCTACGGCCCGCAGGATGCCGAGGGAAACCGCAAGAAGCTCAGCTACTCCTACGATCAAAATTTCAAAATCGCCCTGCCCGCTGGCAAAGCGCTGGTCGTTCGCAGTGAAGGCCAGAAAATAGCCGAGCAAGAGGTCGAGATCAAAGCCAACACCTTGAGCGAGCTCACGCTGGACGCAAAATAAGCCATCAACAGCCGCCTTCACGCTTATGAACGCCATCTTGCGCAGCAAACTCCTGCGGAACATGCTTGTCGTCATGACCGGTCTCCTTGCATGCGCAATGCTGGAAACGCCGGGCATCGCACAGACCACTTACTGGGAGATCGAACCGGTCAAGGATCCGCGCGTTGCGTCCGGCACATTCTCCACCATCGGTGGCAGAACCACGCCTGCGGGTGTTCACTTCAAATTGATGAACAACCAGCTCAACGCGCCGGTGGTGATCACCTTGACCGCGCAGGATAAAACGAAGCCGCTGCGCATCCGTGCTTTCAAGGACAGCGGCGAGTTGTTTGTCAAAGACACTGATGCCAGCGGCATTGCCACCCAGAGCTTCCGCACCGGAGAAGACATCAAGTTTGCGGTCACGGGTGACAAAGGGGCCGCCTACCAGCTCTCCGTCTGGCGCGGGCCGCAGATCATCCTGCCTCCGCCTAGCCCTGTGCAACCGATGTCGGACATCTCTCCACCACATGAGATCACCACAGCCGCACCTGAGAAGGCTGGCGGTGGCTCCATGACGACCGTGTTGCTGACAGGCATTTTCGTCGTGCTCATGGTGATCGCCGTGCTGATGTTCCGGGGACAGCAGATGAAAGACCGGGTGCCACTGATCCTGCTGCCATTCCTCCTGGTTCTCACCCCTGCTTACCCACAGGAGGAAAACATCGACATCCGCCCCCGGCCCGTCGCAGACGCGGACCAGGATGCGCGCCACGCCGAGCAGATCCAGGGGCACATCGACAAGTTCAAAGAGATCACGGAAGCTATTAAAACCATCACCGAAGGCAAAATCGACTTCAACAGTCCCATCGACATCAAAAGCCTTGAGGAGAAAGGCTTCAAGGGAGCGAATGTGGACATCGCCAGCCTGTTACAGACCACGCTGAACCTGCTGGAAGCCTTTGAGATCATTGATCCGCGCGAAAAGTTTCTCCAGCCGGATTATTCGCCACCCGGCCTGCCCATTCTGCCCTCCCGTGCGTCGGGAGACGGCAGCATTTCACCCGAGGCCTATGGAGCCTTCCGCGATTTGCAGGGCAAAATCAACAAGGCCAAGACCCATCTCGAAGGCAACTACGTTGTGCTCAAGCAGACCGAGCTTAAAACCAAACGACTGGAGGAACTGGCGGACTCCGCCGGTGGGTTCAGCGCCATCGCCGGCCTCTACTGGGCCAAGTCCAAGGCCGACCCAAATGACCCGATGAACAAATCCAAGGCCGGCTTTTACGAAAAGTATGACGGAGGTCAGGAAAGCGGCCTCAAGTTTCTCAACGACACGCTCAAGGAGATGGCGGAGTTCGAACTCAAACGCTACGGCGACCGCAACTGGTATCTCTATTTCGGACTGCCCTACTACAACTTCATGGTGGCCCGCTATGTGAGGAAATGAGGCATGAATTCGGCGACAGCACAAAAAAGGGGCCGCATGACGCGGCCCCTTCGTGGTTTGGATGAAGTGGCAGGTGAGGCTTAGCCCACGTCTTCGGCAGGCGCGGCTTCGCCAGCGGCGGCAGCAGCGTCCTTTTCCTTCATCGCGGCCTTGCGGCTCATCTTGATGCGGCCTTTGTCGTCGATGCCGACGCACTTGGCGGTGACGATGTCGCCGGTCTTGACGACGTCTTCGGTGCGGTTGACGCGGAAGTCGGCGAGTTCGCTGATGTGGATCAGACCGTCTTTCTTGCCGCCGAGGTTCATGAAGGCGCCGAAGTTCGTCGTGCTGACGACCTTGCCGGTGTACGTCTTGCCGACTTCGATTTCCTGGGAGGTGCCGCTGATCATTTCGATCGCGCGTTCGATGCCTTCCTTGCGGTTGGAATAAACGTACACGGTGCCGTCGTCCTCAATGCTGATTTCAGCGCCGGACTCGGCCTGGATGGCCTTGATGTTCTTGCCGCCAGGACCGATGAGTTCACCGATCTTGTCAGGGTTGATTTTGATGATCTCGATGCGCGGGGCATACTTGCTCAGCGGCTTGATTTCGCTGATGGCGGCGTGCATGGCCGAGAGAATCGTCGTGCGGGCGCTCTTGGCCTTGATCACGGCTTCTTCAAGGATGCTCAAAGGGATGCCGGGGAGCTTGAGATCGAGCTGGTAGCCAGTCACACCTTCGCTGGTACCGCAAAGCTTGAAGTCCATGTCGCCGAAGTGGTCTTCGCTGCCCAGGATGTCGATCATCGTGAGGTAGCGGGACATCTTGTCGCTGGAGTCGAACTCGGAGACGAGACCGACGCTGATGCCAGCCACAGGGCGGATCAGCGGCACGCCTGCGTCCATGAGCGCCATGACGCCGGAGCACACGGAGGCCATCGAGGTGGAGCCGTTGGACTCCATGACCTCGCTGCTCACGCGCATGGCGTAAGGGAAGACTTCCTTCGCTGGAATGACGGGAGCGATGGAACGCTCAGCAAGGGCGCCGTGACCGATTTCGCGACGATTCTGACCGCCGAAGCGGCCGGTTTCACCGACGGAGAACGGAGGGAAGTTGTAGTGCAGAATGAAGCGCTTCGACTCTGGGCCACCCGCGTAGGTGTCCATTTCCTGGGCTTCATCGGCGGGAGCGAGCGTCGCGATGGCGAGCGCCTGCGTTTCGCCACGCGAGAAGATGGCGGAACCATGCGTGCGGGGAAGCACGGAGGCTTCGCCGTAGAGCGTGCGCAGATCGTCGAGACCACGGCCGTCGCAGCGGTTCTTCTTGTCGAGAATGCTGATGCGGAAGGCTTTCTTCTGGAGGTAGTCGAAGGCTTGGCTGATTTCGAAGTTGGTGGCGGCAGGGAAGGCGGCCTTGATGGCGGTTTCCACTTCGTCCTTCAAAGCGCCGACGGCCTTGCCGCGAGCAACCTTGGAAGGCTGGTAGAGAGCGCCTTCGATGCGGTCGCCCGCGATCTGGTAGGCGATTTCGAGCAGCTCATCTTTGACGAGCATGAGAGGAACTTCGCGCTTGGTTTTGCCAGCGAGCTTGGCCAGTTCGACCTGGGCGGCGACGATCTTGGTGACTTCGCTTTGAGCGTAGTGCAGCGCTTTGACGAATTCTGCTTCTGGCAGTTCGTTGGCGGCACCTTCAATCATGATCACGTCCGTGGCATTGCCGACATAGACGAGGTCAAGGTCGCTATCGAGACGCTGCGACTGGGTTGGATTGGCAACGAACTCGCCATTAAGGCGGCCGACGCGCACAGCGCCCACTGGGCCTGCAAACGGAATGTCGGAAACGCAAAGAGCGGCGGACGCGCCGTTGATCGCGAGGATGTCAGGATCGTTTTCGCCATCCGCGCTGAGGAGCAGGGCGACGATCTGAGTGTCGTAATAGTAGCCTTTCGGGAACAACGGACGCAATGGCCGATCCGTCATGCGGCAGGTGAGGATTTCCTTCTCGGTCGGGCGGCCTTCGCGCTTAAAGTAGCCACCGGGGAAGCGGCCTGCGGCGGATGCTTTTTCCTTGTACTCAACGCTGAGGGGGAAGAAGTCTTGGCCGTCCTTCACTTTCGTGGCGGAGACGGCGGTGACGATGACGATGGTGTCGCCGAGACGAACGGTGACGGCTCCATCAGCAAGTTTGGCAAACTTGCCGGTTTCGATTTCAATGGTGCCCTGTCCGAGGGCGGCGGTTACTTTGTGTATGGCCATAGGTTGGCGTGTGTGTGTTGGTTTGTGTGTTAGGGGAAAGGGAGGATTAGCCGCGAAAGGCTGAGAGCTGAGAGACGTGCTCTGGTGATCCGAGTGAGCCGGGCAGATGCGGATACGCCAAAGTTCATGGACGATCATGCGTCCTGAAAGTGACTCTCTGCTCTTGGCCCTTTGCTCTAAGCTAGAAACACGAAGGGCGATGCACTTGGCATCACCCTTCGGTAAATTGGGAGGTTAGCGACGCAGACCGAGGCTCTTGAGGAGGGTCTGATAACGCTCGTTGGCGGTCAGCTTGAGATAGTCGAGCAGTTTGCGACGACGTGCGACCATTTGGAGAAGGCCGCGACGTGTGGAGTGATCTTTTTGATGCGCGGCAAGGTGCTGCGTGAGGTCATTGATCCGCTTCGTCAGGAGAGCCACCTGGACGTCGGCGCTGCCGGTATCCTTGTCGTGGATCTTGAAAGAAGTGGAATCGATGGTGGTGGCTTCGCTCATGGTGGGATTGAATGGCCGGACAACTTGTCAGGCGGTGTGTGTTTCTGGGATGTGGGGCCGCGAAGGAACCATAGAAGCCTTTTTTGGCAAGGGGAAGTTTTGGCCTTTGTGAACAAGTTTTTGCTCTCTGCGGCCCCAATCCCGGCGCTTGCCACACCCCCGATCCTCATCCATAAACTCGCCCCTTTTATGTCACGCTCTTTCAAACTCGCAGTCCTCCCCGGAGACGGCATCGGCCCTGAAGTCATGGCCGAGGCGCTCAAAGTCCTCGACGCCGTCGCCGCCCGTTCCAGCCTCACCTTCGAATACAACCACCAGCTCGTCGGCGGTGCCGCCATCGACGCCGTGGGCAAGGCCCTCCCCGCTGAAACCGTCGCCGCCTGTGAAGCCAGCGACGCCATCTTGTTCGGCTCCGTCGGCGGTCCGAAGTGGGAAAAACTCCCGCCGAACGAGCAGCCCGAACGCGGCGCTCTCCTCCCCCTGCGCAAACATTTCGGCCTCTTCGCCAACCTGCGCCCCGGCATCTGCCACCCTGCCCTCACTTCCTCGTCCCCCATCCGCCCGGACCTCGTCGAAGGCGGCTTCGACGTGCTCTGCGTGCGTGAACTCACCGGCGGCATGTACTTCGGCCAGCCGAAGAGCCGCACCACGCTGCCCGATGGCGACATCGAGGTCATCGACACCATGGTGTACAAAAAGAGCGAGATCGTCCGCATCGCCCACGTCGCCTTCAAGGCCGCGCAACTCCGTCGCAAGCACGTCACCAGCGTGGACAAGGCCAACGTCCTTACCAACTCCGTCCTCTGGCGCGAAACGATGGTCGAAGTCGCCAAGGAATACCCCGACGTGACCCTCGCGCATCTCTACGTCGATAACGCCGCCATGCAGCTCATCAAAGCCCCGCGCAGCTTCGACGTGCTCGTCACCGAAAACCTCTTCGGCGACATTCTCAGCGACGAAATGGCCATGATCTGCGGCTCCCTCGGCATGCTCGCCAGCGCCAGCCTCGGCAAACCGAAAGGCGACGGCCTCTACTTCGGCCTCTTCGAACCGAGCGGCGGCACCGCCCCCGACATCGCCGGCATGGGCATCGCCAACCCCATCGCCCAGATCCTCTCCGTCGCCCTCCTGCTGCGTTTCTCCCTCGGCCTCGAAAAAGAAGCCCTCCAGATCGATACCGCCGTCAAAAAAGTCATCGACGCCGGCCTCCGCACCGGAGACATCTTCAGCGGTGCCCCCGGCACGAAGAAGGTGAACACCAAAGAAATCGGCGACGCGATCATCGCGGCGCTCTGATCCTCCTACTACCCGTTTACCACATTCACCGGCTTACCCGCCAAGAACGCTTTCAAGTTCGCGGCGGTGATGTCGATGAGGCGGGAGCGTGATTCGCGGCTGGCCCAGGCGACGTGCGGGGTGATGAGGCAGTTTTTCGCATTGAGCAGTGGATTGTCCGCTTTCGCAGGCTCAACCGACAGCACATCGAGTCCGGCTCCAGCGATGCGGCCTTCGTCCAATGCCTTCGCCAATGCGGCCTCATCCACGAGCGGACCACGGCCGGTGTTGATCAAAAATGCTTCACGTTTCATCAAACCGAGCGTGCGCTCGCCGATCAGATGCTTCGTGGCATCGGTCAGCGGGCAGTGCAGGCTGATCACGTCCGACTGGCGGAAAATGTCGTCGATCTCGGCAGCTTGGACCCCTGCGGGCGACGGTTCCTTCCAGGTGCGCTTCGATGCGAGCACCTTCATGCCAAAGGCCACACCGATGCGCGCCACGGCGCTGCCGATTTCACCATAACCGATGATTCCAAGCGTGCGTCCGGCCAATTCGATGATCGGATGATCCCAGTAGCAAAAATCCGGGCACTTCACCCAGCCGCCTTGCTCCACGCTTTTCGCCGCATGACCGACGTGGTTCGTCAGCTCCAACATCAGCGCGATCACATGCTGCGCCACCGCTGGTGTGCTGTAACCCGGCACATTCGTCACGACGATACCGCGTTCCTTCGCTGCCACGACATCGACGATGTTGAAGCCCGTCGCCGTGACACCGATGTATTTCAAATCTGGCAGCGCGGCGATGATTTCACGCGTCAACGGTGCCTTGTTGGTGATCACGATCTCCGCACCGGCACAACGAGCCACGGTTTGATCCAGCAGCGTACGCGGATGCACCTCGCAGGAGGCGATGGCTTCGAGCGGCTGCCAGGACAGGTCGCCAGGGTTTGCGGTATGGGCGTCGAGAAGAACGATTTTCATGAGAGGGCGGCATGCTTAGCCGAAAAAACAGAATTTTGGGAGAAAAAGTCATCACCTGACGATAATGCTGCCGCCATGCGCCCAACCTTGCTCTTCCTTCTCTCCCTCATCTGCCTGTTTGCCTCCGGCGTCTTCGCCGAAGACGTGAAACCGCTCAAAGTCCTCATGGTCTGCGGCGGCTGCTGCCATGATTACGAAAACCAGAAGCTGATCCTCAGCGAGGGCATCAGCGCGCGGGCGAATGTCGAGTTCACCATCGTGCATGAAGAAGCACGCGTGAAGGATGACCGCACGCATCAGATCAGCATCTACAAGGAAGCAGGCTGGGCGAAAAAGTATGACGTGGTCGTTCACAACGAATGCTTCGGCGCGGTGACGGACGTGGCGTTTGTCGATGGCATCGCCAAGGCGCACTTTGACGGCGTGCCCGCCGTGATGCTGCACTGCTCCACGCACAGCTACCGCACGGCCAAGACCGACGAGTGGCGTAAATGCCTGGGCCAGACCTCGATGAGCCACGAAAAGAACCGCGATCTCAAAGTGCGCAACGTGGCCCAGGAGCATCCGATCATGAAGGCTTTTCCCAAAGAGTGGCTCAACCCGAAGGACGAACTCTACAAGAACGAAAAGCTCTGGGAGAACTTCGTGCCACTGGCCACCGCCTTTGGTGAGGACACGAAGAAAGACCACCACGTCATCTGGACGAACCAGTACGGCAACGGCCGCGTCTTCGGCACCACACTTGGGCACGGCAATGCCACCATGCAGGACCCGGTGTACCTTGATCTCATCACTCGTGGCCTGCTCTGGGCCTGCGGCAAGCTCGACGAGAACGGAAAGCCGCTGCCAGGCTACGAAGCGAAGCAGAAGTAGGCCGCTTTCCAAAACAAGCCGGGGCGAGGACTAAATGTGGCTTGGAAATCGCGTCTCAAGTCTGATCGTGGTCGGAAAGACCGCATTGCCCAGGCATGGTTTCTGACCCATCATGGCTGCCACTCTGATGCGATCACAACTCAAGCGCCTGATGATTCATCTTCTCGCCCCGGCGGGAGCTTTTCCGTCCGCCATGACAGACAAGGGCACGCTGCGCTCCTTCATCAGCACGCTGCACCCGATACACCAGAACAAAGGTTTGATTCGTCTGGGGCCGCCTGGGGACGGTGGGTACTTGGTTCCCGATGATCTGGCAGGTATTGAGGCCCTGTTCTCGCCGGGGGTCGGAAATGTATCCGGCTTTGAAAAAGACTGCGCGGATCGGGGAATGAAAGTCCACATGGCCGACAACACCGTCGAGATCAGCGCCGCGTTGGATCGTCGCTGTCAATTCACGAAGAAACACATCGGGGCGGTGTCGAGCGCGGAGTTCATCTCCATGGATGACTGGGTGGATGCGGCGGCGTTGAAGCCAAACAGCGATTTGATGCTCCAGATGGACATCGAAGGCTATGAGTACGAGGCGTTTTTGAGCATGTCGAAGGGGCTCATGAGCCGGCTGAGGATCATCACCGTGGAGTTTCACCGGCTCGACCAGATGTGGAACTTCCCGTTCTTTCTCCTGGCCTCGAAGGCGTTTGAAAAACTGTTGCAGACCCACACCTGCGTTCACATCCACCCAAACAACACCTTCCCGCCCTTAAACAAAGGCGGGCTGGAAATCCCGCCCGTGGCTGAGTTCACCTTTCTGCGCAAGGACCGGGTGGTGAACCCTTCGCCTGCGACGGCCTTTCCACATCCTTTGGATCAGGACAGTTGCTTCAAGCCGCATTACCCGCTGCCAGCGTGCTGGTACAGCGGTGAATAGGCTGCAAGTTCACAAGAAAGCAGGACATGCTTCCTCCCAGCACCATCCTCATTGTTGGACCTACCGCCTCCGGCAAATCTGCGCTGGCAGCGGCTCTCGCGGAGCAGATCGGCGGGGAGATAGTCAATGCGGACGCCTTCCAGCTCTATGCAGGCATGGACATCCTCACGGCCAAACCCTCCGCAGCCGAGATGGCACGCGTGCCGCACCATCTTTACGGCGTGCTGCCGCTCAATGAATCCTGTGATGCTCAGCGCTATCACGCGCTCGCCATGCCGGTGATCACAGACATCGCAGCGCGTGGCCGAATTCCCATCGTCGTCGGGGGCTCGGGGCTTTACATCAAGGCGCTGACGCACGGCCTCTCTCCCCTACCCGCCGCTTCTCCCAGGCTGCGAGAGCATTTCAAGCAGCTCAGTCCTGGCGAGAAAATCGTCTGGCTGATCCAGCGCGATCCCGAGGCCGCCACCACCGTGAATCTGCGCAATCCGCGTTACGTTGAGCGAGCGCTGGAGATCTGCCTACTCACCGGCCGCCCACAGTCGGGCCTGCGACGTTCCTTTGCAGAAAAAGAACCGCAAGTAAACGGCGTCATTCTCGACTGGAACCGCGAAACACTCTACACCCGCATCAACCAGCGCACCGTGGCCATGTTCGAGGCCGGATTGATCGCCGAGGTCGCCGCGCTTGGCGAATTATCACCCACCGCTGAAAAAGCCATCGGCATCCGTGAAGTGCGCGAGCATCTGGCAGGACACGTGTCATTTGCAGAAACCGTCGCCGCTATCCAGCAGGCCACTCGGCATTACGCGAAGCGCCAGATCACCTGGTTTCGCCGGGAACGCTGCTTCCAAACGATTTGCCTCGATTCCGTTCCGACGACAGAGTACGCGCTGACACGCATCCTCAAACTCTTTCCATGCCCCCGCCCGTCCAGCCAGTCCGTCCCGTCTTCGTCAACCTAGGCCCCCGCAGCTACCTCGTGCAGGTGGGGCGCGACCTGTTGAAGACGCTCGGTGAGGAAGTAAACAAGAAGCTGCCGGACCGCGTGAAGTGCGCCGTCGTCACGGACTCGAATGTCGGCCCTCTTTACGCTGAGACCGTGCTTCAGAGCCTGCGTACCGTCGGCAAGGAGCCGAATCTCATCACCGTGCCTGCGGGTGAGTCGTCCAAATCGCTGACCTGGAGTCAATCCGTGCTCAGCGAGATGGTGCGCTTCGGCTTGGACCGCAAAAGCTTCGTCGTCGCCCTCGGCGGCGGTGTCATCGGCGATCTCGCCGGTTTCTGCGCCTCGATTTATCAACGCGGCATTCCCTACGTTCAGGTGCCCACCACCGTGCTGTCACAAGTCGATAGCTCCGTCGGTGGCAAAACCGGCGTGAACCTGCCTGACGCCAAAAACATGGTCGGTGTCTTCCACCAGCCCGTGCATGTCATCGCCGATCTCGACACGCTCAGCTCACTCCCGACACGCGAATGGAACGAAGGTTTTGCTGAAATCATCAAGCACGCCTGCATCCGCGATGCCTCCATGTTCAAGGCCATCGAGGACATCGCCGCAGGCAAAGGTGACATCGTCGGCCTCATCCGCCGCAACATCGCCATCAAGGCGGTCATCGTCGAAGCCGATGAGTACGAAACCATCGGCACGCGAGCGCTGCTCAATTTTGGTCACACTTTGGGCCACGCCATTGAAGCCGCAGCCGGTTACGGCAGACTACTGCACGGCGAGGCCATCAGTCTGGGCCTGCGTGCCGCTGCGTGGCTCTCCGCTCAAATCTCCGACCTCACCAGCGAGGACTACGAACGCATCGTGACGCTGCTCAAGCTCTGCGACCTGCCCGTGAAACTTCCCGATGACCTCGACAACGAGGAGATCATGCGCATCGCCCGCATGGATAAAAAATTCGAGAACGGCAAGATCCGCTTCGTCCTCCTGCGCAAGATCGGCGACGCCTACGTCAGCAAGGACGTGATGGAAGGCCATCTTAAGCAGGCGCTCGACGAGCTGCGGAAGTGATCAACTTGAAACCTGAAACTTGAACCTGAGCGGATGCGCTTCCTGTCTCCCGCCAACTTCCACCTCCTCTGGCTTGCGCTGATCCCGCTGGCGCTTTGGTTGTTCCGTCGGCAGGCGAAGCGGGTGCCGGTTTCGACGCTGCTTTTCTTTAAATCGCTCGCGCGTGAGCATCAGGAATCCGCGTGGCTGCGGCGCATCAAAAAATGGCTCTCACTGCTGCTCACGCTGCTGGTGCTGATCTTCGCCATCCTCGCGCTTGCCCGTCCGAGCAGCAACCTCTCTGCCGATTCACCCGGCGCGGTCGTCATCGTCATCGATCACTCCGCCTCAATGGCCGCGAAGGATGCTCAAGGCCGCACGCGGCTTGATGAAGCCAAACGGATGGTGAAGGACCGCATCCGCTCGCTGCCGGATCAAGTCGTGCTTTCGCTCATCTCCTTCGATGCGCGGCCCCATGTGTTGCTCTCCCGCAGCCGCAACCGCCGTGAGTGCCTGCGCTTGCTCGATGAACTGAAACCCGTGCCCGTCGAGGGCAAGACCGAGGCCGCCTTGAATGTCGCAAAGCGTCTCGCTGACCTCGAATCACGCTCGCGTATCTGGCTGGTGGCTGATTCGACTATTGCGGATGCTTCGGTCGATTCGATTCCCGTCGCATTGACCGAGCCGCTCAACATCGGCATCACGGGTTTTCAAATTCGCCATAGCCCGCTCGCACGAGATCGCTACGAGGCTTTTGTTAAAGTCAGCGCGGCTGCCAGCAACCCGGCAAAGACCACCTCCACGCTCGAAATCACCCTCGCGGGGCGCATTGCTCAACTGCGCGAGCTTGAACTCGCACCCGGCGAGTCCAGCGCGCTGATCCTGCCGCTCGAAGGACTGCGCGGCCAGCGTCTGGAGATGCGCCTGAAGACCGCAGGCGATTGTTTCGGCTGGGATAACGGACTGGCCGCGCCGCTGCCCAAAACAAAACCGCTCTCCGTCGCCTGGTTCGCTGAAAAGCCCGATCCCTTCACCGAACTCGCGCTTTCATCGCTCATCGAAGCCGGTCGCATCGAAATGAAGAAGGGCGATCCCGCCTCATGGCCGCCCAAGGAGCCGCCGGATGTCTATGTCTTCGAAAACTGGCTGCCGAAAGAGTGGCCTGCGAATCGTCCCGTGATCGCGCTCACGCCCTTGACCAGTTCCGGCCCACTGCGCACACGCGTCATGCGCGGCGTGCCGCATGACAGTGTGCGTGCCGTGCAACCGGATCATCCCGTGCTCTTCCGCGCCAGCAGCAACCGTATCGCCGTCACACAAACAACGGTGCTTGATCTGCCCGCGTCGTTGGAGCCTTTGTGGATCGCAGGCACGGAGCCTGTGCTCGCCGCCGGTGAGTTCAACGGCCAGCGACTCGTCGTCACAGCCTTTTCACCCGCCCAGTC
Source organism: Prosthecobacter sp. (assembly GCF_044232965.1). GTDB lineage: Bacteria > Verrucomicrobiota > Verrucomicrobiia > Verrucomicrobiales > Verrucomicrobiaceae > Prosthecobacter. Next base: position 35,678 of record NZ_JBIIKX010000048.1, read on the forward strand.
AGAGCAACTCGCGTTGCTGCCCTCCTTCCCGCTTATTCTCGGCAACGCGCTCTACTGGTGCGCCGAAAACAGCGACGCTCTCGCGGACATGCGCACGCTGCATACCGGCGAGATGCTGAACGCCAGCAGCCTTGTGCAATGGCATGCCTGGGACGGCGACACCTTCATCGAAATCTCCGATGATCCCGCGAATGGCTTGCTGGCGCTTCAACGCATCGGCACCTGGGAAACCGATGACCGCAGCGGTGCCTGCGCCTTGATCTCCGACGCTGAAACCAACCTTCCGAAGCTCGCCAACGACGTTGCCGTCTCCACCCAGCCCGCCGCCCCGATCATCTCCTCCTCCGCCTTCAGCACCTGGCCAAAGCGTCTGATCTGGCTCGCGCTCGCCTTGCTGCTGTTGGAGAGCTTTCTATTTCATCGCAAAGCGGTGTATTGAAACTTGTTCACAGCCGCTGCGTTTATTCACAGCTTTTGGGAGCTGAAAAATCCCACATCTTGTTACGGCTATCTTAACAAAGCCCAAGATAGGGTAAAAAAACGGGTTCAACCTTGCGGGGATGCCGTGTGGAATGGTTCAATCCACCTCAGCACTCATTTTCCGCAGCCTTTACCCTCTCCAGCCATGTACCTCAAGAGCCTCACCCTTCACGGCTTCAAGTCCTTCGCGGACAAGACCCACTTTGAATTCCACAAAGGCGTCACCGGCATTGTCGGCCCGAACGGCTGCGGCAAGTCAAACGTGGTCGATGCCATCCGCTGGGTGCTCGGTGAAACGTCTGCCAAAGCGCTGCGCGGCGATGAAATGGCCGATGTCATCTTTAATGGCACGGACAAACGCAAGCCCGTGGGACTTGCCGAAGTCACGCTGACCATGGCCGACTGCGAGCAGTCGTTGAACGTTGATTTCAACGAGGTCGCCCTGACCCGCCGCGTATTCCGCGATGGCCGCAGCGAATACCGCCTCAACAACACGGTCTGCCGCCTCAAGGACATCCACGATCTCATCGCAGGCACCGGCATTGGCCGCGCCGCTTACTCGATCATGGCGCAGGGCCAGATCGACATGCTTCTCAGCTCGAAGCCCGAAGATCGACGCACCGTCTTTGAAGAAGCCGCTGGCATCACCAAGTTCAAATCCCAGAAGCGGGAAGCGCTGCGCAAACTGGAATACACCGAAGCCAATCTGCTTCGCGTGGCCGACATCGTCGCCGAAGTGAAGCGCCAGATGGGCACCTTGCAGCGTCAGGCCGCCAAGGCACGTCGTTACCAGACTCTACTCGAAGACACCCGCCTGCTCGACACTCATCTCGCGCACAAGCAATACACCGAATTCAGCGGCGAGAAGTCCGAGGCCGAAACGCAGGTGCGCGTGATGGCGAACCAGATCGAGGAATTGCAGCGCAAACTGCAAACCGTCGAAACCGAAGCCGCGCAAACACGCGAGGCCTACCACTCGCTCGAATCGCAGATCAGCCAGGCACGCCAGCAGGCCCAGGAACTCCGCTCGCAGATGCAGAGCGCCGAAGGCCGCATCGGTTTCAACAAAGAGCGCAGCGAGGAACTCGAAGGACGCATCCGCCAAAACGAGGAGCAGATTGCCGCGAACGAAGAACTGCTCGATCAGGCCCGCCGCGATCTCGCGAATGCCGACGAGCAGCTTCTCGCCATCACCGACAACATTCAGACGCGCCAACTCGCGATGAACGAGCACGCAGGCGTGCATCAAAGCATCCTGCCGGAGCGCAACCGCCTCGAAAGCGACCGCCGCGCCATCCGTGAATCGATTCGCCAGTTCGAAGGCCAAATGGCCGCCAGCGAAGCCCGTGCGCAGTCATTGAGCAATCAAATCTCCGCCGACCGTCAGCGTCACGAGTCGCTTGCGCATGATCGTCAAACCGCCGCGCAGGCCCGCGAGTCCAGCCAGATCGAATACGACGAGCTTCAGCGCAACATCCAGGAACTCGAAGAGACGCGCAACCAACTCGACGAGAAGGCCAAGGACTGCGCCCGCGAGATCATCGAACGTCGCCGTCAGCGCGACGCGATGAACAACGAACTCAACGACCTCCAGCGCAACCTCACGCAGCGCAAGTCACGCCTCGAAATCCTCGAGCAACTGCTGCAAAAAGGCGAAGGCCTCTCCTCCGGCACGCAGAGCGTGCTCAGCGGCCTCGACAATCCGGAAGTCTATTCCACCGGCGTGCGCGGCCTGCTCGCCTCCAGCATCGAAGTCGATCCCGATTTCATCCCCGCCATCGAAGCCGCGCTCAAAGATCATCTGCAAGCCGTGCTGCTTACCGAGAGCGAACTCGCCGCACAGATCATCGACCGCCTCACCGATCACAAGATGGGCCGCGCATCGCTCGTGCCGCATGATTTCTGCAATCTGCGCAACGCCGCGGATCGCGAGCTTATGCCCGCTGGTGCCATCGCCTGGGCCACCGACAAGGTGCGCGTCAAAACCGGCGTGCAGAGCCTCATCGACCACTTGCTGCACAACGTCGTCATCGTCGATGACTTGCACACGGCGCTGCGCTTGAAGCGTGAGATGCCGCACCTTGCCATCGCCACGATGCGCGGTGAGTTCATCTCCACCGACGGCATCATCAACGGCGGTGCCAGCAAGGAGGAAGGCTCTTCCACGCTCCGCCGCGAGGCCGAGGTCCGCCAGCTCCGCACCGAGGTCGAGGCGCTTGAACTTCAGTTCATGGAGAAGGAAGACGCCGTGAAAACCGTCAGCGTCCAGCTTGAGGACATGCAGCGCGAGGAAGTTTCCCTCCGCGAGCAGAGCCAGCGCGCGCGTGAAGGCTTCTCCCAGTTCCAAGGCAAGATCAGCGTCGTCCAGCGCGCGCTGCAACAGGCCACCGCGAAGCTCGAAAGCGTCGAGTGGGACCAGAATCAGATCCAGGAGCGCATCGGCGGCTCCGAAGGCCAGATCCAGCAGCTCCGCGAGGCTGCGGCCATCGCGCAGGAGCAGCTTGAGTCCTCCCGCGTGCGAGAAGGCGAGCTTGAGCTCGAAATGGAGTCCTTCCTCCGTCGCGAACTCGAATCCAGCGAGCGTCTCAACGAACTGCGCACTGCGCTCGCCCTCGAACAAAGCGCGCTGCATTCCATCGAGCGCCAGAAGGCTCCGCTCGGCGTGCGTTTGCAGGAACTTCAGGCCGGCATGAATCGCTTTGCCGAGGAGATCAACACCTGGCGTGTACGCATCCAGCAGAGCGACGCTGAAAACGCCCGCTTTCAGGAGCAGGTCGAATCGCAACGTGGAGCCATCGCCGCCATCGAAGAACACTTGCAGTCCAAGACCGAGGAGCGCGCCGGATTGTTCGAGCAGGTCAGCCAGCTCGAAACCCAGCTCACGCAGCTTCGTCAAAGCTACAACGGTCTCAACGAGTCCCGCAATCGTGCTGAAGTCGCCCTGACGCGCGTCGATCTCCGCCTCGAAAACCTCATCAATCAGGTTCAAGAGCGTTACAGCTTCCACATCGACGCCTTCGAGCCAGATTACCACGTCCTCATGGTCACCATTGAGGAGCAGAAGAAGAACCGCAGCCGTGGGAAGAAGGCGGCGGCGAATACTGCTGAGAACAACGATTCCACCGAAACTTCTGCGGAAGCTGAAGCGGCCTCAGAAGCGCCTGACAACGCCGAGGAACCGCAAGAGCGCGTGATTCCAGCTGTCTCCAATCGTGATGACGAGGTGGACATCGACGATGTCGTCATCCCCGGCCAGGAAGCCGAGCCGGACTGGGCTTTCGTCATGGAGGTCGTCTATGAGCTGCGGCAGAAGCTCGAAGGCATCGGACCCGTCAATCTCGACGCCATCCAGGAGTTCGAAGAACTCGAAGAGCGTCACAACTTTCTCGACACCCAGCACAACGACCTCGTCAAATCCAAGGACGAGCTGCTCCAGGTCATCGCCAAGATCAACGAGACCACGAAGACCATGTTCGTCGAGACGTTCACGCAGGTGCGCGGCTACTTCCACGACAACTTCCGCGAGCTGTTTGGCGCTCAGGCCAAGGCCGACCTCATGCTCGTGGATGAAGGCGATCCACTCGAGTCCGGCATCGAAATCATCGCCAAGCCGCCGGGCAAGAAGCTGCAAACCATCAGCCTCCTCTCCGGTGGCGAGCGCAGCATGACCGCCGTGGCGCTGCTGTTCTCGATCTACCAGGTCAAGCCCAGCCCGTTCTGCGTGCTGGATGAGTTGGACGCTCCGCTCGACGAAACCAACATCGGCCGCTTCCTCAAGATGCTCGACAAGTTCATCGACAACTCGCAGTTCATCATCGTCACCCACAACAAGCGCACCATGAGCCGCGCCGATGTGATCTACGGCGTCACCATGCAGGAATTCGGCATCAGCAAGCCAGTCGGCGTGCGCATGACCACCGAAGACACCCGCACCATGGACAAGACCGTGCAGGAACTCGCCCTCGAAGCCCCCAACCAGCCCAAACGCCGGAAAAAGGCTGATGACGGCTCCGATCAGCCCGATCTCGTCCACGAGGATCTCGATCAGGAGCAGGAACGCCTGACCGCGATTGAGGAGCAGGAAGAGCAGTCACCGGCGGTGTTGGTGTAGGAGGCGGAGCCTCGTCAAAGAGGTCAAGTTGATCAAGGGTGGCGATCCTTGACCGCTTGACGCCTTGACCGTTGACGCTCCTGTCCGGCATGACCTTTTCCATCGAGTCCTTCCAGTTTCATGTGCTGCCGATGCACACGCGGTTTCCGTTCAAGTACGGCATCGCCAGCATGAGCGCCTTGCCGCATCTGTTTGTGACGGTGAATTTGGTGGTCGATGGCAAGGCGGTGGCCGGACTCGCGAGCGAAGGGCTGCCGCCGAAGTGGTTCACGAAGAACCCGGACACGCTGTTCGAGGTCGATCTGGCCGAGATGATCGCGGTGATTCAGAATGCCTCGCGCATCGCGCGGCTGGCAGCGGAGAAGGCGACGGGATTTTTTGCCTGGTGGCAGAACTTGTATGCAGAACAAACGAACTGGGCTCAAGTCAAAGCAGTCCCGCCGCTGCTGGCGAATCTGGGCGTGAGCTTGATCGAACGCGCCGTGCTCGACGGTCTGTGCAAGGCGCTGGGACAGCCGCTGCATGCGGTGTTGCAGTCGGATGTGCTCGGCATTGACCTCGGTGCCGTGCGTGAGGAACTGCGCGGCATGGGCGTGAGCGATGTCATCGCACCCCAACCACTCTCACGCCTATTTGCACGACACACGGTCGGACTTGGAGACCCGCTCACGGCGGCGGATGGTGCCTTGAATGACGGGCTGCCTTACACGCTGGAGGAAAACATCTGCGCCTACGGCCTGCGCTACTTCAAAATCAAAGTCTGCGGCAAACCGGAGAGTGATTTGCCGCGTCTGCGCGAGATCACGCGCATCCTCACCGCAAACTGCCCCGATGGCTTTCATGCGACGCTGGATGGCAACGAACAGTTCTACGACCTGGCGAGCTTCCGCGACTTCTACGCGACATTGAGTGCAGACGCCGCGCTCGCGCCCTTGTTCCGCAGCCTACTGCTCATTGAGCAGCCGCTGCATCGCTCCAAGGCGCTAAACGAGGCTGTAGGAGACAGTTTGGGCATGATCATTGATGAAAGCGACGGCTCCCTAGCCGACCTGCCACTCGCGCTCGATCTCGGCTATCGCGGCACGAGCCACAAGAACTGCAAAGGCATCGTCAAAGGCCTCGCCAACGCCGCCCTGCTCAAAAAACGCGCCGCCAGCATCCCCGGCGGCCCGATTCTCAGTGGTGAAGACCTTGCCAACGCCGGACCGGTGGCCCTGCTCCAAGACTTGAGCGTCATGGCCCTGCTCGGCATCACCCATGTCGAACGAAACGGCCACCACTACTTCCGTGGCCTCAGCATGCACTCCTCCGTCACGCAAAACGCGGTGATCGACAAGCACGCTGGCCTGTATCATCGCCACACCGAAGGTTTTGCGACACTGAGCATCGAAAACGGCCAACTCGATTTGCAGACTGTGAACGCCGCTCCGTTTGGCTGCGGCATCACTCTCGATGTGACGCAGTTCGAGCCGTTGAATGAATGGATCAAGCGCGGAGGGATGGGGGTGCTGTGAAACGGATCGACCTCATAAACAATACGGCACCAATGGTCGGGATATGCTGCATCTACTTCACCTGTCCGGTCAGGTAGGCCACGCCACAACCTCCGAACGACAGGCTCATTAGAACGAAGAGAATGCCGAAGAACCACAAGCAGCCCATCATGGCTGCGTGGGACATAGCACCGTTGCGGGACTCAGCTTGTTTGCTGCGTGCTGCGTCCAAACACCCAAGGGCAATGAGGCCAAAGATGACAAATCCAACGAATCCGATGGCTGCGAAAGCTCTGCCAAGTTCAGGCCCCATAGTTTTCCACACTAACGACAAGCCGCATTTTGTGCAATCCTCAATTAACCGAAGGTGACTGGTCATTCCATTCATCGTCCTGAATCACGCTCAGCTTCGCAACTTGAACAGGAGCTATGGCAAAAACAAAACGGTGGATGCCTGGGAGGTCCGGGGCGGTGGTGGCGTTGAGGTAGCCGAGTTCCGTACAGCGGGTGGCGACGAGTGCGCCTTGGTCGTGGCCGACTTCGAGGGCGATGAGGGCGTTGGGATTGAGATGTGGCAGGACGTCGTTAAGGAAGCGTTCGACGATGCGGAGGCCGTCGGGACCGCCGTCGAGGGCGAGGACGGGGTCGCGTTTGACCTCGGGGCTGAGCGTCTGGATTTCGGCGGTGGGGATGTAGGGTAGGTTGGCGACGATGAGGTCGAAGGTGCCGGTGATTTTTTCGAAGAGGTCGCTGCGCAAGAGCTTGATGTTGGCGCTGAGGCGCGAGGCGTTGAGGCGGGCGAGGTCGAGGGCGTCCTCGCTGATGTCGGCGAGGATGATTTCGCTCAAGGGCCAGGCTTTGGCGAGGCTGAGGCCGATGCAGCCGGAGCCGGTGGCCATGTCGAGCAAACGCGCCGGAGGTGTGGCAAACTTTTTGAGGATGAGCTCGACGAGGGTTTCGGTCTCAGGGCGCGGGATGAGGGCGCGGTGGTCGCTGACGAACTCGTGACCGCAGAATTCGACGGTGCCCAGGAGATGCTGAAGCGGCTCCCCTTCCCCACGACGGCGCAGGAGATCGCGAAGGGTGGTCAACTGGCCCTCGGGGACGGTTTCGTTGAAGCGAAGGTAGAGATCGAGCCGACGACAACCAAGGACGTGGGCGAGGAGGTGCTCCATGTTGAGCCGGGCTTCCTCGATCTTGCGCTTCTCCAGGTAGGCGGTGCCGGAGCTTACGATTTCGAGAATGGACTTCATGGAAAATTAAAATGACGAATGCCGAATGGCAGAAACCTGCGGTTTAAACCACTCATCCGCACTAATGAGGCGCTGGTGCTTGGATCAAGCCGGATTCGGTGATGATTTGATGCACGCGCTGGTCGTGAGGTTCGACAGGGATGTGGTCGATGATCTGGCAATCATAGGCAATGGCGAGACGATTGGCGCGGCAATGCGGATGGGCGAGAAGGCGGTCGTAGTAGCCGCCGCCGCGACCGAGGCGCGCACCGTCACGAGTGAATGCGAGGCCGGGGACGAGGATGAGGTCGAGCGCGGCGATTTCGACGGGCGGGCAGTGCGGTTTGGGTTCCCAGACGTTCATCTGGCCGCGCTGGAGATCATCAAGCGACTGAATGTGGCGAGGTTGCAGTTCAGAGGCTTCGATTTGGAAGAAGCATGGGCGATGTCCTTGATCCCACAACACAGGAAGCAGGTGCGGGAGGAGGTCTGGCTCGTTTTTGAGGCCGCCAAAGAGGGCGATGACCTTGTGTGGCGCGGTTTCGGCAAGCTGACGCATGCCGCTACGAAGGATGTGCTGGGCGATGCGGGCACCGGCTTGCTGGCGTGTGGATTCGTCGATGGCACGGAGATGCTCGCGCATGTGCTGGCGGAGCGTGGGTTTGTCGTGCATGCGAAATCGTTGAAGCGGACAGGAGTGTCCGCGCTCCCTTTTCAAAGCAACTCGGGCTTCTGGAGAAGCTCGGCGATGCGCTTCAGCAAGCGGCCGGCTCCACCACCGTCGAGGACGCGGTGGTCGAAGCTGAGGGTGAGCTCGGCCTCGGTGACGGGAATGAATTGCTTCACCTCCTCGCTCCAATGCGGCACCTTGCTGCCAGCGCCGAGTCCGAGGACGAGATTTTGCTCAGGCAAAGGAATCGGAGTGGCCCAAACGATGCCAAAGGTGCCGAAGTTCGTGACGGTGGCGATGCCGGGACGGTTGACATCGTTGGGCAGGCGGCGGGCGCGGGCCTGCTCGACGAGCTTGTTGTAAGTGGGCACCAGTTTGACGAGCGGGGTCTTTTCGACCTCACGCAGCGTCGGCACCATGACGCCGTCTTCGACCTCGACGGCGAAGCCGATGTCGATGGCACGCGGATGGACGATGCGGTTGCCGATGAGACGACCAGCGACGGCGGTGTTTTCGGCGAGCGCTAAGGCGAGGGCACGGATGACGTAAAGCGCGGGGCCGGGCTTGGGATCGGTCTTTTTGCGATGCGCGAGCATGGCATCGAGCATGATGGGACTGCCGACGGTGGCCAGGGGCCGCGCCCAACTGCGGCGCATGCTGTCGGCAACGGCGATGCGCATCGGCGAGGCCGGAGTCATGCGGTGCTGCTCCAGAGCGCGGAGAAATGCCTCGAAATCCTCGACGGTGACACGACCGCCTGCGCCGGTGCCAGGAACGCCGGAGAGGTCGGCGGCATTGAGGCCGAGTTCGAGCATGCGAGCGCGCATGCGTGGGGAAATGTAGCTGGCCCCCGTGGCACCCGCAGGAACCGGAAGGCCGCCAGTGACGACGGGTTCAACGGTGGGCTGGCGGGTGGAGATGACGTCGTCGTCGCTGATTTTGAAATGAAGGTTCTCCACGACATCCGCCCCACTGGCGGTTTGCTGCGCAGATGATGATGGCTGCGGTGCGTCCGAAATACCGATCGACTGGGCCTCCTCCTCGGTGATTTCGAGCGTGCCGAGCGTGGAACCGACGGCGTAGCTGGTTTGCTGTACCGCGAGGATCTGGCTGACCTTGCCGCTGCAAGGCGCGGTGACGGCCATGGTGGCCTTGTTGGTCTCGACCTCAAAGATGTCGCTGCCCGCCACGACGGTGCCGCCGGCTTCGATCAAGATGCGAATGATGGTGGCTTCGGCGATGGACTCGCCGAGCTGGGGCATCAGGATGGGGATGGAGGGCATGGCTGGAGGCTAGATGCTCGATACTTGATGCTGGATTAATACCGCAGGAGACGGCGGAGGGCGGCGGCGATGGTGGCGACGGTGGGGCGGTGCGCCTTCCACAGATTCGGATGGTAAGGAATGGGCGTGTCCTTGGAGTTCAGGCGCATCGGCGGTGCGTCGAGCAGGTGAAATGCCTCGCTGGCGACGCGGGAGACGATTTCCGCCGTGACGCCACCCCATGGGAATGCCTCGCCGAGGGCGAGCAGACGACCGGTGCGGGCGACGGAGGCGAGGATGGTGTCGGTGTCCATCGGCTTCACGGAGCGAAGATCGACGACCTCGATTTGATAGCCGTCGAGCTGCAGTTCCTCAGCGGCGCGCAGGGCCTCATGCACCATGGCGCTGTAAGTGACGATGGTGGCATGGCGTCCGGGCCTGGCGATGCGCGCTTTGCCGATGGGTAGCTCACGGTCGCCGATTTGATCGGCCTTCAGATGGTAATAAAGGAACTTGTGCTCGCAGTAGATGACGGGGTCGTTGATGGCGACGCTGTCCAAAAGCATCCAGTAGGCGTCCTCAACGGTGGCAGGCGTGACAATGACGAGGCCGGGATAGTGCGCGTAGATCGCCTCCATCGACTGGCTGTGGAAGGGGCCGCTGCCAGCGGTGCCGCCGGAAGGCAGGCGGATGGTGATGGGACAAGGCGTGTTCGTGCGCCAGTAGAGCGTGGCTGCCTGGTTCACGATCTGATTGAAGCCGACGGATGAGAAATCCGCGAACTGCATCTCAACGATCGGCCGTGCGCCTTCCACGGCGGCACCGATGGCCATGCCGACCATCGCGTCCTCGCTGATGGGCGCGTCAAACACGCGGCCAGGGAACTCCTTGTCGAGATTCTTGGTGGCCTTGAAGGCTCCGCCGAACGTGCTGATGTCCTGGCCGTAAAGAAAAACGGCGGGGTCGTGGCGCAGGGCCTCATATTGCGCTTCCCGAATGGCCTCCAAATAAGTGATACTCATGCCTCGTGCTGTCCCTCCACTAAATCCGCGCTGGAGAGCGCCTGCCAGTTTTCTTTGAAGGGATCAGGCAGCGGTTCCTTGGACACTTTGGAGACGGCCTGATCGACTTTGCGGCGGGCCTCGGCGTACAGCTCCTTCACCTCGGCGGCGTCGAGCCAGCCTTCGTCCAAAGTCCGCTGCTCGGCGACGGCCAGACAGTCGCGTGCGCACTGCTCTTTCTTCGCTGTGTCGGGAATATACGAGGCGTCGTCGTGCTCGCCGTGTCCGGCTAGGCGCAACAGCTTGCCCACGATCATCTGCGGCCCGCCACCGGCACGCGCCCGCTGGGCGGCCTGCTGAAAGACTTCCAGGCAGGCACCGAGGTCCGTAGCATCGACCGACACCCCTTCGACCCCATAGCCTGCGGCTCGGTCCACCAGATTTTCACAGGCGTACTGCCGCGAATTGGGCGTGGAGTAGGCAAACTGATTGTTCGCCACGCTGATGATGATCGGCAGCTTTTCCACCGCCGCCATGTTCAGAGCCTCATGAAAAGCGCCCGTGGAAGTGCCGCCGTCGCCGATGCTGGTGGCTCCGATGGCATCGCCCAGCGTGCCAGCCAGCCGCCGGGCAAAGAGCGCCCCAGCCACCACAGACAGCATGCTGCCCAGATGGCTGATCATCGCCATCAGCCCTTCCTGCGGACGTCCGCGATGGATGTTGCCATCCCGTCCCCGCATCGGCCCGGTAATCGTGCCCAAATAGGTGCGTACCGCGTCGAGAATCGGCTCGCCATACGCGATGCGGCCCGCCTGGTCACGAATCAGCGGCCCGTAAATGTCTTTTCCCTTCTGAAGCTGAACGCCCAGCGCCGCGCTAAATGCCTCCTGGCCTTTGCCGATGTAAACGCCGCCCACGATGCGACCTCCGGCGCGATAAAGCGCGCCCAGTTTTTCCTCAAGCACCCGCGCCAGCACCATATGCTGGTAGGCACTCAGGAATCGGGGGCGGAAATCGGCCTCCAGGCCGGTTCCGCTGTGTTGGATCGTTTCAGCGAGTGACACGGAATGTAGTTGGTATCGTGCGCGGCAGATTCGTCAACAACGTCACCATAATCAATTCATTCGTTCAACAGGATTTTGCCATAGGTCATGGCATCTGATCCGCTAAGTTGAGGAGTCGTTTTTTGAGAAATGGAGTGCGCCAGACAAATTCTTTATGATAAATTGTTTGAAATTATCTTTATTCAGTCGAAATTTCATAAAGTAACCTGAATTTTTTAGAAATATTATGGAATCGCTTCTCGCCTCTGCCGCCACCGATCCTGCTTTCTCGGATTTCCAAGTCATGAGCTTTGGCAGCCTGCTGCTGCCTGACCATCCCATCCGTTTTGGCTTTCAGGTGGACATTGTGCCCTCCAACTGCCCCTCCAGCATCTTGTTCGGCCTCATCAGCCGCGATCCGGTGAACGGCGGGTGCGCCAAGACCACCGGCTTCGCCGTGCGGCTGGAACTGGACATGCGCGAGGTCTGGGACGCGCTGAATGGCAGCGGACTCGTCGGCTGGGTGGAGCATCCGCTCGGCCTTGCCGGTTTCACGGACGAGGAACCGCTCCTGCTCGGCTGGGAGATCGAATTTCACGGCCAGGCGCTCATCCCCAAGCTCGTCGTCGCCGACCAGCAGTGGCTCTACCCGGCCATCCAGTGCCCCAATCCCATCGTCATGGAGTCCATCGTCGGCTGGAAGGGCGAGTGGGAGGCCGACCCACGCGGCGTCTTCCTCCATCCTGCCCTCTGGCGTGAGCAGGTGCCCCTGACCTCGGCCACCGAGCCGCAGGCGCAATCCATCGCCGCCTGATCAAGCTCCGGCTTGAATCCCGCCGGTTTTCCCGTTACCGGCTGGGAGCATGAACAACACGGACAGTCGCATTCTCATCACCGGCGGAGCCGGATTCATCGGCAGCGCCCTCGTTTGGGAGCTGAACCGCCGTGGCTGCGAGAACATCGTCGTCTGCGACCGCCTCAGCACCGACGAGAAGTGGAAAAACCTCGTCCCGCTCAAATTCGCCGACTACATC
>NZ_JBIIKX010000006.1:0-145482 GCF_044232965.1 Prosthecobacter sp.
GGTCCGTCAGCTCCAGGTGATGGATGCCACCCACCCAGCCCTGCGCGATGTCGGTGAGGCGGATCGAGGACTCCGCGTCATCCTCCAGCAGCACGTTGCAGGGGCGCAGGTTGCCGTGCGGCAGGCCATGCTTGTGCAGCCAGGAAAGGGCGTCCGCCACTTCGTAAATGTGCCGCCAGGCCTGCTCCGGCGGCAGACCGCCGCAGGCGGACTCCAGCGTGGGCGTCTGCCACATGCGGCGGCCGTGGTTGTCCTTCGTCATCACGCCGACGAGCGGCATGACGCAGAAGTAAGGCGTTTTTTCAAAGCTGAAATTCTCCACCGGCAGCACACCGCGATGATGCGGCATTTGCTGCAAGGCGCGGAAGGCCGTGGCCAGCGCCTTGCGGTTGATCGCCATCGAGCTGAAGACCTTCACCGCGCAGGCCTTGCCGTTGGTGGAGACCGCCCGGTAAACCGCGCCGCACCTCCCGCTGCCGACCAGGTCCTGCAATTCATGTCCGGCAATTTCGGGCAGACTCATGCGTGCTTCGTGGTCTCTAGGAGTGGAGGGTTGGGTCTCAAACGCCGCGCGCCACAGGTTGGAGCGGCGACGAAGGGCGCGTACGATGGGGGCGGAATGCGAAATCTCAAATCTCAAATGCCGCTTTGCAAAAATCGCGTGCCACAAATGCCAGCACGTCCATGCTGACTCCACGCAGCATGAAAAACCCGAAACCGACCGCGCATCGTGCCGAGATCGAGGCCATCTACGCCGAGCTGGAGCGCCGTCCCCTGCCCCGCCAGTGCGAGATGCGCACAGGCTGCTGCCATTTTCGCATCGCCGGGCACACCCCGCTGCTCACGCGTGGCGAGGCGCTCCATGCCGCCGACGGCGTGCGCCGCAGCGGCCGCAAAGTCCTCAAACCGCACCCCGACGGCGCCTGTCCTCTTCTGGGACGCGATGGCCGTTGCACCATTTATCAGCACCGCCCTTTCGGCTGCCGCACGCACTTCTGCGCCGAGGCCGGTGGCATGTACCCGCGCAAACACGTCGCCGATCTGATCCAGCGCCTCGAAGCCCTCGACGAACGCCTTGGCGGCCACGGCTCACGCCCGCTGGAGGCCGCTGTCAGTGACGCTCTGGCAGAAAAGTAGATTCGACTGCCAGTCGAATCTACGACTTCACGGTGCGCCCGATTCCTGTGCCTGCTTCACGCTCTCCGGGCTCAGTTTCGCCAGCGGATAGGGAACCTCGGCACCGTTCGCGGGCATGCGCAGCACCACGTTTTCACCATCCAAACGCACAAAGCCCGCGCGGATCGTCTTACCCTCCAGATTCGTCCAGCTCATGATCGGCGGGAGGTCTTTCTTTGGCGCGGCGGCCACCATCGGCTTCGTGCCGTCATTCTTTTCAAAGCTCGCCCCCTCGGTGATCCACTCCGTGAGTTTTTTGATGTCACCGCTTGAGAGCTGGTCGTCCGGCGGCATGTGGCGGTCGTGGTCGGGATTCACAATGACCTCCAGAAAGTGGCTTTCCGCCGGCTTGCCAGGCCGGATCTGCGCCACGTCGTTGTCAGCGATGTCGAGCTTGAAGGTCTCCAGCTCGTCAAACACGAAGCCGCCCTTCCGCTTTTTGTTCTTCTCGCTGTGGCACTCGTAACAGTTCTTTTCCAAGATCGGCTCGATGTCCTTTTTGAAATCCACCGCACCGGCGGTGAGGACGGTCAGAAACAACAGAGGAAGCGTGGGGCGGGGCAGGATCATGGGGCGCGTTGGGGGGACCGCTGAGAACGTGCCACCCCGCTTTTCCTTAGCCAGCATGTTCTTCCCGTGGCATGAAGGCCCATGCCACCCCAGCGCCCCGTCACCGAAGCCGCCACGCTCCTGCCTTTTCTCTTCGAGAACTGGCCGGACATGAAGCGCACCCGCATCAAGCAATGCCTCAAATTCGGCAGCGTCCGTGTGAACGACCGCTCCATCACCCGCCACGACCACGCCTTGAAGCCGGGAGACAAAGTGACCATCAAGGTCGAGCGCGTGCCGCAGAAAGCCGCGCCGCCCATGCCCTCCGGTTTAAACATCGTGTATGAGGACGAGTCCATCATCGTGCTCGACAAGGGCGCGGGCTGGCTCACCGTCGCCCTCGACTCCGGCAATGGCCGCACCGCTTACGCCGCGCTCACCGACCACGTCCGCGCCACCGACGCCCGCAACCGCGTCTGGATCGTCCACCGCCTCGACCGCGACACCTCCGGCCTCATCGTCTTCGCCAAGACCCAGCCCGTCAAACGCGTGCTCCAGCTAAACTGGCACAAGTTCGAGAAAACCTACCTCGCCGTCGTCGAAGGCGTCGTAAAGCGCGATTCCGGCACCCTTCGCTGCCATGTTAACGAGGAATTCTCCCTTCGCGTCCGCAGCGTCCCGCCCGACGACGACACCCGCGAGGCCATCACCCATTTCAAGGTGCTCAAACGCAGCCACAACACGACGCTCGTCGAATTGAAGCTCGAAACCGGCCGCCGTCATCAGATCCGCGTCCACCTCTCCGACATGGGCCACCCCATCGTCGGCGACAAGCCCTACGGCGCCGTGACCGACCCCGCCAAGCGCCTCGGTCTGCACTCCAGCGAACTGCGTTTCATCCATCCCGTGAGTGACGAAAAAATGGTCTTCCAGTTGCCGCTGCCGGGCGTTTTAATGAAACTGATTTAATCATCCCCCATGAAAACCTCGCTGCTCGGTTTTTGAAAAAAGCAGCCTGCATGCCGCTGTGGGCGGTTTCAACACGCTGAATCAATGCCAATGACACACTTGGCTGGTTTGGTTCCAGATAAATTGTGCCCATGAATAGGCACCTCCGCTCTGGTTGAGACGCGCGGCCCAGGCAGTGTGGTGCCAAGCTGATACCGGGTTGATTTGCGTAACAAATGGGGCCATTCATGGCTCATGAGTCCGCTTTACGATCCTGCAATCATTGAAAAGCAAGCCCGCATGATGGCCGAGGAGGCCCGGCTAAACGATCCTGGCATCACGGGTGTTTTCTTCTTTCCAACAGATCAGGAAGTGCGTTTGATCGAGGTGGTGTCGGACGTGCCGGTTGCATCAGGCGACCGGGTGAACGTCTTTTACTTCAACCCAGCACCGGATTATGGCATGCCAGCCCTGAGTGGCGTTGGGGTTGTTCGCCCCGATGATTTAGGGCGGGTTGCCTTGCCGGAAGGGTGGGGTGATTGGAAAGACGGGATCGAACTTTATCCGAAACAGGCCGCATGACCTGGAGCGAGGCATTCTTACGGCAGGCGGCCAGCGACTTTGAGGTTCACGAGCTGCTTTCCCGCCAGTCTCATCTGCCGCGCTGTCATGGTCTGCACTATCTCCAGATGGCCGTTGAGAAGCTCGTCAAAAGTTTCCTTTGTCATGGGGCCAGCGGGCCGCCGCGCGAAAGTCATGCCGTGGTAACCAGCTTTATCCGCTCATGCGCTTCGAACCGCTGGCTTCGTGGCCGTTTTCAGATGCAGCATCAGCCATTCAGTTCCATGCTTCGCAAGCATGCTCGGGTGGCGGAATATATCGAAAACCTTGCTCCGGCGATGAGTGACAATGTAAACGCGGAGTATCCCTGGGCGCGTGCTCCAGGCGTAGCCATTGCGCCACGAGATCATCCTTTTGAAGAAGTGTCCGCTACTGAGATGGTCCAGTTTAGGCACTTTGTGGCCGAGTTATTGAAGATACAGGAAGGCAGCCGCTGAATCTCCCATCTTCTCACGCTGCCGCTAGGCGCTGGGCCATGCGCTCATGCACCACGTCACCTGGCGGCGCATGCGCAATTTCGCCGAGCTGTTCTCCACGACGAATCTGACGGTGGAAACGATTTCTCACGAAGTCGGCCACCCAAACAACTTCGTTTTCAGCAACATCTTCAAAAAGTGGATCGACTGGCGGCCAAGTGAGCAACGCTCACGGATGGGCGGGTGATTCAAGACCAAGGTATGTTCGAGCAGATGGATCAGACACGACGCGTTTTGCCGCAAGATTTTTGGAGAATGTTTGAAATTGGGTGGAGGTGCATCCGTTAGCCCAAAGGCTCCCTTTCCACATAAAATTTCGCTAACTCCCAAACTCTGCGTGTAATCATTTGTACGCACGCTTCGTGCCTTACCCAAAAAAACCAAACCATGCAAAACCGTAGATCAAATCGTATTCAACAACGCCTCTTTGAGGAACTATCCATAACTCCCGAAGGCCCAAATCGGACGGCGGTCATCTGCGAAGATTCCATCGCAGTCGAGATGCTGTCTTTCATCGCCAATCATCCCGAATCGGTGGCTTTGGAGGCTTCCGTCCACAGCGAACGACTCGGAGAGAACCTTGGTGTCATCTTCGGAATCAGCTACCCAGATGACAAAGTGAAGCAACTCAGCCGCGAGTTTGTCGCGTCACTGCCTCAAGAGCGGCTTCACGAGATCGAAAACCAGATGAACCAATCATTTGCCCACATTAACCACGCAGCACTATGAGCTACCAACCATTCAGCAAGTATCATGTTATCGTCAGTTCTGGAGACAATCCAGGCGGTGCCGAAAGCCTCTGCCAGGCAGCAGAAAAACAATTTCCAGGACTCATGACAGAGTGTGACGGAATTGAATCCCAACCCACAGGACTCGTGATGGGCCTTAGCGGAGGGAATGCCAAAGAGCGCCAACTGATCAAAGAGTGGTTGATCTCCAAAAGGGAACATTTCTGCTAAAAACCAAACGAGACACTTTCGTGGATCGCCCTACATTCCGCGACGCTTAGATTGCTCATCGCGCATGCGTCGTAGCTGCTCAAGACGCGCACGGATCTCATTGCTATCGTTGTTTGCGTCTAACTGCTGTAGCAGCTTTTCAGCTTCTGTTAAACCTTGCTTTGCAGCTTTCCGAAGCCAGCTAATGGCAGTTGGGACATCCTGCTTAACCCCTTCGCCATTTGCATATAAAACTCCTAGCGCGAGCTGAGAAATGGCAATTCCTTTCGCTGCCGATTTGGAAAGCCAATAAAACGCCTTTGCATGATCCTTTTCTATTCCATTTCCAGATGCGTACGAAACACCAAGAGCACCTTGAGCTAAAGCATTTTCCTGTTCTGCAGCTTTTCTAAACCAATGGTTAGCTTGCACAGCGTCTTCTGGAACTCCGTTACCCTGCATGTAGCATATTCCTAGATTGTGCTGTGCAATTGCCTCTCCCTTTTCAGCAGCCGTGCGTGTCCACTGAACGCCTTCCGCGATGTCTTTTTTAATACCATCTCCAGCAAGCAAGCAGGCGCCTAGTGAAGACTGGGCAAACAATAAACCAGATTCCGCAGCTTTTCTTGTTAGCAGAACTGCTTGCCCAATGTCTTTTACAACACCTTCACCTGATGCGAAGCATTGCGCCAAAGAAAACAGTGCCGTCACATCACCTTGATCTGACGCCTTGCGGAACAACTCGGCTGCGGTAGCGGCATTTTTAACGACTCCTTTACCATTCAAATAACAATCACCCAACGAACCTTGCGCCCATGCTAGGTTTGTCAGTGCTGATTCATTGAATAGCTCGGCTGCTTTTTTTTCGGATTTCAGCACGCCTAAACCTTCTTTATAACACTTACCGAGTGCGGTCTGTGACCAAGCATCTGCTTTTTCAGTATCTGCCAAAAGAGTGGGCACTGCTTTTTGAAACAAGACTTCGGCATGAGCAGAATTCTTGCTGGTTCCAACGCCATCCATATAATTGACAGCGAGACTGTAAAGACCCAGGGCATCATTTTTATCAGCCGCCAAAAGCGCGAGCGACTGTGAAGAATCTGGGTCCACAAGAGTTCCAATTCCAAGACGCTTCATTATTGATTCAATGGCCATTTTGCGCGCTGGTGAATAGAATGTCACCAGAGGCACGCCGGGCTCCGCGGAGTGAAAAATCTCCTCCAAAGGCTTTTGCAGCCTCTGCCAAGCGAAAACTGCAGATTGATCATCCCGCAGGACTGCCACATCACCAAGCTGTGGTGGCCCCTCGCGTTTGGGGCCGATGAGCATTTCGCCTTCCGTCTTGGATTCAACGAGCACCTGAGGCGGGTGAGGAATTGCCAAAGGGACTTGTTGATCTTCATCGACCGCTAGGAGACGCCCCTGCAGCGTTTCCTTCTCCCGCCATTCCAGGCGATACACCCCAGAAGGCACCGTGGTTTCGGCGGGGCCTTTGCGCCAGACATCTTCACCCCAAAGACGCCACTCCGCTTTTTCTGCTGCGGTCACGCGCAGTTTGCCAGACTTCCCGCTTGGTTTTGTCTCATGGATTGGCTGACCATTCGTGCCTGTCAGTGTGCCAAGGCGCAAAACTTCACCACTCACCACTTCAAATGCCTTCGCACCCACCCGCCATGTGCCTGCTTCGAGTGCGAGGCTGTTCGTGACTCCAGACATCCCTGCGGTTTTTACAGAACGCGCGCCCTCAAACGCCACCAGCCCGTCACAGGAAAACTCGACAAGACCGATACCTGCAAATGCGGCTGAGCCACAGATGCAGACGATGAGCACGAGAATGAGTTTCATCATTATTGGGGATCGACTTGGATGCCTTCTCCTGAACCACCAACGGTCATGACACTGCCTTTGGCAAGCGGCTCCCAGCCACATTCCAGCCCGCACTCGACGCAGGCCTGCTGCGCACGCATGAAGATCTCAAAACCCGAGGCATAAACCAGCAGACCCACACGCTCGCTGCCAGCATCAAGGGTTCGCAAAAAGGTTTTGAACTCACTGAGATCAAGACCCTTCTGCAAGTCGGGCTTGAGTGACGCATACAGCGGCCTCGCACGTAAAATCTCGATGTCGATGTGGCCACTGAGCTTCCCATTCATCATCTTGGGAAAGAATTTCCCATCGGCGACAAAAACCAGAGCCGCTTTTTTTGTGCTGGTCTGACGGCTGGGCAGACGAACCTGCTGGGTCAGGGAGCTGAGGTGTTTCTGCTGAGCGGCCTCAAGCGCCGACAGTTCGGTGTTCTTGGTTTCGATGCTTTGCCTTGCCTCCCGCAGAGTGCGGTCGGCGATCTCCAAACGGTTCATCAACGGGTTGGGCGCGACATTCGCCGGGTCTTGAGCGGCAGCCACCTTGCTTTTCAACGTGGCGACTTCAGCCTTGAGGGCGTTTAACCCTGCTGCTGCATTCCGCAGTCTAGCGGCCACGCGTCTGGCGGCATCGATCTGGTCATGCAAAGCCAGGGCCTGCGCATGCGCCGCCGTTACATCTTCAGGCTTTTCCTGCCCCAGACGCTCCTGCAAATCGTTCGTGGAAACAACGATGAGCAGGGTGATCAAAATCATTGAACCCAATGAATTGCACACTGTATCAAGCAGCAGCTCCAGGCTGTCGGATGGGCCTTTGGGCTGCGTATTCATTGGGGCAGGAAGCTGAGCCGTTCGTTTTCACCCACTGCCTGGTAGCCGAAGGTGAAGTCATGCTTTTTGAGGAAGGCCCGCAATTCTTCGAGTAGCTCAATCGAAGACGGTCTGGCATAAAGGACGACATGCACTTTATCACGACTGGTCTGCGAAAGTTTCGCCTGAAACAAGTCACCCTTCAGTGTCCCCCATTTACCATCGGGCGCGGTGACCACTTGGATACTCGCATTCGCTAAGACGGCGATGATAGGAGTGCGATCACCGTGCAGTGGCCGGTAGGCCAGACGAACCGAGCCTTTTTCCTGGCGCATGCGATCGTATTGAGCCTGTGCTTGAGTGATTTGCTCCTGAATCTCACTTCTTGCCTGGGAGGCGGCGTCAATTTCTTTCAACCGCTGCTGATAGGCCTGCTCGGCGGCCTTGGGGTCTGTCTTGACCAGCAGTTGCGTCAGGCTTTCGCGCTCCTGCTCCAAGACCGTCTTTTCACCATTCATTTGCTCAGCCACGGTTTTTTCCGCACGCAGCTTGTCGAGTTCATGGCGAAGCGCCGCAAGGTTTTCCACCTCGCCGACACTGCTGTTGTTGCCAAACGCGGCGAAGAACAGCGCGATCAAAATCATCACGCCAATCAGCCCCATGATGACCGCCTGAAAGGCAAAGAAACTTGGGCCGGGGCCAGGGAGCTGACGGTTTTTCTTCATTACTTCTCACCAAGATAATCCACTCGTTCGGCAATGTACTCCTCACAGAAGTCGGCCACCTCGGCCATGAATTCTTGCTCCTTGTTGAACTGAAACGTATTCCACATCTGCACGAGGATGGCTGCCAGGAGTGCCAGCAGGGTTGTGTCAAAAGCCGTTGAGAGTCCCTGCGTCACGCCAATCAGAGAGTTTTTAACCTCAGCGATTTCCTTCACGCTCTGCAAGGTGGCACCAAAGCCGCCGACAGCCTGACCCAGCCCCAACACCGTGCCGACGAAGCCGAGCACCGGAATCACCCAAACAATGCCACCCAATAAATTAAAGCTGCGCTGCACCGCATCATCGTCGGCTTCTGCCAACTGCTTGAGACAGGCCCGCACCTCGTTCGCTGGCAGGCCGTGTGCGGCGAGATGCAGGGAGCGTTCCGCCCGCCCCAGCAACGCAAACTTTCTAGGATCATCCACGGACTGGTAAAGGCGCTCAAGCAGCTTGGTGCTGGTGGCCTCATCAATCACGACTCCTGAGCCACGCGGCGGGATGCCAACTTCAAAAGCTCTGGCCTGGACCGCCAGTTTCCAGCGCTTGAACACCAAAATGACGAAAGCCCATGACGTGAAAAACACCGTGGCCTGCTGCGTCCACCCGCGCTCAAAAAACAAATCGCAGAGTGTGCGGGCGGCAGGTACGGAAACGCGCAGAAACCACAACACTGCGTAAAAGCCCACGGCAACAAACACCGCAACAGCGAAGCTGAACTGGCGGTTCACCGCTGTCAGACGCCCGGAGGTCACGCCAAGCCGCGCCTCGAAATCAGCCTTGCTGTAGGACAGTTGGGGACCGTCGCCAAGCTGGATTCTCCTTCGCAGCGAAGTAGGCCGGGCATGCGGGGCATCTCCTTCTGGCAGATTTTGCGGTTCTTCGGTCATTGGATGGTGGGATCAAATTACTTGGCGTGGGCAGCATGACAGAACACTGGGCTGCCCAATACTGGATGATCACCCAGCCATTTGATTTTGCCCAAGCTGGAGCGGAAGCCAACAACAGCAGTGCCTTTGCCCCAGGCAAGTAGAACGCACTGCTCCGGCAGATTTCCCAAGTAGTGGATTCTGCCATCTTCGATGACCACACCCGTCTTCCGCCATGATGGCGCGGCTGCAACCAGGAGCTGGAGCGCGGCAGCCTCCTGCTGAAAATCAACGTCCCGGTGGTCCGTGAAATAGGCTTCCAGCAGAACGAGTTTTTCAGCCGAAAGGCCAACGCCTTTGCCCAACAGAGGATCTGGGCTTTTGCCAGCCAGCTTGAGCACTTCACTCAACTCCTTGCTGGCGGACGGACACCAGAACATGCCCCAAGACATCGAATCCTGGCTGATGAGGCCATCCACAATCTGGCAGAGGAGCGCCTTCTCGAATGGCTTCATCCACGGGTCCGCGTAGATGCGATCCAGAAAAAACAGAGCGGATTGATTGAACTGAGGCGCGGAAGTCGCATCCCGCATGGCAGCCCATCCTGCCAAGGAACGTAAATGATACCGATAGGTGTCGGGAGGGTCTGGCGCTGGTTGTGCGGCGGCGGCTTCCAAGGCAGGCAAACGTTCTTTGAGAAAGCTTATCTCTGCCTCCGTGCAGGGACGAGTTGGAAACAGCGCTTTGTTTGAGGCTGCGGTTACACCCATCGTTTGCATGGCCTGCTGATGCAGCACGGCTGCGCTCATGCCTTTTTCCAACACGGCGGCAAAGCCACTTTTGATCCGATGGCTTTCAGGCAGTTTTGCCATCATGCCTTGCAGGATTTGGGCATGAGTTTCGGCGGTGGTGTGTTCTCCGGCCATCTGGTCGAAACTTTTAACCCAGGCCATTGAGCTTGCTTCGATCTGCTGGTGCTTGCTGAGAGCACGCTCCATCTTTTTTGTCATCCGCTCCTCCAACCCAGGTGCCTGCGCTTCAACAACCTTCGCCGCAACACGCCGCATCTCAGGCAGCAGCAACACCAATGGCTCACCAAACACGCCGTCCGCCTGAATCAGGCATGAATCAAGAGCACTCAGCACCACCTCAGCCGAAGATGTCGTCTCACGCAGCCACTCCTGTTTCAATTCGCTTATTTTGGTCGTTAACGCGGCGATCTTCTGTGCGTCAGACGGGTTGAATTCCTTGGCATTGATCTCGTGAAAGGATTGCAGCGTGGAAACATCCTTGATCAAGATGCGGCGCTTTTCTGGCGGCAGGCTGCCCCAGTTTTCAATCTCGGCCTCAACTCTGCCAAGCTCTGTAAGCCATGAGTCACACGCCGTCTTTTTCGTGGCAAGCCAAGCCGCCGCCAGCGAGCGAATCTTGACCGCATTCTCTGCGCCACCTCTGCCAGGCTCAAACCGCCACTTTTCATCAAGCAGTGATTTCACGTCGGCAGTGCTGCCATGCAGAAGCGCGGCCTCCATGCGTGCTGCGTAGTTCTGAAAATGGGCGTTGTATGCGTATTGCCAGCCGAGCAGCATTAACGTGGCACATGCAGCCACAGCGATACCGCCACCCAAAAGCATTTTCTTGGTTCGCCGTTTTTTGATGGCACTGGTTACATGCGATTCAATAACGCCCAGCCGCTCCCAAAAAGGATTCTCCTGATCCACATCCCAGCGCGATGTGCGATTCAGCAAATGAATCTGATGCAGCAGCGCATCCAGGTTTTCGGGATAGCTGGCGAACGCCTCGGTCTCAAGCTGGCTCAATGCCGCCATATGTTCGTCAGCTTGGTTCATCATCGTTTCATCTGGAGCGCGTTTGTTTCTGACAAGTCTCGATTCGTTCGTCAACCGCAAGGCGTTTTCCGTGTTGGCATAAGGGGAGAAGTCATTGAAGTATCTAGTCGCTTAAACCCCTACTAGACCGGACGTTTGAACGAATTTGATCGAATCACTAGCATGAAACCATCACTCCTACTTCTCCTCACTTTCACCACCATCACCCAAGCCGCCGACTGGCCGGTCTGGCGTGGGCCGGACAAGAATGGCATCTCCTCAGAAAAACTGGCCGGGACCGAGGTGAAGCCGCTTTGGAAGGCTCAAATTGGCATCGGCTTCGCATCGTTCACGGTGGCGGACGGGCGCGTGTTCACCTCGGGGCATGAGGACGGCAAGGACACCGTGTTTTGCTTCGACGCGGCGACGGGCAAGGAGGTGTGGAAGCACTCCTACAAGGCGGATCTCGGCGACAAGTATTATGAAGGCGGCACCAGCGCCGGGCCGGTGATCGAAGTGAACAAGGCTTGGCATCTCAGCCGCTGGGGCGATCTGATTTGCTTCGAGGCGGCGACAGGGAAAATCGTGTGGCAGAAGAATTTCCTGGCGGAGACAGAGGCGGAAATTCCTGAGTGGGGTTTCTCGGGTTCGGCGCTCATCCATGGCGCGAATTTGATCCTCAACATCGGCCAGAACGGCGCGGCGTTTGAAAAGGCCACTGGAAAGCTGGTGTGGAAGTCGGAGGCGGACACGGCGGGCTACTCGACACCGCATTTGATCACGGTGAATGGCAAGGAGCAGGTCGTGCTGAGCACACGACGCGCCTACAAAGGCGTCGATCCGAGCAACGGCACGGTTTTGTGGGAGCACACCTGGAACACGAGCTACGGCGTGAACGCGGCCGATCCGATCCTCAGCGGCACGAAGCTCTTCATCTCGTCCGGCTACAACAAAGGCTGCGCCGTGCTCGATCTGGCCTCCGCGACGCCTTCCGAGGTCTGGCGCAGTCGCGTGATGAAGAACCAGTTCAACTCCTGCGTGCTGATCGGCGGCCATCTATACGGCAGCGACGGCGACGAGAGCAAAACGGCCTCACTGAAGTGTATCGACTTCGCCACGGGCACTGAAAAGTGGAATGCGGTCGACGTGGGCTTCTGCTCACTGACGGCTGCGGATGGCAAATTGATCGTTTTGAGCGCCAAAGGCGAATTGATCATCGCCAAGGCCGATCCGGCGAAGTTTGAGCCGATCTCCCGCACGAGCATTTTGAATGGTCGCTGCTGGTCCGTGCCGGTTTTGGCGAATGGACGGATTTATGCCCGCAACGCAGCAGGAGACATGGTTTGCGTGAGCGTGAAGTGATGGGAAATAGTGGTCCGCACAGTCCTCTGTGCGGCGCTCCGATTTCACTCCAAGCTCCATGCCAGGAAAAAACACCTCTGTGAACTCAGTGGTCAAGCGGCCTGCAATGCTCATGAGCTTTTGATGACTTGCAGGACTACGGCGCGCCGCACAGAGGACTGTGCGGACCACTTTGGAGTCACGCGCCACCACCCATGGCTTTGTGGATGCGGACCCAGGCGGCGGTGGCGCGGGTGCGGCTGAGGACGATGTCGTTTTGGGCGCTGAGGGCGACACGTTCGGCGTCCAGGACCGTGAGGAAGTCGGCAACGCCGTCTTGGTAGCGTTGGCGGGCCAAGGTGGCGGCTTCGCGGGCGCTGGCGGCGCTGGCTTCGAGGTGGCGGAGACGCTGGCGCTCGCGGTCGTAGCTGGTGAGGGCGTTTTCGACTTCTTCAAGGGCGAGGAGGACCGTTTGCTCGTACGTCGAGAGGGCGGCATCGGCGCGATTTCCGGCGGCTTTGATCTGCTGGCGCACACGTCCGAGATTCAGGAAGGCCCAACTGATACGTGGACCGAAGCTGTAGGCATTCGAGCCGTATTGGCCGAGGCTGGCGAGGGTCTGGCCTTCGAGATTGAGGCGTCCGCCGAAGGTGACGCGGGGGAAGAGATCGGCGGTGGCGATGCCGACTCGCGCGGTCTCGGCGGCGAGAGCGTTTTCGGCGATGCGGATGTCGGGGCGTAGGCGCAGCAACTCAGCGGGTTTGGCGATGGCAACGCTGGAGGGCACGGCGGGTTGTCGGGTGCTTTTTTGCAGGCTGGAGCGCAGTTCGGAGGGATTGCGACCGCAGAGCACGGCGATGCGATGAATGGCTTTGGCGACGCTTTCCTCGTAAGTGGGGATTTGGGCCTGGGTGGCATTCAAGAGGGCGTTGGCACGCGCGACATCGAGCTGCGTGCCGCGTCCGCCCTTGAGAGAGGCTTCGGCAATGCGCAGGGCTTCGGATTGGTTGCCCGCGTTTTCGCGGGCGACGTTGAGTTGAGCCTGGGCGCCGCGAAGTTCGAGGTAGTTGATGGTGACCTCGGCCTGGAGCGTGATTAGCATGTCCTGCACGTTGGCTTCGGCGGCGGCGCTGGTGGCTTTGGCGGCCTTCACGCTGTTTCGCACGCGTCCGAAGAAGTCGAGCTCGTAATCGGCATCGAAGCCGGTGCGCCAGGTATCGACGGTTCGTCCTCGGAAAGCCGCGTTCATGGAGTTACCGAGTTGCGTCGTGTCATAAGTGCCGCTGGCGGTGACAGTGGGCGCGAAGTCGAACTGAGCCTCACGCCACAAGGCACGGGCCTCCTGCAGACGCGATTTGGCGACGGCGAGGTCTTTGTTTTGCTCGGTGGATTGCGCGATGAGGTTGTTCAGCGTGCTGTCGTTGAGTTTGCGCCACCAGGTCGAGGAAACAGCGGTGGAGTTGGAAGATTTGGAAGCGTAGTCCGCAGGCATCTTGGGCTGCGGTTGGAGGAACTTCGGACCGACGGTGCAGCTCGAAAGCACGCAGAGAAGCAGCGGGATTGATTTAGTGGGCCGCATGGAGTGCTGGAGTGGTGGAGTCTTGATGAGCGGGAGGCTGCTTGCGCTCGCGACGTTCGACGATGGCGCGGAGGATGACATAAAACACGGGCGTGAAGAGCAAACCAAAGACGGTGACGCCGATCATGCCGTAGAACACCGCCGTTCCAAGGGCTTGGCGCATTTCCGCGCCAGCGCCGGTGGCGAGCACGAGCGGGAGCACGCCGAGGATGAAGGCAAAGCTGGTCATCAAGATGGGGCGCAAACGCAGGCGGCAGGCCTCGACGGCGGCTTTGACGCGGTCCATGCCCGCGTCTTGAAGCTGCTTGGCGAACTCGACGATGAGGATGGCGTTTTTGGCCGCGAGGCCGACGAGCACCACCAATCCGATCTGCGTGAAGATGTTGTTGTCCTGCGCGCGCAGCCACACGCCGAGGAGGGCAGAGAGCAGGCACATCGGCACAATCAAAATGATGGCGATGGGCATGCTCCAGCTCTCATACTGCGCGGCGAGCACGAGGAAGACGAAGATGACGCAAAGCGGGAAAATGTACATCAGCGTGTCACCGGAGAGGATCTGCTGGTAGGTCAGATCGGTCCACTCGATGGCGAAACCGGTGGGCAGATGCTCGTTGGCGAGGCGCTCGATTTTTTCGACCATCTGGCCGGAGCTGACGCCGGGAAGCGTGTTGCCGTTGATGTCGGCGGAGTAGTAGAGGTTGTAGCGCTGCACGCGGTCGGCACCGCCGGTCTTGATGACTTTTACCAAGGCACCCAGCGGCACCATGTCGCCGGTTTGATTGCGGATCTTGATGCGGGAGACGTCGGCGGGGTCTTTGCGGAACATCGGATCAGCCTGCGCGGTGACCTGGTAGGTTCTGCCAAAGAGGTTGAAGTCGTTCACATAGACGGAGCCGAGATAGACCTGCAGCGCCTCGTTCAAATCGGCGAGCGAGACGCCCATCGTCTTCGCCTGGGCGCGGTTGATTTCGAGTTTGAACTGCGGTGTGCGGGCGCGGAAGCCGGTGACGAGGGAGATGAGGCCCGGTTCGTTCTGCGCGGCGGCGAGCAGCTTCTGCGTGGCGGCTTCGAGGGCGTCGAGACCGGCGTTGTTGAGGTCCTGCACCTGAATTTTGAAGCCGCCGGCATTGCCGAGACCGCGCAGCGCGGGCGGTGGTAACACGAGCACGCGACCTTCTTGGATCGTGGCAAATTTTTGGCGGATTGTGGCCAGCAGACGGTCGCCTTTGAGCGAGGGATCGCCGCGCTTCGTGAAGTCGTCGAAAACGAGGAAGGCCGCACCGACGTTGGGCTGGTTCGCCTGTAAAATGGAGGAATAACCCGAGATGGCGAAGGTGTGGGCGATGCCGGGAATCTCCCGCGCCATGGCGTCCATGCGGCGCACGACGGCGTCGGTGCGCTCGAAGGCGGAGGCATCCGGGAGCTGCACAAGCACGATGGCGTAGCCCATGTCCTGCGAGGGGATGTAGCCGGAGGGCACGGCCTCAAACACCTTGCCGGTGAGGAAGACGAGGCCGCCGTAGCCAATCAACACGAAAAGCGCAAAGCGGATGAGTTTGCGTACGAGTCCGGCATACACATCGGAGCCGAACTGGAAGATTTTGTTAAAGAGGCGGAAGAACCAGCCGAACAAGAAATTGATGAGCTTCGTGAGCCAGTCGGTCTTGGCACCGTGCGGTTGCAGCAGGATGGCGCAGAGCGCGGGGCTGAGCGTCAGCGAATTGAAGGCCGAGATGACCGTGGAGACGGCGATGGTGAGCGCGAACTGTTTATAAAACTGACCCGTGATGCCGCTGACGAAGGCGGTGGGCACGAACACCGCGCAGAGCACGAGCGCGACGGCGATGACGGCCCCACTGACCTCTTTCATGGCCTGGATGGAGGCTTCACGAGGCGCTAGACCTTTGGCGATGTTGCGCTCGACGTTTTCGACCACGACGATGGCGTCATCGACGACGATGCCGATGGCTAGCACGAGACCGAACAGCGAGAGATTGTTCAGCGAGAAGCCGAAGACCTGCATGACGGCCAGTGTGCCGATGAGGGACACCGGAACGGCCAGCAGCGGGATGATGGACGCGCGCCAGCTTTGCAGGAACAGGATGACGACGAAGACGACGAGCAGCACGGCCTCAATGAGCGTGGTAAGCACGGATTTGATCGAGGCGCGGACGAACTTCGTGGTGTCGTAGTTGATGCGGTAGTCGATGCCGGGCGGAAAGCGCTCTTTCAACTGCGCAAGACGCGCATAGACGGCGTCGGCGGTTTCGATGGCGTTGCTACCGGGAAGCTGGAAGACACGGAGCGAGACGGCGTTGTAGCCGTCCATGTAGGTTTTGCTGGAGTAGTCGCGGGAGCCGAGCTCGATGCGTGCGACATCGCGCAGGCGCACCACATCGCCGATGTCGCCGGTTTTGAGCACGATCTCGCCAAATTCCTCAGCCTTCTTCAGTCGGCCCGGAGCGGTGAGCGTGTATTGGAACTCCAGTCCTTCCGCGGCAGGCGGCTGGCCGAGTGATCCGGCGGCGACCTGCACATTTTGCTCGCGGATGGCGCGCACGACATCACCAGCGGTGAGTCTGACTCCGGCGATCTTTTCGGGATCGAGCCAGACACGCATCGAGTAATCCAAACCACCGAGTGACGAAGCCTCGGCGACACCGGGAATGCGGGCGATCTCGTTTTGAATCTGCAGCGTGACGTAGTTGCTGAGATAGCCGACCTCGCGCGAGCCATCGGGGCTGAAGAACTGCGCGGCGAGCGTGAGGTCGGGCGAGCGTTTGTTCACGATGACACCCAGTCGGCGCACCTCCTCGGGAAGTCGCGCGACGGCGGCGTTCACGCGGTTTTGCACGAGCACCTGGGATTTGTCCAGATCCGTGCCGAGCGCGAAGGTGACGGTGATCTGCACGCGCCCGTCGCTGGTGGATGAGGACGAGAGGTAGATCATGTCCTCCACGCCATTGATTTCCTGCTCCAGCGGCGTGGAAACCGTTTCCGCGAGCGTACGGGCATCCGCGCCGGGATACGTCGCAGAAACGACGACAGTGGGCGGGATGACCTCGGGATACTGCGCCACAGGCAGCGCGAAATAGGACAAGGCACCGAGCATCGTGATGACGATGCTCAGCACGCCCGCGAAGATGGGGCGGTCCACGAAGATGCGGGCGAAGTTCATGGCTGCTTGTCTTTCGTGGGTGCGGCGAGAGCCATGTCGGCGAGAACGGGCTTGACCTTGTTGCCATTGCGCACGCTCATGAGGCCGAGAATGATGACCCGGTCATCAGCCTTCAAGCCGCCGCGCACGACGCGCAGGCCATCGAGCAGCGGCCCGAGTGTGATGGGGCGATAGACGGCCTTGTCCTCGGCATCGAGCACCCACACGTAGCTGCTGCCCTGGTCATCGCCGACCGCGGCATCGCGGATGAGCAGGCCGTCGTATTCGCCACTGCCGGGGATGCGCACTTTGGCAAAAAAGCCCGGCGACATGAGGCGGTCCTTGTTCGGAAACACGGCGCGGGCGCGGATGGTTCCGGTGGCGGGATTGATCTGGTTGTCCACGAAGTCGATCTGCCCTTGGTGCGGCCAGCCGACTTGGTTCACGAGCGCCATCTCGGCGGGGATCAGGCCAAACAAGGCGCTCTCCCGCTCGCCGCTCTTGTGCATCTCGCGGTACTTCAAGGCGGATCGTTCATCAACCTCGATGTCGCAGTAGATCGGGTCGAGCGCGACGATGGTGGTGAGCAGTGTCGCGTCCTTCGTGCCACCTGTGACGAGATTGCCCTCCGTGACTCGCGCATCGCTGATGCGGCCGCTGATCGGCGCGCGGATTTGTGTGAACTCGAGATCGAGCTTCGCCGCGCTGACCATGGCCTCGGCGGCGCGGACGGCGGCCTGCTCCCCTGCGGCGCTTTTCAGACGGCGCTCGGATTCCTCCGTCGAAATGACCTGCCCCTGACGCAGCGTGGTGGCGTTTTTGGCCTCAATGTTCGCCAGCTCGGCGTTCGTCTTCGCCTGCGCCAGCACCGCCTCGGCACGTTGCACGATGGCCTCATAAGGACGCGGGTCGATGGTGAAAAGCAGATCTCCCGCTTTCACCTCGGTGCCCTCTTTGAGGCTGACCACGGTGAGGTAACCCGAGACCCGGGCACGGACCTCGACTTTCTCACGCGAGGTCAGGCGGCCCGTGAACTCGTCCCAGTCCGTCAACCGGCGCGCAATGGGTTTGGCGACGGTGACATCGGGGATCGTGGCCTGCGGCGGACCGGCTGGGCCTTTGGCAGCCGGTTTGCAGGCCGACAGGCTGACCGTGATGAGAAGTCCAGCGGCGAAAGACCGCCAGAACAGCCTGGATGAAGCGCGTGAGGATGACATGGGGTGCATTTCCCTGGTATCTACGAACTTGGGGCGAGCTTAAACAGTGCGCATCCGACATAGCGCTTATACACTAAACGCATGACCCATCTGAATGACCTCCAGCAGATCCGCGAGTTCGTGCAAATCGCCGAGTCGGGCAGCATCTCGGCGGCGGCCAAGATTCTCGGCATGGCGCAGCCCACCCTGAGCCGCCACCTCGCCGCGTTGGAAACACAAATTGGCTCCCCGCTCATCCGTCGTGACACTCACACGATGAGCCTGACCGACGCGGGCCGCATCGTGCTGGCCGATGCCCGCGAGCTGCTAACCCTGGCCGACCGCATGGGCAGCCGCCTGCGCAGCGAACGGCATGCGCTTCGCGGCCATCTGCGCATCGTTTCCGTCGTCGATGTGGGTCAGTGGATTGTCTCGCGCGTGCTGTCCCGTTTTCAAAAACAGCACACACACGTCACCACCGAGCTGCATCTCATCAATCGCCCCACGAAGTTCGTGAAGGAGGGGTTTGACTGCGGGATCATGGTCGGCGGCCCCACCGACCGCCGCGTGAATGTGAAAACCATCGCGCAACTGCATCGCCGCATCGTTGCCGCGCCATCGCTGCTCCAGCAGCACGAAACACCGCGCCATCCCGACGACTTGAGCCGCTTCCCATGGCTGGGCATCCTTCAGCCGCACTTTTACGCCCGTGACCGCGTGGATCTCGTGCGGCACAGCAAGGTCGTGAAGCTCAAATTCGCCCCCGTTATGCTGCTCGACACCGTCACCGCCCTGCGCGAGGCCGCCATCGAGGGCGCAGGCTTCACCAGCCTGCCCGAATGGATGGCCGCCCGCGACATCACCGCCGGCCGCCTTATCCAACTGCTACCCGACTGGCACATCGAGCCCGTCGATCTCCAGCTTGCCCACGCCTCTCACGAGCACCTGCCACAGCGCGTGCAGAGCCTGCTGGAGTATCTGGAGGCCGAGATTCCCAAAGAAATCCAAAAGCTGGACCTCGGGGAGAGGTAAGCCGGGCTGAAATTTCCAGAACAGGCCGGAAGGCGGGAAAAATTCGATGCGCATCGAGCACGCGATGTGCTAGACATCCCGCCCCCGCCGCCCGGCGGCTTTGTTTTCAGCCCCCTTAAAACCCATGCCCAAGCAGACCATTCGTGACCTCGACCTTGCCGGAAAACGCGTATTTGTGCGCGTGGACTTCAACGTGCCCCTGGAAGAAAAAGACGGCCAGATGGTCATCACCGACGACACCCGCATTCAAGAAACACTGCCCACGATCAAGTTCCTGATCGAAAAAGGAGCCAAAATCATCCTGGCAAGCCACTTGGGCCGTCCGAAAGGCCAGCGCGACCCAAAACAGAGCCTCGCGCCCGTCGCACCGGCTCTCAGCGCCCTGATCGGTCAGCCGGTCGATTTCGCCAGCGACTGCATCGGCGAAGAAGCGAAGGCCAAGGCGCTCGCGCTCGGCAATGGCGACGTGCTTTTGCTCGAAAACACCCGCTTCCACGCCGGTGAGGAAAAGAATGATGCCACGCTCGCGAAGGGCATGGCTGACCTCGCGGAGATCTTCGTGAACGACGCCTTCGGCTCCGCGCATCGTGCGCACAGCTCCACAGCGGGCATCGCGGATTATCTGCCGGCCGTTTCGGGCCTGCTGATGGAAAAAGAGCTCACCTGGCTCAATGACGAGCTCGAAAATCCGGACCGTCCGTTCGTCGTCATCCTCGGCGGTGCGAAGGTCAGCGACAAAATCGGCGTCATCAATCGCCTGCTCGAAAAGGCGAACACGATCATCATCGGCGGCGGCATGGCCTACACTTTCCGCAAGATCGTCCAGGGCATCTCCATCGGCAAAAGCCTCTACAAACCCGAGTGGGAACCCATCGCGCAGGCGGCTCTCGACAAGGCCAAGGAGCGTGGCGTGAAGATCCTCATCCCCGTCGATGCGATGATCACCGACGCCTTCGATTTCGACGCGAAGAAGTTCGGCAACATCAAGTTCACCGGCGCGGGCGAAAGCATCCCGGATGGCTGGGAAGGTGTCGATATCGGCCCTGAGTCCGTGAAGCTCTTCGCGGAAGAAATTTCCAAGGCGAAGACCGTCATCTGGAACGGCCCGATGGGCGTGTTCGAGATCAAAGAGGCCTCCAAAGGCACCTTCGACATCGCGGAGGCCATGGCGGCCAATGCCGGCGCGAAAAACATCATCGGCGGCGGCGATAGCGTGAAAGCCGTCAAGAAAGCCAAGCTCGGCGACAAAATGACCTTCATCTCCACCGGCGGCGGCGCCTCCCTCGAACTCCTCGAAGGCAAAATACTGCCCGGCGTCGCCTGCTTGAAGGAAAAATGACGTTAGCCGTGGTTGGCAGTCGTTGGCGATGGTTTGCAATTGCTTAAACCTCCCGACGCTTCTGATAAACCACCGCAAACAACCCTAAACCATCGCAACCCACCGCAAACCTCCCCCCCTATGGCCCTCGCCCACTTCCGCAAACCGATCATCGCCGCCAACTGGAAAATGCACATGACACCCCAGGAGACGGATGATTTCCTCCGTGCCTTCGCCCGTCTCGTGCCGGACAAGATTCCCGTGCAGATCGTCGTGGCCCCGCCGTTCGTCAGCCTGGAGCGCGCGAGCAACGCGCTCGTGGCCGCTCGTGAGCAGAGTGTGGAACTGGCCGCGCAAAACATGAGCGCCCAGCCTGCTGGTGCCTTCACGGGGGAGATCAGCGCCCGCATGATCAAGGAATGCGGCTGCAAGCACGTCATCCTCGGCCACAGCGAGCGCCGCAGCCTTTATGGTGAGACGAACGCCATCGTGAACGCCAAGGTGCTCGCCGCCCTCGAAGCCCGCCTGCACCCCATCCTTTGCATCGGCGAAACACTTGCGGAACGCGATGCCGACCAGCTTGAGCAGGTGCTCGAAAGACAGCTCCGCGAATCCCTGGCCGAGGTCGGCCCACGCCGCATCATCGACTGCGTCATCGCCTACGAACCCGTCTGGGCCATCGGCACCGGCCGCACCGCCAGCGCCCAGCAGGCGCAGGACGCGCATGCCTTCAGCCGCAAGGTGCTCGGCGACATGTTTGGCGAGGACGTGGCCGTGAAAATCCGCATCCAATACGGCGGCAGCGTGAAGCCCGGCAACATGGCCGAACTCATCAGCCAGCCTGACATTGACGGAGCCCTCGTCGGCGGTGCCAGCATGGAGACAGGCTCCTTCTGGGAAATTTGCCGAGCCGCCATCGACTGGGCGAACGCCAACGCGTAGCGGCAGATGCCACATTTGGCATCTGTAAAAATCCAGCCTTGTGTAAAGGGGGAGAATTTGTGCATGATCAAAAAATGCACAAGAAACTCTTCCGGGCGCTTTTGTTCCTGGTCATTCCAGGGGTGATGTCGGCGCAGAACAGCACGGGTTGGAAGGCTGGAGCGGCCCACATTGACATCACCCCGGATCATCCGGTGCGTCTCAGCGGCTACGGCAGTCGGACAACGGAGTGTGACAAGATCGCCGCCCGCATCCATGCCAACGCGCTCGCGCTCCAGTGGCAGGGTGAAGCCCCGGCGGTGATCATCACCGTGGACAACTGCGGTGTTCCGGCAGCCGTGCGAACCGAGGTGCTCAAACGCCTCGCCGCCGCAGGAAAGACCGTTCAGGACGAGCGTTTCGCCCTGCACTCCACCCACACGCACTGCGCCCCCATGCTCAAGGGGGTACTGCCTTTCATGTTTGGCGCGGACTTGCCTGCGGATCAGCAGGAGCGAGTGGATCGTTACACCGAGGAACTGACCGCCCGCATGGTGAAAACCATTGGTGAAGCGCTGGGCAAGATGCAGCCCGCGCAGCTCGACTGGGGCGGCGGAAAAGTTTATTTCGCCTATAACCGCCGCCTGAAGACTGAAACCGGCTTTCAAAATGCGCAAAACTTCAACGGCCCCAGCGACCGGGCCCTGCCCGTGCTGCGGGTGCGGTCCGCCGATGGCAAAAAGCTCATCGCCACCCATGCGAGCTACGCCTGCCACTGCACCACACTGGGCATCGACGAGATACATGGCGACTGGGCGGGCATGGCGCATGCCGAGATGGAACTGCGCTTCCCAGGGGCCGTTTGCCTCGTCGCCATCGGCTGCGGCGCGGACCAGAATCCCTACCCCAGACGTGAACTGCGCTTCGTCACCAATCATGGTGTCAATCTCGCGAAGGAGATCGTGCGTGTCATCAACCAGCCCATGCGCCCGCTGACCGGCCCGCTCAACTGCGCCACCAGCGAGGTCATGCTCCCTTACGACAACCTGCCCACCAAAGAAGAGTGGCAGGCCAGGGCGGCTGACAAAAACAAACACACCGCCCACCATGCGAAGAAACATCTCGAAATGCTCGAACGCGGCGAGAAAATCCCGCCCGCCCTGCCTTACATGGTGCAGGTATGGCATTACGGCGACGACCTGCTCACCATCAACCTGCCCGGCGAGGTCGTGGTGGATTACAGCCTGCGCTTCAAACGCGAATTCGACCACGCCCGCACTTGGGTGAACGGTTACACCAACGACGTGCCCTGCTACATCCCCTCCCAGCGAGTGTGGGAGGAAGGCGGCTACGAGGCTGCTGACGCGATGATTTATTACGGCCGCCCCACTCGCTTCGCCTCCGGCATTGAGGGCATCATCGCCAGCACCGTGAAAAAGCTCGTGCCGCAGAACTTTGTCACGGAGCGGGTTCAACTCATGTCACCGGATCCGCTGAGCAGCAGCGTCAAACGCTGAGCCGCAGAACCCGCAGCAGTTCACGCCCTTCCCGGCCCGGATACGCGGCTTCCGGCGTGTAGCTCTCGATCACCTCAAACTGATCCGCAAAAAGCGCGGCCAGCTCCTCAGGCGAGATGCCAAACGGCGGCCCGCTTTCACCTGGATCCATCTCGGGATTCACGAACCAGGTGCCGATCAGCAGCCCGCACGGTTTCAGCAGCCTTGCCACCGCGTCCCGATACCTCTCCCGCCACTCCGGCGGCAATGCACAGAGGCAGGTGTGCTCGATAATGGCGTCAAACTCGCCCTGGTGCTCAAACAAATCCGCCAGCACAAACCGCTCCGCCAGTTGAGGGTAACGCTCCTTCGCCCTCGCAATCGCCGTAGGTGCGATGTCGAGCCCGTGCGCGTCGATGCCAAGCGAGACAAGATGCGCCACGTCATGACCCACGCCGCATCCCGGCACCAGCACGCGCCCCGCGAGTTTGTTTCGCGCCAACCACTCCACCAGCGGCGGAGAGGGCTGCCCCTTGTCCCACGGCGTGAAGTTTTCCTGATAAGCCTGGTCCCAGTTGGTGATGTTCATGACAACAGTCGTTCGTGAATGAGTTGTTCGCCGCATGGCGTGAAGGCGACCACATCGCCTTCCAAGTCATGCGTGACGAGTTTACGCGCATCATGCTCGTAACGGGCGATTTGATAGCCGTGTGACCGCAGAAAGCCGAAAATCTCCGCCTCCGTGACGCCGTAGCGCTCATACGAGTGATTCATCTCGAACAGGATCACCGGAAGGTGTCCGGCCCGCATCGCGTTTTCCGCGCCTTGAAACACGGACAGCTCAAAGCCCTCCACATCCACCTTCAGCAGCGAAATTTCACCCTCGGGCAAGATCGAGTCCAACGTGCGCACCGGCACCCTCGGACCGTCTCCGTCCAGTTCGACATGTGCGAGCGCGTCCGCGTCGCAGAAGGCCATTTCGCCCGCTTTTTCACCCAAGGCGCAGGCTTCGACCATCACGCTCGTGATGCCGTTGAGCCGCAAATTCTCCTCCAGCCGCTCCCGGTTCCGCAAACTCGGCTCCACGGCCACCACTTGACCCCGCTGGACGATCCTCGACGCCGGCAGAGTGTACAACCCGATGTTCGCCCCCACATCGACAAAAGTGTCCCCTGCCCTCAAGAACTCCGTGATGAACTTCGCCGTGTCCCAGTCATGAAACTCCCCACGCTGCACCACATGCAACGCGATGATGCTGTCTGGATAACAGCGCAGTTTCAAATCACCAAACACCGGCAGCGTCCACGGCCCGCGCAGCGTTTTCTTGTTCACCAGCCACAGCACACTGCGCAGCAACACCTTCAGCCGCCGTCCGCGATTTCCAGGCGCGCGCCAGATGCGCTTCACAAGCTCCCAATAACTGCTCACGGCGCTTTTTGCTTCTCGTGCTTGATCGTTCCTTCCAACGTCGTCTGCCCCGCGTCGCCAGTGAAGACGACCTTGCTCTCAATCACGTCTTTCTGCTCGCCTTTGAAGCTGTCGAGCACGGTGATGCTGCTCTGGCCGTTGCCAGTGACGGCCTTCAGTTCAAGCGTGAGGTTCACCTCGGAGACATTGCCTTCAAAACGGATCGTTTGGGAGGCATCCGCGCCGCTGAGGATGGCCTCAAACATGTCCGTGCCCGCGTTATGCGTGATCGTCCACTTGAACGGCTGCGTGTCGCTGTTCAGCGTGCGCGTGCCTTCGATCA
Organism: Prosthecobacter sp.; assembly: GCF_044232965.1. Taxonomy (GTDB): domain Bacteria; phylum Verrucomicrobiota; class Verrucomicrobiia; order Verrucomicrobiales; family Verrucomicrobiaceae; genus Prosthecobacter. Next base: position 24,630 of record NZ_JBIIKX010000006.1, read on the forward strand.
GGAAGCCGTTTTCGCCATCCGCCTTGCCCGTCCACTCCTCCGTGATCGTGACAAGATTGTCGTTCTCGCCTTTCAACTCGCCCGCAGCCTTCCAGGTGCCGATGAAGTGCTTGAAGAACGCGTGCGTGGACAAATCTGCCCAGGCGGGTGTCGCGAGCAGAACAATGAGGAGAAGCGTCTTCATGCGATGATGTCGTGAATGACTTTGCCGTAGCTGATCGGCACGTCGCGGCCGATCACGTCTTTGACCATGGTTTCGGAGTGGATGCCGAGCAGGTGATACATCGTGGCCGCGAGATCATCGGGCTTCACCGGCTTGTCGGCAGGATGCTCGCCGTTCTTGTCAGACGCGCCATGCACAAAACCGCGCTTCACACCGCCGCCGGCGAGCAGCGCGGTGTAGCACTGCGGCCAGTGGTCGCGGGAGATGTTCTTGTTGATCTTCGGCGTGCGACCAAACTCTCCGACCCACACGACGAGCGTCTCGTCCAGCAGACCGCGTTCATCGAGATCGGTCAAAAACGTCGGCAGCGTCTGCTCGGTGATCGGCAGGTGATACTTCTCGATGATCGGGAACATGCGCGTGTCATTGAACCCATGCGTGTCCCAGCCGCCCTCGGTCGTGCTCTGGCCGCCTATGCTCTGCGCGAAATTCACCGTGACGAATTTCACCCCTGCCTCGACCAAACGCCGCGCCATCAGCAAACTTTGCCCGTAAGGCGAGCGGCCGTACGCATCGCGCACCTTGTCTGGCTCCTTCGTAAGATCGAAGGCGGCGCGCAGTTTCTCGCTGTGCAGCATCGCGAGCGCCTTGTCGTAGTAGCTTTCGATCCCGCGTGCCTCGGCGGAGAAATCGAGCATCCGCGTCTGCGCATCGACGAGCTTTTGCAACTCACGCCGCGCATTGAGGCGCTCGAAGCTTACGTTGCTTGGAAGGCTCAGCTCCGGGAGCGCAAAGTCCTTTGCCGAAGGATCGCGCAGCACGATGAAAGGATCGTGCTCCTTGCCGAGAAAGCTCGCCCGCTGCCCCGGCGTCACGGAACCATCGCTCACAATGTATGGAAAGGTCGTCGCCGTCGGAATTTCGCCTTCCAATGGAGCCAGGGCATCCACCACGGACGAATAGGCAGGAAACAGGTCGGGCGAATCTTTGAGACGCTGGTCATCACTCGGTGGCGCATGGCCGCTCAGCGCGTAATAGCCCGCGCTGTTGTGATTCTTCATCGTGTGATGCACGGAGCGGACCAGCGTGACCTTGTCCATCACCTTCGCCGTCTTCGGCAGCTTCTCCGAGACCCAGATGCCGTCCGCGCTCGATTTGATCGGCTTGTGAAAACCACGGATGCCTTCGGGAGCATCTGGCTTCATGTCAAAGGTCTCCAGATGACTCGGCCCGCCCCACTGGAAGCAAAAGATCACCGACTTCGCCTTCGCCACGAGCTTCTCCAGCGGCTGATGCTCCGCAGCACGCAGAAAGCGCGGCATCGTCAGCCCGAACATCCCCAAACCGCCTGCGGAGAGCAGTTGGCGGCGGCTGATGCGCGCGCAGGCACCGGTGGGATTGAGGCGAAGGGACATGTGCGAAAGCAAACGTGGTGCAGCATGGCGCTATTTCCTCACGATGCCAGCAGGCGGATTGACATCCGGCAGCCCGGTTGTTTGCTTCGCCCTCATGACCAGCGATCCTTCGGTACGTCGTCCATTGAAGTCGCGCAGCACGGCTTGGGCACAATTTTTTTCGCGTGGCATGCTGCATCTAGGGTTAAAGCCGAACACCGTTTCCTTATTGGGAATCGTTTGCGCGGCTGTCGGTGGTGGCGCGGCGTTGATGGCGGCCCGGTCGGATTCGGCGTGGGTGTTCTGGCTCATCGCGGCCGCAGGAGTGCAACTGCGCCTCTTCTGCAACATGATGGACGGCCTGCTCGCGGTTGAAGGCGGGCTCAAATCGGCCACGGGCGAGCTTTTCAATGAGATCCCCGACCGCATCGACGATGCCTTCATCCTGGTGCCGCTGGGATACGCCGCAGGCACCGAATGGAGCATCGCGCTGGGCTGGGCGGCCATGGGCGGCTCGGTGTTGACCGCCTATGTTCGTGCGCTTGGGGCCAGCCTCACCGGCAAACACGATTTCTGCGGTCCGATGGCGAAACCGCACCGGATGTTCACGGTGACGATGGGCTGCCTGGGAATGCTGACGCTGGACTTGATGCAGGTCACATGGCCGCTGCTGACCTGGACCATTGCTGTCATCAATGCAGGTATCGTTATTACCGTCTGGCGTCGTGTCAGTCATCTGGCGAAAGTCCTTCATCAAAGACCCTCATGAACTCAGAACGCCTCCAATTCACCACCGACGACGGACTCTCGCTGCACTACAAAGCCTGGAACGTCCAGGGAGCCACGAAGGCGCTGGTGCTGCTGCATCGCGGCCATGAGCATGCGGACCGCTGGGACACGGTAGTGCCCTCGCTTACAATGCCGGACACGGCGATCTATGCCTGGGAGGCACGCGGTCATGGCCTTTCGCCAGGAAGGCGCGGTCATGCGGCGGGTTTCATGGAGTATGTGCGGGATCTCGACACGTTTTTCCATCACCTTCAAAAAGCGCACGGTCTGACGCCGGAGCGCACCGTGGTGGTGGCTCACAGCGTCGGCGGAGTTGTGGCGGCGGCCTGGGTGCATGACTTTGCACCGCGCATCGCGGGTCTGGTGCTCGCCACACCAGCGCTGGAGGTGAATCTGATCGTTCCGGGGGCGCTGACGAGCATCCGAGTGATGCAGAAGCTCAAACCCGACGCCACGATCAAGAGTTATGTTCGCGGCTCCTGGCTCACCCGCGATCTGAGCGCCGCCGCCGCTTACGATGCCGACAAACTCATCTCGAAGGACATCTCGGCCAAAATCCTCGTCGATCTCTTCGGCACCGCGCAGCGCGTGATCAGCGACGCGGAAGTCATGGACCGCCCGCTGCTGCTTTTTTCCGCCGGAGCTGACAAAGTGGTGAAGCGCGAGGCCATCGACGCGCTCTACACCAACTACGGCTGCGAGCAAAAAACACACCTCACGCTCAAAGGCGCGCGCCATGCCATCTTCCACGATCTTTGCCGCGATGAAGTGTGCGGCGCGATCAAACGCTTCGCCGAGCGCTGCATCGCGAATTTCACGCCTCCACGCCTGGAGGCCGATTTGACGCATCCGGCGACGAATGCGGAGTTTGCGAGCCTGAAGAAGCCGCTGCCATCCCCCTCGCTGCGCGGGCTTTCATTCATTTTCCAGCGCGCAGCTCTCGGCACGACCGGCAGGCTCAGCCAGGGCATCCGTATCGGCCATGCGACGGGTTTCGACTCCGGCGAGTCGCTCGATTACGTTTATGACAACAAGCCGCGCGGCAATCTGCTCGTCGGCAAAGTCATCGACTACTTTTACCTCAACGCCATCGGTTGGCGCGGCATCCGCCAGCGCCGCGCGTGCATGAATCAGGCGCTGCGCTTTGCGCTGAAGCAAGTTCGAGAGGCGGGCATGCCGTTGCAGCTCATGGACATCGCCGGTGGAGCAGGGCGTTACTTGCTGGACGTGCTCGATGAGCCCGATTTGAAAATTCTGTGCCGCGACTGGAGCGAATCCGCTCTGGCACGCGGCCGTGAGTCCGCGCAGCAGATGGGTCTCAGTGAGCGCATCACGCATCTGCGTGGCGATGCCTTTGACGAGCAATCGCTGGCCACCGTCGAGCCGAAGCCCTCCATCGCCGTCGTTTCCGGCCTGTATGAGCTGTTTCCAGAAAACGACAAGCTCCAGCGTTCGCTGCGCGGTCTCTTCAGCGCGGTGAATCCGGGCGGCTGGCTCATCTACACCGGCCAGCCATGGCATCCGCAGGTCGAAATGATCGCCCGCACGCTCACGAATCGTGACGGCCAGTTCTGGGTGATGCGCCGTCGCCCGCAGGGTGAGATGGACGCGCTCGTCGAGCAGGCAGGCTTCAAAAAAGAGAAGCAGTGGATCGACGACTTCGGCATCTTCACTGTCAGCATCGCCCGCAAGCCCGCATGAACCGCGCAAAACGCGAACCCGGCCTGTTCTGGCCCGCGATCTGGCGGCTCGCGCTCGCGGGAGCGACGTTTGTGCTCGTGTACAGCGGCTGTAATCACTTCACCGCCACGCGTGGTGATGTGCCGACGCTGATGTTCGAATGGGAGCGGCACATTCCCTTCGTGAGGGAGCTGGTGGTGCCGTACTGGTCGCTCGATCTGTTTTTCTGCGGCGCGTTTTTTCTCTGTGGCAGCAAGCTGGAGCTGAATCTGCTCACGAAGCGCCTCATCGCCGTCACCATCGCCAGCGGTGTGTGCTATCTGCTGTTTCCGCTGAAGCTCGCCCTGCCTAGGCCGGAACCAGTGGGCTGGACTGCGCCGCTGTTTCACGCGCTCTACTTCAACGACCTGCCCTACAACCTCGCGCCGTCGCTGCACATCAGCCTGCGCTCGCTCGTGTGGGTGTTTTACGGTGCGCATCTCACCGGCCGGCTGCGCACGGCGGTGAAGGTGTGGTTCATCCTCATCGGCCTCTCCACGCTGCTCGTCTGGCAGCATCATCTGGTCGATGTGGCGGGCGGTTTCGTCATGGGCTGGGCCATCGCGGCCATCTTTCCTGATTCACGGCAGCTCGGGACCAGAAATCCTTCCTCAAAATACGGACAACGCTACGGCATCGGTGCCGTGGCATGCACGGCGCTGAGTTTTGTCTCGATCTTCTTCGTCTGGCCCGCCGTGGCGTGCGGGATCATGACGCTGGCGTATGCCACGGGCCTGTCGCGACTGCTGGGCAAAGAAAACGGCACGCTCTCGCCTTCCGCCGAGTGGTGCCTGCTGCCGGTGCTCATCGCGACGGCACAAATCCAGCGCAAGTGGCTCCAACGAAAGCCAGGATGGCATGAAGTCACGCCCGGCGTGCTCTTTGGCCGCAAAGTCACCGCCAAAGAGGCCGCAGCACTCGTGCGCGAAGGCGAACTCGCTGTTCTCGACCTCACCGCCGAAACCAACGCGCCCGTGGCCTTCCGCGAGCATGCGCATTATCACAATCTGCCGCTGCTGGACCTCGTGCCGCTCAAACCAGAGCACATCACCGCTGCGCTGGACATCATCCGCGAACAGCGGGCCGCTGGACGCCGTGTCTTCATGCACTGCCAGCTCGGCTTGCAACGCTCCGCGCTCATCGCCGCGCATTGGCTGGTGGAAAAAGGCGTTGCGGCCGATTTGGAGGCGGCGAAGCACAAGATTCGCGCATTGGAACCCAGCGTGGTCATTTAGAGCGCTTGCCCTCGCGAATCGTCCGGCTAATCAAAGAACCATGCCCAACCTCACCGCCCCTACCGGATTCAAAGAATGGTCCTTCGTCTGCGATGCCCTCGTGCAAGGCCAGCTCAGCATCATCCTGCGCAAAGGCGGCATCCATGAAGGCCGTGGCGGCTTTGAGTGGAAGCATCGCGAGTTCTTCCTGTTCCCGACCTGGTTTCACAATCAGGCCGAAAAGCTCAGTTGGGCACCCGAGAACACGCAGCGTGCCTTTCCGCCGGAAGAAGAACGCCAAACTGTCGATATCGACGGCTGCGCGACGCTGGAACAGGTCTGGAAAATCACGGACTGGGACAAGGTGGCCGCGCTGGCCCCGCTGCACATCTGGAACGAGGACGTGGTCAAAGAGCGCTTCATTTACGACGACGAAAGCTGCCTGCATGTCGCGCTCGTGCGCGCCTACAAGCTCCCGCAGCGCTGGCACTTCGCGTATGCGAAGAGCTACGGCGGCTGCCGCTCATGGATCACACTGCCGGAGGAAGGTCTGCTCATGGCCGCCGCGGCGATACCAGCATTGAGTGATGAAGCGTTCGCTGATGTGTCAGCGAAGTTGAAAACGATCCTCGGCTGATCGGCTCAGCGCATGAAGACCGTGATCATCTCCTCGACGACCGGTTTCACAGCGCGGAGCTTTTTGTCCGTGGAGGAGATCTGCTTGTCACCGATCAGGTAATCCGGAATTTCATCCGTGCTCGGATTGAAGCGCAGGCTCACCTTGGCCTCGAGCTTGCCGCCCTCAAAGTTGGCGTAGCCGCCGTAGTCCCAGCTAAAACCCATCACCTTGAAGGGCTTGCCGTTGATCTTCTCGACCTGCTCGATGGTCATGCCCGCCTTGAGTCCGTTTTCAAACTTCCAAGCCTTGCCAATGACACGAACGTCGAAGACGATCTTCTTCGACTCCTTCTCAGGATCCCAGACGATCTCCAACTCGCGATCACTGTCTGCGAAGAGCTTGGCTCCGGGGAAAGTCGATCCTTCGGGACCGGGAAGGTCCATGTTTTTGAGGTTCTTCTTCCCGTAAGCACGCTCAATGTCGCTGCTGCTCATGCCGGGCTTGATCAAGCCGACCCGCTGGCCCAGAACGATCGTGTTGTCCGCGGGATCGAACTCATCCGCATGAAGAAAGGCTCCAAACAACAGCAGAACGGCGAGGACACGTTTCATGCCTCAATTACAGAGGCAGCGGGACTTGAAATCAAGCCATCATTCCCGCCAGACTTCACAATCCACCTTGGCAAAACCTCGGCCACCTCTCACAATCCGTCCGTCATGCCCGCCGCTGCCAAAAAAAAAACCGCACGCCCGAATCCCGCCCGCGAACTCGTGTTTGGCGATCTGTGGGAGTTTGATCCCGCGCCGGAGACCGCTGATCCGAAGCTGAAGAAGCGCTACGATTTGTTCATCAACGGTTCCTTCCTGGCACCGAAGAAGGGCAGATATTTCGCCACGATCAATCCGGCGAGTGAAACGAAGATCGCCGACATCGCGCTCGCAGACGCGCAGGATGTGGATGCGGCCTGCAAGGCGGCTCAAAAAGCTTTCACGAGTGTGTGGGGCAAGATGCCGGGCAAGGAGAGAGGCAAGTATCTCTATCGCATCGCGCGGCTGCTGCAGGATCATGCGCGGGAGTTCGCCGTCGCGGAGACGATGGATGGCGGGAAGCCGATCAAGGAATCCCGCGACTTCGACATCCCGATGGCAGCGGCGCATTTCTTTTATCATGCGGGCTGGGCGGACAAACTGGAGTTCCTCGCGCCCGGTCGCCAACTCGCACCTCACGGCGTCGTGGGGCAGGTCATTCCGTGGAATTTTCCGCTGCTCATGCTCGCGTGGAAGATCGCCCCGGCGCTCGCGGCAGGAAATTGCGTCGTGTTGAAGCCTGCGGAGACCACCAGCATCACCGCGCTGAAGTTTGGCGAGATTTGTCAGGAAGCCGGACTGCCAAACGGCGTCGTGAACATCGTCAGCGGCGCGGGCGAGACCGGCGCGGCGGTGATCAATCATCCGCTCACGTCGAAAGTGGCCTTCACCGGCAGCACCGAGGTCGGGAAGATCATCCTGCGCAGCCTCGCGGGCACGGACAAGAAGCTCACGCTCGAACTCGGCGGCAAGGCCGCGAACATCGTCTTTGACGACGCGCCGCTCGACCAGGCCGTCGAGGGCATCGTGAACGGCATCTTCTTCAATCAAGGCCATGTCTGCTGCGCGGGCTCGCGACTGCTCGTGCAGGAAAGTGTGGCGGATGAAGTGCTCGCGAAGCTCAAGCGCCGCATCGCCGTGCTGCGCGTCGGTGATCCGATGGACAAAAACACTGATCTCGGTGCCATCAACAGCCGTGAGCAACTCACCAAGATCACCGACCTCGTGCAAAGCGGCGTCGCAGAAGGTGCTGAGATGCATCAGAGCGCGTGCCGGCTGCCGACGAAGGGCTTCTACTTCAAGCCCACGCTGTTCTCCGGCGTCAGCATGAGCCACCGCATCGCCCGCGAGGAAATCTTTGGCCCGGTGCTCAGCATCCTGACCTTCCGCACGCTCGAAGAAGCCGTCGAAAAGGCCAACAACACTTCCTTCGGCCTCAGCGCCGGAGTGTGGACGGACAAAGGCAGCCGCATCCTCAAAATGAGCACGCTGCTCAAAGCCGGCGTCGTCTGGGCCAACACTTACAACAAGTTCGATCCCGCGAGCCCCTTCGGCGGCTACAAAGAGTCCGGCTTCGGTCGCGAAGGCGGCAAGCAAGGGCTGCTGGATTATTGCAAACTCGTCTAAACCGCCATGTCACGACTTCACATCACCAAAACCCCCAAGTGCTACGTCGGCGGTGCCTTCATCCGCAGCGAGAGCGGACGCGTGGCCGAGTTGCATGATGCCTCCGGTGCGTTCTTCGCCAACATCCCGCAATGCACGCGCAAAGACCTGCGCAATGCCGTGGAGGCTGCGGCGAAAGCTGGGCCGAGCTGGGCGAAGCGCACGGCTTTCAATCGTGGGCAGATTCTTTACCGCATGGCGGAGATGATTGAGGCGCGGGGCGTCGAGCTGGCTGACAGCATCACCTTGAGCGGTGTTTCGAAGGCGGAGGCCTCGCGCGAGGTCGCGGCGGCGATCGAGCGCGTGGTGCATTTCGCGGGCTGGGCGGACAAATACGAGCAGGTGCTCGGCAGTGTGAATCCGGTGGCCTCGGCGCACTTCAATTTCACCGTCACCGAGCCGATGGGCATCGTCGGCATCCTCGCGCCGGATGACGCGCCCGTTTTGGGCCTGCTGTCGCTGATTTTGCCCGCGATCACGAGCGGGAACAGCGTCGTGGCGCTCGCCAGCACCACGCAGCCGTATCCGAGCATTCTTTTGGGCGAAATGCTCGCCACCAGCGACCTGCCCGGCGGCGTGGTGAACCTGCTCACCGGCGTGCGCAGCGAGCTGATCCCCACTTTTGCCACGCACGAGCACCTCCGCGCCCTCAGCGGCGTGGCGAACGAGGACGAACGCAAGGCGCTGCGCCTCGGCGCGGCCGAAAGCGTGAAGCGCGTGCATCTTCGCAAGGCCGAGGAGCCCATCGACTGGCTCGCGGACAAGATGCAGGGCGCGGAGGAGATCCGGGCGCTGATCGAGTTCAAGACGACGTGGCATCCGGTGGGGGCTTGAATGTCGGGAATTGAATTGATTGAGAAAATCACGTTTGCTAATCTCAAACCATGAATGTCCTCAAAATCCTGCTTGTTCTGCTTGTGTTTGTCTCTGGTGCACATGCTAACCAGCCCAAACTCACCGAGGCGAACGACCGGCTGGAGAACGCACTCAGGCAAATATTGAACAGCGCTGAGGGGAAAACGAAGGCTCACCTCGAAAAGGCCAAAACGGCCCTGCAAATGGCCCAGTCCAGCCTAGAAACTGCCGCCAAAAACAAGGGAAGCCACACACATGTTGCGATTGAAAAAGTTCAAGCCGCCATCAAGGAGATCGACAAGTTGCAGGGCACCTCTTCGAACCGAGACAAGACAGTCGAAGAGATCAAGTCTGCCATTGAGGAAGTGAAACAGGCGCGGCGGGCAGGTAACAGATAATTCTGTGGACGCATCTGCGTCGACTATGATGTGACTTGCTAGGCAGCGTGTTCTCGCCACGGCTTCACGCATGACCGCCTATCAATCCCTTTGCGACGTTGTTTCTGAAATTGCCCTGATCACCTCCACGGAGTCCGTGTTGGGCTGGGATCAGGAAACTTACATGCCGGAGAAGGCGCTGGAGCATCGGGCGCGGCAGTTGTCGTATCTGACGGGGAAGGCGCATGGGCTGCTGACCTCAAAAAAGACACTGAAGCTGTTGGAGCGTGCGGAGACGGAGATGCCGGAGAATGCGACGCAGGCGGCGAACGTGCGCGGATTGCGACGTGACATCGATAAGGCAACGAAACTGCCGCAGAAGCTCGTGGAGGAGGAAAGCCAGGTGACGACGCTGGCGAAGGCGGCGTGGGTGGAGGCACGGTCGAAGTCGGATTTCGCGATGTTTGCGCCGCATTTGGAGAAGGTCCTCACCATCGCGAAAAAAAAGGCGGATTTGTTTGGCTACGAGGACGAGCCGTATGACGCGCTGCTGGATTTGTATGAGCGTGGTGCCAAGACACGCGAGGTGGCGGCGCTGTTTGCCAAGCTGCGGCCGCAACTGGCAGAGATCGCCCGTGAGGCGGTGGCGAAATCGAAGAAGGTGAAGCCGGGCGCACTCAAGGGGTGCTATCCCATCGAGAAACAGCAGATTTTGAACCGCGAGATCGCGGAGAGCCTGGGGTTTGATTTCGAAGCAGGCCGCATCGACACGACGGCGCATCCGTTTTGCACCACACTCGGCCCTGGCGATGTGCGACTGACGACGCGGTATGACGAGTCGGATTTTCTATCGTCGCTGTTCGGCGTGATGCACGAGGCGGGGCACGGTTTGTACGAGCAGGGGTTGCCAGGACTCGATTACGGCCTGCCGAGCGGTTCAGCGGCCTCGCTGGGCATTCACGAGTCGCAGAGCCGGCTGTGGGAGAATCATGTGGGCCGCAGCCGCACGTTCTGGGCGAAGTGGCTGCCGCGGGCGAAGGAACTCTTTCCGCATCTGCGGAAGGTGAAGCTGGAGGCGTTTATGAAGGAGATGCTGCGCAGCGAATTCAGCTTCATCCGGGTGGAGGCGGACGAGGCGACGTATGACCTGCACATCCTGCTGCGCTTTGGCATCGAGCGTCGTCTGGTGAAGGGCGAACTGGCCGTGCAGGACGTGCCGAAGGTGTGGAACGACGAGTATCGCGAGCTGTTCGGCATGACGCCGCCGGATGACCGTCGCGGCTGCCTGCAAGACATCCATTGGAGCATGGGCGGTCTCGGTTACTTCGCGACGTACACGCTGGGAAACCTCAATGCGGCTCAACTCTTCGCGACGGCGAAGAAGCAGAAGAAAATCGCCGCCGCGCTGGAGAAATGCGACTACGCGCCGCTGCTGAAGTGGCTGCGCGACCATGTGCATTCGCAAGGCGGTGCGCTGCTGCCGCAGGAAATCATCACGCAAGCAACGGGCAAGCCGACGGATGCGAAGTGGCACATTGCGCACCTGCGGGAGCGGTATGTGGGATGAGGTGAGTCAAGAGGTCAAGGAGGGGCCAAGCGTCGCGACTTTCACTTCTTGACCATGCTTGACTCCTTGACGGCGCAGCCTTGACAAAACTCACGCCTTCTACTCCCGCCGCATGTGCCGGATGAGGCCGATCATGACCCCTTGAATCATGAGCTCACGCACCGGAATGAGATCGGGGAACTCGGGGTTCTCGGCCTTGAGGAAGGACTGTGAGTCTTTGACGAGGTAACGCTTCAGAGTTGTTTCGCCGTCGATGAGCGCGGCGACGATGTCACGGGGGCGTGGCTCTTTGATTTCGAGGATGACGAGATCGCCATCGCCGATGAGGGCGCCGATCATGGACTCGCCACGCACCTTGAGCGCGAAGCTTTTTGCGCTGCGCGGGATGCCGAGGGTGTTCACATCCACGGAGATGCATTTCTCGGCGTGCTGCACCATGTCCGCCGCGGCCATGCCTGCAGGGATGCTGCCAAAGACAGGAATGTCGATGATTTCTGCGCGGTCGAGATCCTCAGGAAAGACGACGGCGCGGGCCTTGTGCGCATGGCGCTGGATGACACCTTTCTTTTCCAGCGCGCGCAGGTGGCTCATGGCGGCGGTCTGGCTGGAGAAGCCGAAGTGGCGCTGGATGTCACGCGTGGAGGGCATGACGCCCTCACTGCGCTGGTAGCTGCGGAGGTAGTCGAGCAGCTCCTGCTGACGGGCGGTGAGACGGGTGTCGGTGTCGGGCATCATGGCGGCGATTGGGCTGTTCGGGCGAACATTCCTGTTCACAAGGCATGCGCAAGGAGTTTTCCTGCGCCGCTTTCTGCGCATGGTCGGGGAATGAGGCTCCTCAAATTGATCCAAATCTCCGTGCTGACCCTGCTGGCCATTGCTGGTCATGCCCAGGAACTCGCGCCGATGACCCCGGCCAACATGAACAAAACCGGCATGCTGCCGCCGCACACCAAGGTGCTGGGGGAACGCGCCGTGGCGTATTTTGCCAGAAAGGACTGGGCCGGAGCTCGCAAGGCCTACCAGGAGATGCTGGAACTGGATGATGGCAACGCGCTGGTATGGGCAAACCTCGGCGCGGTGGAGCAGCAGGCAGGCGAGGTGAAGCGCGCCATCGAGTGCTTTGAAAAATCGGTGCAGTTCAATCCGCAGCTCGCCCCATCATGGACAGCGCTGGGCTTGCTGCTGCAACGGCAGGGGGACACCTACCGTGCGATTTCGTGTTTCACACGGGCCATTCACGAGGAACCGGAGGATGCGCGAGCGCACAACTTTCTGGCAATCACGATGAAGGAGTTCGGTTGGGCGGACGCGGCGGAGGCCGAGCTGCAAAAGGCGATCGATCTGAAGCCCGACTACGGCATCGCACACTTCAATCTCGCGCTCATGCTGCTGGAACACCGCCCGCCGGCAATCGAGCTGGCACGACGGCATTATGACAAGGCGCTGGCCCTCGGTGTGGCGAAGGATGACGTGGTGGAGCGTCGTCTGAAGGAATAAAGCACATGGACTCCTGGAACATCGCCGCACGGCTCGATGAACTGCGCGCGCAGGGCCTGTGGCGCGAGCTACGGCCTCTGGATGAGGCGAACGGCGCGATCGTGCGCTCCGGTGGGCGCAAGTGGGTTAATTTTTCCTCGAATGACTATCTTGGCCTGGCGGCTTCGTCGCAAATCCGTGCTGCGCTTGAAGAAGGCGTGGCAAAACACGGCGGCGGCTCAGGCGCGTCTCGTCTGGTGTGCGGCACGCATCGTGCGCATCTCGATCTGGAGGAAGCGCTGGCGGATTTCAAAGGCACCGAGGCCGCCTTGACCTTCAACAGCGGCTTTGCGGTGGCGCTGGGCGCCATCCCGGCGCTCGTGGGACCGGGGGATACGATCATTCTCGACAAGCTGTGCCACGCCTGCCTCGTCGATGCGGCTCGCTTGAGCGGGGGGACGATTCGCGTGTTTCCGCACAATCATTTGGAAAAACTCGAACGCCTGCTCGGCACGGCGAAAGGACGCGTGCTCGTCGTCACCGAGTCGATTTTCAGCATGGATGGCGATGCCGCACCGCTGCGGGAGATCGTCGAGCTCAAATCAAAGCACGGAGCCTGGCTGATGGTCGATGAGGCCCACGCCGTGGGAGTGCTCGGACCGCAAGGACGCGGTCTGGCGGCAGAACTCGGTGTGGACCAGCAGATCGAGCTGCACATGGGCACATTGAGCAAGGCCTTCGGCCTCAGCGGCGGCTATCTGGCGGCCTCACGACAAGTCATCGACCTGCTGATTAATCGCGCTCGCAGTTTCATCTACACCACGGCACCGCCGCCGCATCTGGCTCATGCGGCGCTCACAGCGCTGAATCTTTTGCGTGGTGAGCAGGGCTCTGCTTTGCGAAAGGCGCTGCGTCGAAATGCGCAGGCGTTGATGCCGATCCTGCGCGGCAGCGAAGTGAAAGCGGCGATTCTGCCGCTGATTCTCGGCACGGAAGCGGCGGCCATGAGTGCGAGCCAGACTCTGAATGATGCAGGTTACCTTGTTCCCTGCATCCGCTATCCCACCGTGGCACGCGGCAGCGCCAGGCTGAGGCTCACCGTCAGCGCGTCACACGACATGGCACAGATCGACGCCTTAAAGCAGACGCTCAAGGCTTTGCCGATGGATGAACCGCCGCAGGCAAGCGCCTTGTGACGGCTTACTTGGCGGGTGGCGTTGGCGTCTTCTGCTGCTCGTCCTTCTGGATCTTCAATGCAGGCAGCAGTTCTTTGGGAATAATCCTGATTTGCCCGTCTTGGAGGGTCGGCGCGGCGGGGGGCGTGGGGTTTTTGTCTTCGTTGGGAAGAATGAGCGCCGGCCCGTTTTTTTTGAGCTTCTGCGACTCCGGAAGTTGATCGTGTCGGCGTATGGACAGCACCCGCGCCTTTTCACCGGATGTGACAGTGGCTACGGGAGCTTTCACCACCGGATTCGGTCTGACACTGGGAGCTTTGATTTGCGAGGCAGTCATCCCAGGGATGGCCCGGGGAACCAGCTTCACAGGTTCGGCAGACGGCATGCGATCCATGGCCAGCAGGCAGCCAGCGCACACAAGCCACCCACAGCAGGTCGGGAAATGCATGAGAGGACGGCTGCCCGCGCGACAATACGCCGGATGACGAGCATCCTCGTGGCTGGGATTTTGGCTCATGTGTGGACTCTAGCGCCTAACCTTGCCCATTAAAACTGGGAAGATCTCTTGATCTGCACCGCGCGTTGTCGCGCCGCCTGGATTTCCTCCTTGTTTAGCTCCGTGCCGCGCAGGCCGGGAGCCATGAGGCATTTGCGGTCCTCCCGGTGTTTCAAGGTCAGCGCATGGCCCAGTTCATGCGCGGCCACACGGCCCACCGGATGCTCCGAGCCACCACGAACACTCCTGGAAGTCGTCACCTCGCTGACGACAGCCGGCTCACCGTAATAAAAGCCATTCGGCCCCATGTCATGGATGAAGCACACGTTCAGAACCCCGGAAACCAACTGATCCATCGGCAGGGCCTCCTTCACCCAGTTGCGCGAGCGTTGGAAAAAGCGCTTGGGAGGGATGTTCAGCGCCTGCATCTCACGGATGCCCTTCACCTCGAAACGAATGCCCGCCGGAGCCCAGATGCGGTTCACCTCGGCGAAGACTGCCTGGATCTCGCTCTCAGTGATGGCGCATTGAAGCCAAGGATGCACCGCCGAGCGCACTAAATGCACCTGCACGGGCAAAGTAACGAGTTCCACCGGCTCCTGCGCCGGCAGCATGGCTGGAAAGAGCAGGCATGAGATTAAAACACGGAACATGGCGCGCATCTTGGATGCTTAGCGCCGGGACGAGAAAGCTGCAATCCTCACTCACCGGCGTTTCATTTTGCGCTTCAACAATCCTCCCAGGTGAGGCAAGATACGGCACCATGGCCTCCCTGCTTTCCTCACTCTGCGGCACCTGCGGCCGGAACTATCAGTCATTGATGCTGCGGGCGGCGAAGGCGGGCGGGCCGCTTTCGGGCATGGTCGGGCTGGCGGCGGATCTGGGCACGCCGGTGGCAAATTTCATCCTGTGGCTCACGATTGGCGCGGCGGGACTGACGGTGATCGCGGGACTGCTGTGGTTCGGCGGGCATCAGCGACAACTGCGTCGCGCGATGGCGGACGGAAAGGTGACGCAACAGGAACTTGAGCAGGCCACCGAGCACAATGTCTGGAGTGTGAGCTTTGCCTTTGGCCTCGTTTCGACGGTGGTTCTGTGCCTGTTCATGGGCGCTCAAAAACTCGCGGCTGAGGAGGACAAAGGCGTGCTCGCCACGCTCGTGCCGGCGCTGGAGCAGGCGCAGAAATCGCTGTTCAAGATCGAGAAGGACGTGGTGGAAGTGAAGGAGACGACGGAACGCATCGAAACCAAGACCGATCAGGTGCTCACGAAGCTGGAAGACATGAGCGCGGTGTTTGAGCAGGCCACGAAAGGCGGCGCGATCATCGCCAATGCCACCACACCGGCAGAGCACTACCACAACGCCCGCATGTTCGAGCTGAAGTCCGACTTCGCCAGCGCCCGCAAGAGCTACAACGCCTATCTGGCGAGCGGAGTGGATTTCATCGACCCGTATCTGGCCTACACGGACATGTTGAAAGTGCAGGACGGTCTCGAAGGTGCGCGTGAGGTCGTGGCGGCGATGCGGAAGAGCACCACCAGCACGAGTTTGGAGATCGCGGCAGCCCTGCTGCTGCCGAAGGAGCAGCGCATCGCCGCTTTGAAGCAAGGTGTCGAGAAACACGCGGATTTTGCGCCGGCGGTGTATCTGCTGAGCCGTGAATTCTCTGTGGAAAAACTCGGCGACCAGACCCTTGCCGACAAGCGTGAGGAAAAGGCGCTGCTGGAGAAATTCCGTGCCATGGACTCTGCCGGAAAGTTCCAGCGTTACGTCATGGACAAAAAGCAGGCGAAAGCCTGGCTCGATGACGCGGAATCACGACTCGCCAAGCTCACGGCGATGCCAGCGGCGGTGTTGGAGAATCCGGTGACGCTTTCAGCGAACCAATCGAACCAAGGCTGGATGCTCACGCTGGGCTTCGCCGACTACAAAATCAAAAACGTCGAGTACAAGCTCGATGGCGCGGGCGAGTTCAAGTCCACCGGCTTCGCCAACATGACCAACCCGCAGACCGGCCTGCCGATGCCGTCGCAGACCATCATGGTCGCCACACTCGCGCCGGGCGAGCACACGCTCGAAGTGCGCTACACCGACATGACTGACAAGATGAACGGTCCCTTTGTTTTGAAGCTGAACACTGCCGAGGCCACGCTCAAGGCCGGCAAAAACATGCTGGACATGACCGCCACCTCCTGGCTGAGCATTCAGAACGGCAATGTCTATTTCACCGGCTTGCTCACGCATCGCGGCATCCTCAAATCCATCCGCTATTCCTTCGACAGCGAGAAGCTCGACCAGGAGTTCCCCTTCTCGCCGCCAAAGCCCGGTGAAGGCCCCTATGAGATCGGCGAGGGCCTGCCTTACCTTAAAGCGCCAGATGGCTTGAAGTTCGTAGCGCTGCAACTGACCTTCGTGGACGGCTCGAAGTCGGAGGTGAAGAAGTATCCGGCTCCGTGATCAGTGCTTGGGCCCCGAAGGCTTCCAGTCACCCGGTTTCTCCTCGCGAATGTCCAAAGCGACGATGCCCGGACGCGTAAACTCGATGCGGCGCTGCTTATAAAGCGAACCCAGGGCTTGTTTGAAGGCCTTCTTGCTCGCTTCAAAGTGATTGCGAATAACCTCGGGCGGGCTGTCATCATCGAAGTCAAGTTTGCCGCCGTTGTTTTTCAGCGCTTCAAGAATGCGGTCCGTCAATGAAGCCACACGTTGATAACCGGACGCGTCGAGGCTGAGGTCGATCTTCCCGCTGGGATAAACGGCGCTCACGAATCCGTTGAGCTGCTGCCCCACCTGCAACGGCGCACCGACATTCGAGTGGTAGAGCAGTCCGACATGCGTTCCTTCGACAATCGCGTTGTAGCCGAGCGGCGTGCGGGCGGTGATGAGCAGCGCCACCGGCTGCGCAGGCTTGAAGGGCGGCCGTTGGCGGCTCAGATGGCGGTTCAGCCGCGTGGTGGCGATGATGCGGTCCGTTTTTTCATCCAACATGATATAGGCGACGACTTTGTCGCCCACACGAACCGGGTCCGCCTGCTCACGAAACGGCAGCAGCAGATCCTTCAGCAGCCCCCAGTTCAAGAAAGCCCCGACATTGCGGTTCACACTCACCACTTCCAACGTCGCAAACTCGCCCACGGTGGCGAAGGGCTGCTCCGTCGTCGCGACCAGTCGGTCTTCCGAATCGCGATAAATGAAAACATCGAGAGCATCGCCCAGACTCGTGCCCTTCGGGATGTAGCGGTTCGGCAGCAGAATCTCCCCATGCTCGCCTCCATCCAGATAAATGCCATGCGGCGTACTGTGGAGGACGGTGAGTGAGTTGCGTTTGCCAATCTGGGCCATGAGCAGCAGACTAGACGCGGTGAAGCATCATTCCAGCAGTTGCTTTCGTCCCAGGCGACCCAGCCAGGGCTTAAGCGTCAAAATCACGAAGAATGCTCTGATTGGGTATCCAAATGAATGATCAAGAAGCATCAATCCCAGTGGAAAGCTTCCAAACCAACGCGAATGAAAAAGGATGACACGCGAATGGCCGCAAATCCGGCTTCTCCACCTGATTCGTGGTCATTCGCGGCCCATTTGGCTTGGATTCGCGTTAGCCACCATCATCAGTTGCTCATTTCATGCGTAAGCCCTGCGATCCAGCACAGTCAAAAATAACTCGCCTCACACACGGCGGCTCAATTAGAGTCATCCCGCCCATCGCATGAATCCTGATCCCTCTCGCGAAGACACCCTTCCTGCCGCCACCGATCTGGATGCGACGATTCGCATGGATGTGCGCGCCACGCTTCCTCAGGGACTGGAGCAGCCGGGTGACATGCTCGGACGCTACAAACTTATCGAGCCTCTTGGCGAAGGTGGCTTCGGCACTGTCTGGCGGGCGGAGCAGAGCGAGCCGATCCGACGTGAGGTAGCGCTGAAGGTTATCAAGGCCGGGATGGACTCCCGCGAAATCATCGCCCGCTTCGAGGCGGAGCGGCAGGCGCTCGCCTTGATGGATCACCCCAACATCGCCGCCGTGCTCGATGCCGGCACCACCGACAGCGGACGGCCCTACTTTGCGATGGAGTTGGTGAAAGGCATGCCCATCACGGAATACTGCGACGCGCGTCAATTCACCATCCGCCAACGCTTGGAACTGTTCATTCCGGTATGCCGGGCCGTGCAGCATGCGCATCAGAAGGCCATCCTGCATCGTGATCTGAAGCCCACCAATATCCTCGTCATGGAGGTGGACGGCAAACCCGTGCCCAAGGTCATCGACTTCGGCATTGCCAAGGCACTCGGCACCTCGCCGGAGGCGGCCTGGCAGGTCAGCCTGCCGCAAACGCAGGCCGGAGTCGTCATCGGCACGCCGCAATACATGAGTCCCGAGCAAGCCGGAGCCACGCAGGATCTCGACACGCGCAGCGACATCTACACCCTCGGCGTCATCCTGTTTGAACTGCTCACCGGCGACACGCCGCTCGCGCGCGAGTCGCTACGCAAGGCCGCGCTGGATGAAGTGCTGCGGCTGGTGCGTGAGGCAGAGCCCAAGCGCCCCAGCAGCCGCTTGACTCGGGTCACAGATGCGGTCACACAGACCTGCACGGCACGGCAGACCGAGCCTGCGAAATTGACGCGCTCGCTTCGTGGCGATCTCGACTGGATCACGCTCAAGGCTCTGGAGAAGGAACGCGAACGCCGTTATGGCAGCGCTGCCGCATTCGCCGAAGACTTGGAGCGTCATCTCAGAAATGAACCCGTCGAAGCCGGCCCGCCCAGCGCGCTCTATCGCTTCCGCAAGCTGGTGCAGCGTAACCGGCTGGCGGTGGGATCAGCGGCGGCGATGGTGACGCTGTTGCTGGCAGGCATCGCGGTCAGCACCTGGCAGGCCATCAGAGCTGCGCGCGCAGAACAGATTGCTAGATCACAATTGGAGGAAGCGGCGCGATCAGACCGGTTGATGGCTGGGGAGCACTTCCTCAAGAACCAGATGGCCCATGGTTTTGCTCGTCTCTCTCGTGCCCTTTCTTATAAGCCCAATGCCATTTACCCGGCGGAAATGGCCGTCGCAGCCATGAACAATGCCTCGTTCGAGCCCATTCCGGTTAGGATTCTGCGCGGCACCCCGCGCAGTTTGACAAATGCGGAGTTCAGCCCCGATGGCGAGCTTGCATGCACTAATGGTCACGACGGCATCACCCGGCTTTGGAGGGTTGCCGACGGTGTCATGGTGCATGCTCTGGACACGAAAAGCACCATCGTTGGAAAGGCAGAGTTCAGCCCTGACGGACGCCGTCTTGTCGCAAGCTCCGCAGACAACGTGATCCGTGTCTGGGATGTGCTGTCCGGGAACATCGAACGGACGCTGCAAGGCCATGAAGGTGCGGTCAAGAACGTGCGCTGGTCTCCGGATGGCACGAAACTGATCTCATGCTCAAAAGACACGACTGCGAGGATATGGGATTGGAGCAGTGGCAGGTTGCTCCACACGCTGGCTGGTCATCAGGCTGAGCTTCGGGAAGCGCGCTTCAGTCCTGATGGCGAACGGGTTGTCACGGCCTCGGCTGACAAGACGGCGCGACTTTGGAATGCGAACACTGGGAAACTACAGGTGGAGCTCAACGAGCATTCATCTCTTGTGGGCGGCGCACGTTTCAGTCCGGATGGAGAGATTGTTCTGACCATGGCATCGGAAGCCATTCTGTGGAATTCGCACACCGGCAAAAGAATCGCTTCCGTACCCTACAACGGGAATGGGGTTGATGCGGCGGATTTCAGTCCCGATGGACACTATATGGTCTCGCCCAGAGGTGACTACGAGGTTCGGGTGTTTGAAGTTCCCTCCTGCAAGGAATTACTGGCTCTGCCCGGCCACACCAAGAGCGTTGCGAGGACACGCTACAGCCCCGACGGCAGAACCATTCTGACCTGCGCCATGGATGGCACTGCCCGCGTTTGGGATGCCAGAACTGGCAAGGCGCTGTCAGTGCTGCGAGGCCATGAGAACGGCGTGATGGATGCGCAGTTCAGCAAGGATGGGGAATTCATCATCACGGCATCATGGGATTCCACATCTCGAATCTGGGAGGCGGCCCAAACCCAAGCTTCCCATGTATTGCCGCATAACACCACTGTTTATGAAGCTTGTTATACGCATGATGGGAGCCGCATTGCCACCCTGTCTTCGGACGGCAAGGTCAGACTTTGGGATGCCGCGACGCACAGGGCTGAGATGGTGCTCGATGCGCAGCCGTTTGCGCAGGTTGGCGGGATCGTGCAGCCGGGAAGCATCAGCGACATTCGCGGGCTAGCCATGAGTTCCGATGACAAGCTGGTGATGGTTTTCAAAGACGGGATCGTGAGAACCTGGGAGGCTTCGAGCCAGCAGTTGTTATGGACCTTCGGTGGCAATGAAGCCGCGGTGACCGTTGCATGCTTTAGTCCAGATGGACGGCTCGTGTTAACCTGCCCGACCAACAGTGCGTATGAGGTCCTTGATGCGCTTACCGGAAGGCCTGTGGCTGCATTGAAAGGACAGCACGGCAGGGCGAAAAGCGCTCAGTTCAGCCCTGACAGCAATCGAGTAGTGATTGCCACCGATCCGAACTTTGTAACCCTCTGGAGTGTGCCGGAGGGGACTTTGCTCGCAAATCTAAAAGGTCACCGTGGTCAAGTGAACGAAGTTCGGTTCAGTCCGAACGGAAAATGGATAGTGACAGCGTCAACGGATCAAACCGTGGGTATCTGGGAGACGGCAACGGGACGCCTTTTGCAACAGTTGCGCGCGGACCAGTCCGTTACCTGTGCGGCCTTCAGTCCTGACAGCAGCAAAACAGCCGCAGGCACCTTCAACGGCAGTGCGTTTGTTTGGAACGTCGAGGATGGAAAACCGATTGCCTCGTTGCTCAAGCATGAAAGCCATCTGGCGAAAGTTGAATTTACCCCCGATGGACAGCGGTTGGTGACGGCTTCCTCTGACAAGATGGCACGATTGTGGGATGCCAGCACTGGCAAACTCGTGGCAACGCTGCCCGGACACGGGAACATGGTGAGGCAAGCGCTCGTGCATCCCGACGGAGCGGCCATTCTGACAGTGTCGAACGATGGCACGGCGCGTTTGTGGGATATTCTGCCGCCAAACGCAGGCGCTCCACCAGCATGGTTTTGCGATTTTCTGCATTACTTGGCCCAAGAACGGGTGAACTCAGAAGGTGAGTTTGAAATGTTGGGTGCCGAAGAGTGGCTGGCTTTGCGTGACAGACTTCGTAAGCTTCCTAGGACAGCCTCGCGCAATGATCCGTATCTGCAGATTCTGCGCCGTTGGTTGAAGATTCAGTAGATGCAATTGAACTAACTTGGTTCACTTCACCTTCAGCACGACCATCTTTTCCGCATCGCGGGCATAGAGCAGGCCGTTTGAAAAGGCCGCATGGCTGCGGTGGCCGGCGCGGGTGATCTGGGTGCTGCGCAGAAGCTGGAATTTTTCGGGCGTGGCCTGGATGATCCAGAGTTCGCCGAATTCGGTGTGCAGAAGCAATTTGTCGCCAACGACGATCAAGGTGCCACCCTGGAGGCGATCCGGCGCTTCCCAGGCGACTTTGCCATCGACTACGGAAATGCAGCGCAGCGTCATGCCGCTTTCCTGGCGGCCATGCAGGCCATAGACATGGCCGTCGTGATAAACCGGCGTGGTGTAGTGGCAGTCGAGCGCATCGGCTTTTTTCCACAGATTAACCAGTTTGCGTTCCGCCTTGTTCCACTGCCACAAGGCGGCTCCGACATCGTAGGCGGCGGAGAAAAGCAGTTTGCCATCGCCACAAGCCACGGGAGCGGCAGCATTGACGGAGGCGTCGATCTCGGCGCGGAAGAACTCATCGGCAAGCACCTTGCCATCGCTGTTTTGCGTCAAAACGATGCCGCTGCGAGTGAAGAACGCGCTCACGCCGGTGTCTTCAGGGATCAAAATCGGCGACGCATAGCCCGCCTCATGATCCGTGGCCTGCCAGACGCGTTTTCCACTCTGCAAATCAAGCGCGATGATGCCCGCGCCGCCTTTGCCGCCGACATTGAGCAGCACCCTGCCCTCGGTGACGAGCGGCGAGCAGGCGCGGCCAAAGTAACCCTGCGGTGATTCGAGTTCAGCGACGGTGTCGTAGCTCCACAGCAGCTTGCCTGTGTCAAAATCGAGCGCCTGCACGATGCCTTCCGGCCCATGGGTGATGACTTTGCCCTCGGCAATGCAGGGCACGGCACGCGGACCGTTGTCGAAGCCAAAGCTGTCGCGATACGTGGCGGGATAGGTCTGTTTCCAGACCGCTTTTCCATCTGCCGCATCAAGAGCCTCGGTGACCATGTCGGCCCCCTGGCGGTGAAAGACAATCACGCGGCCTTTGGCGACAACGGGACCGGCGAAGCCAGTGCCCAGCATGCGCTTCCACAGCATCTCCGGCTCGGCATCCCCCGTGATGGCCGCCTCATCCTGAGCGGTGCCACCGCGCTGAGGGCCGAGGTATTGCGGCCAGTCGCCAGCGTAAAGCTGACCCAAAGCACAAAAGATGAAAAGCGGCAGACGCATTGAGAAGTGGATGCAGAGTGAACCACCAATGCCGCATTTGAAAAGGTCGTTTATTCATGTTCAAGCCGGAGGTGATTCCTCAATAGCAAAGGGAAGGCCCCGAAGATTTGCTTCATTATTTCAGCCGCAGCACCAAGCGCACGGCATCAAGACGCAAGGCGGAAGATTCAATGGCGAAAGCGAGCGCATCACGTTGATCACTTAAGGCACTGATCTCCTCAGCGCGAATGTGCGGATTGCGGGACTGGAGATCTTCGAGACGGATGATCTCCTCATCCAGGTGCTTGCGCATCGTGATGATAGCACGTTGCTGGAGCGCTTTGAGCTGTGTCTCGGCGAGCTGCTGCGCTTTGCCGAGCATGGTGGGCATCAGCTTGTGGCGGACGGTTTCGTTTTCGACGGTGCGGGTGGGGTCGCCGGGGGTGAGTTTGGCGCGGGTGAAGGCGGGATCGGCGGTGAGATCGCGGCCTTGATGGTCGATGGCGATGCGGATGGGTGTGGCAGGCAAGAAACGTGACGCGTGCAAGGCGGGCGGGGCGATGGATTCGGCAATAAAGCTGGCTTGCAGCACCAATCCTTCGCCACCCGAGGCTTTCCAGAAGGCGAAACCGGCATTGCCTGCGTGCGAGCCGAGCAGGACGTCGAGCGCACCGCAGACGAGCGGGTGATCCCAGGTGAGAAAGGCTTCGTGCTCGCGGGAGAGAGCGCGTTCGCGATCGAAGGTGAAGGTGAGGCCTTCATCAGGCAGCGCGGGCAAGGCATCGGTGATGAGATTGTCGGGACGGATGAACCAGGTGCGGTTGGTCATCTCCTCGACGTGCATGCCGAAATGATCCAGCAGGCGGATGAAGAAGCGCTCGAAATCGAGACCGGCATCGACATCGCGGATGCGCTCAATCAAGCGTGCGGCAAGGCGGGGCTTGCAGGAGTTGAGTTCAAGCAGGCGGTTGTGGCCGCGTTCGAGCTTTTGCCGCACTTCGAGGCGCAGTTTGCTGCTGCGTTTGATGAGGCTTTCGAGTTTGGTGGCATTGAACTTGGCGCAGAGGGCTTCGATTTCGTCCGCGAAGCTGTGGAGAAGCTGCGTGGCACCTTGCAGGCTGTGTTCAAAGGCGTCGAGGCCTTCGTGATACCAACGTGCGAGGATTTCGCCCTCAGAACCCGCGATGTAGGGCACATGGATGTTGATGGTGCCTTTTTGGCCGATGCGGTCGAGGCGGCCGATGCGTTGTTCGAGGAGTTCGGGATCGCGTGGCAGGTCAAACAGCACGAGATGTTGCGCGAACTGGAAATTTCGGCCTTCGCTGCCGATTTCGGAGCAGATAAGCAGGCGTGCGCCTTCGGGATCGGCAAAAGCAGCGGCGTGGCGATCCCTCTGCATGAGAGTGAGGCCTTCGTGGAAGAGAACGGCATGCACATTGATCTCACGCAATAGGCGCTCGTGGATGTCTTCGGCGAGTTTGCGGGTGCGGCAGATGAGGAGGACTTTGGACTCGCCGAGTTCACGCAGCTTCGCGGCAAGCCAGCGGATGAGCGTGTCTTCAGGAGTCGAATTTGGCTCGATGCCAAGCAGGCAGGTATGGCATTGGCGCGGCGGAAATCCCTGGATGACGGCACGGGTGTTTCGAAACATGACGCGGCCAGTGCCAAATTCGTCGAGAAGGTCAGCTACGAGGCGCTGACGGGCTGATTCATCGCCTGCGGTGAGCTGGGCGGCGTGCTGTTGA
The DNA here is from genome assembly GCF_044232965.1 of Prosthecobacter sp. GTDB lineage: Bacteria > Verrucomicrobiota > Verrucomicrobiia > Verrucomicrobiales > Verrucomicrobiaceae > Prosthecobacter. The sequence continues at coordinate 49,014 of NZ_JBIIKX010000006.1, forward strand.
ACGCGAGGCGAGTGGCGGGAGAACAGACCGCGTTCTGGCGAACGCAGCCACGAATCACCGCCTCGAAGAATTTGATCGACGAGACTTGCCACCTCCTCGTAGTGAGTGGATTCGGTGAGGAATTCGTTCAGATCGCCGTAGCGGTCGGGATCGAGGAGGCGAAGGCGGGCGAAGTGACCTTCGGCACCGAGTTGCTGCGGCGTGGCGGTGAGAAGCAGGATGCCGGGAACGCGTTGGGCGATGGCTTCGACGACTTGATAGGCGACACCGGGTGTTTCGACGGTCCATTCGAGATGGTGGGCCTCATCGACGATGAGGAGATCCCAACCGGCGTCTGCGGCTTGTGCGGCACGTTTAGACGAACCACTAAGCAGAGAAAGCGGGCAGAGGACGAGCTGGCTGTCGAGGAAAGGATTGCCCTCGGGGTCACCGGCTTCGATGGCGGCACAGCGCTCTTCATCGAAGAGGCTGAACATGAGATTGAAGCGGCGCAGGAGTTCGACGAACCACTGGTGCGGCAGGGCATCGGGCACGAGGACGAGGATACGTGAGGCGCGGCCAGTGAGGTGAAGACGGTGAAGGATGAGACCGGCTTCGATGGTCTTGCCTAGGCCGACTTCATCGGCCAACAAGACGCGCGGGAGGAGGCGTCCGGTAACATCCGCCGCGATAGACATCTGGTGCGGGATGGGATCGACGCGGCCACCGATGAAGCCCCGCACGAGCGAGGCCTGCATGCGGCAGCGCCATTCGACGGCTTCGGCACGAAGGGCGAAGGCTTGCAGGTCGTCGATGTTTGCGGCGAGAAGACGCTCCTGCGGGCCGCCGAGACTGAGAGTGTCGGCGAGTTCGGCCTCAGGGATGCTACGGCGGCCGCAGTGGTAGGTCAAAACGCCGTCCTGGGAGGTGACGGAGGCGATGGGGTGCTTCGAACCGTCGCGATGCGTGAGTGTATCGCCCGCCTGAAAGCTGGCGCGGCGCAAGGGAGCGCCGCTTCGTGCATAGCGGCGTTTTTCGCCTGCGGCAGGAAAGCGCAGGTCGATGAAGTTGCCTTCGATGCTGGTGACGATGCCGAGACCGAGTTCGGGCTCGCTTTGACTGATCCAGCGCTGGCCGGGTGCGGGTGATTCCATCCAGACGGGGCGCTGTTACTTGTCCTTTTTGCCAAAGAGGCGGCCGAAGAAGGATTTTTTCTTGGGAGGCTCGGGGGCGGGTGCCTGGGCCTGCGGCTGCGCGTATTGGCCGGCAGCAGGCGTGCTTTGCGTGAAGTCGATGACACCCGGCTTGATGGAGGGAGCGGCGCGGGGATCGACATTGATGACCTTGGGCGTCTTCGCCTTGCCGTCGGCCCCGTATTCATAAACGACCTGCTGGTAGCACTGGCCGTTGAGATTGAAAGAGCGCATTTCCTTGGCGCGGCCAAACTCATCGAAATAGACCTGAGAACGGGCGACGAGGTTGCCACGGCCGTCGTAGATGTGGCCCTGGGTGGGCAGGCCGCGCTCATTGAGCAGATAGTGCTTCTTGCTGATGAGAGCGCCTGCGGCGCTATAGGTGGCCTCGGTGAGCTCGTTGGTGGTTTTGTCCACGACGGTCTCGGAATGCGAGTTGTCGGGGTGGTAGGTGCTGCGGGCGGAAATGGGCGCCACAGGCGAGGACGGCTGTGCCTGGAGGGCAGATGCCAGTCCAAGAACGACAAAAAAAGCGGAGCAGGTTTTCATGAAACAGACCAAGATAGCGCGAGAATAACGCCCCCTCCCTGCCGCGACAACGACAAATCCCAAATCCCTCCCTCCCAATGCCCTCCACAGCCCTTTCCTGGAACGATTTCCTCGCACAGACGATCGCTGAATTTGGCTGCACGACTGGGACTCTTCACCGGCTGGATCCAGCGGACAAACATCTCAAGCTGGTGGCGCACCAGGGCATCCCGGAGGCACTGATGCCGATCATTCAATCGATTCCCGTGGGCAAAGGCATCGCGGGCACGGCAGCGGAACGGCGGGAACCGGTGGAAATGTGCAATCTGCAAACCGACACCTCCGGCGTGGCGAAGCCGGGTGCGAAACAGACCCAGGTGCAGGGCACGCTGGCCGTGCCGGTGCTAGACGGCCAGCGCCTCTGCGGTACGCTGGGCATCGGCAAGCTGACACCCTATGATTTCACAGCGGAGGAAAAGGAGAAGCTTCTGAAGACCGCCAGCGGGATCGCGTCCCGGCTGCTGCCGAGTTGATCCAAAAGCATCCCACGAAAAGCCCGGTCACGCCTGATTAGCGGACCGGGCTTTTTGTGGGCTGCGCCCGATTGATTACAAGGAGCCGGTGCGACGGCGGCGGCGGAAGAAGAGGCCAAGGAGGCCAAACATCAGAAGCAGCATGCGGGAAGGCTCAGGGACGACAACCAAGACGCCGTAGGTGGCAAAAGCGGAGGTGTCCCAGAAGAGCTGAGGTGCCAGTGTTGGCAGGTCAAGATCGCCCCAGACTCCACCATTGGTGAAGAAATTGCCTCCATTGATTCCGGTGAAGGTGCCGCTCATTGTGACACTCTGCCAATCGAGAAGATTGAACACATCCCCCTGGACACCGGTGTAGCCCCCCAGGCTCGTGATCGACACCGTGCCATTGCCCAAGGTGCCGCTGGAACGAGTTCCCAAGGAAATCGTGCCGTTGGTGAGATTGAGGTAGTCGTGATTGCCGGGAGAGACTCCAGAGGTTGCCGCCCAGGAAGGAGTGGTATTCGTAATGTAGTCCGAAGCACTGAGATAAGTGGCAGCAGCCAAGGCACCCAAGATACCCGCATCCGCCGCGACGGTTGCCGTGGTGATGCCCATCTGAATCTGCGATCCACTGGCCACCGTCAGGGCTGTCCCGGAAGCCGTCAGGGTCAACGTGCCAATCGCCGCAGGGGTGGCACCCGGAGCGATGATGCCGACGCTGGTCGGACTGCCGACGGTGACCGCACCGGCGATGACACCGGTGGTGGTGCCGTTGCCCGCACCTGCCAGAATCGCGGGAGGCGTGCCAATGGCACCGCCAGTTTCGCCGACGGTCACAGCGCCGGTTCCAGTCAAACTGCCAGTGATACGCAATTCGCCATTGCTGACGTTGGTGCTGCCAGAGTAGTCGTTGGTGGTGTTGGACAAGGTGGTAATGCCCGTTCCTGCCTGCTGGAAGGAACCCGATCCAGTGATTTGTTGTGCAAAGGCGAGTGCGGTTGGTGTGGCCAGATTCACCACAAGCGCACCATTGTTAGTGACAGGCCCAACAGAGGTGCTGATGGTGCCGGTGGTGCCACCATCGCCGATCTGCAAGGTGCCCGCATTGATAGTGGTCGTTCCAGTATAGGTGTTGGTTCCAGAGAGGATGACCTTGCCGTCGCCGACTTTAGTCAGATTCGTGCCCGTGCCAGAAATCACACCACTGATGGTGAGAATATCTGATGCGCTGGCGGCTCCGACGGAACTGCTGGTAGCCATGACGACTGATGCGCCGCTCAAGGTGGCGGTGCCTGTGCCAGTGAGGGCACCGTTGCCGCCAAAACCAGCGCCGTTGAGTGTCACGGGCGTTTCGGCCACGGTCACCCCGCTGATGTTAAGTGTCGCGCCGGCGGCGACGGTGGCACCGCCTGCGACAGTGCCCAAGCCAAGAGCATTCGAAACGACCACCGTGCCGCCGTTGATGGTGGTGGCACCGGTGTAGGTGTTGGCGTTGGCGAGGGTCAGTGTGCCTGTGTCGTTCTTGATGAGAGTCCCAGCACCGGTTCCGATGATGCCGTTGATCACGGTATTGCCCGCGCCTTCGACGGTCAGCGGGAAGGCACCGGTAATGCCGCCGTTGATGTTCAAGGTTCCGGCGTCGGACTGGAGGGTCGCGCCGGGGGTGCCCAAGGTGATGGCACCGGTGACGATGTTGTTCCCGCTGAGGTTGCGCAGGGCACCGCCGCTGGTGTCCGCACCCACGGTGGCCCCGTCGCCTGTCAGATTCAGAGTTTCGAAGGCGATGGTGACATTGCCCTGAACTTCGAGAGAGCCATTGTTGGCCACGGTGGTGTTGCCCGGTGCCGTGCCGAGAGCGAGGTCGTTGGCGGCGCTGAGGATGCCGGCGCTGATGGTGGTCGCGCCCGTATAGGTGTTGGCTCCGCTGAGGACCAGGGTTCCGGTGCCGGTCTTGGTCAGTGAGGTTGCCGCTCCGCTCACCTGTCCGGCGAGGGTGAGCGTGTTCGCACTATTGACCGCGATGGTCGGAGTGGCGTTCGTCAGGGCGATCTTGTTGTTAAAGGTGGCTGCGCCAGAAGTTGCATCCGAGGTAATCGCTGCGGCTCCACCGATCGTGAGGGTGTAATCACCCGTGCTTTGGAGAACCACTGGAGTCCCGCTGGTGGCATTGAGCGTCAGGCTGTTGATGCTCATGTTGGAACCGAGGACCATGTTATTCTGATCGGTCGGAGTGGTGACCGAGAGGAACACGTTGGTCGTGGAGGCGGGAACAAGACCCGTATCAGCTCCAGCGAGGTTGGTGGCCCAGTTGCTCTGGCTCGAGCCGTTGGAAACCGCCCACACATTGGTGTTTCCGGCGAAGCCGCCCTTCCAATAGGCATCGGCGAGGGCAGTGGCAGCAGCCACATCGAACTGAACAAGGGTGTTGGTCGCGGTGATGCCGGTGACGGTGAAGTTGGTCACGTTGTAGAGGTTACCGACGGTGTAGGTGCCACCACCGCTTGTCAGACCGCCGCCCTGGGCGACGAGGATGTCCGACTTGCCCGCGTGGGTGACGATGCCCGGGAGGAAGTAGGCATCCACCGTCACGTTGCCCGTCACGGAGGCCACAGCACCTGGATTGAGGCGGATGCTGCTGCCGGTGTTTTCACCCGCGTTGCTGCCGACGTTGGTGCCGGTGTTGGGACCAACTTCGACACCTAGGCGGCTGCCGCCAGCGAGTTCGAGGGTGGTGCCGCTGGTGCCCGCGAGGGTCAGGGTGCCGCCGATGCTACCGGTCACCGCATTGAAGGTTGCTCCGTTAGCAACGGTGAGCTTGGAGGTGTTTTTGATGCCGTCGATCACGGCGGTGCCTGCGGTGCCGGTGGCGTGGGTGACTTCGAGGATGCCGCCGTTCACATTGGTCTCACCCGTGTAGGTGTTCACGTTGGTGAAGATGAGTTTCTGGCCACCGGCCTTCGTCACGGCGACGTTGTTCTGGATTACACCGCCGTAGGTGCTGCTCGCCGTTGGGGTGACGGTGAGGGTCTTCATGACCGTGGCACTGTTGGTGATGAAGCCTGCGGAGCTGTTGAAGACGGCCCCGGTGATGACAGAGCTGCTCAGATTGCCGATGGAGGCATTAAAGCCGCCGAGGTCAAGGACACCGCGACCGGAGGTGGTGACGTTGGTGCCGGTGGGCAGGGCGGTTCCGGAACCGAGGCGGAGGGTGCCGTTGGCGACGTTGGTCGCGCCAAGGTAGGTGTTGGTACCGGAGAGGATGACGGTGTCAGAGCTCTGTTTGGTGAGGCCGCCTGCGCCGCTGATGTCCCCCTTGATTTCGAGGATGGCTCCGCGGGCGTTGGCGACGAGTTCGCTGTTGTTGTTGGTATCGGGGCCGACACCGGTGGTGATGTCCTGAGTCCTGCCGTTGTCGGTGCCGTTCGGGCCATCGGTGAAGGCGTTCTGGCCGACGAAGGAGTTGCCGAGCAGGCTGATGCTGACGCCGGAGCCGAGGGTGCGGAAGACGAGGCCGTTGTTGCCGCTCGACACGTCATCGGTGCGGAGGAAGCCTTCGATGGCACCGCCGTTCATCTGAATCGTCGCGGTGGTGGTGTTTTGGTCGGCGTTCACTTGGAGGGAACCCGCGCCGAGGTTGATGGTGCCGCTGCGGGCGTTGTCCACGCTCCAGCGCTCGATGGAGCCAGCCTCGTAGGTCACGGCATTGGTGAAGCCGGTGGTGAGGATGTCGAGGATGCCGTAGCGCTTGGCCGTGATGCTGGCGGCGTTAACGAGGGCGTTGGCGTTGGTGATCCCCAGCGCGCCTTGCTCAATGCTGACGTTACCCGTAAAGCTGGTGTTGTTGCCGCCGACCCAGAGGTTGCCGTTGCCCCACTTGATGAGGTCGCGGCTGCCATTTAGGCCGGCGACGTTTAGACCGGTGCCAGTAGTGCCCGCGGTAATCTGATTGTTGAAGCCGCTGGCATTGATGGAGAGGATGGAGTTGCCCGCGCCGGTGAGGAAGAGGGTTCCAGCATTGAGGGCGGAGCGAACGCTGGCCAAGTTGACGCTGAGGCGTGCGGGGGAGAGTCCAGTCGTGTCGGTCGAATGGACTTCAAGGGCACCGATGCCGATGGCTGTATCCGTGCCCGGAGTGGCGGCGACGATGGCGTTGTCAACTGCGATGATGCGGCCCATGGTGTATTGGCCGTTGAGCGTGCTACCGGGGGCGGCAGACAGGTTCAGGGTCGTGCCGGAACCGGAAGTGATTCCGCTGGCGTTCAGGGTGATCGTGCCGCCGTCACCGGAAGCGCCGAAGGTGTTCAGGGTCAGGGCACCGCCATTGACGGTCCAGTTACCCGCAAAGCCGGTGCCGTTGGCGGCGGCGGTCTGGTCTTTGGCGATGGTCAGCGTGCTGCCACCGAATTTGGTGATGCTGCCTGCGTAGATGTCACCGCTGAGGATGGTGTTACCAGCCGTGTAGATGATACCTTCCTTGGTGCCCGTGGTGCCGAACCTCAGGTTGGTCGCGATGGTCGGCGTACCGGTGGTGATGAGACCACCGCGCTCCGCATCGGTCGTGCCATCCGCGAAGGTGAGGGTGTTGTATTGGCCAACCCCGCTGCTGATGTTCTGGTTGGTGCGCAGGGCATACACGGTCTGGTCCTGGATCAGGACCATGGCGGCGGTGGTGACGTCCACCACGCTGGTGCCGGTGGTGGCGGCCGTGAACGTGCCTGCGTTGAAGGTGTTGCTGTAGGCTGCGTTGACGAAGCCATTGGCACCATAGGTCACGAAGGTGTTGTCGGTGGCGTTGACGTAGTAGGCCGGCTTGATGCCGCCGACGATGGCTCCGGTGCTGGTTCCGGTGACGACCACGCGCTCCGAGTCATTGTTACCTGCCACACCGAGGTTCCCGGCGGTGGAGATGATGGACAGCGTGCTGCCAACACCCGAGCGGATGAGGTTGGACGTCGTCAACTGCATGTCACCGGCGGCAACACCCTTCTGAACGCGGATCGAGGCACCTCGGCCGAAGGTGATGTCTCCAACGACTTCCGTCGAGGTCAGAGCTGCGTTGTTTATCGAGCGCAGGTAAAGTTGAGCACCGTCCAGATTGACGGGGGTGGTGTCAAACCAACGGTTCTGGGTGGAGGCTTCGTTGTCCAGCCACAACACCGAGCCGGGGTGGAGGTTGACGGCATACTGATTAGCCGTGCCAGCAAAGTTAAGCAGCGTGGCACCACTGTAGAGACGGACCTGACCGAAGATGTCCACGGCACCACCGTTGCCGAGGGGGCCATTGGCTCCGGTCGTCGCAGTGCGGGTCAGGAGGCTGGAGGAGCGGCTGATGACGGTGCCGCCGGTGTAGGTGTAGATGTCACGGATGTCCGTTTCACCGCTGTTGCCGTTGCCGGCCTGATTTCCAAACAGCACCCGAGTGCCCGGCGCTGCTCCTTCGACGAAGACGCCTATCACGGATGGCGAATCGAAGTTGAGACGGGCACCACCGCCGCCGATGCGATAGATGTTGTCGGCCCCGACGCCCAGGGTTTCGGCGGTGTAGTCGGCGTTGGCAGTCGCACCAAAGAAGGAGCGACCGTTGCCGATGGTGGCGAGATTCAGCGGATTGGCGATGGAGGCATTCAGGGCAATCACGCCTTGGGAGTTGCTGCTCAGCGCATTCTGCAGGAAGGCCTGGTTCAATGCTGCGCTCTGCACGCGGAAGAGAGACATCTGTGAGCCGGAACTGAGGAGCTCCACCTGACCCGTGCCAAAGTTGATGTTGGCCGGGTTGGTGAGGAAGATGCCGCCGGTCGGATTGATCCGGATCGTGCTGCCGCGAAGCATGGTGTCCAGGTTCATCGCGGTGCCGTTCTCGCTGTTCACATCACCGAAGCGGAGCAGGCCGCCGTTGACGACGATGCCGAGGCCGTTGGCGCTGGTCGATCCGGCGTAGAGTCCGCCGAAGGTGCTGGTGGTGCCGTTGAGCCAGATGCTTGCGCCACCGCCCTTAATCATGGCTTGGCCGATGGTGCCAGGAGCGGAGCCTGCGCCGTCGTTGATGGCACCGTTGAGGAGCATGTCACCGCCGACATTGAGAAGCGGGGTGCCCGTGAGGTTGGTATTACCGTTCATTTCGAGAAAGTAGCCGTTACCAGCCGTGACCGTCAGCGTCGAGCTGCCGATGGTGAGATCCTTGAAGACGAGGTGCTTGTTTGCGGCGGTGCCTGCGACATTGCGGTTCACGGTCACGGTGGAGGAGCCGTTGATGATCAGGTTGTTGCCTGCGGCGTTGTTGCCGACCACGTAGCGCTCGCGGGTGGTGGTGTTGGCACCGTCGATGAGGAGGTTCAGGGTGCCGGAATACATCGTCACGTCGCCGGAGCCGATACCGCCGTTGTTGATCCCGCTGAAGAGGGTGGCGAAGTTGGCCGGCGTGCCCGTGGTGGTGCCGCGGACGTTCACGGTGCCCTGGACGTTTTGGATGCCGCCGGTGAAGGTGTTGATGCCGTTGTTGAAGCCGGTGAAGCCGTTGCCAAGTTCAAGCAGACCGCCGCCGGTGTGGATGAGGGAAGCTCCTCCCGTGACCTGACCGTAAACCGTGAGGGTTGGGTCGGTGCGGATGAAGTTGTAGGCGGGCGCGCCTTCCATAGTGGCGGCGCTGAGTGCGAGCGGGCCATTGACCTGGAGGGCGACGTTGTTCGCCGCGTTTTGCATCAACAAGGACTGTCCCTGCTCGCCGGGGGAACCACCGAAGCGGATGCCACCGGTGAGGATGCTCAGCACGTTGGCGGTGCCAGCGGCGCGATCGTTGCTGATTAAGGCGAGCGGGTTGCCCTCGCCGATGACCAAACCGAGGTTATACACGGTATTGGCCACATCGGAGCGGAGACCGAACACACTGCCGTGGTTGTTGATGACGACGAGGCCGTTGGTGCCGGCGTTCATCTGGGCGAGCGTCGCGGTGCCGCCGAGGTTGGTCTGAATCGTGGTGGAGCGGAAGAAGATGCTGCCCTGGTTCACGATGTAGTTGCCATTGAAGCTGTCCTGCTTGGCATCGATGAAGAGGTTGCCCCCGCCGTGCTTGACGATGTTCGTGGCGTTCGTGATCTGGCCGGTGGTGTTGCCGGCTGTGGCGAGGGTGCCGATGATCAAGTTGTTGTTGTTGAAGATATTGGCTTCCTGCGGTGCCGTGCCGAAGGAAATGCCTGGGGCAATGGCTGCTGCGGCTGTGTTCGCGATCAAGCCGCCGCTCCGAATTTGAATCCGATCCGTGGCTGCCGCAGTGCCGGAGGCAAAGGTGATGCCAAAATCGAGACGCAATGCATAGGTGTCGAGGGCGAGGCCGCCGCCGCCGATCATCGAGGCTGCCGCATTGATGAAGGTGCGCTCCGTCGGGACGCTGGTGGTCCCTAGGGCACCACTGCGGACGCCATCAAAGCCCGCGTTCACAAAGCCGTTGTCTGCGGTGTAGGTGAGGAACTGGATTTCACCACCGTTAATGATCCAAGGGGCAACCATGCCGTTGGTGATGCCGCCGAGGGCGACGAGGCCGGTGGCTCCGGTGCCGCCGAAGAGCTTGATGCGCTCGTCGCTGCCGAGCTGGCCACCGTTGGCTGGGTTGATCTGGAGGGTGCCGACGTTGCCGGTGATGGCGAGGCCGTTGTTGGTCTGGGGGGTCTGGCGGGTGATGTCCGCTCCGGCTCCGCCGCCGACGACGAGGGTCACGGTGCGGTTCAGCAGATCGCGCTGGATGGCGAGCTGGCCGAACTTGCCGACGGTGAGGTCGCCGATCGTTTCCGTGACTTCGATGTCGCGGTTGCCGAGGAGGCGGACTGTGGAGTTATTGAGGACAACATTGGTGTCGTCATCCCAACGGCCCTGACCGCCGTAGCCTTCGAGGCGGTTGGTGGCGAGGAGACCGGTGGAGTAATCAAAGCGGAGTTCGGAGGTGTTGCGCAACGTGATGTTGGCCGTGAGGGGGGCGGTGCCAGCCGCGTTCATGAAGGTGCCGCCGAGACCCCCGGCAGTCAGGGTGCCCCAAGTGTCGAAGCTGCTGGTGGTCAGGCTTCCGCGGAACTCGAGGGTGCTGGCGCGGTTGACGGTGGTGGCTCCGCCGTAGTTGTTGTTGGTCATCAGCACCACGGTGCCGCGACCATTGCCGCCGGTGATGGTGTCCGCGTTCAGGCCGCTGTGGGGCATGCCGACGGTCAGGGCCGCACCCGTGCCGGTGAGCACGTTGCTGTTCGCCATGTCGCTGGCGACATAGAGGATGCTGCCACCCGCGCCGAGGCGGTAGGTGTTGCCTGCGCCAACGCCGAGGGTGGCGGCGTTGTAGCTGCCGTTGAGGCCGACGCCGTTGGTGGTGGAACCGAGGAAGGCGGTGCCGTCACCGATCTTGGCGAGGTCGATGGTCTGGGTATAGACGGTGTTGAGGGCGATGATGGCGCTGCCTGCATTCTTGCCGCCGCCGTTGAAGCCATTGCCACCGGCAAGACCGAAGTAGGAGGTATCTTGAGGTCCGCCGAGGTTACCGATGAGGAGATTAAAGTCGGAGAGCGGGGCATTGGCAGCCATGCGCAGGATACCGTAGTTGGCCATCGCGTTGCTGCGGAGATCGACGCTGCCAGAACCGACCTTGTTGTCAGTGCTGTTGAACTGGATGGCGGTGGCGGGCTGGATGAGTGCGTTACCGGTGCCGTAGTTGGAAGACGCCACGAGACCGGGGATGCTGCCGGGGGTATCGCTGAGAGTGATCACGTTGCCTTCAAAGGTGCCGAAGAAGGTGGTGCCGCCTGCGCTCACAAAACCGCCCGCGAAGGTGGCCGCGTTGTTGCTGTTGATAAAGAAGTTGCCGCTGGCGGTTTTCTGGATGGTGCCGTTGCCGCTGATGTTGCCGTTGATGGTCAGGTTCGGGCTGCCGGTGCTGAGATCGATCAGGGCGTCCTTGACCAAGGTGAAGGCACTGACTTCCATGTGATAGCCATTCGCCATATTGACCCTCAAGCTCGGCGTACCGAGCGGACCACCGAAGTTGAGGTCGCCAAACTTGATGGTCTTGTTGGAGGCACCTGCGCCCGTGCCGCGATCCAGACTAAGCACGACCGCGCCGCTGCCGATGTAGCTGCCGCTGCCGATTCCGGCGGTGGAACCGATGGTCAGATTATTGTTCGCGAAGGTGGTGAGCCTCTGCATCGCGGAGGTGTTGTCACCGTCGTGACGGATGTTAAGAGTGGCACCGTTGAGCGTGATCGGGGCAACGGAACCGAGCGGATTGGAAGCGCCATTGGAGAGGCGGACTTCGGTCGTGCCAGCCATGAGCCTCCAAGCTCCCACGTCGTTGGCACCGGACCCGGTGTCGCCGTTGGTGAGGAAAAGGTTGCTGGCACCGGTCTTGACGAGGGTCTTGCCAGCCGCGTCGATCTTGCCGCTGATCACACCTTGGTTGAGGGTATTGAGGAAGGTCTCCCCTGCCCCGTTCACGGCGAGGGTGCCGTTGATCTGGACGTTGGTGTTCTGACCGCCGGTCCAGGTGAGGTTATTGGCATTGAGCGTGACGTTATTGATCAGGTTCCAGGCCACAGGAGCCGCGCCGGTGGCGAGAGCTGAAGTGGTGTTGGCCTGACCAAAGCTATTCAAGGCATCAATCGTGACGTTGTAGCCGCTGCCGGATCCGAACTGGATGGTGGGGATGCCGTCGGTGAGTTCGCCTGCGGCGTAGCCGTTGCCAGCGATGGCAGCGAGGTCGAGGATACCGCCTCTGAGGGTGATGGGGCCGGTGCCGAGGGCGAGGGTGTTACGGACGGCGAGGGTGCCAGTGCTGACCGGGGCGACGGCGTTGGCGCTGGTGACGCGGCCTGCATTGATGATGGTGCCACCGCTGTAGGTGTTGGCGAGGGATGCGCCATCGGCGTTGCGTGGTGGGTTCAGGGTCAGGGTGCCGTCGCCGGACTTCGTGAGGGCCAGGGTGCCGTTGAGGGTGCCGGTGAAGGTAGTGCTCTGGCCGATGCCGGTGTTCACCGTGAGGGTGTTAGAGGCACCGCTGTTGATCACGCGACCGTAGCCGGAGAGGCCGCCGACGGTGATGGTCTGGCCATTGAGGTCAAAGCCGTTGGCACTGCTGTTGACGACGAGGTTGATCAGGCCGGACTGCGGGACGCTGCTTTGGCCAGCGAAGCGCACCGTGCCTTCCTGAATGCTCAGATTGCGCAGACCGGTGGTGAGCGGGGCCATGACATTGGCCGTTCCGGAGAGGAGGAGGGTTCCTGCGCCGCCCTTGGTGAAGTCGGCGGCTTCAAAGTTACCAGAAATCGTGGAAGCACCAGCCTGACCGCCGCTGCCCCAGACGAGGGCTTCCTGAGCGGTGCCGCCGATGCCGAAGCGGAGATTGCTGCTGATGACAGGAGCCACTCCAGTGCCAGCAGCGCCGTTCATGATGAGACCGCCATTGGAGAGACGGAGGAGCGAGGTGCCATCGGTCGCGCTAATGTTAGAGCTGGTGCGGAGGGCGAGGAGATCGATTGTGCCGGCAGCCACAACTTGGGCAGCGCTGAAATCACCCAGAGAGGTAGCGGCGGACACGCTGAGGTCGGAGGCCAGGGACGCATTGTGGAGGAGGAAGCCGTTGGTCACGTCGTAACGGAGGAAGTTCAGCGAATTCGTATCCGCACCGGTCGAGGCGCGACCAACGATAGAAGGAAGGGCGAGGATGCCGCTGCCGTTGGTCGGAGGCGTCGTGGTGACGGTGAAACGCTCATTGGTGCCGAGGTCTGTGGCCAAGTTCGACGAGACAATCGTCGCCATGCCGTTGCTGCCGCGGGTGAGGGTGCCGCTCAGATTCAAAGTCGAGGTCACTCCGGTGCCCTTGGTGAGCTGGATGCGACCGGCGTTGTAGGTCATGGCGGTGGCGGTGAGAGCTTGGTTGACGACGCCGAAGGTAAGGGCCTGACCGGAAGCGATGGCTGCCGTGGTCGGCGCGCTGATCGTGATATTGTTGCCGGAAACCCCCGTCACCACAGCGCCGGCCGGGATGCTGGCGTTGGTGATGGTCATACCGGGGACGATGCCTGCGTTATTGCCGACATTGATGATGTAGCTGGCTGCTGCTTGAGCGGTGCCGACGACGACGCCGACTGGAGCAGTGCCCACGGTGCCTTGAAGGGCCAGGGTTCCATCGGTGACGGTGATGGCACCTGCGCCAAAGGGCGTACCAGTGGTCATCTGCGTGAGCACAGTGCCGCCGCCGCCGGGAACTCCGCCGATGGTGAGGCTGGTGTTCACATTCGGGGTGGAGTTGAGGACGAGAGTGCCGGTGCCGATCTTGCTGAGCGCCTGGGCGGAGCCGGTGTTCGCAACGCTGATAGGGAGGACGATGCCAAAGGTATTGCTGCCGGAGACCTCAATGGAACTGGCGGCCGTGTTCAGGAGGAACTGGTGCGCCGAGGTGAAGGAGCCGCCCACGGAAAGTGTACCGCCGCGCAATTGCACGTCGGAAGGCAGGCCCGCCACGATGTGGGCGGGGGTGCCAACTGCAAATAGAATGGACGTGTCACCGAGGTTGTTGTCATTGGTCACGCGGAGTTGACCGGCATCAATGAACCATGAGGTGCCGTAGTTGGCGTTGGTGGTGATTCGGTTCGACGCCTGATTGGTGCCGGTATAGACCAAGATGCCGCCACCCTGCTTGACCAAGTTGGTGCCTTCAGTCGCAGTCAACGTGAGGTTCGCATCAAGCTGGATCACGCCCTGGGTCGTATTGACCACCAAGTTCCGCTGACGGAGGGTGGTGGCTTCGGTGTTGAGGTTCAGCGCGGTGGTGTTGATGAAGGTGAGGTTGCCACGGCCTTCAAAGGTGACCGGCAAGGTGGCAGCGGTTCCCATGCCAGCGAGGGCATTCGCGATGATGCGGTTGGCACCATCTGAGCCGATGGACGTGCCGCCGTTGCTTGATCCAGAGCCGAAGAGAACGGTACCCGTGCCGAAGGGGCTGCTGATGATGGTCAAGAGATTCGCCGGGCCAGAATAGAGGGAATCCGCGCCAATGACGATGCGGGCGGCATCCAAGAAGGTGGTTCCAGAATAGGTGTTCTGCGAGAAGCCATTGGCATCCGCGCCGAAGTAAACGACACCCGAGCGGATCGCGGTGGCGGCATTGTCACCGATACGGACGTTAACGGCACCGTTGCTGGTGATCGGGCCGAGCAGTTCGAAGCGACCGGTGTTGACAGCCTGGAACTGGGTGATGCGGTTGGTGCCGCCCGCGATGATGCTGGTGCCACCGGTGAGCTTGGAAGTGTAGAGCGAGTTACCAAGGATGGAGACGTTGGTGGTATCTGTGGTGTTGCTGACAATGATGTCGCGTCCAAAAGTGATCTGCCCACTCAGAGCAATGCCGGCGTTGTTCCCAGCCTGACCCGCCCCATTATAGAGGAGTGGGGTGTTGCTGTTACCAAGAGCACCAGCGACGTTTGGAAGCACGTTGGTGCCAATCACCAACCCGGAGAATGCCCCAGCTTGCTGACCGGTAGGCGCCAGTGTGGTGGTGCCGGTGTAGGTGTTCAGGCCATTGAGGACGAGGGTCTGGTTGCCGCTCTTGATCAGGTTACTGCCGTTGCCGCTGATGATGCCGTTGATACCGACGAGTGAGGGCTGGGTTCCGATGCCGACTTCCAGAACACGGGTGCCACCAACGCCGCCAGGGGCGAGGTTGACGTTGCCACGGAAGACGAGGTCGCCATTGCCCTGCCAGCGGAGATCGGCGGCGAGGTCAACATTGTTCAGGGGACTCATGGCACCACCGAAGGTCTGGAGCGCGCCTTCCGATGCTTGCCCGATGTTCACGCCAGTAGCGCTGGTGTGATTGACGATCAACTTGCCGGAACCGAGGGCGAAGTTGTTTTCGAGATTGAGCGTCGTTCCACGATTGGCCCAGGTGTCACCGGTGTAGTTGTTCCGGTTGGCGAGGGAGAGGTTGAAGTTACCGTTGATGACGGACTGATTGTTGTAGGCATTGCTGCCAACATCGCCGACGAGGGCACCAATGTGGACGGTGTTACCGCCGGTGAGGACGTTTTCAAAGGCAGCGGCACCGATCCGCAGGGTGCCCTGGTTGCCACCACCGCCGAGGCGATAAATGCCGTCGGTGGAAGCTCCGAGGGTCGGAGCGAAGTAGAGCTGGTTGATCGCACCGCTGGTCATGGTACCGAGCCGGAGGTGCTCGACGGCACCGCCGTCGGCGTTGAGGGCGGTTTCCATAGCTCCGATGTTCAACGCGCCATACTGGACGCCGTTGTCGAGGGAGATGACCCCGCGGGTGCTGCCGGTGGTGAGCAACTGGATCTTGCCGTCGGTGGCGGCACCGCCCGTCAGGATGGAGAGGATGTTCGCCTGGGTGAGGGCCGCGCCGTTGTTGTTGTAACCGATGGACACGCCGGAGTAACCCCAGGCATCGCTGTTGGAGATGACCCTCTGGTTGGCGATGTTGGAGGCGTCCGCGAGGCGGATGAGGGTGCCGGGGAGGAGATTGATGTCACCCACACCGAAGGGCGTGCCGGTGAGCGAGGTGCTCATGACCGCGCCGGTGGCGGTGACCTGGGTGGAGGCCCAGACTTCGAGGCCGATCGCACCATCGGTGCCGAAGGTGTTGGCGCCATTGGCAAAGGTCAGGCCACCGTTCCCAGTCTTGACCAACTTGCCGCCGACGGCGCCCGCACCGCTGACGATGCCTTCGAGGATGCTCTGGTTGGAGGCTCCGAAGGCGGAGTTGATGAAGGTGGTGTTGGCTCCCAGGGTGGTGGTGCCGGTGACAGTGAGGCCGTTCTGGACCAGGTCGAGGTAGATCGGCGAATTGGCTCCTAGATCGGCAATCGTCAGATTGTTGATCCGCTGCATGAAGGCCTGGTTGTTGCTCGTGATGCGGGAATCCGCATTGACGAAGACATTGCTGCCGATGTTGCCGGTGAGGCGGATGCCACTGGCGATGTTGGAGTCGCGACCCGCATTGTTGGAAAGCAGGCTGTCGATGACGAGCACGCTGCCGACGCCGGTGTGGCCGTTGAGGATGATGTTCTGGCTGTTCGTGGCGCTGGCGATGGCGGTGCCGGAGTTCGAGACCGGATTCTGGAGGAACAAGGTACCCTGGTTGACGGTGATGTTGCCCGTCAGTCCGCTATTGCTGGAACTAATGAGGAGCTGGGAGCCGCCGAACTTGGTGAGGCCGCCGCTGCCGGTGATCTGGGCATTGATGACGGCATTGCCGCCGGTGTAGATCATGGCCTCACGCGCGCCGAAGGCGAGTGTCATGGCGAGGGTCTCGGCCTTGGTCGTGGCGGTCGCCGCGATGACGGGGCTGACGGTCGGGGTGCCGGTGAAGAGCAGACCACCGAAGGCGGCATCACCACCCGCGAAGGTGATGGTGTTGAAGGTGGCGGTCGGGGTGAGGTTGCCGCTGATGCGGGCGGCGTAGGTGTTGATGTTCACACCGAGGGTTTCTGCGGCGGCGATGTCGATCACGCTGCCTGCACCGGGATCCACGTTGATGGTGCCAGCGGCGATGTTATAAACGTGGCTGTAACCGACCTGGCCGGAGCCTGGAGTCGCACCCACACCATTCGTGGAAGCGGTCTGGCTGCTGAGGAGGGACTGGAAGCCGCTGTTAGCCACCCCAAGAGTGTTGGAGGGGCTGTAGGTGACGAAGGTGTTGTTCTGGGAATCAATGACCCAGGGGGCGACGATACCGGCTGCGGTCACACCGGTGCCGAGGCGAAGACCGGTGCCAGCAGTGGCCGGAGCAGTGCCGGAAACCACGAGACGGGCAAAGGAGGTCGGAGCAGTCGTGCTGGTGTTATTGATCAGACCCAAGGCGCTGGATTGCGTCGTGGTGTTCACGGTGCCGACGAGGGCCAGTGAGCTGTCCGAGATCAGGAGCGTGCCATTGGTGCCGCGGACGAGGCCAGCGGCCGACAACGTCACGGAGCCTGCACCGGCAGGGCGGGCTACCTGGATGGTGGAGCCCTTGTTGGCGGTCAGTGTGCCGACCTGCTCAAAGGACTGCGCATTGGCCACACCGACGTAGCGGAAGACACCGCCATTGATATCCTGACCGGTGGCATCGGCCCAGCGGCCCTGGCCGTCGGCGACGGCACCGAGCTGGTCTTGAATGGTGAGCACGCCGCCGGGGCGGAGCTGAATGACGTTGCTGTTGGCGTTCGTGTTTGAGTTGTAGAACGACGGACTGTTCAGGCCGCCGGGGGCGCCCAGGGTCAGAGTGCCATAGACCTCGACGACGCCGCTGCCGAGCGGGGTGGCGGTGGAGCCGGTGTCAATTAAGACGGCTGAGCCCTTGCTGATGGAGGTGCCGCCGGAGTAGTCGTTGGAGTTGCGGAAGATGACGGTGCCGCTGCCGTTGGTGATGCTGCCGCCGCTGAGGTTGCCGAGCTGGGTGCCGATGATGACGCGGGCTGTGCCAGCGCCGCTGGCGGAACCGAGGACGTTGTCAGAGCCGACGAAGGCGAAGTTCGGGCCGTTATTGGCACCAATGCGGTAGGTGTTGCCCGCGCCGACACCGAGGGTCGGGGCCATGTATTGGATTTCATTGCTGCCGTAGCCGCCGAGGAAGGAGCTACCGTTGCCGAAGGTGGCCATGTCCAGGGCGGTGTTGAAGGCAGGCACAGAGAGCTGGAGTGAGGCTCCGAAGCCGCCGTTGAGCTTGATGATGGAATTCAGCCCGGTGCCGGGATTGTAATCGGTGTCGAGGACGAGCGCCGGCAGGTTGTTGACGTTGCTGTTGAGGTTCAGCGTGGCGACGCCACCGAGGCTGCCATTGCCCGCGATGCGGAGGGCCGCGCCAACATTGACGCTGACGACCGCATTGCTGCCCGATCCACCGAGCGGGGTGCCGGTGGTGCCAGTGATCTGAAGGGCACCGGTCTGGACGGTGGTGCCGCCCGTGTAGTTGTTGGCGGTGCCGGAGATGCGCACCGTGCCGAAGCCGTCACCGCCGATTTTGTTCAGCGAACCCGCGCCGGTGATCGTTCCGGCCAGTTCGAGGTAAGTCGGTACACGAGTGGTGGTGGTGAAGTTGGCGTAAGCGCCGCCGAGGGTGGTGGTGCCGGCGACTTTGAGACCGTAGCTGTTACCCCCCGTGAGGATGAGGGTGTTATTGGCGACGGAGAAGTTGCCGATCTGGATTTGGTTGCCGGTATTCGCGCTTACGCGGTCCACGTTGATGGTGCTGTAACCGGTGGAGACGACATTGAGGCCATTGGGCGTTCCGGCGGACTGACCATAAACAATGACGCCGTTCGGGCCGCCACCATTGCTGTTGAGGGCGAGGACGCCGCTGGTGCCGGTGCTGCCATTGAGAGTGACCGTGCCGGGTGTGGTGCCATTGGCACCGCCGAGGCCGAGCGGATCACGAACGGTGATCTGGCCCTGATTGATGGTCACGCCGCCGGTGAAGCTGTTCTGGCCGGCGAAGGTGTTGTTGGCGGTGATGGTTTCAAGGATCAGCGTGCTGGTGCCGTTCTTGACCAGGGCGGTGGTGCCGGTGCCTCCATTGATACCGTCCACAATATTGCCGAGGAAGGTGGTGCCGGTGATGCCGCTGATGGTCAGCGTGCCGGCGGTGTTGGCGGCGTTGCCGACGGTGCCAACGGTGCCAGCGAGGCTGGCGATGGTGGTGTTTCCGCCGTTGACGTTGAGTTTGGCGGTATCGTTGAGGACGAGGGCTGTGGTCTGTTTGACGGTGGCTCCGCTGCCGAGGGTCAGCGTGCCGTTGTTCACGGTGAGAGCACCGTAAACGCTGTTGTTGCCTGAGAGTGTGAGGGCGCCCGCACCGGTCTTGGTGAGGGTTCGGCCGATCACACCGCCGCTGATGGTGCCGGCGACCCCTGCATTGCCACTGACGTAGATGATGCCTTCACTGGCACCCGTGGTGGCCGAATTGACGGCGAGAGTGAGGTTTGAAGCCGTGGCGGTAGCTGCAACACTGATCGTGATGGTGGTGCCGCTGGCGATAGTGGCGATGGTGGCTCCGGCGGGGATGCCGGGACCGCTGATGCCCTGGCCAACGACGAGACCGGCGGTGCTTGGCAGGGTGACGGTGGTGGTCGCATTGGTCGAGGCACCGGTGAGGTTCACCGAAGGCGCGAAGCCATTGAAGAGGACATTGGAACTGATGGTGCTGGTGCCATTGATGATGAGAGCACCCATATCATTGAGGTTCATGCTGCGCACACTCAGCGTGCCGCCGGAAATGTTGGCGGTGGTGGTGACACCAAAGACACTGGCTGTGCCGGTGATTGCGGTGGCCGAGGTGATGTTGGCGATGGTGGCATCGGTGGAGCCGGTGAAGGTGTTCGTCAGGGCCGAAATCGGGCTGGCGCTGATGAATCCGAGGACCGGGTCGTAACTGACGAAGCTGGCGGAGGCATCCGTGCTGGAGGCGAGGCGGAGAATGGAACCAGCGGCGGCATTGACATTGAGGCCGTTGAAGCCGCCGATGTTGTTGAGGGTGTCGAGTTGCTGGAAGGTCGTGGTGACTTGACCGAGGATGGTGCCACTGAGGACGCGGGCGTCTGCGCCGACGGTGTTGCCGAGGTTGCCATCCACACCGGGGACGATGGCCAGGGTGCCTGCACCGACACGAGCCAAGGTCGTCGCGGTAAGCTGGATGTCATTGCCCATCATCGCATCAAGGCGGATGAAGGAACCACCGGCGAAGTTGACGGTCGGGATGGTGAAGGCGGCACCGGGGCCATTGGTGTTCACGCGAAGGGAGCCGCCGTTGATCGTGACAGCGACATCGCCGAAGGGCGTGCCGGTAGTGGCCTGGGTCAGCAAGGTGGCACCGTTGCTGATGGCGGTGTTGTCGTGGAGATTGCCACCGGTCTGGTTGCCGTTCAGGATGACGGTGCCGGGGCCGTTGATGGTGAGGAGGCCGGTGCTGTTAGCAGTCAATGCGTTGTTTGTGTAGGTCTGACCTGCGGCGACATGGATGCTGCCCGCACCCGTCATGGTCAGCACGCGGTTGGAGGTGTTCGTGGCCGTGACCGCGAGATGGCCGCCGCCAAAAGCGACCCCGCCGGGCGTGACATTGAGTCCGCCGACGCTGCCGAGGTTGTTGTCGGCGCTGATGCTGAGGACACCGGCATTGATGGTGGTGGCACCAAGGTAGGTGTTGGCTCCGCTGAGGACCAAGGTGCCGAGGCCGGTCTTGGTGAGGCCGGTCTGCGCGCCGATGAAGGTGAAGTCACCGCTGATGATGCCGCTGGCCGTCGTCGTGGTGGCCGCGCCCACATCAATGGTGCTGTTCTGGATCAACTGCATGTTGTTAGTGACCGTAAAATCGCGGTCCCAACCGGCGAGGGTGCCGGAGTTGAGGAGGATGTTGCCGGGGAGATTACCGGTGGCACTGAGGGCCAGGGTGCCCTGGCTGATGGCGGTGTTGGTGTAGGTGTTGCCGGGGTTGGTCAGGCGCAGGATGCCGACACCGGTCTTGACGAGGGTGGAGGCACCGGAAACGACACCGGAGAGGGTGACGATGCGTGAGGCATCCGCCACGCTGAGGGCGCGGTAGGTGGCACCGGCGAGATTCACCCCGCCACTGAAGGTCAGGTCAGCCTGGGGGGCACCGGAACCGATGAAGCCATCCGCCGCGAAGGCACCAATGAGATTGCCTGATCCGGCGAGGGCGCTGAGGACACCCGTGCCGGTGAAGTTGACGGCGTTGTTGATGTTAAACGGCTGGAGCATGGTGATGTGGCCCACTCCATTGCCAAGACCGGATTGGTTGCCCTGCAGGGTGCCGCTGTTGAAGGAGATCGTGCCGGAGCCGAGCGCTCCAGCGTTACCGACCTGGACGACAGCGTTGCCATTGATGGTGGTGCCGCCGGTGTAGGCGTTCGGGGTGTTAAGAACGACCGTACCGCCGTTGCCGATGAGGTTGGCTCCGGGTGTGCCGGAAACCGCGCCGACGATGACGGAGTTGGCTCCGGTGAGGACGGATGAGTTGATGGTGAGCGTGCTGCCGCCGGTGCCGAGGCGATAGGCGCTGCCCGCACCCGCGCCGAGTGTGGCGGCGGTGTAGTTACCGCCTGAGGTGGAACCGAGGAAGACGCGGTTGTTGGGTCCGAGTGCGCCGAGATCCACCGCTGTGCTGTAGCCGAGCACGTCGATGGCGAGGGTGCCGTCCACCGTGCCGCTGGTGGTTGCGAAGGTGACCGAGCCTGGAAGCGCACCATTGTAACCGAGGCCGAAGGCACCGATGCCGTCGTTGTTGGTGTTCACCGTGGTGGCGGTGGCACCGATGTTGGCGGCGCTAAGGACACGGAGGACCGCGCCAGGATTCACCGTGATGGTGCCAGCGGAAGTGAGCTGCTCATTGGCAGCAACCGTGCTGCCGACGCGGGCTTCGAGGGCACCCTGGTCCACGATGATGTTACCTGCGTAGGTAGAAGCACCGCCGAGGATGATGTTGGACACGCCCTGCTTGGTGATGGACGGGGTGCTACCAGCAAGGGTGCCGAGGACGTTCAACTGGTTGAAGGTGTGCAGCGTGCTGGCCGTCGCGCCGTCCATGGTGAGGGCACCGAAGATGGTGGTGGTCTGGCCACCTTGGATGCCGAGGGCCGTGCTGCCCGCAGCCATGGTAACGGGACCGACTGCCGTGGAGCCGACCGAAGCCTGCAGGATGCCATTGGCACCGTAGTTCACCGCGTTCTGGACGAAGACGTTGGTGATGTTATTGCTGTATGAACCGCCATTGAAATTGAGGGCGGGGCCGGCGGTGTAGTTGGAACCACCGAGTGCATATTGGTTCCCGACACCCAGCCAGCCATCATTGATGGTGATCGGAGCGGTCAGCGTGGCATTTGAGACGGCATTGACGTTCAACGCTCCGGGGCCGGTCTTCGTGAAGGTGTTGAAACCGCCGCCCGCCGCGAAGGCCGCACCGATCGTCGTGGTAATGCCGCCATTGCCCGCAAAGTTGTTTTCGACGTTGATGGTCGGATTGGCGGTGCCGAAGGTGATGATACCGTTCAGGGTCAGGTTTTGCGCGGAAATACCCGAGATGAGCTGCGTGTTGGCGGTGATGTTATTGGCGATCACGCGCGCGGCCCCACCGGCGAGGATCTTGGCGCCGTCGGTGATGACCAGATTGCCCAAACCGACTGGGCTTGCGGTGATGACGGCACCGACGGTGTTCGGCGTGCTGTCCGCACCGAAGATCAGGGAACCGCCTTGCAGGTTGACGGATGTCGAGCCAATCGCGCCAAAGGTATTGGCACCCGCGAGGACCACACTGCCGGTTCCGGCGAGGTTGAGGACGTTCGTGGCACCCGCGCCGGAAATCACGGCATTGACGATGAGGCTGTTTGGCGAAAGGCCGCCGGTGGTGATGGTGCGGGTCGCATTGTTCAGGGTCATGGTGCCGGCGATGGTCGGCGTGAAGCTGAAGCTGTCATTGTTGGCAACGATGTTGTTGCTCAGAGTCAGAAGACCGCCCGTGGTGACGGTTGGAGTAGCGGCACCGCCAGTGTTATTGAAGGTCAGCGTGCCGGCCATCGTGTTGGCACCGGTGTAGGTTAGAGAAGAGCCACCATTCAAGATGATGTTGGCACTGTTATGAATGGTGGCGGCTACAGTCTGCGTGACCGTGGCATTGTTGATGATGAGCGTGCCATTCGGGACGGAAACCGTAGTGGTGCCGTTGGCGCTGGCCGTGCTGAGAGTCAGAGTGCCCTGATTGACGACCGTGTTGCCCGCGCCGCCACCGTAAGTGTTGTTGCCAGTGAGAGTGAGGCCACCCGCGCCAGATTTCACGAGGCTGACACCCGCTCCACTGATCACACTGCTGACGGTCGTGGTGTTGGCGTTGATGTAGGCGAAGAGCTCCGACCCGCCGGAAGTGAGGTTGCCACCATTGACGGCAAGGGTTTGGTTGGCTGCCATGAGGAGACCGCCGGTGCCGAGGGTGAGGGTGTTGGCGGCGGTAATGTCGATGTTCGTCGCGGCAACCGAGTTGACCCGCAGGGAGTTGATGGTGCGGGTGGTGACCCCTGTGGTGCTGGCGGCGGTGACGAGGATGTTGTTAGTCGCTGCACCTGCGGTGAGTAGCGCGGTTGAATAGGTCGGATAAGCCGTGCCGGGTGTGCCGAGCGCACCGACGCCGCCCGCAGTACCGGATGGGGCGAGGTAACCGGCGAAGTCCGTGCCGTTGACGACGGCCCAGCCGCCGAGGATGCCATCGTCCAGGGTGATGGCACCGCCGTTGATCTGGGTGAGGATGATCTGGCTGTTGTTGGTGCCGCCCGCGCCAGGATTGGTGCCGGTGAAGTTTACCGTGGTGCCCGCATTGCGGATGAGGTTGGCGATGGTCAGGGTGGACGGCAGAACCGTGCCCGCGGCCGGAGTGACGTTGATGACGTTGGCACCACCGGAGCCTGCGCCGCCGGTGAGAGAGACCGTGCCGACCGTGGCGGCGCTCTGGACACCCGTGTAAGCGAGCGTACCGCCCTGCATCGAAATCGGGGCGGAACCGACACGATTGGAGATCACATACAAACCGCCATCATTGAGGGTCAACTGGCCAAACTGGTTGGTGATGCCGGAAGTGCCGGAGAGCTGGCCCTGATCCTGAAGATTGATCACGCCGCCGCGGATGATGGTGGCACCGGTGTAGGTGTTGTTGCTGGTAAATGTGGTCGTGTTGTTGCCCGAGCGCGTGAAGTTCATCACGCCAGCGCCGTCCTGGATGACACCCGCGAAGGTGATGTTGCCGGCTGCGGCAGAGGTGAGAGTGACCGCCGTTGCGCTGGAGTTGGTCACGATGCCGCCGGTGCCCGGCAGGGTGCTGGTCGAGTCAAGCGTACCGATAGCCTGGTTCCTGCCGAACAAATCCAGCGTGCCACCACCATTGACACGCACCGTCTGGAGGGTCGGCGTCGTGGCCGTCGCGATCACGGTCAGGGTGTTGTCCACGCCGCTGTTGAGCTTGAGCAGACCGTTGTTGATGGTGGTCTGGCTGCTATTGGTGAAGAACTGCTGCTTGTTGATGCTCATGGCACCCGCACCGGTCTTGATGAAACCATTGCTGCCGAGGACCTGGGCGTTGAAGTCGAGGGTGTTCACCGTGTCGAGCTGATGAATGATCATCTGGTTGCCGCCGGACTGGATCAGACCACCAGTGAAGTCCGTGCCGCTGGCGTCAAGGACGAGGATACCGCCGCTGCCGATGTTGAGGATGGCCTGGTCGCGGATGGCGTTCAGCGCGGTGGCACCGGAGAAGGTGAGGCTGTTCGTGGTGACTGAGCCGTAGAGCTGGGTGCTGTTGAGTGCGACGTTGGATGCCGTGGAAACGGCGCGGAACAGGCCGGGGGCCAGTTCGGAGGAAGTCAGCGGACGCACACCGCCGATGGCGGAGTAGGTGGCGAAGGCGATGCCGTTGCCCGTGGCGCTAGTGTCTGCGACGGTGTCCACACGAATGTTGATGGTGTTGGAGCCGTTACCCGTGCCGCCGCCGATGAATCCGTTGGCCATGTTTGGAGTGAAGAGATTGGCCACGCCATTGCCCGGAGCGGCACCGAGGTTGTCACCGCGGATGAGCAAGGAGCCACCACCAGAGAGGTTGGCGATGTTGCCGGTAGTGAGCGTCAAGGATTGGGCGGCGTTGGCATCAAGGGTGATGATCGAACCGCCCGACTGAACGCCAATTGAACCGTTGCTGCCGAGGTTGAGCGTTTCCACGGTCGCCGCAGCGGCGTTGCCGATGATCTTGAACTCACCACCCTGCATCGTGATGTTGCGCACCAAGGTCGCGCCGACGGCGAAGTCGGTGCCGCCGAGGCGGTTGTTAAGGTTGGTGCCGCTGTTGTTGAGGATGAGCGTGCCGCCCTCGGGAAGGGTGTAGGTGGTGAACTTCGTGCTGCCAGCCGTGCCACTGAGGACGGAGGTGCCCTGGGAAGTGGTGAAGGTGCCGATGCCCATGGTGCCCGTGCCAGCAGCACTGTCGATGGTCATGATGCCGGTGCCGATCTTGTTCAGGTTGAAGTTCGTGCTCGCCTGGTTGGCGGAGCCGAAGCGACCGGAGAAGGTGAAGCTCGAGTCATCGAAGCCGGTGGCCAGGGTGGACGCACCTGCGTTGTTGGTGACCAAGCCGGTGCCGGAGATAGAACCGGTGACGACGTTCGTCCCATTGATGTCCAAGGTGCCCCCGGTGGCGAGGTTGATGTTGGAGAAGCGGGACAGGGAATTGGTGGCACCAGAGCGGAGGGTGCCGTTGTTGACCTGCGTGATCCCGGTGAAGTCGTTCGCGATGTTGCTGAGGGCGAAGATGCCGGCTCCTTCCTTGGTGAAGGCGAAGGTGCTGGTGTATTTCGCACCCAGCGTGCCCACCACGGCGGGACTTTCAACATTCACGGTGAGCGAACCCGCCACGTTCGGGGTGATCACACCATTGAGGGCCAGATTGTTCGAGGAGACGCCGCCGATGATGAGCGTGTTGTCCGCGAGGGTGACCGGGTTGTAAACCGTCGTGCCAGCACCAATGAGCTTGAGGCCGGAGGCCACCGTGAGCGTGCCCATTCCGAGAGGACCGGCCGCCTTGATGCCGGCATTGAACTGATCGCTCGCACCGATGATCAGGCTGCCAGCGTTCAACGCAACACCGCCGGCGAAGGTGCTGTTGTTCGAGGAGAGGGTCAGCGCCCCGTTGCCCTCTTTTGTGATGCTGCCGTTCTGGACGATGCCGGAGATCACCAGCGAGTTCGGCGAGAGCCCGCTGGTGGTGATGGTCCTGGCCACACCGCCGAGGTTGAGGGCGCTGCTGATCGTCGGCGTGGTGCCGAAGGCGTCATTCACCGCCGTGATCGAACTGGTACTCCCGAGGTTCACGACACCCGGAATGGTGAGGGTGGTGGTGGTCGCGGAGGCGGTGGCCGGTGCAGAGATGGTGATGGTGGTGCCGTTAACAATGGATGCGATAGTAGCACCAATCGGAATACCGGTTCCGGTGATTGGCTGGCCGACGGCGAGACCTGCGCTGGCTGAAACCGTGATGGTGGCGCTGCCGGTGACGGTGGTCGAATTGGTCAGCGAGAACCCGGTGGCGGCGATGGTCGGCCCGGCAGTGCCGCCCTGGTTGTTCAGGGTGATGGAGCCGTTGACGGTGTTGTTGGCTCCGAAGTATGTCAAAGAACCGCCGCCATTGATGATGATGTTGTTGTTGGCACCGATCTGACCGGCATTCAGCGTCATCGTGACTGCCGCATTGTTGATGGTCAGCGTGTTGCCACCGATTGCGACCGGATTGGGGATGGTGACTACGCTGGCCGCGCCGTTTAGGCTGAGGGCGGAGTTGACGACGGAGTCACCCGTGTAGGTATTGGGTGCCGTGAGCGCCACGGTGCCGACACCGGCGATGACCAAGCGAGTCTGGCCGACACCGTTGTCGATGATGCGCGAGTTCACGGTCAGGGTGTTCTGGTTGTTCATGAGGAACAACTCACTGATCCCCGCGGCCGTGCCGCCTGCGGTCAGACGACCGCTGTCAGCGGCGGCACCAATGGTGTTGGCCGTGTTGCCACTCTTGAGCAGACCGCCGGAGACAAGGTTCAAAGTGTTGGTAGCGGTGGCAAAGGTGAGATTAAAATCACCCGGCATATTCAAGCTGTTCAGCGTATCAGCTGTGCCGACTGCGGCTGTCGCAGCGAGTCGGATATTATGAGTGGGATTGGAGCCAGCGGTGATTGTCGTGCCGGTGTAACCCGCATAACCCGCACTATTCAATGCGCCGACGCCTTTAGGAGCAGTCCAAGAGGCGAATTCCGTGCCGTTGACCACCGCCCAGCCGCCGAGGAGGTTGCTCGCCAGCGTCGGGGTGGCTCCATTGAGGTTGGTGAGGAGGATCTGGGAACTGCCGATGTCGGCAAAGCCGAGGTTGACGCCAGTGAAGTTCACGCGTGAACCGCTGCCCGCCGCACGGACGAGGTCGGTGATGGTGAGCACGGCGCGTCCGGTGTTACCGGGGGTGGCGGTGATGGTGCTGTTCCCGTCCAATACGGTGACGGTTCCGAGGGTTTCTGTGACCGTCTCGCCCTGAATGCCGGTGAGGGTGATGGTGCCGCCGCGGGTGCTGATGGCGTTGCCCGCGAGGATGCGGTCCGCGAGGTTGGCAGGGGCGGAGTTGAACGCGGTGCCGGCGTTGTCGATGTTCAGGGCACCGAACTCGAGGTTCAGACCGGCGGTGCTGGCGAGGGTGGCGCTGTCGCGGAGTTGCAGCGTGCCACCACGGACGTTGGTGGCACCGGTGTAGGTCTGGGCGCTGGTGAGCAGGGTCGTGTTATTGCCAGAACGGTCAAAGGTGATCGCGCCGCCGATGACGCCGCCGAAGGTACCGCCGCCGGTGGAGGTGAGGGTGGCTGGGGCGACGCTGGTGATGAGGCTGCCAGTGCCGGGGAGCGGGTTATTGATGCTCGCGATGGCTGCGAATGCCTGGTTCTGACCGTTGAGATCGACCGTGCCGGCATTGGCTGTCAGGGCGATGGTGGTCACCGCCGTGGCGGTGGGGGCGACGAGAAGGGTGTTGGCCGCGCCGCTGTTGAGCGTGGTGGTGCCGTCGTTATTGTTCAGGAAGCCGCTGAAATACTGGGGCCGGTTGAAGGAGAGATTGCCCGCACCGTCCTTGGTGATGCCAGTGCCGAGGACGTAGCTGTCCACGGTGAGGTTATCGAGCGCATGGATGAACATGGAGCTTGCCCCCGGATTAATCTGACCACCGGAGAAACCCAGGTTGCCCGTCTTGGCAAGGATACCGATGGAAGAGATGGTGAGTATGCTGCCGGCGTTGAAACCCGTGAGCTGGCCGCCGGAGTTTAGTGTGACGGTGGCCACATTGTTGGTGGTGAAGGTTTCGTTCGCGCTCTTGGCCAGGTTCGCCGTGGTGGTGAACATGTTGTTGATGGTGGCAAGCGTTTCATTGGCCCCGAGCACCCGGAAACCCGAGCCGGCGGTGTAGGTGAGGAAGCCGGTGCCGGTACCGGTCGCGGAGGCGTCGCCGACCATGTCGGGGCGGGTGCTGATGTTGGCGAGACCGGCGATGGCATTGCCGCCGCTGAAGGCGACGGAACTGGCAAACACATTGGCCACGCCACTGCCGGGCGTGGAGCCGAGGGAATCACCGCGGACGAGGTAGGATCCTCCGCCGCCAAGAGCATGAACGCTGGCAAAGTTCAGCACGGTGGAACCAGCGCCGGGGACGAGGGTGATGACACCGCCGCCGTTTGGCAACGCCAGTGCGCCGAGGGACTCGGAGCTGCCAGCCGCGTTGCCTTGGATTTTGAATTCACCACCGGCCACGGTGAGGTTTTTGAGCAAGCCGCCGAGGCGGTTGTTTACGTTGGTCGTGGTGTTATCGAGGATGAGGGAGCCAGTCTGGTTGACGAGGTTGCTCCCGAAGGCCGTGCTGGCGGTGCCGGAGTAGGTGACCGCGCCGCCGTAGATGTTGAAGTTGGCGGTGGAGGTGCTGACACCGCCAGTGAGGCCGAAGGAGCCGGAGCCGATTTTGCTGACGTTGAGCGTGCTGAGGACCGCATCGTTGAAGGCGAGGAAGCGGCCATCGAAGGTGGTGTTGGCATTGTTGAGACCGAAGGTCAGCGTGCGGCCCGAGCCGGAGTTGTTGGTGATGTCGCCCGAGCCGGAGAGCTGGCTGAGAACTTGCTCAAAGTTATTGAGGTCCAGTCGGCTGGTGCCAGCCATGGTGAAGGTGGAGGCATAGGGAATGGCGTTGGTGGCACCGAGGAAAAGGGTGCCTGCATTGAGGGCGGTGGCCCCCGTGTAGTAGTTCACACCATCCAAGCGGAGCCCGGAGGTGCCTTCCTTGGTAATGCCCGCCGTGGTACCAATCATGGTCGGCAGGATCAGGGCCAAAGCGGCATTGCCATTCGTAGTGATGGTGCGCGTGGCGGCACCGATATCAATCTTGCCGTTCGTGCTGACGCTGAGCAGCGGGAAGGTGGCCAGGCTATCGCTGGTGGAGGTGATGTTGTTGTTCAGCGTCAAAGTACTGCCAAATGTCACCGTGACATCCGTCGCCGCTCCGGTGGCCGGCTGCGAGAGCTGGACGGTGGTGCCGGAAAGGATTGCCGCAACTGTAGTGCCGGCAGGAATATTCGTTCCTGTCACCGGCATGCCAACCGCCAAACCGAGCGTTGAACCAGCACCGGTAAGGGTCAGGGTCGTATCGTTGGCCGCAGTGATGGAGTTGTTCGAGGTGACACTCTGGGTGCGGAAGGTCGGATTGCCCGCGCCTCCTGAATTGTTGAACGTCAGGGTTCCGTTTTGCGTGTGATTGCCCCAGAAGTTGATGACCCCACCACCGTTGATGGTGATGTTGTTGGCGCTGTTGATCTGGTTCGGACTGCCCGCGATCATCGTCGCCGTGGCGTTGTTGATCGTCAGGCCGCCTGCGGGAATCGTCTGATTGGCGACACCGATGAGGTTCGTCGTGGCCGAGTTTAAGACCGTACCTCCTGTGTAGGTGTTTAGCGCGGTGAGGGTGACGTTCGAGGCACCTGCGACCACGAGGCGGGTCTGGCCGCCCGAGGCATTGTTGACGATGCGGGAGTTAATGGTCAGCGTGCTCTCGTTGTTGTAGATATACAGAGAGTTCACGCCAGTGCTGGTTCCACCTGCGGTCAGACGACCGCTGTCCACCGTTGCGCCGATGTTTCCCGTGAAGTTGCCCGACTTGAGCAGGCCGCCGGAGGTCAGGTTAAACGTATCCGCACCATCCGTGAAGTTGATGCTCTGACCGGCCGTATTCGTGAAGAAGCTCAAGCCATTGAGATTGTAAACACCCGCGCCCGCCACATCTGGAATCGAGAAGCTGTTGTTTGCCAACCGGATGTTCTGGGTGGCATTCCCGGGCGTACCCGGCAATGCTGCGCCATTGTACCCAGGGAACCCGCTTACATTCAGAGCCCCAAGGCCATTGGTATTGTTGTAGCTGGCGAACTCCACGCCAGCTGAGGTTCGGACAACCGCCCAGCCGCCAATGATGTTGTTGGTGAGTGAGGCGGCACTGAATGGAGAACTATTGAGGTTGCTCACGAAAATGCGTGAATTGTTCACCCCCGGCTGGCCCAGGCCGTCCGAGTTCACGTCTTCATTCCTAGAGCCACGGAACTCAATGACTGCATCCGCCGCACGGTTGAGATTGCCGATGTTCAGGGTAAGCGCCGAACTGGAGTAGGCGTTGGACATGATGAAATTGCGACCTGCTTCGACATTGACCGTCTGCAGAGCAAGGGTTGAATTGGCGTTGGCAGTGCCGCGTATCTGGAGATTACCCCCCTGAAGGGTAATGGGCGCGGTTGCTGCGATGCGGGTAGGTCCGGTCGTTCCCGGATTGACTCCGTTGTAGTCATCCCAGATAAGGCCGCCGAACCGGACGTTTACAGCAGTGGAGTTGGCAATGGTGCCGCTGCTTTGGAGGACAAGGTTGCCACCGCGAACCGTCGTGGTTCCTGTGTAGGTATTGGCCCCCGAGAAGGTGGTGGTGTTGTTTCCGGCCCGGTCAAAATTCAGATTGCCATTGATGGTGCCAGCAAAGGTGCCGCCGCCGGTGGAGGTCAGGGTGGCCGCCGCGCCGTTGTTAACGATGGAAGCGGTGACACCGGGGGTGATGTTGTTAGCCGCCAGTGTGCTCACCACCTGGCTGTTCCCATTGAGGTCAAGGATGCCACCGTTGACGTTGAGGGCATTGGCCCCGCCGATGGCGTTGACGAAAAGCGTGTTATTGCCGCCGTTGAGCACCAAAGTGCCGTTGTTGACTGAAGTGGCCCCCGTGTAGAACTGGGCACGATTGAGATTCAGGGTGCCGGCACCGGATTTGGTCATGCCAGCGGAGCCGGTAATGCCTGCGCTGAAATTAAGGCCGCCGATGGCGTGAATGAATGCCGGAGTGCCCCCAACCGCCAGCAAGCCGCCGCTAATGCCGCGATTGCCCGCTTGCGCGATGATGCCACCGCTGGTGATGGTAAGAACCGTGCCCTGTGAGATGGGACCTGCAGCCCTGGTGCCGCCATGCTGGTTGAGCGTGAGGCTGTTGATCGTGGTGCCAGCGATGAAAGCACCGCCATGCTGATAGCCTAGAGCAACGTTGGTCGTGGCACCGCTGGAGAGGAAAGGAGCGAGTTCGTTGGCGGCGAGGAGGCGGAATCCGTTGCCACCTGCCACGTTCACGACTCCCCCTGCCCCGATGTAAGTGACGAAACCTGTGCCGCTGCCGGTCAGGGAAAGGTCACCGAGGATGTCAGGACGGATGCTCATGGTCGTGGTGCCCACGGCCCCGGCACCACCGATTTGGCTGATGGCACCACCCGTGGCGATGACGAAGTTACTGGTGCCAACACCAATGGTGCCACCGAGGTTGGTGCCACGAAGCAGGGCCGTGCCGCCCTGAGCGACCGTGCCGAGAGTATGGGCGGTCAAAGTCACGTTCTGGGCGGAGGTTGGCTCCAGATTGATAATGCCGCTGCCGCCCACGAGGTTCAGGGTGCCAACTGACTCCGTGGTGCCAGCGGAGGCATTGCCGACGATCCGCAGGGTGCCGCCGCTGAGGTTCAGGGTGCCGTTGGCG
Source organism: Prosthecobacter sp. (assembly GCF_044232965.1). Lineage (GTDB taxonomy): Bacteria > Verrucomicrobiota > Verrucomicrobiia > Verrucomicrobiales > Verrucomicrobiaceae > Prosthecobacter. The sequence goes on from NZ_JBIIKX010000006.1 coordinate 80,849, forward strand.
GCCGCCGTGACGGCCATGTTAAGCCTGTTGTTAACGTTACTCGAAGCATTGTTCAGTGTCAGGGTTGAATTCCTCTGAACGGTCACTGTGCGGAAGGTGGTGGCTCCTGCTCCAGAATACTCGATCACGCCGCCAGAAACCGTCAACGCGCCAGTCGTCCCGTTGGTTGTCGATGTCGCGCCGTTGATGACAGTCGTGCCGCTGCCGTATTTCTGGACATTCAGCGTATTGGTGAAGGCGTCAGAACTGCGATTGAACACGCCAGAGAAGGTTGTGTTCTGGTTGTTGAATCCAAAGCCCAAGGTGACAGCGCCGCTGCTGAGATTGCTTACCGTGCCAGAGCCGGAAAGACCGCCGATGACAGTGCTGGTGCCTAAAAGTTCGAACTGAGTTCCAGAAGCGAAATTATAAGTGGAGAAACGTGAACCGGCATTGCCTATCGATCCAAGCACAATGGCACCAGCTTGGACATCGGTAAGGCCCGAGTAGGTCTGGGCGGTGCGCAAACGAAGGGCACCGTCTCCCAGTTTCACAAAGCCGCCAGTGCCGATGATGCCTTCCATTGCGAGAGCCGGCTGGAGAAGGGTCTGCTGTTTGTCGTCAATCTTCGTCGGATTGACCGTGATGTTGTGATTGGTGGCCCCAAGATTGATCACGCCAAAGGTGATGATGGGAGATTCATTGCTTTCCACGCGCACAGTAGAGGCGGAGGCGGTGATGTCGCCCGTCAGGGTCAGCACCCCGAAGTGATTGACATTGTTGCTGATGTTGGTGCCAATGTTGAGGGTGGTATTGCTGCCATCGGCGTCGAATATGAGGCCAGCCAGGGTGTTGTTGCCAAACAAGTTCAAGGTGGCCGCACCACGCATGGTGACCACGTTGGAGGCGTCAATCTGGTTGTTGAAGCCGTTCATGGTCACCGTGGCGCTGCTGATGGTGAGCCCGCCACCAGGAAGCACTACTCCCGCTGCCGCGTTGCTCAGGTTCAGGGTGCCGGAGTTCACCACCGTACCCCCTGTGTAAGAGTTGTTGGTATTGGTCAGGGTGACCGCACCACCGCCGGACGTGATGAGGCGGACGGCTCCGCCCGCATTGTCCACAATGCGGGAGTTGATCGTGAGGGTATTTTGGTTGTTGAAGACGAACAAGTCGGAGTTGGCAACAGAACCACCCGCCGTCAGGCGGCCGCTGTCCACCGTGGCCCCGATGGTGTTGTTAAAGGCACCACTCTTGAGCAGACCGCCTGAAATCAAGTTCAGGGAATCCGTCGCTGTGGTGAAGGTCAAATTGGCGTTGCCGGCGATGTTCAGGCTGTTCAGGCTGTAGCCTGCGACAGTTGGCACCGCACCGGAGGCGGTGATGCGGATGTTCTGGGCAGGTTGGTCGGCGGCAGGGAGAGTGGTCCCGCTGTAGCCGGGGGCACCCGCTGCATTAAGTGCTGCGATGCCAAGTCCATCAATGTAAGTGGCAAACTCTGTGCCCCCGACCGTGGCCCAGCCACCGAGGATATTGTTCGTCGTATTGCCAGCGAAAGTATGTCCAGCAATGTGAATGCGGGCATTGCTGCCGATGGAGCCAAGCGTTCCGGCACCGGACTCGAAGTTCACCGTGGCACCGTTGGCCGCGGTGCGACTGAGACCGCCCAACGTGAGATCTGCGGAGACCACACCACCGGCTGCACCACGATCTGCGCGGATGGTGGAGAGGGAGTCTGCGAGGGTGACTACACCCAGAGTTTCCGCCGAGGCGGAATTGGCACGACCAAAGAATTGCAGGACACCGCCCTTGAGCGTGACAGCGGCGCTGTCGTTGATGCGGTCGGTGGACTCGTAGAGGCCTGTATTGTTGATGGCAAACGTGGCCCGGCTGATGGTCAGGCCCGTGATATTGGCAAAGGAACCGGCGTCAATGAGGCTGGTGGTGGAGCTCAGCAGGATGAGCTTGCCAGTCGTCGTGTTCGCATTCGTGATGTTCAGCGTGCTCGATCCGGTGCGGGCAAAGGTCACATAATCATTGGTGCTGCCGCCGATATTGCCCGCCCAGGTGCGGGCGGTGTTTTGCTGGTTGGCAAGGAGGACACCGTTGCCGCCCGTGCTAATGATCTCGCCACCGTTGATGGTGCTATCCGTCATCAGCTCACGCGTGTACTGGCTGGTCGAATTCAGGTCAAGCTTGCCTCCGTTGATCACCATCGGGGCGCGGAAGTAGAGCGTATTGGTGCCACCAGCGAGTTTCAGGGTGCCTTCGTTGACAAAGTTGATGTTGTTGTCCGTTTCGTCACGTCCCATCATGCTTGGCTGGCTGATCGTCAGGGTGCCCGCACCGGCCTTGACCAGACCCCGCATGCCCAAGAGAACGCTGTTGATGTTTAGATCACCAAGCGTATGCACATAGAGAGGGCGTGAGTTGGTCGCCACATTGACGTTGGCGAGGATCACACCTCCCGTAATTCCGGTATTGCCCGCTTTGGCCAAAATGCCGCCGCTCTGAATGGTGAGCACCGGGACATTTGGGAAAGTGCTGGTGAGGGTGACGCCACCACCAGAATTCAGAGCCAGGGAGTTGATGCTGACGCTTACCGCCGAAGTCGCAGCGGCGCTCAATTCCTGGTTCACGTTGGCAGTCAAGGTGGTCGTGGTCAGTTTCTCGCCTGCGGCAAGAAGACGAATCACACCAGTGGCCGAGTCTGCCGTGGCAAAACCAATGGTGCCAGCCGTGGTATTCTCAGCCAACGCCCAAGGCAGGATGCCCTTGGTGTTTGCCCCCACGGCACCGTTCTGCCCCACGAAAGTGAGGTTGCCCTTGATCGTGGCATTATTTGCACCGGCAGCCAAGCCGAGGTTGGTGCCCGAGAAGCGGACCGTGCCGCCATTCTGCGGGTTGTTCGTCGCAAAACTGCCAAAGGTGAGGTTGGCTCCCCCGGCCCCTGCGGTGACGCTGATGTTGGACTGGCCGCGACCAAGCGTCCAGGTGCCGAGCGTTTCGTTGGTGGCGGCGGCGTTGCCGATGAGGGTCACATTGCCTCCCGAGAGCGTGATGGGTCGGCTACCGAGCCGGTTGGTGACAGCACTAGCGGTATTGTCAATGAGCAGCGTGGCACCAGGATTGATGGTGATCGCTCCAGTTCCTCCCAACACGCCTGCACCACTCACGGCGAAGGTTCCCTGACTAGCGGTGATCGCGCTGACAAACAGTGAGTTCGCCACCCCGAGAGTAGCCGTTCCGGTACCGATCTTAGTAAGACCAGTCACGTTTGCATTCAAAGCGGTGGAAATCAGGATGTTCCCCGCCCCGGCCAGCGTCAGACCAAATGCGCCGCTGATGCCAGTGGCACCACCGAGAGTGAGAGTGTCGAAGTCCGAACCGATGGTCGCGGCACTTTGCAGGGTGATGGGGCCAGTCCAGGTGTTGTTGCCGGAGAGGTTCTGCAACGCGCCCCCATTATTGATTCCCGTGCTGTTCAGGTTCAAGGGTTCCGCCGCGTAGGTGATCCCGGCTCCGCTCAATTGCAGGGCGGCACCGACAAAATTGCCCACGGTCGTCGCGCCACCGGTCGCACCCAGGGCGTTTGCATCCGAAATATTGACCGCACCTGCGTTGATCGTTGTCGTCCCTGCCCAGGCACCGTTCGAAACGGCAATGGTCATGGTGCCATTGTCTGCTTTGACAAAGCCATTGGCACCGCCAAAGGCGGAGTTCAGCGTTAGCGTGCTACCCTGAATCACCTCGATGACGTTGTTCGCGGCAGTGGCGTTGTTGAAACTGATGACGCGACCGGCGTCGAGATTAATGTCGCCCGCTGCCCGGAAGGTTGCCACCGCACCGGTGCCGGAGGCGCTGAGGTTGATGTCGTTGGCGGTATTGCCCAAAGCACCGTCGCTGGTCGCGGCGAGGACGCCGCGGACGATGGTCATGTTCCCCGTGAAATCGTTGGCCACGTTCGAGAGCAGCAGGGTACCGCCAATGCCGCCGTCCGCCGCCGCGCCACCGCCAGTGCCCACATTGATCGCTCCCGTGCCGGTGACCAGCCCACTCAATTCAAGACCCGCAACTACATTGGAGGTGTTGGCAGTGGTGGGATTGAGGATGATGAAGGTCGAAGGCGCACCGCTCAGAGTGGTCGTGCCGGTGAACTTCAGACCGTAACCGTTAAGATTATTGATGCTGAGGGTGTTGGTGCCAATGGTGAGATCGCTGAGCTGGATCGTTTTGTTCAGTGCTGTGGAACCAGGAAAACCCGCTACCCCCGTGCGATCCACCGAAATAGTACTGTTGCCGGTAATTGTCACATTGTCACCAAAGGCGATGTCCTGCCTCTCGCCGAAGCCAGAGCCGTTATCGCGGAGGGCAAGCGTGCCACCAGCAAGGAAGAGCTCATTTGCACCGCCGCTGTATAGTGAATCCGCGCCCACGGCCGCCAGGGTGCCACTGTTGATAGTGACAGTGCCAGTGAAGCTGTTATTACCTGCCAGAACCGTCACACCGTTGGAGCTAGCCGCCACCCCACTCACGGTGATATTACGCGGACCGCCTGTCTCTGTAATCGAACCGCTGAGGATGAGTTGGCCGGTTAAGTTAGCATTCAAGTTCGAGATGGCCAAGTTGTCGTTCAAAACAATCCCGGCGGAAATGACATCCGTGGACGTTGCTGCCGCAGCCTTTGCCAAGGTGGCTCCCAAGCTTCCGTTATCGAAAGTCAACGTGCTGGCATTGCTCGACTGTAATGTGTAGCCAAAGAAAGCGGTGGTTGGATCTCCAATGTTCAACGTGCCGGTCGTGGCGTTAGTGTCTAAATTGATGCTTTGCGCCGCAGTAAGATTGGCAGTGAGATTGATGACATCCCCTGGCGCATTGGCAGGCACCCCACCCGTCCAGTTGCCAGCGGTGCTCCAAGTGAAGGGACCGGCACCAGTCTGATTCCATGTAAATATCGCTCCCTGTGCGATTGGTCCAGGCAGCCATGTTGCCATCAGGCAAGTCATGAACCATCCAATAAGTTGGCGGTGGCGACGTAGTGTCTTCATAGTCATAAAGTAAAGTTAGATGGCACGATCAATGCCCTTCGAGAACAGAGCGGGTACTGCGCAAAGGTTGATGGGAGTTGTCGCGCCAAAGTTGGCGGCCATTTCCGGAATTCCGCCACATGCAGGACAGGTTCGCGACGACGTGGTCGCGAAGACAGATTTGCGTGAGAACGCATGACTGCATAAACTGCTGTGGTTGGACATGAATAAATTAAGCCTCATCAAACCACAAAAAACGCACCAAGGACAAACCTTTTTATCCACTTTGAAAAAAAGATTCAAATTATTGATTATGAGCGACTTAACATAACCACAAGAGCCCTTATTTTGACTCAGCATAAACCCTAGACAAGCACTGTGTAATGACACTTACCGCATTAGGTGTTGGCGCTTATTGCCAGCTCGATTGAGTCAATTTGACACGCACAAGCATGATGCGCTTTAGCGTGGTATCCCGGACAGGAATCGAACCTGTATTTAGAGTTTAGGAAACCCTCGTTCTATCCATTGAACTACCGGGACGCATTGATTTTCAAACAACTAAATAACGTAACGTTGCCAAAAAACACTTTTTGAGCAACCCTCATTGTGATTTAAGACTAGAAACACGCTGACTCAAGCGCTTTGCTCGCACCCCTCATTTTCATGCCAAAATCAGTCTTTATTCTTAAAGTAATATACGAATATAGTTATCAAAAATAGGCGATACGATCACCACTTTGGAGGAATTTAAGGTGCGCCATCCCGTCATTCAACCATCTGGCAGCAGGCGTTCCCACAGCGTGTCATTCATGAGAACATTGCTGATGAACTCTCGGCTGTCGTCTGTGGCGCTGGTGGAGGTGGGGGCGGCGGAAGGAAGTACGATATTGAATGTCAGTCCTGTACCACTACGCGGGGAGGTAATGCGGCCACCGAGGTGGTGATCGTCACGTTTCCGCTGACCCCGCCAACCTCATGAACACAAACCCGCTCTCCCGCCGCCATTTCCTCAGCCGCACCGCCGGTCTCGCCGCCACCACCTTCGCCGGTCCGAATCTCCTGCTTAGCGGCCAGGACACGGCCTCCAAACGCCTGAACCTCGCCATCATCGGCGCAAACGGCAAAGGCCAGTCCGACACCCAGGCCGTGACGCTCGCGCACAACATCGTCGCCCTCGTCGATGTGGACTCCAAGCGCCTGGAGGAAGCCGCCAAGCGCCGGGAAAAAATCCACGCCGAGTCCAACGCCTCCGCCCCGAACGTGCCGAAGCTCTACCAGGACTTCCGCAAGATGTTCGACGAGATGGCTGGTGAGATCGACGGCGTCATCGTCTCCACGCCCGACCACACCCATTACCTCGCCGCCATGCACGCCATCAAGCACGGCAAGCACGTCTGCGTGCAGAAACCTCTCTGCAACTACATCGGCGAGGTGCGTGAACTCCACCAAGCCGCCAAGAACGCCAAAATCGTCACCCAGATGGGCAACCAGGGCCGCACCATGGAAGGCCAGCGCCTAGCCAAAGAGTGGATCGAGCAGGGAGTCATCGGCACCCTCAAGGAAATCCGCCTCTGGACCAACCGCCCCGTCTGGCCGCAGGGACCGATCAAAAAGAAACTCGTCGAATGCCCCGCCAACCTCGACTGGGATCTCTGGCTCTCCTCCGAACCCAGCGAACCCTACTTCGAGTTCGACCTCGACGAGGCCGCCGCCAAGAAAAACAAGCGCAGCCCCGGCCCTCACAACTTCAACTGGCGCGGCTGGTGGCAGTTCGGTTCCGGTGCCCTCGGCGACATGGGCTGCCACATCATGGACGCCACCTTCAGCATCCTCGGCCAGCTCATCCCTGAAAAAATCGACGCCGAAAGCGGCCCCATCACCGATCTCAACGCCCCGGCCTGGAGCAAGCTCGTTTATCACATGCCCGCCGGCAAACATCCCGCCCTCAAGGTCTCCTGGCACGACGGCGAAATCGACGGCCAGCCCAACAAGCCCGAGCGCCAGCCCGACATCCCCGAGGACACCTTCAAAAAAGCCAGCAGCGGCATGATGTTCATCGGTACCGACGGCGTCATCTTTGAAGGCGATGCCTACTGCAAGAGCCCGGTAATCTACCCGCTCGAAAAATTCACCCAGGTCCGTCTCGACATGCAGGCGGGCAAAATCAATAAAACCGAGACCCGCAGCGCCATGCCCGACAATCCGCAGGGAGAATGGGCGCACCACATCGTCAACGGCGGCCTCCCCAGCTCAAACTTCGACTACTCCTGCCCCCTCACCGAGTTCGTCCTCCTCGGCAACCTCGCCATCCGCGCCCAGCAGACCGTGCAGTGGGACAAAACCGCCATGAAAGTCACCAACGCCGAGGCTCCCAACAAGTTCATCACTCGCCCCTCGTATCGCCCCGGCTGGAAACCCGCCTGAGCACGCTGATCGACTGAGCGGTCTTCACTTCGCCTTCCTCCTGCCCTTCGCCGGCCCAGCGCCTAGCGAAGGGCCGTTATCCGGAGGCATCGACTGATGCCATGCCAGCAACGCCTGGGTCATGCGATTGACGATCTCAGGATGATGCGCGGCAAGGTTGGCCGTCTCGCCGCGATCTTTGGCCAGATCGTAGAGCTGGGGCTTTGTGCCGTCGTATCCGCAGAGCAGCTTCCATTCTCCTTCGCGCATAGCTAGGTCAGGAAGTCGTTCGGGAAGCGCGGCGGAGGCCGTTTTACGATCCGGCGGACGACGCCAAAAGATCGGAGCAGCGCGGGAGACTTCGCTTTGGCCGAGAAGAGCTGGTGCGATGTTTTCACCATCGAAGGCGATGTCTTTGGCTTCGATCTTGGCAATGGAAAGCAGCGATGGAGCAAGATCAAAGGCGGCAAAGATAGAATTTGTGTTCACGGAGCCTGCTTTCGCTTTTTCGGTCAATCCAGGCCCCCACACGATGAGCGGCGAACGAGTGCCGCCTTCGTAGAGTGTCGTTTTGCTGCCGCGAAATGGTCCCGCGCTGCCTGCGCCAGGCTCGGGGCCGTTGTCGGAGCAGATGAGCAGGAGCGTGTTGTCGCGGAGTTCGGGGTTGGAGCGCAGGTGATCAAAGAGTTTGCCGAATTGGCGGTCCATTTCTTCCAGCACGGAGAGATAGAGGCCGCGTTTGCCTTCGGCCCATTTGTCCGTCGGCGGCCACCACGGACCGTGGACGTCATCAGGCCAGAGATTGATGAAGAAGGGCTTCTTGGCAGCGGCGGCTCTGTCGATGAAGGGAATCGCGCCGTCGATGAAGCCGCTGGTGATTTTGGAGCGCTGCATCCAGGTCACCGGCTTGCCGAGACGCTCGGCATCGGCCCAGATTTTGCCGGGTTCTGTGTCGCCGGGCTTCATCGTGAGCGGCAGGAGCTTCGGCCCCATGCCTTCGAAGTTGGTGAGCGATTCATCAAAGCCATACGCGGTGATCGGCGGCGCATCATCGACATCGCGCTGACCGCCGAGATGCCATTTGCCGAAGTGGCCGGTGGCGTAGCCGTTTTGTTGGAGCACTCGGGCCAGCGTGGGCGCTTTCGGATCAAGCCATTGGGCGCAGCCACGACGCTCATTGTCGGCCCGATTGTTCAGGAAGGAATGGATGCGCCAGCGCTGCGGATACTGCCCGGTGGTCAGCGCACAGCGCGAGGGCGAGCAGATGGGCGAGTTCACATGAAACTGCTCGAAGCGAATGCCCTCGGCCGCGATGCGGTCGATGTTCGGTGTTTGCGCGTCTTTGTTGCCGAAGCACGAGAAGTCGCCCCAGCCCATGTCGTCGATGAAGACCATGATGATGTTGGGCTTCTGTGCGGCCGTGGATGAACCACAGAGTCCGCAGAGGAGCACAGAGAGAATGAAAAGGTGTCTCATGGCTGTTTCTGCTTTTTCGCTTTGGCCTTTTTCGCTGCACCGGGGTCGATAAGTGTGACAGGTTCGCCTTGGAGGAGCGGTTTGCCGAAGACGGTTTGGGTGTCCCCTTGCTGTTTCATCCAAGCATCGAGATCCGCACTCATCTTGGCGAGTTGCTCGGCATGTTTCGGGTCGGTAACGAGGTTGTGCAGTTCGTTCGGGTCGTTGGCGAGATCGTAGAGTTCCTCGGCGGGCCGTGTGGTGAAGCGTTTCACCGAGGCGGCGGCTTTCGGATCATTCTCGGCGGCGCTGAGCCATGTTTTCCAATACGCGAGTCCGCTCGGGCCGGAGGAGCGCGAGATGTGGCTGTGATGCTGAAACTCGGGATGGAGGTTGCGAATGTATTTCCAGTCCTGCGTGCGGACGCTGCGGATGGGATAAACATTGAAGTCGCCGTCGCCGCTGTGGGTGGTGAAGATGCGGTCGCGATGCGTGGTGGTGGTGCCGCGCAGGATTCCGGCGAAGGATTTGCCGTCGATGCCTTCCGGCACTTTCCCGCCGCCGAGTTCGATGAAGGTGGGAAGCAAATCGGGCCAGCAGACCATCGCATCGCTGGTAGTGGCGGGTTTCAGCGTGCCAGGCCATGCGATGATGAGCGGAATACGGATGCCAGCGTCGTAGAGGTTCCATTTGCCAAAGGGCCACTGGCCGCCGTGATCGGCGGTGTAGATGAAGAGCGTGTCGCCAGTGATTTTTTCGCGAGCGAGGGCACGGACCTCGCCGAGCAGCGTGTCGGCCTTAGTGATATCCGTGAGATAGCTCGCACGCTGCTCGCGAGTGACTGCGGTGTCCACAAGCGTGGGCGGGATCGTGACTTTCGTCGGATCGTAACTTCGTTCTTCACTCCACGGCACATGCGGATGGCGTGTGCCGACGAAAAGGCAGAGCGGCTTCTTCGATGTGCGTTTAGTGAGGAACTTCGCTACTTCGGCCGTGTCAGAGATCCCCACCGGTGGCCCGATCACCATGTCGAAGTCATAGAACTTGGCCCAGTCGCCGTGCGCGACCTTGCCGATGATCGCCATTTCATAACCGAGGCTGCGGAGCACCGTCGGTAACGATGGAACCTCCGGCCGCTTAGCCTTGTGATTGGCCTCCGCGCCATTTCGAGCCGACCAAAGGCCCGTCAGCAGCGCTGTGCGGCTCGGCCCACACGCTGGCGAGGCGACAAAGGCATGCGTGAACTTCAATCCTTCCTCCGCGAGCCGTTTCATGTTCGGCGTACGGACTTCTGTGGAGCCATACGCCTGCGAATCGAGCTGGCTGTGATCATCCGAGATGAAAACAACGATGTTCGGTTGCGCAGCTAAAGCGGAGAGTAGAGGGCAAAAAGCGAGGAACAGCAGGAGGCGTTTCATGATCGGCGGGGCCTGTGAACTGGCTCGTCGGGGCGAATGTTGCGGCTTTTTGCGAAGCACAGTAGCCCTCTTGCTCCGCAAGAGGAGCTTTGGGTTCCGTTCTGCTCCCAAAGTTTTCGAACTTCGAGAATCTTCCCTGTCGGCGGAAGCGCATAGTTCATCTCGCGGAGCGAGATGGCTACTTTGTCTGGCCCGCTCTCTGCTGCAACAATCTAGCCTTCCTGCTCGTTCCCTTTGCCCGAAATCCCCCCTCATGAATCGTCGTCATTTCCTTCTCAGTTCGATTGGCACCACGCTGGCGTTGCCGAGCATGTCTTCTCTCATGGCGAAGTCCGTGGGCGGCTCCGTGCAGGCGGCGAAAGGCGCGGGTATGGGCGCTCGGCGCTTTGTGGCGATCGGGAACCTGCTCGGCTACCAGACGAAGAGCCTGTTTCCGACGACGCAGGGGCGAAATTACGAGAAGACGGCGTTGCTGGAGCCGGTGTGGGATGTGCGGGACAAGATGACCGTCTTCCGCGGACTCGATCATGGCGTGAAAGGCGGCCATTTCGCGGTGCATTCGTTCCTGTCCGGCGTGCTGCACTCCGAGGCGCAAAATCGGCCGGATGGCAATGTGACCATCGACCAGTTCCTCGCGGACGAGGTGGGCTTTGAGACGCGGTTTCCATCGCTCACGGTGGGTTCGGAAGGTGGCATTCATGGTGGCTGCCAGATCGCGTGGACGAAGTCGGGCGTGCGGGTGCCGCCGGTGACGAATCCGGCGGAGTTGTTTGAGAAGCTTTTCGTCACCGACTCGAAGGAGCGTCAGGCTCGTCGGGCGCAGGAGAATCAGGTGCAGGCCTCCATTCTCGACTCCGTGCTGGAGGAGGCGAACCGCCTTTCCAAGAAGGTGAACCAGGAGGACAAGGACAAGCTCGACGAATACCTGACCTCCGTGCGTGATGTGGAGAAGCGCCTCGAACTGCGCCAGCGCTGGACGAACCAGCCGAAGCCGAAAGCGCCCTTCGACAAGCCTGCGAACCGCAACGCGGTCGAAGATCTGCCGCTGCTGTATGAGCTCATCGCGCTCGCTTTGCAAACGGACAGCACGCGCATCGCCACGCTGGAGATCGGCGGCGACTTCATGCCGCAGCATCTCGGCATCAAGAAGGACTGGCACGGCCTCTCCCACCACGGCAACGATGAGGAAGCCATCGCGGACCTCATCACGCTGGAGAAGTATCAGATCGAGCACTATGGCAAATTCGTCGCCCGGCTCGCGAAGATGAACGATGGCGAGCGTACGCTGCTCGACTCGACGACCGTGCTTTTCGGCAGCGGCATGGGCGATGGCAATTCGCACAAGAACTCCGACCTGCCCATCCTCCTCGCTGGCGGCGGTTACAAGCACGGCGAATTCCGCGAAGTGCCGCGTGAAGGCATCAACAAGGTGCCGCTGTGCAATCTCTTCGTCGATATCGCCCAGAAGATGGGCGTGGAGACCGATTCGTTCGGCAACAGCACTGGGCGGTTTGCTTGAGCGGGTGGTATCGGAGTCTATTTTGCGGCGGGAATGCTCGATTTGTCCCAACCGCCGCCGAGGGAGCGATAGAGTTCGATGGTGGCGGCGATTTCATCGAGGCGGGCGCGGGCTTGAGAGAGTTCTGCAGCGAAGAGTTCTTGGTCGTTGTAGAGGACTTCGAGGTAGGCGGAGGCTCCGTTGTCGTAGCGCTCGCGGATGAGGCCGAGGGCAGACTGGCGGGCTTGGACGACTTGAGATTGGGCGGCGCGGACGCCTGCGCTTTTTTGGCGGGAGATGAGGGCGTCGGAGACTTCACGTAGGCTCTGGAGGACGGTTTTGCGGTAGTTGGCCTCGGCTTCGTCGCGTGCGGCTTTGCTGCCGCGGATGGCGGCCATGAGGCGGCCACCGGTGAAAATGGGGACGTTCACGGCGGGGCCGAGCTGCCAGATGCGTGTGGGGTTGTCGAAGAGGCCGGAAAATTCCCGGCTGCGTAGTCCGGCGCTGGCGGTGAGGGTGAAGCTGGGGAGCAGGCGTGCCTGGGCGACGCCGATATTGGCTGTGGCGGCGATGAGGAGCTGCTCGGCAGCGCGGAGGTCGGGGCGCCGTTGGAGCAGGTCGGAGGGCAGGCCTGCCGGCACGGTGCTGACGATTTGGATGGAGTCGAAGCTGCGGGTGCGGCGGATGGCTCCCGGTGGGCGTCCGGCGAGGTAGCTGATCTGGTGCTCGAGCTTGGCGATCTGCTTTTCGATGGTGCGCATGGCGGCGTTGGCTTCGGCGATGAGGACTTCGGCCTGGCGTACGTCGGTGAGGGGGCTTTGGCCGCCTTTTTGCCGCTGGGTGATGAGGCCGAGCGAGGTGGTGCGTGCGGCTAGGGTGCGGCGGGCGATTCCGAGCTCGTGATCTTGCTCGCACAGGGTGACGTAGGCGGTGGCGATGCCTGCAATGAGGCCGACCTGCACCATTCGGCGGCCGTCTTCGGTGGCGAGGACTTGGGCGCGGGCGGCTTCCGAGGAGCGGCGGATTTTGCCCCAAAAATCAGCTTCGTAGTCGAGGAGGGTGATGCCGATGCTGTGGTTCTGAGTGGCGTTGGTGAAGTTGGTGAGGTCGCTGCGGTTGTAGTTGTAGCCAGCTCCGATGGTGGGGAGAAATTGCGAGCGTACGGCGGCGAGATTGGCCTGGGCCTGGAGCACGCGTGCGGAGGCGGCCTGGAGGTCGAGGTTGTTGGCGAGGGCTTCATCAATGAGGGCACGCAGGGCGCTGTCTTGGAAGACGCTGCGCCATTCGAGGTCGCCGAGGCTGCGGGTGCTCTTTTTGCCGCCAAAACGAAAGACGGAGGGTTCAGCAAGGTCTGGACGGCTGTAATTGGGGCCGACTTTGCAGCCGGTGAGCAGCGCGGCGGTGAGGATGAAAAGATAAAAGCGTGAGCGGGACATGCAGGGAAAAAAGGAAGAAGTGGATCAATGCGTGGCGGCTGTGGCTGGCTTTTTGCCACCGCTGGTGAGCCGCATGACAAAGGCATAGCAGGCGGGGATGACGAAGACGCCGATGAGGGTGGCGATGGTCATGCCAAAGACGACGGCGGTGCCCATGACCTGACGAGACTGGGCACCGGAGCCAGTGGCGATGGCGAGCGGCACGGCACCGAGGATGAAGGCGAAGGAGGTCATCAAAATGGGCCGCAGGCGCAGCCGTGCGCCCTCAATAGCGGCGTCCATAAAGGGCATGCCTTTTTCGTGCTCCATTTTGGCGAATTCGACGATGAGGATGGCATTTTTTGCGGCGAGGCCGATGAGCATGATGATGCCGATCTGGGCATAGACATTGTTTTCAAAGCCGCGCATGAGCAGGCCGAGGTAGGTGCCGAGCACGACGAGTGGCGTGGCCAGCAGCACGCTAAAGGGCAGAGACCAGCTCTCATACTGCGCAGCGAGCAGCAGGAAGACAAAGATGATGGCGAGACCAAAGATGAAGATGGCCTGGCCCTCGGCTTTCTTTTCCTGGTAGGTGAGGCCGGTCCACTCATAGCCGAAGCCTGCGGGCAGCACCTCGCGGGCGACTTCTTCCATGGCAGTCACGGCCTGGGTGGAGCTGTAGCCGGGCGCGGGCGCACCGCTGATCTCGACGCTGCGGAAAAGGTTGTAGCGTGTGGTGAAGCCGGGACCGCTGGTTTGTGTGACTTTGACGAGGGTGTCGAGCGGCACCATGTCGCCGTTTTTATTCCGCACATAGAATTTGGCGATGTCTTCGGGCTTGCTGGTGAATTGGGACTCCGCCTGCAAATAGACGCGGTAGATGCGGCCAAAGCGGTTGAAGTCATTCACATAGGCTCCGCCAAGGTAGGACTGGAGGGTGGTAAAGACGTCGTTCACATTCACGCCGAGCACGCGGCACTTTTCGCGGTCGAGGTCCACCTTCACCTGCGGCACTGCGGGGCGGAAGCCGGTGAAGAGGCGGCTCAGCTCTGGGCGCTGGCCTGCGGCGGCGAGGAATTTTTGCGAGGTGGCGGCGAGTTCTTCGATGCTGCCACCGCTGCGGTCCTGGAGCATGAAGTTGAAGCCGGAGGCATTGCCGTAGCCGGGCAAGGCGGGCGGGCCAAAGGGTATGATGCGGGCTTCGGGGATCTTTTGAAACTGCACCATGAGCTGGAACATGATGCCGCGGACGTGGGTCTTCCGCGTTTGCCTCTCGTGCCAGTCTTTGAGGCTGACGAAGAAGGTGATGGCATTCGGCGAGGACACGCCGGTCATGCTGCTGAAGCCGGAGATGTTGAGGTAGGACTCCACACCCTCCATTTTCGCGAGCAGGTCTTCGATTTTTTTGCCCACGGCCTGGGAGCGTTGCAGGGAGGCGGCATCCGGCAGCTCGGCGGAGATGAAGAAGTAGCCCTTGTCCTCATCCGGGATGAAGCCACCGGGCACCTCCTGGCTGATGTAGTAGATGCCGATGCTGGCAGCGACGAGGATGAGCATGGCCCGCGCAGAACGACGCACGAGAAAACCGACGACGCCCGTGTAGCGTGCCGTCACGGCATCGAAGGTCTTGTTGAAGAGGCGGAAGAAGGCTCCCAGCGGCCCGCGCTGCGGTGCGGGCGGGCGCAGCAGCATGGCAGCGAGGGCGGGGCTGAGGGTGAGCGCATTGATCGCGGAGAAGATGACGGACGCGGCGATGGTGATGGCGAACTGCTGATAGAGCGTGCCCGTGAGGCCGGGCATGAAGGCGACGGGCACAAAGACGGCACAAAGAATGAGCGCGATGGCGATGACGGGGCCGGAGACCTCCTTCATAGCTTTTTTCGTGGCCTCCACGGGGCTGCTGCCGTGCTCGAGGTGGTGCATCACGGCCTCCACGACGACGATGGCGTCATCCACCACGATGCCGATGGCGAGCACGAGGCCAAAGAGCGTGAGCGTGTTCACCGAGAAGCCGAGCAGCGGGAAAACCATGAAGGTGCCAAGCAGGGCGACGGGCACCGTGAGCATGGGGATGAGCGTGGCGCGGAAGCTCTGGAGGAAGAGATAGACGACGAAAATGACGAGCACCATGGCCTCGAAGAGGGTGTGGACGATGGACTCCATGGAGGCCTTGATGGGCCGGGTGGAGTCGAGCGTGATCTGGAGCTGCACGTCCGGTGGGAAGCTCTGTTCCATCAACGCGAGCTGTTGCTTGATGGCGTCCGCCGTGGCGAGGGCGTTCGCTCCGGGGGCCAAATAAATGCCGAGGGCCGCTGCGGGTGCTCCATTCACATTGGCGGTGCTTTTATAGACCTGCGCACCCATCTCGATCCGGGCCACATCTTTGATTTTCACCTGCGAGCCATCCGGGTTGGAGCGGATGATGATCTGCTCAAACTGCTCCGGCTCCTGCAGCAGGCCGCTGGCGACGACGTTGTATTGAAACTCCTGCCCTTTCCTTGCTGGCTCCGCGCCCACGAGTCCGGCAGCGGCCTGCACATTTTGCTCGCGCACAGCCGCGACGACATCGGATGGCGTGAGTTTGAGCGAGGCGAGGCGGTCCGGGTCGATCCACAGCCGCATGGCGTAGTCCTGCGAGGTGAAGTTCTTCACGTCGCCCACGCCTTTCACACGGGCGATGGCATCGACCATGTTCAGCGTGGCATAGTTGGAGAGGAAGACGGCGTCATAGCTACCCTTGGGCGAGAAGAGGCCGATGACCATGAGGATGTCCGGGCTGGAGCGCTTCACACTGACGCCCTCGCGTGTGACGGCCTCCGGCAGGCGTGGAAAGGCCAGCGAGGCACGGTTTTGCACGTTGACCTGGTTGATGTTCGAGTTGGTGCCGAGATCAAACGTGGCAGTGAGGGACATAGAGCCATCAGCGGCATTGACCGACTTCATGTAGATCATGTCTTCCACGCCATTGACCTGCCCTTCGATGGGGGTGGCCACAGAGGACTCCACGGCCTGCGAGGCCGCGCCACGATAGTTCGCAGTGACATTGATGACGGGCGGGCTAACCTCGGGATACTCCGAGATGGGCAGTCCTGTGAGCGTGAAAGCCCCCACGATCACCATCAGGATCGAGAGCACCATCGCGACGATGGGGCGGCGGATGAAAAATTCGGCCATCGGGTCTAAAAGTGGGTGGAGGGTGGCTTAGTTTTTCGGGGCCGGGGCGCTCGGAGCTGGCTCGGTTTTCGTTCCAGGCACGCTGGCGAGCAATTCGAGCAACGGGGCGTCGTCGATCTGCACGTCCTGCGCCTCCACTTGGCCGCCATCGCGGGCTTTTTGCAGTCCTTCGATGATGATTCGCTCCTCGGCGGTCAAACCGGACTCCACCACCCACAGAGAGCCGATTCGGCGTCCCATCTTCACCCGCTTGAAGGCCGCTTTGCCATCCGCCGCGACGACGAAGACATTGTGCAGCCCTTGCAGCTCCTGCACGGCACGTTGCGGGATGAGCAGCGAGTTTGGCAGCGTGCGGGTGAGCACGCGCACGCGGCAAAATTGGCCCGGACGCACGATTTTTTCGGGATTGGGGAATTCGACGCGGATTTTCAGCGTGCCGGTCGTCGCATCGACCAGACGGTCCACAAAGGCCAGTTTGCCGAGATGCGGATGCACCTGGCCGTTGGCCAGCACGAGGGCAAAAGCGGGCGAGTTTTTCGGATCCTTCATTTTGCCCGCGCTATTGAGGTAAGCGACCTCGCTGACCTCGAGATTGGCCCAAATCGGGTCCACAGGTGAAATCGTTGCCATCACCGTGGGCTGACCTTTGCCGACGAGTGAGCCGACGTCCACTTGCTTGGCCCCGATGATGCCCGCGACTGGTGCTGCGACATCTGTGTAGCCGAGATCGAGCTCCGCAGAGGTGACTTGCGCTTTGCCTGTGTCCAAAGCGGCTTCCGCCTGCTTTTGCACGGCGAGAGCGGTATCGAGGTCTTTTTGTGGCACCGCGCCTGATTTGGCCAGCGGCGTGAGCCGCTCCACATCCTGCCTTGCACGACCGAGCGCGGCATCCAGCTGGCCGAGATTGCCCTCCACGGCGGCGAGTCTTTGCTCGATGGGCTTTTTATCGAGCAAGAAGAGCGGATCACCCGCTTTCACCTCCGAACCCTCCACAAAGAGGATTTTCTCCACCATGGCCTCCACACGGGCGCGGACTTCGACATTCGCGGTGGCCTCTGTCTGCGCGATCACCTCCGCCACCACGGGCACGTCCCGTTGCAGCGGTTTGGCGACTTGAACGACCGGAGGCCCGGAAGGCAATTGAGGTGGTGTTTTTTTGCAAGCTGCCAGACAGAGCGGGAGGAGCAGAAGCGAGGAGAGGTGTCTCATGGCATGGAGGTGTGAAAAAGAGAGGCGTTACTTCAATCCGAGTTTCTTCAGATGCAAATGCAGGATGCGCCGCATCTCCTGGATGGCCTCAGGGCGCTCATGCACGCTGTGGTCGGAGGTGACGATGAGTTCGGACTCGACGCCCTGGAGGTGGGAGCTGATGTAGGGAACAAAGCCATCGGAGCACTTCGGATCAGTAAGTGCCTTGCCATCATGATTGCCGATGATGGAGTGAAGATGCACGCCAGCGCGGAAAGGGAGTGTGTTGGCGACTTTGACATAAAACGAGTGCGGGGAGAGATTGTCCACGCTCGTCGGCATGCCATGCGCGAAGACTTTGGAGAGCATGGGATCGCGCTGAGCGATGTTTTGCACGACCTGCAAGGTGCCACCGAAGGCCTGAACTGGCAGGCTGACGAGCTTGCGGCCAAAATGAGCCAGTCGCGAGTCGGCGACTGCGCTGCCGCGATGCGGTGTGGCGGCGAAGATGACGCGGCTGATGTTGGGATTGGCCTCGAACTCAAAAAACTTCCTCAGCTTGTCGTGTTCCTTTTGGCCGATGCGGAGAAGCTCGGGCGTGGTGCCGAGGGCCGAGCCCCAGCGTTGTTCGCTGCTGCTCTGCACCTGCGCCTTGCTCACGAGTCCGCCCATGCTGTGGCCGATGAGCACCATGTTTCTCGCCGTGCTTCCCGCTCCTTCTTTGACAAGAATGCTGTGCAACGTGGCGAGGTTTTCCCGCAGTTTTTCCGAGCTATATCCGATGGGGACGCCGGATGGATAGCGAAACACAAAAATCTGATAGTGACGACGAATCAGCGGGTCCATCGTAAACTCATGGATAACGTTTTCCCACGTCGCAGGCCGTGACATGAGGCCGTGGACGAGCACGAGCGGGATTTTGCCTGGGGCAGGGTGCTCCAGGGAGAGTAGGCCGAGCTTGTCCATGTAGTTCGCACTCCTGAGCAGTGCCTTGAGTCCCGCCATCCGCGCTTGTTTGATGGAGGCGAGGTATTCGCCATGAGCGGAGAAATCAGCTGCGAGCGGCTGGTTTTTCCCCTGGAACCGGACGGCGTCCGTCACGCGAGCATCATGCAGGGTGAGTATCGCGGTGTGTCGTCCGTGGGCGGCCTGGCTGAAGTCGAGCGTGGCCGTGACGGGCGAGATGTGGCCTGCTTCCGGCATGAATGGCTCGGAGGCTTTTCGTTCCGCCGTATATTTCCAATGGGCGACCATTGGCGCGCCCACGCCGTCACGCAGATGGCGGGTTTTGAACTCCTTGCTCTTGATCGACGCGGCGGGAATGAGCTCGTCGAAGCGCAAATGAGCCGGATAACGCGATTCCAACATGTAGCGTGGCCCCACGTTCATTTTGGATCGTTTGGCGTCCGAAAGTGAAAGCCACAGCGAGCTGACACGCCCCACAACCGTCGCATAAGCCTGCCGCTGCTCCGCCGATCCGATCCCGCGCGCTAGGATCCGCTCGGCTTCAGCGAGGGCTACACTGAGTTTGTCATTCTGGATGTCCAAGCTGGCTCCATGAGCAGCGGTGCGGTTTTGCGGCGGTGAACTGCAAGATGACAAGCCCAGCGAAAGCAGAGCGATGAGTAAAAAAATGCGGGAGAGCATGGATTTGTGTGTGAATCAGGGCTTGTCACAGCCAGGTGATGCGCCCGGTGTGCAGGTCATAGACGCCACCGATGATTTTGACCGTGCCCTTCTTAAGCGCCTCAGTGATCATGGGGTCGCGGTACAGCTGACGGATCACCAGCTTCACATTCTCCGTCACCCCACGAGCGACACGATCATCATGCGAACCGTGTTTGCCGACTTTTAAAATTGCGGGCCGGATGTCCTCGACCAGCTTCTGCACCTCTCCCTCTGCCCTCTGGTGGGCGTCCGTCACATCCAGCGCCGCCGTGACCGCACCGCAGCTCTCGTGGCCGAGCACGACGATCACGGGCGTCTTGAGGTGCTCCAGCGCATACTCCAGACTGCCCTGCGTGGCATCATCCGCGACATGACCGGCCTCACGCACGACAAAGAGATCACCGAGACCCTGGTCAAAGATGATTTCCGGCGGCACACGCGAGTCTGCACAGGCCAAAATACAAGCGATGGGATGCTGTCCGGTGGCGAGTTGGTGAATGCGCTTCCCGTTTTGGTCAGGGTGCTTCTGGTGATGCGTGGCAAAACGGCGGTTGCCCTGTTTCAATCTGGCGATCACTTCCGAGGCGGTCGGCATCTGTGGGGCAGGCTGGGCAGCAGAACCGGAAGCGGTGCCGGTATGAATCGTGCTGCAACTGGCGAGCGGATAGAGGGCGCAGCTGAGTGCAAGGAGCCGGATCTTCATGGATGACGCTGCGTGGATGGAAAGGTTAATAATTTGCCCTTGCCGTGTGAAAATGAGGCGGGACTCGCCTTTTTTCCGGAATGGGACTAATGCCTTTGCTCGCTTGATCGGCACTCTGCAAGTCCTCAGCGGAGGTTTAGATTGTCTTTTCCGTAACAACTCGACACTGTCGGCGCCTCGATGAAAAAGCTGGCATCCATCGCACTCAAAGGCATCGCTTGGTTGATCACGCTCGGCGGCGTGGTTTGGGCGTTCGGTGGTTTGCATTTCGACTTTCCGTTTGGGCGTGTGGTGGTGCCATGGGCTTACCTCATCGCCGTCGTGGCCGTGCTCGTCTGGGTGCGGCCCATGCTGAAAAAGCTGGCCGCAGTGGGTTCGCTCTTTGCCGTGGTTCTCGGCTGGTGGCTGACGCTTCAGCCCAGAAATGACCGCCAATGGCTGCCAAACAACGCCGAAGTGGCCTGGGCGGAGGTGGCTGGTGATTCGGTGACGCTGCATCACGTGCGCAACTTTGACTACAAGGCAGGCAACACAGAACCTTCGCCGAGATGGGAGACCCATACCGTGAATCTCACCCAGCTCACCGGGGTGGATCTTTTCATCAACCAATGGGGCGATCCGCTGATGGCGCACCCCATCGTCAGCTTTCAGTTCGCGGATGCGCCGCCCGTGTGTTTTTCCATCGAGACGCGGAAGGAGGTCGGTGAAGGCTACTCTGCCATCGGCGGCATCTACCGGCAGTTTGAGCTGATCTACATTGTGGCAGATGAGCGCGATGTGATCCGGGTGCGGACCCAACTCACCAACGGCGAGACCACGCGCCTCTACCGCACCGCGTTTGGTCCCGTCGCAGCGCGTGAGCGCTTCATGGAATATATCCACTCCCTCAACAGCCTGAAAGACCACCCTCGCTGGTACAATGCTATCACCACCAACTGCACCACGAGCATTCGTGCCCAACACCCCTCTCAGGAGCGTGCTCATTGGGACTGGCGAATCCTAATCAATGGCTCTCTGGACGAATTTTTGGCGGAGCGCGGGGCGATTCTCACCGACGGCCTTCCGTTGGCAGAACTCAAAGCCAAAGCGCTCATCAACTCCGTGGCACTGGCAGCGGACCTTGATCCTGATTTTTCAAAACTCATCCGCGAGGGACGGCCTGGATTTGGGGCCAAACCGGTTCCGTAAGTGCTCCCTTCGGCACCAACAGAAGGCATTGCACGCAAAAGAATCCTAGATTCAGAAACTTGGCGTTATATCAGCTGCCGATGGGCAGTTTAGAAGTGCCCTCCCGCCGATGCGCCAGCAAAGTAGCCATCTTGCTCCGCAAGCTGAGCACAACGCTCTCGCTAACACCTCACGTTTTTCCGCTCGATGACCAAATCTCCTTTCACCGCCACACGCTCCTCTCGCGGAGCGAGAGGGCTACTTTGCTTCGCGATTGCGACCACTTTGTCCCACGCCGCAGACGACACCCCGAAGCTCGTGCAGCAGTTCATCGGCAAATACTGCCTGGAGTGCCACGACGCGGATGTGCAGAAGGGCGACCGCGCTTTTGATGCGTTCGCGCTGCCGCTGAAGTCGGTCGCGGATCTCATTGAGGCACGCGACATCATCGACCAGCTCACGCTGAAGGAGATGCCGCCGAAGAAGGCGGATCAGCCGCAGGACGACGAGCGTATCGCGATGATCCGAGCGCTGCGTGATGGCACCGTGGCCGCGCATGCGAAATTTCAGGCCACCGGCAGCCGCACGGTGATGCGCCGCCTTTCCAGCCGCGAGTATGAAAACACACTCGCGGTGCTGTTTGGCCGTCGCGTGGACACGCTGGGCCTCACGGCGGATTTTCCGAAGGAGAAAACCACCGAGCACATGGATACCATCGGCAAGTCGCTCGTGACCTCCGGCTTCCTCGTGGATCAGTATTTTCAGTCCGCGAACCGCCTCGTCGAAACACGCCTCGGCAAACCGGCGATGGAGCCGAAGGATTGGAAATTTAACAGTCACTTCGTGCAATACGAGGAGCTGAGCGGCTCCCACAAAAGCGCCTTCAATTACCGCTACCTCAACCTCTACGAGCAGCCGAACACCGACACGCGACAGGGCGGTTACGGCCACATCGAGGACTTCCTCAAAGGCGTGCCCGTCTCCGGCCTTTACGACCTTGAAGTCGAAGCCACGGCGCTGCATCGCGACACGCATTACGATCCCGCCATCTTCGGCATCGACTTCTCCGAGCCCTTCATCCTCGGCGTCGTGCCGGGCGATGTCACCAAAGGCCACATCCATTACCCACAGGCCATCGAGCCGCTGCTCGCCAGCGCCGTCGTGCCGGACAACACGCCGACGTGGTTCAAATTCCGCGTGTGGCTGGAGGCGGGGCAAACACCGCGCTTCATCTTCCCAAACGGCCCGTTTGAATCCCGTGCCTCCGTCGTCACGATTAACAAAAAATACAAAGACGAGTTCAAGAGCGATGTCGGCTCCTCCGGTGTCGGTCGTGCGCACATTTTAAAAGAAGGCAAGCTCCCGCACATCCGCATCAGCGAGATCAAGATCCACGGCCCCGTGGCCGAAAAGCCCAGCGCCGAAGAAGTGGCCGTTTTCGGTAAAGAAGGCTTCCAAGAAGCCAAAGCGCTCGATCAATTGAATGCCTTCGCCGAGAAGGCCTATCGCCGTCCGATCACCGACGAGGACAAAAAGCCGATTCGTGCGCTCTACGAGAAGCGAATCGCCGAAAAAGCCGCGCCACGTCAGGCCGCGCTCGATGCGCTCAAGTTGATCCTTTGCTCGCCGAGCTTCCTTTACCTCAGCGAGATCACCGACGAGTCGGAAAAGCGCCTCAAGCCCTACGACCTCGCCTCGCGCCTCTCGTATGCGCTTTGGTCCTCACCGCCCGATGACGCGCTTTTGGCCGTCGCGAAGTCCGGCAAGCTCACCGAGGACGCAGAGCTCAAAAAGCAGATCCAGCGCATGATCGCCGATGAACGCATCAACGGCTTCGTGAACGGCTTCATCGACAGTTGGCTCAATCTCCGCGATCTCGGCAGCCAACCGCCGCCGCGCGAAACCAACCGCGCCTACTACGCCGAGGACCTGCCCAGCTCGATGAAAACCGAGGCGCGCCTGTTTTTTCGCGATCTGCTCAAAAACAACGGCTCCATCGCGCAGTTCATCGACTGCGAGCACACCTTCGTGGACAAGAAACTCGCGAAACTCTACGAACTGCCGGAGAAGGACAAACTGCGCCTTGCCGACGGCTTCCAAAAAGTCAGCCTCAAGGGCAACAGCCATCGCGGCGGCCTGCTCGGCATGGCCGCGGTGCTCACCGTGAGCGCCAACGGCGTCGAGACCTCGCCCGTCACGCGCGGGGTGTGGGTCACGGAGAATTTCCTCGGTGTCCCGCCGCCACCGCCGCCGGATGTCGTGCCCGCGATTGATCCCGATGTCAGCGGCGCCACCACCATCCGCGACCGACTCGCCAAACACCGTGCCGATGCCGCCTGCGCCGAGTGCCATCGCAAGATCGACCCGCTCGGCTTCAGCCTCGAAGCCTACGATCCCGTCGGCCGCTGGCGCAAAAAGTATCCCGCCGCCAACAAGAAGGCCAAACCCGCCGAGATCGACACCACCGGCGAATTCCCCTCCGGCGAAACCTACGCCGACTTCACCGGCTTCAAACGCGTCATCCGCGACACCCGCGCCGACCTCTTCAGCCGCCACCTCGTCCGCCAGCTCCTCACCTACACCACCGGCCGCACCATGGAACTCGCCGACGACCTCCCCCTCGATCAACTTCACGAAAAAGTGAAGAAACAAGGCCTCGGGCTTAACACCGTTATGGTCGAGTGTTTGATGAGCGAGATTTTCCGGTCGAGGTGAGGCGGGCGTGGCAGCACCGGATTATTTTTTGCTCACCTTGTTACCTTTCTTCTTCGCTGCCCCTTCCAGGCGATGCTCCTCGCCCCAGTCGTTGCGGAGTTCGCCAATCCATTCGTCCACAAAACTGCTCGCGGCCCAGTCTTCCCACTGACGGATGAGGTGCTGGCTCAGGGCGGGGAATTTGGTGATGAGGTCCTGCTGCTCCGTGCGGTCGTCGTCGATGTTGTAGAGCTCCCACGGGCCTTTGAACTTCTTCACGAGCTTCCATGGGCCGCTGCGCAGGGCGCGGTTGCCCTCGTGCATCCAAAAGATGGGTTTCACGCGATGCAGCGGCTCGCCTTGGATCGCTGGCATGAGCGAGAGGCCTTCGGCTGGCAAGATCTTGTGCCCTTTGAACTCGCCGGGATAGACCGCGCCGGTCACATCGCAGGCGGTGGCCATGATGTCGATGAGATGCGCGGGCTGATGCTCCAGCTTGCCATTTCGCGTGGCCGGAATGCCCGCAGGCCAGTGCGCGATGAGCGGCGAACTGATGCCGCCTTCGTGCGTGAAGTGCTTGTAGCGGCGGAAGGGCGTGTTGTTCAGCGTGGCCCAGGTCATGCCGAGGAAGACGCTGCTGTCTGGCCCGCCGAGATCGGGGCCCTGCGTGATGCCGCGCGGGCCGCCCTCGGCGTTGCCGCCGTTGTCGCTCATGAAAAAGATGAGCGTGTTCTCAAATAGGCCGCGCTCCTTCAGACCGGCGATCATGCGGCCAACGCTTTGATCGACGCAGTCGAGCATGGCGGCGTAGATTGACATGAGCAGGTCGTAGCGGTCCTTGTCGTCCTCGCTCAGCGAATCCCACGCGGGCACATCCGCCGGACGCGGTGCGAGCGGCCACTTCGCATCGACGATGCCGAGCTCGATCTGTTTCTGGTGACGTGCCTCGCGCAGCTTGTCCCAGCCGATCTTGTATCTGCCGAGATACTTGGCGATCACGTCCTTCGGTGCCTTCAGCGGGAAATGCGGCGCTCCATGCGCGAAGTATTGGAAGAACGGCTTCCCGCTCGCTTTGGCATCATCGAGGAATTTCAGCGCCCAGTCGGTGAACATGAAGGTGGAATACCACTCGCCGCTGCCGACCTCCGGCGAATCGGCCGCAACCTTGCGTCCATCGAGGTAAACCCACTTGCAGGCGTCCTTGCTGCGCTCCTTCGGGAAATACAGCTCGCCGAATTGCGTGGTCGCCGTGCGCTGAAAGCCGCGCTCCCACGGCGGCGTGCCGTTTTGCTGCCCGAGATGCCATTTCCCGACTATGGACGTGTGATAGCCCGCCGCGCCGAGCACCTCCGCCATGGTCACACATCGGTCATCGAGTTTCGCATGCGTGCCTTTCGACTCTGGCAGCTTCAAGCCATCGAGATAGCCCATCCCGGCCTGATGCGGATACAAACCGGTCATCAAAGCTGCCCGCGTCGTGCTGCAACGCGCCGTGTTGTAAAACTGCGTGAAGCGCACGCCGCCCGCCGCGAGCGCGTCGAGGTTTGGCGTCGGAATTTCACTGCCGTAGCAGCCGAGATCGCTGAAGCCCATGTCATCGACGAGGATGACGAGGATGTTCGGCCGCCCCGCGGCGAATGACGAATGCAGAAGGACGAATGACGAAAACAGGAAGATCAAGAGTTGGCGCATGGCGTGGTAACGCCTTGCCCCTGATTTCTTTTCTCGTCGAAACGCGCATGCGCCTATTCGACATGCACCTTCACCGCAGATTCACCGCGCCGCCGTCGAGCGTGTAGTTCGTGCCGGTGGCGAAGGAAGCCTCGTCGCTGCATAGGTAGAGCGCCAACGCCGCGATTTCGTCAGGCTTGGCCATGCGACCGATGGGCTGGGCCTCGCTGAGCTTTTGAAACATCTCCGCCTCCTGGCCTGGATAGGTCTTCGCGAGATAACCATCGACGAAGGGCGTGTGGACACGGGCTGGCGCGATGCAGTTGCAGCGGATGCCGTCTTTGATGAAGTCCTTGGCGATTGAGTAGGTCATCATCAAGACCGCGCCTTTGGTCATTGAGTAGGCGAAACGATCTGCCAGGCCCATCTGCGCTGCGATGGAGCACATGTTGAGGATCACGCCTTTTTTGCGGGCGGTCATGTGCGTCAGTGCCGCCTGGGCGCAGGCATGCACGCCTTTGATGTTCACGCGATGCAGACGGTCCATGTCCTCCTCGGCAGTCGTCAATGCAGTGCCGATGTGGGCGATGCCCGCGTTGTTCACGAGAATGTCGATCTTGCCATGTTTGGCCGCCACAGCGTCAAACAGGGCCTTCACACCGGCGTAATCGCCCACGTCGCAGGCGGTGGCGTTCGCGCTGCCGCCGGCGGCCTTGATTTGATCCACGGTTTCCTGCGCGGACTCCTGCTTGAGGTCGAAGACCTCGACGTGCGCTCCCTGTTTGGCGAAGAGAACGGCAATGCCCTGGCCGATGCCTGAGCCTGCGCCGGTGATGATGACGGTTTTGTTGGCGAGTGAGAACATGAGTGAAAGGAAACAGCGTTTGGCGGGCCTTTTTTACTTCTTTCCTTTTTTTCGGCCAGCCAATTCTGGCGCTCCGGGCACAAAGGCGGCAAAGCGGCTCTCGAAGCGCTTGGGGATCACGCATTGGATCACCGCGCGGCCGCTGTCGTAGTCCTCGCTAAGCACCTTGCCCTCCTGATGCGCCAGAGCGACGAGATCCATGCGGTCCAGCGGCAGATCGAGCTCCAGGCGCACCACGCGGTCGATCAAAAACTCGTCCAGGCGATGCAGCAGCTCTTCCATCCCCTGCCCGGTTTTCACGGAAATCGCCAGGGCTTCAGGAAACTCGCGCTTCAGCTCCATCAGCCGCACGTCATCCACCAGATCGACCTTGTTGAGCACCAGCAGCACGCGCTTGTCGCCCGCGCCGAGTTCCGCGAGCACCTGAGTGGTGGTTTTGTAAAAATCGACGGCCTGCGGTGAGCTGGCGTCAATAACATGGAGGAGAAAATCCGCCTGCGTGGCTTCTTCGAGCGTGGCGCGGAAGGACTGCACCAGATCATGCGGCAGATTGCGGATGAAGCCGACGGTGTCGGTGACGAGGAGCGCCTGGCCGTCCGGCAGCTCCATTCGCCGCGTGGTGGTGTCGAGCGTGGCGAAAAGCTTGTTTTCCACATAGGCATCGGCGGCGGTGAGCTTGTTCAGCAGCGATGATTTTCCCGCGTTCGTGTAGCCGACGATGGCCACATGCGGCACGAAGACGCGCGTGCGGTCCTTGCGCATCGTGTCACGCTGCTTCTTCACGTATTCGAGATCGGCGCGCAGTTTATCCAAGCGTTTGCTGGCGAGACGGCGGTCCACTTCGAGCTGGGTTTCACCCTCACCACGCGCCGCACCGGCTCCGCCGACGCCACCACCAGCACCGCCGCCCTGACGGTCCAAATGCGCCCACATGCGCGTCAGTCGTGGGATGGAGTACTCCATCCGCGCCAGCTCCACCTGGAGACGCGCCTCACGCGTCTTCGCACGCATGTTGAAAATATCGAGAATGACCTCGTGGCGGTCGATGACGCAGATGTTGCCCTCGCTTTCCCACGCCCGCTGCTGCCCTGGGCTGAGTTCGTTGTCCCACACGATGCAGTCAGCGCCGATGTCCTTCGCCTGCTTCATCAACTCCTCCGCCTTGCCACTGCCAATCAGGTAGCGGGCCGTGTGCTCACGCGCAAAGACGAGTTCCTTGCCGATGATATTGATGCCCAGTGTTTCCACCAGCTCGGCCAGCTCTTCGAGCAAGTCGGAGGCCTCCTGCTTGTGGCGGCGGTCAAAGTAAGCGCCGATGAGGAAGGCGTTCTCGACCATGTTGGGTTTTTCGCGGATGTCGAACATGACGCGATCATGGAGAGCGGCGCTGCATTGCCAAGCTGCGTATTCCATGCCATGAACACAAACATGACACGCCGCCAAGCTCTCCTCGCCACGCTCTGCCTCGGTCTCGCCGCCTGCGATTCCTCAGACAAGGCTCCTCTGCCGCTGAATCTTTATGAGTGCGATGCAGGAGAAGCTGCCGTGCGCCATCTCATCAGCAAACTGCCGAATCTGAACCCCGGCGTCGCCAAAAGCCACTCCATCGTGCTCGGCGAGATCAATCGTGACGGCATGACGCCCGCCAGCGATGCCTTCACCGCCCGTTTTGCCGATCTGAAACTGAAATTCGTCAACGCCCAGAACCTCAAGGACATCGAGCCCGCCCACACTATCGCCGATCCCGACACACGCCTCGCCGCTTTCGTGCTCCAGCTTCGCAAGCTCCAGCAAACCAGCGCGACCACCTGGGAAGTGGAGGTCGGCTGGAGCTACAAGAAGGAGTTTGGACGCATGAAAGTGGGACTTGAGGCCAAAGACGGGAAGACGGTCGTTCTCAGCGAGGAGAGAATCACCCCTTAGCTCAGCGGACTTTCGTCGTGGCTGTCCACGTCGAGTTCGCGGACGCGCTTGCGATCACGCTCGGCCTGTACGGCGGTGCGAAGCTTTTCACGGACCTGTTCGGCACCTGGAATGGCGCGCATGGATACCGTCGGCGAGGTGGCATCCGAAGTGACCATCGACAAATTACCGAGCCCTACGAGGCGCAGCATGAGGGGCTGCTCAATGGAGTAGTCTTTGACACGATACAGCTCCAATTCATCGACCCGCTTGTTCAGAATGCCGGTGCTGATGCGAAGGCGCTGGGTAGTCAGCTCATAATAAGTGCATTTGGTGACCCACCAGCGAATGAGCCACATCAGCAGCGGGATGATGAGAGCGGCGTAAGCCAGTCCGCCCGTGAACAGGGCCGGAATCGTGGCGGCAAAGGCGATGCCGACAGCGATCACGATGCAGAACAGGTAATACCAGAAGTGAACCCACTGGGAGGTGTGGCCGGACCACAGGACCGTTTCCGAGCCTGCAGGAGTGATGGGAGTGTCGTCGGTGGGCATATGTGTGGTGGTTAGCGTTGAACGGACGGTTGG
This sequence comes from Prosthecobacter sp., assembly GCF_044232965.1. Classification (GTDB taxonomy): domain Bacteria; phylum Verrucomicrobiota; class Verrucomicrobiia; order Verrucomicrobiales; family Verrucomicrobiaceae; genus Prosthecobacter. The sequence continues at coordinate 109,663 of NZ_JBIIKX010000006.1, forward strand.
AAAATCAGAGCATGGAAGCGATCTCGTCGAGCGCCTGCTTGGTGCGTTTGATGCCTTCGATCTCGGGGTGCTTGTCGCCCTCGTATTCGATGCCGATGTAGCCTTTGTATCCGGCTTTGACGACGATGTCGATGAGACGCTGGAAATCGAGGGTCATCTCGCGGCCTTCACGGCGGTCCTCGGTGTAGAACTTGCCGGCACCGGTGTCCCAGTCATAAGCCTTGGCGCTCATGCCCTGCTTCACCCATGGCATGAACTCACGCAGGCCTTTGTAGGGGTTGTAGAGTTCGCCTTTGACGCGGTCGGTATAGAAGTTGCCGAAATCCGGCAGAATGCCGACGCGAGCGTGGTCGGCGGCTTTCATGACGCCCGTTAGCCAGAGGCCGTTGCTGGAAAGGCCGCCATGATTTTCCACGACGACGAACAGTCCACGCTTGTCGCCCTCGACGCAGAGACGATGCAATCCGTCGGCGGCGAGCTTCATCTGCTCGTCCCAGCTCAACTTCGGGTCGCTGGCGGCGTTCACGCGGATGCTGTGGCAGCCGAGCGTGGCGGCGGCATCGAGCCATTTGAGGTGGTTCTCGACGGTTGTGGCACGCTTCGCTTCGTCGGGATCGCCGAGATTGCCCTCACGGTCGCACATAATGAGCAGGCCCTTCACTCCCTCACCTTCCTGGCGTTTTTTCATCTCGGTGAGATAGGCGGCATCCGTGGCTTTTTCGAAGAACATCTGGTTCACATACTCGACACCGTCGATGCCGAGGCTGCGGGCGATTTTGGCGAAATCGAGGTGCTCATGCCGCTCGGCATTGCCTTTGCCAAAAATGCCCTTGTTCAGCGACCATTCGGCGAGGGAGATCTTGAAGGGCGGCTCCTTGTCTGCCGCGATGATGTGGCGTGAACCGGCGGCGGCGGCAGCGGCGGTGGCGATCTTCTGAATGAAATGACGGCGGGAGGAGATGCGGGTGCTCATGGAAAGGACGGGCGCATTATGGCGCGATTGCGCGGCAATGCTCCAGAAGAATTTTCTCTCCGGCTTTGTAACAAAAACGCCCCGCAATCCCGGTCAGGCCGCCTTGCGCTCGATACGCTTGCGCATGAGCGGGGCGCGCTCGCCTTTGACGACGCCTTCGTTGATGGTCACGCCGCGCACATCCAGACGGCTCGGCACGTCATACATGACGTCGAGCATGATGCGCTCAAAAATGCTGCGCAGGCCGCGCGCACCGGTGCCGCGTGAGACAGCCTCCTTCGACATGGCGAGCATGGCATCGCGGGTGATGGAAAGCTCCACGCCGTCCATGTTCATGAGCTTGGCGTACTGCTTGATGAGGGCGTTTTTCGGCTCGGTGAGCACCCGCATGAGTTCCTGCTCGGTCAGCGCCTCCAGGGCGCAGACCACGGGCAGACGACCGATGAACTCGGGGATCAAACCAAACGACAGCAGGTCTTCCGGCTCCACACCCTGGCGGACTTTGGCGGCTTCGATGGCTGGCATCTCATGGGTGCCGACAAAGCCCATGGTCTTGCGGCCACGGCGACGCTCGACGATTTTGTCGAGTCCCACGAAGGCTCCGCCGCAGATGAACAGGATGTTTTCCGTGTTCACCTGGATGTACTCCTGCTGCGGATGCTTGCGCCCGCCCTGCGGCGGCACGTTGCAGGTGGTGCCTTCAATGATTTTCAGCAGCGCCTGCTGCACGCCTTCGCCAGAGACATCACGCGTGATGCTGACGTTTTCGGTCTTGCGGCCGATCTTGTCGATCTCGTCGATGTAAATGATGCCGATCTCCGCCCGCGCCACATCGTAGTCGGCGGCCTGAAGCAGGCGCAGGACGATGTTCTCCACATCCTCGCCGACGTAGCCGGCTTCTGTAAGTGTGGTGGCATCGGCGATGCTGAAGGGCACGTTCAAAATGCGCGCCAGCGTCTTGGCCAGCAGCGTCTTGCCGCAGCCAGTGGGGCCGAGGAGCAGCACGTTGCTCTTTTCGATCTCGACATCGTGCGGATCAGGCAACGCGGCGGTGATTTTCTTCTGCGCCCCGCCGTTGCGGGCGGCCTGCTGCTGGGAGTGCAGGATGCGCTTGTAATGATTGTGGACGGCGACGCTGAGCACCTTCTTCGCATGCGGCTGGCCGATGACATGTTGGTCGAGCAGCGCGGCGATGTCCGCCGGGCGCGGCACCAGCAGCGAAGGGCTGCCGCCTTCCGCGTCGTTGGAGGCCTCCTTGTCGAGGATGTTTTTGCAGACGTGGATGCAGTTGTCACAAATGTACACGCCCGGCCCGGCGATGAGTTTTTTCACCTCCGCATGGCTTTTGCCGCAGAAGGAACAAAGAGTGACGTTGGAGCCGCGTGCCATGATTTGAATGAGATAGGTGAATGTCGCACGGAAGCGTGTCGCACGTCAAGGTGGCGCTTCAATAGTACGCAAAACAACCCGTCCATGGTCATCGCTCCCATAAACAGCATGGAACTGGATCTCGGCCACGGGTTGCTCCATCAAAAAATGCTCTTCCACCGCCAGCGAGGGCTTTCGATCTTTCAGCATCCTCCATTCGTCCCAGACTGTGATCCCCAGGCCATGAATCACCGCGCCCGGCGGCACGGCAGTATCGTCCATCACCCACGCCTGCGGCACGATGGTCCTGAGTTCGTCGAAATGATGCTGCCGCAGTTCCTGCCGCCAAAAGCTGCGCAATGCGGGCAGATGCAACAAGGCGCGCTCCAAAGGCATGCCCGGCAGATCATTCGGGCCGCCTTGCAGCCAGATCTGGTCCAGCATCAGGCCAAAACTCAGACGTAGTTCCGCAGCCTGCACCCTCGTCCGCTCCCCAGCCCCCCAAAGATCTAAAAAGTCAGCCAGCGCACCAGGAAGGCGCTGTTTGACCAAACGTCGGCCGAGCACCTCGCGTGCGGCAGCCCAGCGTGTGACCCGATAACCAGCCGACTCCACCGCAGCACGGCAGCGCGGGGAAACAAATTCGGGATCGGTGAAAGTCATGAGTGAGCTTTTTTAGCCGCAGTCTTGCCTTAAGCATAACGAGAGATTGCACCTGTTGGTTACTTATGGTAATTATAGACCTGTGTTGAGCATTCACCCCCAGCCCTCTCTCATTTTCCCTGCCCCACCCAAACAGGTTAGGGGCTTTTCCTTGATCGAGGTGCTGGTCGTCATCGCCCTGCTCGGCGTCCTCAGCGGTGTCTTGATCGGCTGGTATGCCAGTTATCACCATGAGGTGATCCAAAAAGTCACCCGCCAGCGCAACGCTCAGGAAATCGTCTCCATCGGCGTCTGTGCCACGATGGGGGGCGCGAACTTCGTGGTGCCGGGAGACAAGCGGGCGACCATCGAAAATCTGATCAACGGCACCATCGGCCAAACGGGATTGTGGAAGGGCAAAGTCTTCCGCCTCACCAGTCTGGAGCCTGCGGCACTGCCGGGCGCTCTCGAATATGTGTCGTTCGATGCCAACTTGCTGCTCTACGAGCCGTCGGGCGGTCAGCTATAGTCAGTCCGCTTTCACTTCCAAACTCAGCGTCGGCAGTAGTTTCGACGCCTGCGTAGCGTCCTGTGCTGCGGGTTCATCAGGAAAGATCACCACGATCTCGCGAATGCCGCCCTTCTCGTAATTTTTTTGCTCCTTGAGCACCCACTGCTGCACAAACTTCGCCACCGACTGCCGCGCCGCCTCGCGCACGGTGCGTATTTTCCCAGGTGCGGTCGCCCGGCGCTCAAGCACCGCCGTCATGCCCTTTTCTAGCTCGGCCAGGCTTTCCACCGCGTTGAAGCGCAGCCAGCCCGCCGCTGATTTTTTCTCCACCGTCTCGGTGCGGATCGCCGGCGGCTGTGAAGGGCGCACGGCCGGGGCCACAACCACACAGCGCCCGTTTTCCACATTCAGCCGCCAATCGTCCGAGAGCTTCAAATGATAGCGATACACCACCATCGCCCGGATTTCCGACTCCGTAGTGCCGAGGTAAACCACATCGAAGAGCGTCTTGGAATCAAACCGCGTGATCGTCTCCTCCGTGTCCAGCACCGCCAGCTCCAGCACATCCCCGTTCGTCGAGGTGATGCGTTTGATGTTCTCACGAAAAGCTTCGGTGATCGTCTGCTTCTGAAAATTCTCCGCCAGCCACTTCATGCCGAAGCCTGAGTCCACCACCTTCCACACCACAATCCCGCCGATGATCAGCGCCGCCAGAAACGTCAGCATCAGCGTCATGAGACAACCTGATCTTCGGCGTGGAGCGTTCGGGGTGACGGCGTTCGGATCAGACATGGGACAGCATGATAACGCAGCAACCATGCCGCAACCGCCGCAGGCTGCCAAACACGAATCCGCCTAAAACCATGCCTTGACGCACGCAAGCCCTCGCCGCCACACTGCCGCCGCATGAAGCGCTCCTTCACCTCACCCGTCGTGCTGCTCGCCTGTCTGGCAGTTTTTTCCACCGCCACTGCCCAGCAACCCGCTCCCGCCGGTGCTCCGGCCCAGCCCACCAAGGAGCAGCAGGAGGCGGAGATGAAACAGGTGCTCGCCGAAATCGAGTCCTTCGGCTGGACCCGCAAAGGCACCGGCAAGCTCGGCGACAAGGCGCAGATCTTCATCCCCAACGGCTACCGCTTCACCGAGGGCGAGGGTGCCCGCAAACTGAAGCAGATCTTTGGCAATCCGCCCTCCGACATTGAACTCGGCGTCCTCACCACCGAGGGCATCGGCCACTGGATTCTCTTCGAGTTCGAGGAATCCGGCTATGTGAAGGACGATGAAAAGGACAAGATCGACGCCGACGCGCTGCTCAAAAGCATGAGCGAAGGCCAGGCCGCCGCCAACGAACGCCGCAAAGAGATGGGCATGACCGAGTTGGTGCTCGACGGCTGGGCCGTGCCGCCACGCTACAACACCAAGACCAACAACCTCGAGTGGGCGCTGCGCGTGAAGTCCCTTCCCGACGGCGGCGTCTCCGTGAACTACAACACCAAGCTCCTCGGCCGCAAAGGGGTGATGAGCGCCAAGCTCATCTGCGATCCCGAGGAACTGCAGTCCCTGCTGCCGCAATACGAGCAGATCATCGCCGGTTACAGTTACATCGACGGCGAGCGCTACGCCGAGTTCCGCGAGGGTGATCAGGTCGCGAAATACGGCCTCACCGCGCTCATCGCCGGCACCGGAGCCTTTGCGGCGGCCAAGATGGGCCTGTTTGCGAAGCTCGGCGTGTTTTTCGCCAAACTGGGCAAAGGCGCGATCCTCATCGTCATCGGGGTGCTCGCCGGATTGAAAAAACTGCTCGGCAAACTCTTCGGCGCGCGCCAGCCTCCGCCCGCAGTCTAGCGCATGACCGACGGCCAGACGCTTTTCGCGGTCTTCGCACTGCTGTATCTCATCGAGTGCCTGCGCCTCGTGCCCTCCGCCGCATGGATGGCCGCAGGCGGGGAAAAATCGCGCTGGGGTGTGGTTCGGCCCTGGTCGCGTTTGCAGATCGCCAGCGGCTCACCGCTGCTGCTTTCCGCCTTGCCTCCGCATCAGGCACACACATTCGGCCTGCCGTGGTTGTTCGTGCCAGAGCTGGAGGCGCTGCGTGTGCGGCTGACCGACAGCCAATGCGTGTCCATCGCCTGGGATAAACTCGCGCCGCAGGCCGAGCAATCCACGCTGCATCTCGATGCCGCCACGCGTCTGCGGCTGAACTCACCCGTTCAGGCGCAGCTCTGGGCGCAGCGTCTTACCGACTGGCGTGACTTGACGCCCGAGCAACGTCACAGCGCCTTCCTCAAGCACGCTCACGCCACACTCGACACCCAAGCCGCCGCCAAAACTGCTACCCGCAGCGCAGAACGCACCAAGTCTATGCGCTTGGTCGCCAGCATCCTCTTCGTCTGGTGCTTCGGCGTCATCAGCGTGATCTACCATCGTTTTGGCGATGGCTTCATCGTCCTCGCCGCTGCCGGTGTGCTCCTGCTCGTGCAGTTCATCCAGTCCTGGCTTTTTCTCCGCGTCACACGCGGCATGCAGCCCGGCATTCCTCACCGCCGCTGGCGGGCGCTCGGCATCGCCTTCCTGCCCCAGCTCGCCTTGCGCGCCGCAGATGCGGTCAGCCTTGCGGATGATGATGAACCGCCCCATACCCTCGCCTGGAGCGGCCTCATCAAAGACGACATCTGGCTTGAATCTGCCCGCCGTTTATGGCGCGAAGCCCGCTACACACCTGGCTGGTCACAAAACGAAACACTGCCCGTCGAAGCCGAGGCCCTGCAAGCCTTCTTCCACCGCGAAGGCATCGCCGAAACCGACTACGACCCGCCGCCCGCATCAAAACTGCCCGTCTGTCCCCGCTGCGGTGCCGAGTTCCAAACCCACATCACCACCTGCTCCAGTTGCGGCGGCGTGGAACTCCGCTCCCCGGCTGCTTGATGTAAAACGAGTTTTCCAACTCGTTCTACCTACCCCGCGCAAGCCACACGCCCAGCACCGCCACCACCATGCCGATGAGCGAAAGGCCGGTCAGTGTCTCGCCAAAGATGCCCCAGGCCATGAGCGCCGTGACCGCAGGAACGGTGTAAAACAGGCTCGCCACATTCACCGCAGTGCCGCTGCGGATCAGATGATTGAGAAGACTGATTGCACCAATGGAAAGCACCAGCGCCACCCACAGCAGCGCGAAGACAAACTGCCCGCTCCATTCCACACGCATCGTCTCCGTGGTCAGCGCCAGCACCCCCGTCACCACCAAACTCGCCGCATACTGCACCACCGTGCTCGTACGCAAGTCAAAAGCCGGGCAATGCCGCTTCTGCCACATCGTCCCTGCCGTGATGCCGATCAGCGCCGCGATGGCGGGCACCGTCATCATGAAAGTCAGCCCGCTGCCCGTCTTGTGCGCCACCACGAACGCCGTGCCGACGAACCCGAGCACCAGCCCGCCCCATTGACGCGGCAGCACACGCTCACCGAGCGCCACACCGGCGAACGCCGCCGTGAAAAGCGGCTGCATCGACACGATCAGACTCAAAATCCCCGCCGGCAGCCCCAGCCGCAGCGACCACACACAGCCGCTCAGGTAAAGCGCATGAATCAGCAGCCCCGCAAAGGCCACATGCAGCATCTGGCCCTTCCCCTGCGGCCACGGTGCCCGCGAAACAAGCGCGATGGGCACCAGGATCACCAGCACGATGCAGTACCGCATCGTCAAAAACGTAAAAGGCTCCGCATACGGCACACCGAGCTTCGATCCGATGAACCCGCTGCTCCATAGCAGCACGAAGAGCCACGGAATGGCCGCCGTCCATCGTGAGGTGCGAAGCGTGGTACTCATGCGTCACCATCCTCCTTTAACTCTCGGTCATGGTTGGACGGCCGGTTCACCGATTTAGCTCACGAGCGAGAGATTGGGATCCACATCCGCCTCCAGAGGCGAGGTGTGGCCGGTGTTGAAGCGCTGCACGGCGGCAAAGGCGATCATGCCGGCATTGTCGGTGCATAGATCTGGCCGTGCGAGCAGCAGATGCAGCCCGGCTTTGGCACAACGGGCGGTCAAGGCCTCGCGCAGGCCGCGATTGCAGCTTACACCGCCGCTGACGGTGACGAGCGTCTCGCGGCTGCGTTTCGCGGCGAGCACGAGCTTTTCGACGAGCACCTCAATGATGGCCGCCTGCACGCTGGCGCACACATCGGCGAGCACCTGCTCATTTTTCACATTGAGCTTTGGCAGCTCATAAAGCACGGCGGTTTTCAGACCGCTGAAGCTGAACTCCAGGCTGGCACCGTCGAGAAAGCTGCGGGGAAAGGCGAAGGCGGCCGGATCGCCCCGCTGCGCGAGTTTATCGATCTCCGGGCCGCCAGGATACGGCAGGCCGAGCATTTTGGCGACCTTGTCAAAGGCCTCACCCGCCGCGTCATCACGCGTGCGGCCGAGCAGCTCATAGCGGCCCACTTCATGCACACGCACGAGCATCGTGTGGCCGCCGCTGACGATGAGCGCCACGCAAGGCCGCACCGGACCGTTGTCATTCATGAAAGGCGAGAGCAGATGCCCCTCCATGTGATTCACCGCGAGGAAGGGCTTGTTTTCCGCGACAGAGAGCGCCTTGGCCATGGACGTCCCGATCAGCAGTGAACTCACCAACCCGGGGCCGCTGGTGGCGGCAAAGGCGGTCACATCACCCAGTGTTTTTCCCACATCAGCCAGCACCTGCGCCACCAGCGGCCGCACATGCAGGATGTGGTTTCTCGACGCCACCTCCGGCACCACGCCACCATACTGCCGGTGGATCTCAATTTGTGAGGCGATGCGGCTGGCGAGCAGCCTGCCATCCAGCGTGCAGATTGCAGCAGCCGTCTCATCGCAGGAAGATTCGAGAGCCAGCAGGCAAGGCTGGTCGCTGGATGCAGAATGCTGGGTGCTGGACATTGGATGTTGAGGAGATGCTGCCATCCAGGATCAAGCATCCAGTATCCGGCATCTAGTAAAAGAGAAGCCGCCGTCCCCCGGTTGGGTGGGAAACGGCGGCGTGGATCTATTTCCTGTCAGGATTAGTGCTTGTGACCAGACTTGCAGCAGGCCTTGCCGTCTTTCGAGCAGCAGGCAGCCTTGGCCTTGGAGTCACAGGTGGCACATTCTTTCTTCGTGGCGCAGGATGCGAGAAGCACCATGGAGGCCGCGAGCAGAACAGTAGCAGAACGAATCATAATTGATCAGGTATGGTTAGAACAAATCACCGCGTGTGGCGGTGGATCAATTACTTGCTGACAACCGGCGGCGGCGGCGGCGGGGGAGGAGTCTGCTGGCAGGAGCTAAGGACGGCGGAAGCCGCGATGAGTGTAAGGATAGCGATTTTCATGTGTGTGTGTGGGTGTTAACCAGTTTGTTAAGTCCCCATCCACCAGACTCCTGGCAGCGGGATTTTTCGAGATTAACGACAACTTCTGTCTTTGCAAACAGCCAAATGCATTCTCTGCGAAAACTCGCAAAGGAGGCTCAGAAACGGGAAAATTTCGAGGTTGCCAGAAGTTTAGGCCGCCAAATCAGCCATAAGGGCCGTTCGCACCGAGCCCATACGCCGAACCAACGACCTCCCCGTCTGCCGCCTCAAAGTAAATCCGCAACGGTCGGCAACACACCTCGCAGTCGTAGTCCACATCGCACGGCACCTCATCAAACGATGGGGTGGGCACGTCGAACTCTTGGAAACAGCTCGGGCAGGCGACGGGGGTGGTGTGCATCCGTGATGTGAAACGACTCAGCATCGCCAGCAAGCGCATCTTTCCAACAGCCTGGCTAAATTCGGCTTATGAACCCCTCCGGCAACCCCATGCCAATGAGTCAGCATTTCCGCTCATCGCCAAATGAGGGGAACCTGCGCAAGGGATCAGCCTGGACGAAAACGCCCGGCAGCTCTCCTGCTGTTCCTCAAACATGGAACCAGGCGATGACGCGCCCTCAATGTGACAGAGTGACCGTGACGCCAGGACGATCCTTTTTGAAGGCATCCGCCGCAGCTTGCGTGGCGGCAGACGACACCAACTTGAGTGTCTTGAGCTTGGGAAGGTCCAGAAAGTGAGCGAAGGCCGCGTCTGTGATGCCCTTGCCTCTCACGGTGAGATTCTCCAAACCGGGTGCTCCCGAGAGTGCGGCATAGTCAGCGTCCCTGGCCTCGCACCAAACGAGCGTCTGGAGGTTTGTGAGCTTGGCCAGTTCTTTCAATCCCTTGACCGTGCAGGAACTGCTGGGGACATCCAAATTGAAGATTTTCAATCCCGGCAGCGCGGCAGCGATCTCCTTGATGCTTTCATCCTTGGGATCGGCACCGGCTGAAAAACTCAGCTCCACCAGTCGGCCATTGGCCGCTTTGAGCGCGGCAAAGCTGGGGCCATTGAAGTCCGTTGGATTGGCAAAAGACAGCTTCGTGAGTTTGGGCAGGCGGGCGATGAATCTCATCAACTCGACGCCGGGCGACGTGGCGTCCAATTCGATGGATTCCAGAGCAGGCAGCGTGGCAATGGGAGCAAAGCGGCTCTGGCTGGCTCGATCAAGCGGTGGGAACTGCACCGAGGTCAACTGCGTGAGGGACGCGATGGCCTCGGCGCCTTTGGCGGACAGACGCCCGTTTCCATGCACCCGGAGTGTGCGCAGTTTGGGCAGGCGGCTCAACGCTTCGAACCCCTCTCCGCTGAAATCTGACAAACGAACGCGCAGGGAGTCCAGCGCCTTCAGATCGGTCAGTCGAAGGATCTCTTTCTCAGCCACACCGTCTTTGGCCTGGACATGTATTTTCGTCAGCTTCGACAAACCGGCGAGCGGCGCGAGGCTGGTGATTTTCAAGCGATCACCTTCGGCAGTAACATCCTCAAGCGCGGGAAGGATGGATAACATCGTGAAGTCATCATCCGTGACGTCCATTTTCAAACCGGGCCCGATGGAAACGAGGGTGACCTCAAAGGGCTCCGGAGGCAAGTCGGCAAGCGCGTGAACGCCCTGCTTCTTGTCATTCACCCGAACCTCAACTTTGCCACCCAGATTGTACACCCACTCAATAACGGACTGCTTCGTGGTGCCCTTGGGAATCTTGGCGGGCTTGGAAGGCGCTATCGCCATCGGAGCAGGCCCGTTGGCGGCAGGGGGCGTCGGCGTCGGCTTTGGAGCAGCACTAACGATCGGTGCGGCGCCTCCAGACGCTGGCTGAAAACGCGACGCCGCGAGTTCGTCGCGTTTAGATTTGACCATTACAGCGTCATCCAGACGCTGCTGCTGCGTGAGTTCCTTCTGATAGGCGTCGAGCAACTGATCACGGCGGTCATAATAAGGTTTCGTCTTGGTTTCACGATCCTGCTCGAGCTGCGCGAGGGACGCACGATAAGTGCCGCGCAGATTCTTGAGTGTTTCGGGCACAGAATCCAGATCCGCCGTCGGCAGCCGTCCTTTGTCTCTCACACGCTGCGCCTCCTCCCTCAATTTCAAAGCCTCATCAAGGGTGCCCTTTTGGGTGGCCGCGTTCAAAGCACGATTGACCGCCGCGAGATATTTGCTGTCGAGATCAGCCACCGCAATCTTATGGGCGGTCAAGATGTCACGCTCGTAGGCCGTCTGGAACTGGACCTCAATCTGCTCCATGCGGGCGGCCACATCGCCAGTCGGCGTGGCGGGCTTCGGAGTCTGTGAGGAAGGAGTCGAAGTGGCGCTCTGCCCTGCCACCTGGGCAAGACTGCCTTTTTCAAACGGATTGGGGGGCACCACCCAAAGCATGAGACCCGACTTCTCCTGGGTATCATAATCAAACCCAAGGTCCAAAGCCGTCCCGACCTTATTCGTCTGCTCAATGAGTTCTGGCGATTTGCCCCAGGCAACCCAGACGCCATCCATGCGCTGAATCGCCGCCATGCCACGGCCGATGCGGATGGCAATGGCGAGCGGAATGTTACCGGGCACCTGGCCGACCTCGTCGGACAAGGATTTGCCCTTTTGGTCTGTGACAAACACTCGCCCTGACGAGGTAAGGAACATCACATGTTTGTCTGCAGCGCGTATGTCTATCACATTGCGGATTTCAGCAGGAAAGTTAGTCACCGTGCCATCCCACGCCTGCCACCCTTGGACCACCGCGCCGGGCTTGGCAGAAAAATAGGTGTCTTCAATGCCGCTCAAAGCCCGCGCTCCCTTGAAAAAATCCTCTGGCGGGCGGTGTTCCTCCCCCGTCCACTTTTTGGCCACGAGAATCTCACCGTCCAATCCGAGAGTGATCAGGTGGTTGCCGATGTTAACCGCCGCCGCCGCATCCTTGTGGGCCATGTCAGGACGATGCTGCGAGCCACCACCCCAGAGGTTCCGGAAACTCGCGTCGTTCGCCATCAGCATGCTCACCACTCCTCCATGCGTGATGCGACGCGTCATGAACGGCCCGAACGGCTTGGCTGTCGTTGTACCGCCAACCGACGCTCTGCCCCAGCCGACACCATGCGTTTCGCCGTCCGCCCGGCGTACCAGCCAGCCGTCGGGCCTCACCGCCAGTTCGATCACATCGTTGAACTCCTCGGCACGCCCTTTCTCAATCACGCCATGGGGCCCCGAGCCAAAGAACTGAACCTTCCCACCCGCCTGACGAACTGAACCTTCCCACCCGCCTGACGGCCAGCAGCAAGCCATGAAGGCATGTTAAAGGATGACGGAACTGCGGCGCGAATTGTCTCGCTTGGATTGGCATTCTTCTTCGAGGAGGGCGGGACGCTGCTCCCCGCCGCTGCGGCTTGTGGCCTCGCTTGGGTTGCTTCCGTCAGCAAGTTTTCATCATGATCGGAGGCAGGCTCCGCGCTCATTTGATCTGCGGATCCACCAGCGGGCGCGAATGCCAGCCATCCGATGCCGCCTAGAACGACGGGCACCAGCAGCAAGGCCGCGACCGCTCCCAGATTGAGTTTTCTCGGGCTCTCTCTTGCTGGCGGAGGGGCCGTCCAGGCCGGTGTGGAAGACTTGGATCCTTGGCTGTGAACAACGGTGCGCTTGGGCTCTGCCAGGCCTTGCTTCACCATCGGAGAGACTTTCACAAAAGGTGTGGTGAGAATCTCGTCCAAGTCCTGGCGGATGTTCAACGCGCTCTGATACCTCTCCTGCGGATCCATCTGGATCGCCCTCTCCACGATCGCATCAAAGCGCGGGTCGATTCCCGGCACCTGGATCGACGGCGGCTTGAAGGCTCCGCGTGGAAGCTGTCCGGTGAGCATCTGGTAGAGCATGATGCCCACGGCATAAAGGTCCGCCCGGGCATCCACCTGAGATCCCAGCATCAGCGCCTCCGGTGCCACAAAATCAGGAGTTCCCAGCGCCATGCCAGACTGGGTGATGCCGTGCTGGCCAGGTTCATCGAACTTGGCCAGACCAAAGTCAGCCACCTTGACCTGCCCCTGACGGTTGATCAAAACATTCGCCGGCTTGATGTCACGATGCACGATTCCAGCCGCGTGTGCCGCCGACAGCGCATCACAAACATGCGCGGCAATGGACAGTGCATGTTCCGGCTTCAATCGTCCTTGGCTCGCCACCATCCGCGAGATGTCCGTGCCATCGACATACTCCATGACGATGTATAACTGGCCCGCATTGGTGCGGCCAAAATCAAAAACCGCCACAATCGCAGGGTGCAGCAGCCTTCCCATGATCTTTGCCTCGTTCTTAAATCGCTCGGTGAAACTGGCATCCTGCTGGTCGATCCCCGGCGGCAAAATCTTGATCGCCACGGGTCGTTCCAGGCTGTTTTGGATTCCTTTGTACACCGCCCCCATGCCCCCGCGTCCGATCAAGCATTCCACCGTGTATCCTGGCAGGATCGCCTCCAGTTCCGCAGCCGTTGGCGGCTCCCATCGCCAATGACCGCCCGTTGTGCGCGGAGGCATCTCCTGGGATGAAATAGGCGAGTCAGACATGGCTTGGAACTCCTGTGCAAATACCAGGACTAGGTACTAGCAGGGCGCTGACATTCTTGGCAAGCATGGATTTTCTAGGCGAGAGCCTCCACATGCCATAATCAATGCTGCCAGCGTCTCGGAATCCACACCCAACACCATCAGAGCAGGCTGCCGTGAGGCGACCTCACTTTAGACCACTCAAAAACGCGATCACATCCGCCGCTTCCTGCTCGGTCATGGCTTGGAGCAGACCTTCCGGCATCAGGGACATGGGTTCGACTTTCTGGCTGCGGATTTGAGAGCGCTCAAAGGTCTGCGGCTGACCGGTGGGGAGCTTGAGTGTCACGGCGGTGTCACCCGGATTCACGACAAAGCCGGTTTGTACGCTGCCGTCCTTCAAGGTCAGCATCCAAGTCTCATAGCCTTTCGCGATGGCCTTGGACGGCTGGTGAAGGCTTTCAAGAATCTGCTCGCGTGTCAAGCGTGCGCCTACCTTGCTCAATTCGGGGCCAAAATCACGTCCTATGCCGTTGACGATGTGGCAGGCGAGGCAGGCGGCCATTTTGCCAGTCATGCTGACAAGTTCAGCGCCACGTTTCACATCGCCCTTCACCGCGAGGAGCTTCTTGGCGTCGAAATTCATGCCGAGCGTCTTCACGCGTTGGCCGTGTGGCAGGAAGCGCTCGAAGTAGCTGGCGATCTCGGGATTCGGGTGTTTGGCAAGAGCTGGGTCGAGCTTAGCCTCGTTTTTCGCGATGGCATTCGCGAACAGAAGCGCGTCGGATGGCGACTCGACTTCGGAGGGGCGACGACTCGTCGCCTCTCCCAATATCCAATCCCACAACACGCGAAAGCCATGCGGATCGACCTCACGGGCACCAATCATCGGCATGTGGCCATTGCCGCTTCTTGCGATGCGAGCCAGCAACACGCTCTGCTCCGGTTTGCCCGATGAAATGACGCGTGCGTCAGTGAGAGCAAGATCACCGCGCACCGGCTTCTCATTCAGCATCATTGTCTCAGATGTGGGCAAATCCGCGTTCACCATGAGCTGCACGCTACCGCCGCCGTGGCGGCGGTGGCAATGCGCACAATTCGCGTGGAGCCAGGAGCGGGCTTTGGCTTCGAGATCAGCCTTGTCATCGCGACGGGAGACGAGCCGGTTCTTCAGGCGCTCGATGAAAGGGCCGTTGAAGAGTTCGGCGGCTTCTTCGGGTTTCTTGCCGCTGATGCTGACGAGCTGATCAGGCTGAAAGCCGAGCGCGAAGCCGCTCCAGTTGTTGTGGCAGCGGGCACATTCGGCCCGGCCGTGGATGCGCCAGGGCTGTTTGTCGATCGTGAACTCCGCGCCGTCAGCGCCGACGAGTTCGGCATCGGTGCCCTGGTCGTTCCAGCGGTAGGAATAGCCATTCCAGGTTTCGCCATCGAAGTGCAGCACCTGGGTTTCGATTTTCGTCTTCAAAGTGATCGTGCGGGCCAAGACCGACTCGACGGGCCAATCGACTTTGTAGTTCGGCTTTTCCGGCGGGCCGCTGACGGTGGTTTGGATGCGTTTCCCTTCGGGCAAAGCGACAAATCGCTGCGCCTTCGCTCCGTCCTGCCACATCGGCTCGGCGATCTCGAAGGGCAAAACGCCCGCTGCGGGTGTTTGGGCGGTTGTGTCGGTGAAGAGGCCGGTTTCACTGAGTTTGCGCGGAAACTGGCTCGGTTTGCCGACGGCGGGATTTTTCGTGAGGCGGTAGATGCGCGTGTCTTTTTCCCAGTTCATCCAATACACCTCGCCGTCCTCGCTTTGACCGAAGCTGACGATCTTGTGCGGTGTGTCGGCGATTTCCTCGCGGCGTGTGACCTGCCTGCCGTCGTGCCAGAGCGCCCAGATTTTTCCCGTCTCGTAGTCGCCGTAGATGTAGGCGTCACGCAGTTCGGGGAAGCGGCTGCCGTGATACACATAGCCGCCGGTGATGCTGGCGGCCTCGGTGTGCGGATGCGCGGCGACGGGCGGGATGATGTCGCCAGGGCCTTTGGTCTCGGGCATGATCGGCTGGCTGGCCTCCATGGCGCTCCAGCCATGATTGCCGCCTTTTGGCACGAGGTGAATCATCTCCCACAGCTCCCAGCCGACATCGCCGCACCACAGGCGGCCTTTGGGGTCGAAGCTGATCTTCCACGGGTTGCGAAAACCGAAGGCATAGATCTCGGGACGCGCGTTCGGCGTCTTGAGAAACGGATTGTCCTTCGGAATGGCATACGCCTTGCCGTTCTCCTCATGATCCACGTCGATGCGCAGGATGGAGGACAAGAAGTCGCTCAAATCCTGACCCGTCTTCAGCGAATCAGGCGGCGAGGGCGCGGTGGCATCGCCAGTGGAGCAGTAAAGCATGCCGTCCGGGCCGAACTGGATGGACGCGCCATTGTGACCGCCGCTTTGCCACGTCAGCAGCACGGTTTCCGACTTCGGATCAATCACCGGCGGCTCCTGCTGCGTGAGCTTGAAGCGGGAGAGCTTGCTGCCGTCCGGCACCTTGTCGCCATAGACATAGGTGATGAAGACGAGGCCGTTTTCCCGCCATTTCGGGTGGAACGCGACGCCGTAGGCATAATTCAGCGCAGGATGATCAGGCTTGAGGTCGATGAGCAGATCCTTCGATGCCGCGTCCGGGCCGTCCTTGAAGCTCCAGATCTTGCCGCCCTTCTCCACCGCCACAAAACGATTCCCCCCTGGCACAGCGATCATCTCCAGCGCGTCATTGAGCGCGATCTGCGCGAAGACCTGCTCGGGCACATACGGCTTCGGCGCTTCCGGTGAGCCGTGGATGCGGGAGGTCGTCCACTGGGCATGAGAACTTGCGGCCAGCACGCAAAACAAAAATAAGCGTATCATCCGTGCATCATGGAATGAGCGCCGGGCATTCGCCAAGCCTGAAATTGCCTGGGAGGCGGCCCGCCAGGGGTTCCCTGCAAAAATTCGTCATTCCACATTCGACATTTGATTCACTCCGTTCACCCTTTCGGGCCGCTTCGCGGCCTGTCTCGCTTCGCTCGGCTGCCATTCTTTCCCCTCAGTTCCACCTCAACCCAACCACACACACGCCATGCCACGTCCCGTCACCCTCTTCACCGGCCAGTGGGCCGATCTTTCCTGCGACACCATGATCCAGAAGGCCATGGCCTTCGGCTATGACGGCGTCGAACTCGCCTGCTGGGGCGACCACTTTGAAGTGGAAAAGGCCGACCAGGCCTACTGCGATGCCAAGCGCGCGAAACTCAAAGCCGCAGGCATGCAATGCCACGCCATCTCCACCCACCTCGTCGGCCAGGCCGTGTGCGACAACATCGACGCCCGCCATGCGCAGATCCTCTCGCCCGCGATCTACGGCGACGGCAATCCCGAAGGCGTCCGCCAGCGTGCCGCCGAGGAACTCATCAAGACCGCCCATGCCGCGAAGCGTTTCGGCGTCAGCGTCGTCAATGGCTTCACTGGCAGCAGCATCTGGCATCTCGTCTATTCCTTCCCGCCGAATCTTCCCGGCCAGATCGACGCTGGTTACGCTGACTTCGCCAAGCGCTTCAAGCCCATCCTCGATGAATACCAGAAGCTCGGCATCCGCTACGCGCTGGAAGTGCATCCCACCGAGATCGCCTTCGACATCGCCAGCGCCGAACGCGCCCTGCAGGCCATCGACTACCATCCCGCCTTCGGCTTCAACTACGACCCCAGCCACTTCGGCTATCAGGGCGTCGATTATGTGAAGTTCCTCTACAAATTCAGCGACCGCATCTTCCACGTTCACATGAAGGACGTCTCATGGGGCATCGGTGACGGCACCGCTGGCGTCTTCGGCGGCCACGTCGATTTCCACAAGCCCAGCCGCTATTGGGACTTCAAGTCCGTCGGCCGTGGCAAAATCAACTTCGAGCTCATCATCCGCGCCCTCAACGACATCGAGTACGGCGGCCCGTTGAGCGTCGAATGGGAAGACGGTGCCATGGACCGCGAATTCGGTGCCACCGAATCCGCCGCCTTCGTGAAGAAGATCGACTTCCCACCCAGCAAGATCATCTTCGACGCCCAGTTCGCCGAAGCGAGCAAGTAAAGTGGCCCGCACACTCCGTGTGCGGCATCTTCAACACTCACACGGGCCGGGATCATCTCCCGGCCCGTTTTCTTTTTCACTCCACCGCCTTTCTCAATTCCATCACCGTGCTGATGATGTGCTCTTCGGTCTTGTCACTCCAGCGTGTGGGATGCGTGCCGTAAATCATCGCGCCGCCGCCTTCGTAGCCGCCTTCCTGCCAGATGCGCAGGCTGGGGATGTAGGCCATCACGTCGTTGGTATAGCCGCTAACCCACACGATGGGATCCTTGATGTCCTGTTTGAGGCGCAGCGAGTAATCTACAACGACCTCGCCACCGAGCGTGACCCAGGTGAGGTCGTTGCCGAGGCGTAGTACCTGCACGGGATACGGATAAGTCGTGGGCAGCGGGCCTTCATCGGCGATGCGTTGCAGGACGCGTGTGGCATGCGTGGCCTGCCACTTGTCGGTGGACTTCTGTTCTTCGAGAAGCTGCTCCTTCGTCGGCAGCGTGTCGTAGGCCAGGGGGATCTCGCGATACGCGGCGCGGATTGGCCCTTTGAGCCGCCGCATGTTTGTCGTCAGAGCCGCTTCGACCGATGTGGCGAGTGATTTGCCGTGTGTCTGCGCCAACTCCATCGTGCGACGCGGGTAGGGGTTCTGATCGCCACTGCAACCGTTCGCAAACATCGCGACGGCATCGGGATGCGCCTTCTCCAATTCCTGCTGCGCGTAACCGGCGTAGTCGCCGCTGAACTTCTGATGACCGAGTGTCGTGCAATGACAGGAGTAGCCGAAGATGATGGCAATCTCCTTGCCCTCGGCGCTCGTGGCCTTCAACACGGGGACGGTTTGATCCACCGGGCCGTTGGGATTCGGGAAATTGCTCCAGCCGCCTTTGCCATCCGGCGTGCGGCGGTTCATCGAGACACCGCAGCGGGCGGTGCTGTAATCGAGATGCGCGGACACCGACTTCTGAATCGCATCGCCAATCAAATGCACAATGGTGTCCTCCAGCTTCGCGGTGTATTCCGCCGCCTCCTTCTCACGCAACGCCACATCATCCGCACCGTGAATGCGGCTCGTGCGCAGTTCCGGCCCGCTGTGCGTGTGCGAGGCATTGATGGCGAGGTTTGCTGGCTCGATGCCGTGCTCCTTCTTCACGCGCTCGGCCACGGCGAGGCGAAGATTTCTCGGCACGCCGATCAAATCCATCGTCACCAGCGCAAACTTGGCCCCGGCTTCATCCGTGAGCACAAACGCTTTCGCGAAAAGGTCTAGCTCGACGCCTTCCGAAGGTTTCGTACGTGCCGCGTAACCCGCCATCCACATGGATTTCTCCGGCGTGATCTTCGCTGAAGCCGCACCTGCCTTCCATGCGGGCTTTTCGACCACTGGAGCGGCGGCGATGACAAAAACAGCGAGAAGGAACGGCAGCCAGAGTTTCATGCGGACTACCAAAGCCGCCAGGCCACCAGTTCTTTATCGCTGCGTGCAAATACTCGGTTTCCAGCAAAGGCCGGATGCGCCCAAGTTTTGCCGATGATCTGCCAGCGGGCCAGCTCTTCGCGTTTCTCGGGCTTCAGCGTCACATAAACGAGTTCACCGCTCGCATTGAGCAGCGCGGCGAGATTTTTGGCTTCATCCATCCACACGAGACTCATCTGCGGGTTGCTGTCCTTCGGCGTGAGCGTGTTGTCATCGCTCCAAAGGATTTTGCCGGTCTTCAGCTCGAAGGCTTGCAGGCCGCGTTTCTTGTCGAGCATGTAAACGATGCCGTCTTTCAACAACGGTGCCGACATGAGGCCACAAATCTCAGTTTCGTTCTCCCAGAGCAATTCAGCGCCCGTTCCGAGCCGGAATGCCTTCGCGCCATGCCAGTAACCCGAAACGAGCAGCACACCGTCATGATACAGCGACTGCGCGATGCTGACGCCATACGTGATCTTATAAGGATAGGTCCAGTTCACCGCTCCACTGTCCGGATTGAGGCTCTGCACATGCTCCGGCCCCCAGGCGATGAGCTGCCGCGTGCCTGCATGCGTGATGATCTCCGGCGTGCAGTAACCCGCGCGATCCGGCCCGCCACGCCACGCTTCCTTCCCGCTGTTTTTGTCCAAAGCGATGACGGAACCGTCCTTCGCGCCGACATGCAGCAAAACACGTTCTCCATCAATCACCGGCGAGGCCGCAAAGCCCCAGGTCGGAATCTTGGCACCGCAGGTTTCGACCGTGTTCACCTGCCACAGAATCTTTCCGGTCTTCGCATCAAGACACGACGCCACGCCCGTCGCGCCCAGCGCATACGCCTTGCCATTCAGGATGTTCACCGAGGAGCGCGGCCCCGTGCCATAGTCCATGCTGCCGTAGCTCACCTCCCAGCTCTGCTGCCAGCCCTCCTTGCCCGTCTCCGCATCGAAGCACAGCACCCGCTCCACCTCCTTTGGAGATTTTTGGCGATCCATTACATAAACAAGGCCGTCACTGACTGTCACCCCGCCGAATCCTGCGCCGATTTCAGCTTTCCAAAGCCGCTCCGGCTCCTTCTTTGAGAATTCAGCCGGAATGCCCGCCGGATTCCATCTCCCATCCGCGTTCGTGCCACGCCAACGGGGCCAGTCTTCAGCGGCTGATGCGCTGATCGAAACCAAGAATGCGGTGACAAATATTCTCATGATTTTTTAATACGACCAAGCAACGAAAACTTCGCAACACGATGTCAAGCTAGGCCTCCGACAAAAGTTTTTCACATGTGAAGCTCATCAGTTGCCGCGTGTGATGGTCTCGCTAACTCCACGGTCCCCAACCGAGCTTAACTCTTTCCCCTTTCCCAACCATGTCTGCTGCCAATGAACTCAACATCAATGTCGCTCACGTCGAACGTGTCGCCAAGGAACTGGGCCTGCGGGCCATTCAGGTCGGCGCGACGGCCAAATTGTTTGCCGACGGTGCCACGGTGCCGTTCATCGCCCGTTACCGTAAAGAGGCCACGGGTTCGATGGATGAAGTGCAGATCTTGAACGTGAAGGAGCGCATGGAGCAGCTTGTGGCGCTGGATGACCGCCGCAGTGCCATCGTGAAGTCCCTCGAAGAGCGCAAGCTGATGACGGACATCCTGCGTGCGAAGATCGACAAAGCAGAGACGATCAATGCTCTGGAGGATATTTTCGCGCCGTTCCGGCCGAAACGCCGCACGCGGGCCACCATCGCCAAGGAAAAAGGCCTGGAGCCACTAGCAGATTTCATTGAGGCGAATCTCATCACGCAGGTTGTCGATCTGAGCGGCGAAGCGGCGAAGTTTGTGAACCCGGATCACGCAACCGAAGAGTTGCGCGTCAAAGATGCCGCCGACGCGCTCAGCGGTGCGCGGGACATCATCGCGGAGCGCATTAGCGATCATGCCGAAGCACGCGCGTCGTTGCGCAAATTCTTCACGGAGCAGTCCACCGTCATTTCCAAGGTCATGTTTGGCAAGGAGACCGACGAGGAGGCGCAGAAATTCCGCGATTACTTCGACTGGAGCGAGCCGCTGAAGTCGATTCCGTCCCATCGCATGCTGGCGATCCGTCGCGGTGAAAAAGAAGGATTCCTGCTCATGCGCATCCAGCCTGCCGAGGACACGGCGGTCAAGATGTTGGAGAACATCTTCGTGAAAGGCGGCAACGCCTGCTCCGAGCAGATGAAACTGGCCTGTGCGGACAGCTACAAGCGCCTGCTCAGCTCCAGCATGGAAACCGAGGCGCGGCTCGAATCGAAGAAGAAGGCCGACACGGAAGCCGTGCGCGTGTTTGCCGACAATCTGCGTGAACTGCTGCTCGCTGCTCCACTGGGCCAGAAACGCGTGCTGGGCATCGATCCTGGCTTCCGCACAGGCTGCAAGGTCGTGGTGCTGGATGCGCAGGGCCAGCTTCTCTTCAATGACGTGATTTATCTGCTGGGCGATGGCAACAGCCTCATGCATGCGAAGACACTGCTGACGAATCTCGTGGAGCGTTTTAAGATTCAGGCCATCGCCATCGGCAATGGCACGGCTAGCCGTGAAACAGAGATGTTCGTGAACAAGATCGGCCTGCCGAAGGCGATTCCGGTGATCATGGTCAATGAAAGCGGCGCGTCGATTTACAGCGCCAGCGAGGTCGCGCGTGAGGAGTTCCCAGATAAGGATGTGACCGTGCGTGGCTCCGTTTCCATCGCCCGTCGTCTCATGGATCCCCTGGCGGAGTTGGTGAAGCTTGATCCGAAGTCCATCGGTGTGGGCCAGTATCAGCATGACGTGGATCAGAATCAGCTCAAGACAAGCCTGGATCATGTGGTGATCAGCGCGGTGAACGGCGTCGGTGTGGAGCTGAACACGGCCAGCAAACAGCTTCTCAGCTATGTTTCCGGCCTCAACAGCGCGCATGCGGCGAACATCGTGGCCTTCCGCAATGAGAACGGCCCGTTCAAGAGCCGCAAAGACCTCATGAAGGTGCCACGGCTCGGTGACAAAGCCTTCGAGCAAGCGGCAGGCTTCCTGCGCATCCGTGACGCGGCGCATCCGCTGGATGCGAGCGCGGTTCACCCCGAGCGCTATCCGCTGGTGGAAAAAATGGCCGCCGAACTCGGCTGCACGGTCAGCGACCTCATGCAGCGCGCGGATTTGCGCCAGAAGATCGATCTGAAGAAATATGTGAGTGAAGACGTGGGCCTGCCGACGCTGCAGGACATCATGAACGAGCTGGCGAAGCCCGGCCGCGATCCGCGTAAGCAGTTCGAGGTCTTCCAGTTCGCCGAAGGTGTCAGCGAGATGAAGCATCTCACCGTCGGCATGAAGCTGCCGGGTATTGTGACGAACGTGACGGCCTTCGGTGCGTTTGTGGACATCGGCGTGCATCAGGACGGCCTCGTGCATGTGAGCCAGCTCAGTGACACGTTTGTGCGTGATGCAGCGGAAGTCGTCAAAGTGGCCCAACGCGTGCAGGTGACGGTCACAGAGGTGGATATTCCGCGCAAACGCATCGCGCTGAGCATGAAGTCGAAGCCAGACTTTGAGAAGAAGGTGGGCAGCGGCGGCCCACGTCCGGCGGGTCAACCAGGTCAAGGCGGCGGACAGCGCAGCTTCACGAGCAGCGGTGGAGGAAATCGCAGCTCCGGCGGCGGCATGGGCAATCCGTTTGGCGGTGGAGGTGGCGGTGACTGGTTCACCGCAGCGGCGCAGAAGGGGAAAAAATAGCGGCTTACTTGGTCTGAGCCGCTGGCTTCTTCCCAAGATTCTTCAACTCCGTCTCCGTCCACATCATCGAGCGGGTTTTCTCCTGTTCGCGGATCGCGGTGACCGATTTGGTTTCCATGGCACCAGCCGTGTGTTCCCACTCGCGGCGGATGTAGGTGAGGACGCCGGCGATGTCTTCGTCGGTGAGCTGGGGCAGCGGGGGCATGGCGAGGTTGTAGGTGCGGCCGCTGACTTTCACGGGGCCGGCGAGGCCGTGCATGACGATGCGGGCAAGCACCTCAGGTTTGCCGAGCACCCATTCGCTATCGACGAGCGGCGGCGCGAGGCCGTCGAGGCCGAAGCCATGCGGCTGATGGCAGGCGGCGCAGAGGGTGGCGTAGATGGTTTTGCCTTTTTCAAAGAGCGCGGTCTGCGTCTCGGTGAGCGGTTTGATGACGGGTGGGGCCGGTGCGCCGGGTTTGCCGGGCCAGACGAGGCGATTCGCGAGGCTGGAGGCCAGTTTGAGCTGCTTCAGATGCTCCGGCTCTTTTTCGAGCCACACGAGCTTCACGGTCTTTGATTTGCTGTCGGTCTTCGCGAGGCCTTTGAGGATGGTGTCGCGGTTTTCGGGCGAGTTGGCGGCCAGTTCGAGCATTTCGGCGATGGGACCGGCTTTTCCGGCGAGCACGATCAATTCGGCCAAAGCGCCGATGACGGCCTTTGAGGCATCGGAAGGCGTTTGGGCGAGTGTTTTGGCAAACGCGGCCTCTTTGCCGCGCAGGCCGGTGAGCGCGGCTTCGCGAATGAGGGCGTTTTTGCCGTGCGTGACGAGCAGCGGGGCCAAAGCGGCATCGTTGATCGTTTTGATGGCGATGTGCGCGAGCACGAGCGGATGCTTTTCAGCGGCGAGATCGAAAACGTAGTCGCGAGGTGCCACACGCGCGGCGGCGGCGCGGACATGCTCGTTTTTGTCAGCGAGCGCCGTCTTCACGAGGTCCGGCGTGATAGCGGCGAGTCCATCAAGCGTCCACAGCGCATGCTCACGTGCGATGGCGCTCTCGTTTTGCAGCAACTCCTTCAAGGCGGGCACCGCGGAGGCGTCGGCGGCCTCGACGATGAGGCGCTGCGCGGTGTCGCGCACCCAGCCGTTGGGATGCGTGAGCATTTTGGCGTCTTTGGTCACCTTCACCGGCTTCGCGCTGCTGCCTTCCGGCACGATGCGCCAGATGCGGCCCATGTTGAAGGGTTGCTCGAGTTTCCGAGCCTGGATGTTCGCGATGAGGTAGTGCGTGAGGAAGCTCTGGTGCTGGATGATGCCGCGATACATGTCCACGAGGTAAAGCGCACCATCGGGGCCGTTGCAGGCATTCACCGGGCGGAAGCGCTCGTCGGTGGAGGTGAGGAATTCGCTGCCTTTGGCCGTGTTCGTGGCCTTCACGAGGCCGTCGGCCTCGCTCATCGTGAAACGCTTCACCAAGTTCGCTGCAGGCTCGGGCACGAAGGCATTGCCGCGATACGAGGCGGGAAACGCATCACCGCGATAAATGAGCGCGCCGCAGGTGGCGGTCGGTTTCGTCAAGCGACCGTCGGCGCTCAGTGTTTTCGCATCGTAGCCGCGATTCACACCCGGCGTGGGATGCGAGGCGTAAAGTGTCTGATCCGCGGCAAGCTTCGCATTGATGCTGCTGGCCTCGCGCAGCAGCGGATTCCGCGCAAAGGCCTCCGTCGGCAGCAGATCGGCACGCAGCATGTCGGAGTTGTAGTTGAAATAGAGCCGCCCGTGATCGTCTTGGCACAGTCCCCACTGGCCGCGACCGAGTCCCACGTCCTTTTGCCACACGCCGCCGCGCAGTTTCAGCCGCGAGCTGTATCCAGCGCTCCAGATCGAGTTATCCATCGCCCACACCGGCGAGTTCGCCATGTGCTCCGGCTGACCGCCGAGCGTGCCGAAGTCGGTGGCGATCACTTCCTTCACATCCGCCACGCCATCGCCGTCTGTGTCTTTGCAGAAGAGCAACTGCGGCGGCACCGCGATCAACGCGCCACCATTCACCGCCATCACCGCCCGCGGCATCACGACCTTGTCGAGAAACGCCGTCGCCTTGTCCATGCGCCCATCGCCATCCGTGTCTTCGAGCAGCGAAACACGTCCGGTGGGCTCTTTCTCCGTGCTGCCGGCCAGATCGTGCATGTAACCACGCATCTCGCAGACATAGAGCCGCCCCTGATCATCAAAACTCATCGCCACCGGAGCCTGGATCATCGGCTCCGATGCTACGAGCTCGATGCGAAAGCCTTTTTCGACCTGAAACACCTTCATCGCTTCTTCCGGCGAAAGCGGCTTCGGCGGCGGCAGTTTGAACTTCAACTCGACCTTCTCCGGGCCGGCGTTTTTCGAATGCACAGCGCCCGCCTGCGGCGGGAATGTCGAAACCAGAATGAGGAATGTGGAAGAAAGGACGAGTGTCGAAGCCTTGAAGCGCACGGGCATGGGGATTTGATTCGGGTTTCGGAATTCGGATTCCTCCGCCAGGAGGTTACTTCTTCGCTTTCGGCTTCGGCTGCTCGGACGCTTTGATCGTCAGCGACGGCACAGGCTCGGTTTGGCCAGCAAAGGCATTCCAGGCGTTTTGAAAGGCGGCGGCGTCACGCACGTCGCCCTCGGCAATGAGCCATTGGTAGCGGAGTTTGAAGGGCGATTCGGTGCTGGCTTTGCCTTTGGGGAACATGCCAAAGCGGCCGTAGTCGCGGTAGGCGGAGGTGGCGGTGTCCTTCGGGTTGCTGGGATGATTGAGGATCACGACGGTGAAGGTTTTGCCTTCCACCGTGAAGATCTCCGCGGCCCAGGGCAGGTCCTTCACTTTGTGGGCGTCGATGTTTTCGCCGGGGAAGATGTAGGTCGTCGTTTTCGTGTCCACGAGCTCGCTCGGGCGGAACTGGGCGCCCGCGTGCTCGGGATCGCCATTCATGTCGGCCTCGCCGCTGACGGCTTTGATGGCGCTGTTCATTTCGATGCCGAGGTAGAAGGGCTTTGCGGGCGTGGTGAAGCTGAACTGGCGTTCCTCGGTCAAAAACGGCGCGGGGGTATCGCCCTGCCAGTCGATGTGCGCGGTGAAGGTGTTGTCGCCCGGCGCGACCTTCGTCACGACTTGGTCGCCCTTCTTCATGTGCCAGCGGTCATACGATTTGCCGCCGTAGCCGATCTTGCTGAAGCCGAGGAAGATGCCGCGATGATGCGTGAAATTGAACCCCGCGCCTTTCGTGAGCCGCGTGGAGCCATCGGCGCTGAAAACGTGCATGTAGGGCTTGTAGGTCTCGTGATGCTTCTCCGGCGTGCTGAGGTCATTCGCCATCATGAGCTTCGCGACGACCTTGCCGCCATTCGTGACCGCGACGTGGTCTTTCTCCGCGACGGTGATGTCGAAGGCGAAGGTGGGAAGAGCGAGGGCGAGGAAGAGGAGGGTGTTTTTCATGGAAAGGGAGGGAATGAGGAAACCAGAATGAGGAATGCCGAATCAATGACGAAGCACGAAGGCCGAATGTTGCCCTTAGGACATTGGAAATTCATTCATCATTCGCCATTCTGGTTTCGTTATTTGAAGCGTCGCTTCAGGCAAGGATCTTCTTGATCACCTTCGCGCCTTCCACGCCACTCAGCCGCGCATCAAGCCCTTGGAACTTGAAGCTGAAGGCGTCGTGCTGGATGCCGAGTTGATGGAGCATCGTGGCGTGGAGGTCGTGGACGGTGGTGATGTTTTCGACGGCGGCGTAGCCGAGGTCGTCGGTGGAGCCGAAGGTGAGGCCGCGCTGGATGCCGGCACCGGCGAGCCACATGGACATGGCTTTGTTGTGATGATCGCGACCGATGGGGCCTTTGTTGCCCTGCGCCATCGGCGTGCGGCCGAATTCGCCGCTGAAAACGATGAGCGTGTCGTCGAAGAGGCCGCGCTGCTTCAAATCGGTGATGAGCGCCATGCAGGCGCGATCGACTTCTTTGGCACGCAGCGGCAATTCTTCGCGCAGGAGGCTGTGGTGGTCCCAATCGCGATGGTAGAGCTGGATGAAGCGCGTGCCACGTTCGGCGAGTCGGCGGGCGAGGAGGCAGTTTGATGCGAAGGAGCCGTCGCCGGGCGTGCAGCCGTAGAGTTCGAGCGTTTTCGGGCCTTCGGGGCGGATGTCCATCAGCTCTGGCACGCTGGCCTGCATCTGAAACGCCATTTCATACTGCGCGATGCGTGTGGCGATCTCCGGATCGTCGCAAATCGCCGCGTGTTGCTTGTTGAGCGCATTGATCGCTGCCACGTCCGCGCCTTGTCGCTCGCGGGTGACGCCGTCCGGGCTGGTGAGATACAAAACGGGATCGCCCTGCGAGCGGAGCTGCACACCTTGATACTTCGACGGCAAAAAGCCGCTGCTCCACTGCCGCGCGGCGATGGGCTGCGGCGTGCGACCTTTGCCCGTGGACACCATGACGACGAATCCGGGCAGATCCTCCGCCTCGCTGCCGAGTCCGTAAGTGATCCACGCGCCCATGCTCGGGCGGCCGGCAATTTGAGCGCCGGTATTCATGAACATGTGCGCGGGGTCGTGATTGATCGCGTCTGTGGTCATCGAGCGCACGAGGCAGATGTCGTCCGCGACGCTGCCGAGATGCGGCAGCAACTCCGAGAGCTCCATCTGGCACTTCCCGTGTTTCGCGAAGCCAAACATCGGCCCCTTGCACACCAGTTTCTGCCCCTGGAGCTGCGCGAGCTGCTGCCCCTTTGTGAACGATTCTGGCATCGGCTTGCCATCCATCTCCGCGAGCTTCGGCTTGTGATCAAACAGCTCCAACTGCGACGGCCCGCCCGCCATCGTGAGCCAGATCACGCGTTTCGCCTTCTGCAGCAGCGGCAAGGTGCCGAGCACACCGCGTGAAGCTGCGCGAAGCAACCCTGGGCTCATCAGTGAAGCCAAAGCAACGCCACCGAGCCCCTGAGAGGCGCGGCCAAGAAAGGCGCGTCGAGTTTGAGCCGTGATCGAGTTCATGGCTCAGCTCCGCGTGATCGTTTCGTGCAGGTTGATGAGCACACGCGCGACGTGCGTCCAGGCGGCGAGTTCGCTCTTGTTTAGATTAGCGGGCGTTGGGGCTGCACCGGTTTGGAGCAGGGCTTCGGCGGCGGCGGTGTCCTTGGTGTAGTCGGCGAGATGCTTTTCAAACAAGGCGGAAATCGTCTTCATCTCGTCGGCGCTCGGCTGGCGCTGCAACGCCTGCTGGCAGGCCCAGGTGATGCGCTTCGCAGCATCGCCATTGCATTCAGAGATGATGCGAACCGCGAATGCGCGGGCGGACTCGACATACGTCGGGTCGTTGAGGAGGACGAGGGCCTGCTGCGGGATGTTGGAGCGGTTGCGCTCAGCGGTGCATTCTTCGCGGCTGGGGGCGTCGAAGGCGACCAACGACGGATGCAGGAAGCTGCGCTGCCACCAGGTGTACATGCCGCGGCGGTAGAGGCTTTCGCCGCTGTCGTTCTGCCACTCGCGGGTGGGGAAGTTCAGGTTCTCCCAGTATTTGGCGGGCTGGTAGGGCTTCACACTCGGGCCGCCGATTCTTGGCACGAGCAGACCGGAGATGGCGAGCGCGTTGTCGCGCACGATTTCAGCATCGAGGCGGAAGGCGCTCTGGCGGGCGCACTCGCGGTTGTAGGGATCGGCGGCGGTGAGTTCCTTCGTGGAGGTGGAGATTTGTTTGTAAGTGTCGCTGCTCACGATGACGCGGACCATGTGCTGGAAGTCCCAGCCGCTGTCCATGAACTCGCACGCGAGCCAGTCGAGCAACGCAGGATTCACGGGTGGCTCGCCTTGCGCGCCGAGGTCGTCGAGCACTTTGCTCAAGCCGGTGCCGAAGAACTGTTTCCACAGGCGGTTCATCACGGTGCGGGCGGTGAGCGGGTTGTCTTTGGAGACGAGCCATTGCGCGAGGTCGAGACGCGTGAGGTCGCGGCCTTCGATCTTCGGTTTCGGCAAGTAGCCGGGCAGCGCGGCTTTCACGACTTCGCCGCTTTCGTTCATCCAATCACCACGCGGCAGGATGCGCACGGTGCGCTTCGCCGTGTCGCTGATGGAGACGATGCACTTCGGTGCAGCGGCTTCAAAATCGGCCTTTTCTTTTTCGGTGGTGGAGAGCTGGGTGCGGAGAGCGGCGAGCTCGGGCGCGATCTGCTTGTAGGCTTCGGCGAGTTTTTGTTTTTGCGGCGCGGTGCGTTTGTCAGCGGGCGCTTTGAGGATGTCGGCGATCTCCTTGGCGGGCAGAGCGATGGACGGTGCGCGGATGGGCGCGGCTGCGGTGGTGGAGTTGAGCCGCAAGTTGGCGATCTCGTGATTGCCATCATGCGCAAAGCTCAGCGTGAGTGTGACCAGGGCCTCAGCGTCGGCATGTGGCTGGTCGAGTTCGAGGTAGAGCGACTGATCCGCGCCGGTGGCACCGAGAACGGCCCAGCCATTGAGCTTTTGGTCGGCGATGCCGTCGATGGTGTTCTTCGCGGGGAAGTTTGGCTGCTCAAAGGTGGCGCTAGCATGCGCGATGGGGAGCTTCTCCGCCTTGTTTTTGCGTCCGATGGTCAAAGCGACCTCGCTGAGGGCGAAGTTGCCGTTTGAGGCGAGTCCGATGCCGGGCGATTTTTCCTTCAAGGCGTCCAAGCGGATGCCGGTGGTGCCTTTCGGCAGCTTGGCGGTGATCGTGTAGGTTTCGGTGCCGTCGTTCTGCTTTCGTTCCTCGCGTTTCTTGTCGATCGTGCCGCGCACGATGCCGTCTTTGTCCGCCTTCAGCGTCACGTTCTTTTTCACGGAGGCGGCGGTGAGCGGCTTCAAAGGTTGCCACAGGCTGTTGGCGGTGGTGGCTTCGAGCGCCTTTGCTTCCCACGCTGCCTGCGCAGGAGCGAGTTCGGGGCGCGGTTTGGCAAAGTCAGCTTGAAGCGCGGCGAGGCGCTTGGCGATGTCCGCCTGTTTCTTTTCGGCTTCGGCATCGAGCACCATCATGCCCGGCTCGCGGCGACCGATGAGCGGCTCTTTGATGTCGGCGAAGAAGGCACCGAGCTGATAGAAGTCGCGCTGGTTGAAGGGATCAAACTTGTGGTCATGGCACTGCGCGCAGCCCGTCGTCTGGCCCATCCACGCATTGCCGACAGCACGCACGCGGTCGGTGAGCATGCGTTGTTCATAGTCCTTCGCCTGCGCGCCGCCTTCCTCGGTGCTGAGGATGAGCCGGTTGAAGGCGGAACCGACTTTCGTCTCCTGATTCGCATCCGGCATGAGATCACCCGCGATCTGCTCGATGGTGAATCGGTCAAAGCGCTTGTTCGTGTTGAAGGACTTGATGACATAATCGCGGTAAGGCCAGACGTTGTGCGGATTGTCGCTGTGGTAGCCGATGGTGTCCGCGAAGCGCACCACATCGAGCCAGCCGATGGCCATGCGTTCGCCGTAGTGTAGGTTTTTGAGCAGGGAGGAGACGAGTTCCGAGTAGCGTTTGTCGGACAGGTCGGACCAGTCAGACATGTCCGACGGTTTGGGAGGCAGGCCGAGGAGATCGAAGTAAAGACGGCGGATCAGCGTGCGCGCATCCGCTTTGGGAGATGGTTTGAGCCCGATCTCCGCGAGACGCTTTTGCACCAGCACATCCACGCCGTTTTTGCCTGCCGGAATTGCCGCCTTCACCGGCTTTTCATACGCCCAGTGCTGCTGATAGCCCGCGCCCTGCTCAATCCACTTTTGGAGGATGTCTTTCTGCCGTTGCGTGAGCTTCTTGTGCGAATCCGGCGGCGGCATGAGATCATCCTCGTCATCGGTCAGGATGCGGGCCACGAGTTCGCTCTCCTTCACTTTGCCCGGCACGAAGGCCTTCGCCGTGATGGCTTCCTCACGGATGTCGAGCCGCAGATCGGCCTCGCGATGCTTCGGGTCGTTGCCGTGGCAGTAGAAGCAATTGTCCGACAAAATCGGCCGCACATCACGGTTGAACTCGATTTTGGCCGGCACCGGCGGTTCAGCGGCGAAAACGGCCAGCGGGGCCAAAGTGATGAAAAGGAGGCTTTTTCTCATAATAATGCGTGTTCAGGAAAACGATGGATCGGGCTGGTATATTCTCACTTCAGACTGGCATATCCAGTCATGTTCAAGGGGGCGAAATCATGTCCGCCACAGGATGAAAAATCGTGCCGCTGGAGATTCTTGCTGGCAGCGAGGTGAGGATGACGCAAGTCGTGTCGGTGACGGGATCGGCCCAGGCAAGCGTGCCGGTCGATCCGCTATGGCCGAAGCTCTTTTCCGAGCAACCCTTGCCGAAGCCTGCGGGGCCGATCATGAATCCGATGCCGCGACGGGCTTCAAGACCCTCGGTATGATTGCGAATCATCAACCCTGCCGTTTCCGTGCGCAGCATTTTGCCGGCGGGGTGCATGAAGCTGTCGAGAAACCGCGCCACATCGACCGCCGTGCCATGCGCGCCGCCCCACGGTGCGGCGAGATTCCGCCAATACGGGCTGTTCCAGTCCCAAGTCTTCGCGTTCGGATCGCCCGCACCTGATTCCGGAGCAGCGTGCTCGGTTTGGCAGCGGATGGTGTCTTCGAGTTTGAAGGAACCGAGACCGAGAGCCGTGCGCGTCATGGCCAGCGGTGCGAAGACCTCTTGCTCGAGAAAATCCGGCAGCTTTGTCTTCGCGACGCGCTCCACGATCTCCGCCGCGAGCAGGATGCCCATGCTTTGATAGTGATACTTCGTCCCCGGAGCGAAAAGCAGCGGCGTGCGGATGGCTCCGCGCACAAACTCCGCCAGCGGCGCGTGTTGGGAACGCAGTTCGGTATTGTTTTCGAGTTGGTCTGGCAACCCCGACGTGTGCGTGAGCAGTTGCTCAATGGTGATGTCCTTTCGAGCGCCTTCGCTGAACTCAGGGATGAATTTCTTCGCCTTGTCGCTCAATCGCAGTTCGCCGCGATCCGCCAGCACCATGACGCCTGCCGCAGTCATCGTCTTCGTGATCGACGCGAGGAGGAAGATGGCGTCCTCATCCTTCGCGCGGCCAAAGGCTTGCTGAAACGTGTCCTGGCCGCGCCGCACATGCAGCACGGCGGATTCGAGCACTCCGGCATCGACTTGCTTCTGGATGATCTGGGCGGCGGCTTTCATGCGGTCGGTGTTCGCGCTGTGGCTTTTCGTCGCGGCGAGGCTGGCAAGCAAGGTCATGAGGGAACGGCGATTCATCATTTTGTGGCTGGTTCCTTGGGTTCTTTGGCCTGGATGATGAAATCAAAGAGCTGGCCGTGGCGCTTCCCGTCGAGTGTGATGTCCATCGGCACCATCTGCACGCCTGCGGGCAGCTTGTCGGGATCGGTGGTGAGTTTGACCTTGAAGCTCTGGCGAGATTTTGGGCCAACGGTGCCTTCGAGAACGGAAGGCTCGGCTTTCACGCCGGGTGGGAGCTGGAGGACGACGCGATGCTGCTGCAAGGTGTCGCGGAAGTTACGCACGGTGATGCTCACCTCGGCTGGTTGCTCGACATCGACGCGATACGGATAAGCGCTGACCCAGTAGGGATCGTAGCCGTATTCATAATTCGAATCGGGCAGCAGATCCTTGTATTTGCGGATCGCACGCAGCGCCCAGTCGTGGAAGCGGTCCACAAAGGCAGCGGGCTCGGTCATGAGCACGCCGTGTGCGCCCATGATGATGTCGGGCTGGATCTTTTGCAGATACTTCGCGGCAACGAGGTAGCCTTCCTCAATGATGGCGCTGTTGCGGGCGTTGACGCACTCGTGACCGTTCTGCGCAGGATCGGCGGGATCGCCAAAAAGATTGTCGCCGGTGAAGACGACCTTTTGGCCGTCGAGTTCGAGCCACAGCGCGTTGCCGAATTCCGTCTGGCCCGGCATCCAGTCGATGTGCAGCTTGTAGCCTTCCCATTCGATCACGTCGCCCGCTTTGAGGATGCGGTCGATCTTCGCCTTCTCGAACCCGGCGTTGTAAGCGCCGATCATCGCGGGGTAGTCGTAGAAGCGCGGGTTCTCGCACTTGTCGGCGATGGTGTCCATCGTCCAGAACTTCACGCCGTGGTCCTCCAGCGCGGGGAAGAGCGTGAAGTGGTCGCCATGCGAGTGGCTGATCCAGCAGGCGTCGATCTGCTTCAGGCCGAGGTATTCCTTCATGTCGCTGATGATGCGCTCCAACACGAGCTTCGGGAACAGGCCGCAATCCAGCAGCAAGGCGTGGCCGCTGTCGGCGATGAGGATGGCAAAATTCTTCCCCGCCATCTCCGGGCCGAACATGTAGAGATGCGGAGTTACCTGCACGATGTAGTTCGCCTTCGTCGGCTTCGTGGCGGGATGCGGGCCGCGTTTGGAGAGGTCGTTCACCGGATAGCCGCGGATGTAGTCGGGCCGGAAGTCGGCGAGCTTCTTCTCGTAAGCCGCAAACTGCTTCGTCGCCTCACGAATGACCGGCCCCTGCGATGGAAAGGCGGTCTCGATGCCCAAAGCAGCGAGTTTTTGCACCGAGGCGGTGAGCGCGTCGAGTCCTTTGGCAAAGCCGTAGTCCCACTCGGTGTCGAACCAGTTCGTCATCTTCGTGCCATCGTGCATCACGCCGCCGGTGAAGGCCAACGTGCGGCCCTCGCGCTTGATGACGAAACTCATGCCGCCGGGTGAATGCCCCGGAGTGCTCACGCAGGTGATGTCGAAGCCGTTCCAGGTGAACACCTCGCCATCTGCAAGTACACGGTCGATCTTCACTGGCGCGGCAGGAGGGCGCACATAGCTCGCGCCATGCACACTGTATTTGTCGCCGAGGCGCGGATGCCATTTACGGAACGAGAGCGGGCTTTCAAGAATCTCTTTCTCCACCTCCGAAGTCGCGACCTTCGTAACCGCACGATCCAGCATCGGTGCTCCCTGGCACAGCTCGCGATGATGATCTGTGAGCAGCACCCACTCGACCCGCTTCACGCCGATTTCCGCCAAGTGCTCCAGCACCGTGCCATCCCCCAGATTGATGACCAGCGCGGCGTCCTCATGCTTCAGCACATGGACGTTGCAGGTGTCCTGCCAGAGCTGCACGCCCGGCATCGGTTGCTGGAACTCGGCGAGCGCGAGGCTTTGCAGGACGAGGAATGCAGAAAAGAGGCGAATCATGCAGCTACCAACGTCGCGAAGGCGCGATTCGCTTCAATCTCGCTGCATCAGCGCGAACACCGGCGACAGTAGCACGGCCTAGCGCAGCTCCTCCCGCGCAGTGCGCGGCAATGTTTTTGAAATTCAATCGCACAAAGAATGGCTAAAACTTGAGACATCAGGTGGGATCTTATTAGGATGCAGAATGCCCAGTCCCAGACGATTTCTGAACCACTCCATCGAAGAACTGGAGCAGGTTTGCGCTGCAAGCGGCGGGGATGCAGGGACATTACAGGAACTTGCCAGTGAACTCGGACACCGTAAGAGCAAACGCGCAGCGACGCTGCTCGCAAATGTAGAGCAAAGACTTTCTGGTTCCGTGCCAACCAAGATTTCGCCGGTTAGACCCACTCCAAAGCCTGAAAAGTCTTCCGCTCAGCCGCCCCAGCCCCCAAAACCAGCTCAGCGGACAAAGTCGCAGCCCCCAAGTGCCTTCGCTCAACCGCCGCCAGCCACAACAAGTGAGACACCAAGTGATGGAGAGGGGCCGCCTTTGCCACCTCACCTTGGAGAGTTTGTGGTGGCTTTGAAGGAAGAAGTCGAAGCAGCCAAACGGAATCTTGGAGGCAGTGCCGCCCTTCTTTCCGATGGTCGCTTGATTGCCCCGGTCGGTGGAGGTTTTCATTATCGTTTTCAGTCTCAACGGCCCCTTCGGGTTCCGCCAGACACGCCAGGTTTCTTGGCTGTTGGAGGCGGCAATGATGACATTTCAGTTTCAGTCATTGAGATTGAAGACTTGTCCGTCGTGCTTGAACTGCCCAAACACATTGGAGGCAGCATTCCGCAGGCTAAGCTCAAGACGGACCTCACCATGCTTTTGCTGAGGTTGATCGAACGGATCGAAACTAAAGGCATAGATCACCATCCTGCGGCTGATCGTATTCTTGGACTCGCTCCGTCCAGCGTTGGAGTTCAAACATTTGACGCATTCAACACGCAACTGAACCCTGAACAGCGTTTGGCCGTGGGCAGCGTCTTGGGCGGGGATACCGTCTTCATCTGGGGGCCTCCCGGCACAGGCAAGACTCAGACAATTGGCGAGATTGGTGCGCAGTTGTTTCTGAGACAGAAGACTTTGTTGATCGCCTCGCACACCAACACAGCCGTCGATGAGGCACTTTTACGAATCGCCGACGCTCTCAAGGGACAGTTCAACGAAGGAGAAGTGCTTCGACTAGGCGAACCTGTGAAGACAGAACTGCTAGCTCGACCTGACCTGATCCTCAAACGTGTGGCTGAAAAGCGATCTGCCGAATTGGAAAAACAGAAGAAAATGGCCGAACAGGCCAAGGTCTCAACGATGAGTCAGTTGGAGGCTATTCACCGCCGCGTTGATATTTGCCAGTGGCTGGCTGAGGCCAGCAACGATAGCGAAGCATTCAGAGCGAGGCATCATTCCCTAAAGAGTGCAGAGCGAGAGATGGCAAGTCTTGTTGAGGAACTGACGCAAGCTGCCAGCCAGAAGACGCATTGGGTGCAGGCTCGATTTGTAGCAGCACAAGCCGTCAAGAATGTAGGTGAGCTTACACGCATCCAAGATGGTTTGGCCACTTGCCGCAGTCAGCTTAAGACTATCCAACGCGCTCGGGACCTGCACGAATCCGAAGTGAGGAAGGGCGAAAGCGTGCTATCTCTTGCTCGACAAGCAGAGCCCTACCGAAATCGGCTGGATGCTCTTCCTGCTTTGGCTAAAGCCCGTGCCAATGCTGCCTTTTCGAAGACAATGTCAGATCAGGCGAGAAACCTTCACCAGGCGAAAAGCGCCCAATTGACCAGTGCTAAAGCGCTGCTACAGCAGACCCTCTCTGTTGGTTCCATCAAGAGAATGTGGCTAACAGCCTGTTGAAAAACCTCTCCTCCTGGGTGATGAGAACAACCCTGCATGTTTGAGCAACGCCAAACCAAGCAACGCCAGCAGGAACTCTGGATAGTCGCCGGAGAACTTCCCGCAGCCAC
>NZ_JBIIKX010000147.1:0-4239 GCF_044232965.1 Prosthecobacter sp.
AAAGCAGGCCAACGCCGTCTTCGACTTGCTCGAAAAGTTCGCGCAATACGGCTTCAACAAGTCGCACTCCGCCGCCTACGGGATCGTGACGTATCACACCGCCTACTTGAAGGCGAACTACCCCGTCGAGTTCATGGCGGGAGTGCTCAGCTACGAAATCAGCAATCCCGACAAGATTGCCAACTTCGTGTCCGAGTGCTTCGAAATGGGCATCAAGGTGCTGCCGCCGGACATCAACAAGTCGGCGCTGAAGTTTGCGCCTGAGCGTTTCGAAACGGAGGAAGCAGTGCCGAATGCGATTCGCTACGGCCTTAGTGCCATCAAAAACGTCGGCGAAGGAGCCATGGAGGCCGCCATCGCCGAGCGTGAGAAAAACGGCCCCTTCACCACTCTCGAAGACTTCGCCGCACGGCTCGACAACCGTGCCGTGAACAAGAAGCTCATGGAAGCCCTCGTGAAATCAGGGGCCTTCGACTTCACCGGCGAGCTGCGCGCCGTCATGTTCGCCAAATTGGAACAGGTGCTCGCATCGGCTGCTTCGATGCAAAAGGACAAAAAATCCGGCCAGGGCGGCCTGTTCGACGATTTCGAGCTCGCGAAGCCCAAATCGAAGAAAAACGAGCCTCAAGCGCCCTCCATCGTCTGGACCACGGATGAAGTCCTCGCCTTTGAAAAAGAGCTGCTCGGCTTCTACGTCAGCGGCCACCCGCTCGACAGCTATCGCGGCCATTTCGACTCGGTGAAGCTCATCAAGATCGCCGCCATCGAGGAGATCGACACTAAAGAAAAGCCCAGCACCCACACCATCGCCGGTATTTTGAGCCAGCTTGAGGTGCGCTACTCGAAGAAGGACAATCGCCCGTTCGCCACCTTCAAGGTGGAAGACTTCACCGGCGTGCAGGAGATGATGTGCTGGAGCGACGACTACGAAAAGCTCAAGGACGTGCTCGCTGATGGTGCCGTGATGGCCTTCCGCATCCGTGTCAGCAAGGATCAAAAAACCGACGGCAACCGCTGCACCTGCAACGACGCCAAGCCCCTCAAGCCCAAGGCCGCCAAACCGCGCAACGCTGGCGATCCCGACCCTTCGCTCCCGCCGCCGCCGAAACCACCCGCGCCGCCCAAACCGGTCGTCATCAAGCTCAACACCAAGCAGCACGACGAAACCGACCTTGAGCGCATCCAAGAGGTGCTCTTGCAGCATCCCGGCACCCTGCCCGTCTTCCTCGAAATCTCCCAAAACGGCCACAAAGCCCGTTTGGAGCTCGACGAGTCCTTCCGCGTCACTCCCAGCCCCGATCTCCGCCGTGCGCTCACGGTTTGGATGTAAAGCGCTGCATAAAGCGAATTTACTTACGCCGTTCTTGTCAGAACGCCTCTTTTCTGGTGCCATTCGTGCGCACACATAAAATCCGCATGTCCAACACCCCGCTTCCGCAAGACGACGTCGCCGCCATTGATGAACTCCGCCAGGTTTACGGCCGCCTGGGCAACGAATTGAAAAAAATCATCGTTGGCCAGGACAAGGTCGTCGAGCAGCTCTCGATCTGCCTCTTCGCCCGTGGGCACGCGCTGCTGATGGGCGTTCCCGGCCTCGCCAAGACGCTGCTCATCAGCCGCCTCGCCGAAACGATGAGCCTGAGCTTCAGCCGCATCCAGTTCACGCCGGATTTGATGCCCATGGACATCACCGGCACGGACATTTTGCAGGAACTCCCCGGCGGCAAACGCGCCTTCGAGTTCGCCAAGGGCCCCGTCTTCGCGAACATCGTCCTCGCCGACGAAATCAACCGCGCCCCCGCCAAAACGCAGGCGGCGATGCTTGAGGCCATGCAGGAACACAAAGTCACCGTCGCCGGCCGCACCTACACGCTCGACAGCCCGTTCTTTGTCCTCGCCACGCAAAATCCCATCGAGCAAGAAGGCACCTACCCGCTGCCCGAAGCCCAGCTCGACCGCTTCATGTTCATGATCGGCGTCGATTACCCGAGTCGCGACGAAGAAATCGCCATCGCGAAGACAACGACCGGCCAGACTT
This sequence comes from Prosthecobacter sp., assembly GCF_044232965.1. Lineage (GTDB taxonomy): Bacteria > Verrucomicrobiota > Verrucomicrobiia > Verrucomicrobiales > Verrucomicrobiaceae > Prosthecobacter. The sequence goes on from NZ_JBIIKX010000147.1 coordinate 2,039, forward strand.
TGCCGAAGCTCGAGCACATCATGGATGGAGCCAAGGTGTTGACCTTCCAAGACCTCGTCCGCCGCGTCCCCGTGCCGGATCACATCTATGAATTCGCCGTCGATCTCGCGCGAAAGACGCGTCCTGCGAGCAGCGAAGCCCCCGCATGGCTCAAACCCCTCGTGAGCTGGGGTGCCGGCCCGCGTGCCGTGCAGTATTTGATACTCGGTGCCAAAGCGAGAGCTGCGCTGAACGGCAGCTACATGGTGAGACTTGAGGATGTGATGGAAGTCGCGGAGCCGGTGTTGAGGCATCGTGTGATGACGACCTTCACCGCCGAAAGCGATGGCGTAAGCAGCAAGGATGTGGCGCGAAGACTGGTGGAGGAACTCGCCAAGGCAGGATAGCCGAAAGAAACGAAAAACGACAAAAAGCCCGGACCTCAGACTCCCCTTCTTTTTAACTCTTTCGTTTTTTTCGGCCAACAAAACTCATGCCCGCCTCCGACCGCAGCTTCCTCGACCCTGCCGTGCTCAGCCGTTTGATGGCTCTGCCACTGAATGCCCGTCAGGCCATGCTTGGCAGCGTCTCCGGCAAACATCGCAGTCCCGTGCGCGGTTCATCCCTCGAATTCGCGCAATACCGCAAATACGTCCCTGGCGACGACACTCGCCGCCTCGACTGGCGCACCTGGGGCCGCAGCGACCGCTTTTACATCAAGGAATTCGAGGCCGATACGAACCTGCGCCTCTGCCTGCTCATCGACACCAGCGGCAGCATGAACTTCGGCCCCGCCGGAGCCACACGCTTCGACTACGCCCGCAAACTCGCCGGCACCCTCGCCTACATCGCCGCGCAGCAGGGCGACGCTGTCGGTCTCCACTCGCTCGCCGAAAAGTCCGTCGAAATACCCGCCAAACGCGGTGCCTCGCATCTCGGTGTCGTGCTCGATCAAATGGCCGGCCTCCAGCCCGTCGGCGACACCACGCTGCTCACCGCGCTGCACGACGCCGCTGAAAAGATCCGCCAGCGCGCCCTCGTCGTCATCTTCAGCGACCTTTTCGTCCCACCCGCCGAATTGAAGTCCGCCATCCAGCACCTGCGCTTCCGCAAGCACGACGTCGCCATCTTCCATCTGCTCGATCAGAAGGAACTCGACTTCGATTTCGACCGTCCCGCCCGCTTCATCGACATGGAAGGCGGCGAAGCCATCCTCGCCGACCCCAGCCTCATCGCCCGCAACTACCGCGAGGCCGTGAAGCAATACATGCACGACATCGACGACCTCGTCCGCACCACCGCCATCGACTACCACCGCGTGAAGCTGCACGAGAAATACGACGACGTGCTCGTGAAGTTCCTGCTGGCACGGATTCAGAAGAAAGGAGGCCGGTGATGAGGAGCCAAATTCAAAACTGCAATTCTCACTGGCTGCTCTTTGTAGCGTTGTTTGCCGCATTGCTGCCTGGCTGTTCTTTGGTGCGCAAGCCGTGGCCGAGTAAATCTTATGACGAAGTGCGCGGGTATCAGTTTACAAATCCATCCGGCCCGTTGGTCTGGCCAAGTCCTGTGTTGGGTGCGACTCTAAATTCTGCTGCCTTGGAGAAGCTGAAACGTAGAGAGTCTGCTTTGAATGCCGATCAGACACGCATCTTGCTAGACGCTACATTTAGCGATCGCTTTGAAGGTGTGCCTGCTGGCTGCTATTTCCCCCATCATGTCTTCGTGTTCTATTCAAAACAGAAGCCTGTCGGAGCGATTGAGGTGTGTTTTATGTGTGCTGGCAAACGTTGCTGGCCCGACCAGCCGAAAGACAGCAAGACAAACTACCCGCAACTGGAGAAGCTCGCGAAGGAACTCGGAATTGGGACAGAAGCACCAAAGGGAGAAAAAATCGTGCTCCCTGAAGATCCTTTTGCGCCCCCAGGGAATGCAAAACTCAGTGAATATCCTTTTGCGACGGGAGCTTCGAAGCCATGACCTTCCTCGTCCCAGCGCTGCTCCTCGCCCTGCCGCTCGCGGCGTTGCCGGTGGTCATTCATTTGATCCATCTGTATCGGCGGCGGCAGGTGAAGTGGGCGGCGATGATGTTTCTGCGCATGGCGCAGCGCATGAACAAGGGGCTGTCGCGGCTGCGGCAGATTTTGATCCTCGCGTTTCGCGTGCTGGCGGTGGCGGCGATCCTGTTTGTCATCACGCGGCCGATGGCGGGAGGTTTGCTG
>NZ_JBIIKX010000109.1:0-14573 GCF_044232965.1 Prosthecobacter sp.
ACGGTGTCCAAATGCTTTGGTGAGATGGGAAACACGCCCTTGGTTGAAACGAGGCCAAAGGTAGTCTTCAAGCCGTAAACCCCGCAGCAGGCCGCCGGCACACGGATCGAACCGCCCGTGTCCGTGCCAAACGCCACATCCGCCATGTCCGTAGCGACCGCCATCGCCGAACCACTCGATGAACCTCCTGGAATCACCTTGTTCTTACCATCCAGACGACTTTTCGGCGTGCCAAAGAAGCTATTCTTGCCGGAGACCGTGATCGCAAACTCCGTGAGATTGGTTTTCCCGACAATCTGCACGTTTCGTTCCCGAGCCAGCGCCAGACACGGGGCATCGCGTGCTGCCGGGGTGCCGTGCTTGGCCACATACTCGGATCCCGCCGAGGTGACCCGGCCCTGCATGTCGATGTTGTCTTTGACCGCCAGCCGCAGACCGGTGCTGCCAGCAGGAGGCGGCCAGTAGGCGATGAACGCATGCTCACGCGAACGCCTCACCTGCCGTTGTTCTGGAGATGCGCAGCCATTGAGAACACACACCATCAGCATCCCGCCCAAAACCCATCGGATCGTGCCACATAGGCGGTTGTTCATCATAGTGGGGCCAGCATGGCAGTCCGCACTCAAACAACAATGGGGTGAACACTCCATTGTGGCGATATGAGCATGAGCCTTGGCATCGCCAGCATCTGCTTGAATTGTCATTTGCACTCTCGTGTTTTCCATCCACTCTCCGCCAGTCTGATGAACCTCAAACCTGCCAGCCGAATCGCGATTCGTGCCGTTGTAAAAACGGTACGCGCCATTTGGCATGCCTAACTCCACGGTTTGAGGAACCTGCGCTTACAGCGACCATCATCACACGACAAAACGATCAGAAATGATGCCAGAAGGTAGCCCTCAGACCGGCACCTCCATGAGCACTCTTACTTCCGAACTCCAACACCATTCCCGACGTGGTACGCTGTGGATGACCGTGTCCCTCACTTGTTTCACCGGCAACGCGCTGCTGCTCAAGGTGCTCTCCTCCAACCGTCATGTCGATCCTTGGATGTCGCTCGCGTTTCGCGCCGTGCTTGGATTGCTGGTGACCATCGTGCTGTTTGCGCCAGCGGGCTCGTTGAGGCTGCGGCGCTCGTTTCAAAGCTGGCTGCTGGCCTCGCGCGGCATTCTGGGGGCCATCGGCACGGCGGCCTACTATGTCACCATCGGTCCGCTCGGCGCAGGAAAGGCCACGCTCATCGGCAACACCTGGACCGTCTTTGCCGCGATCATGGCGGCCTTCGTACTGCACGAAAGACTCGGCCTGATGAAGCTCGGCGGCATTCTGCTGGCCTTGTTTGGCCTGGGTCTGCTTACGGGCATGGCTCCCGGCACGTTGACACAGTTTGGGCAGTATGAAATCATCGCCCTTGTCGGCGCGGTACTCGCGGCGGCGGTCGTGGTGGTCATTCGTCAGCTCACGCGCACGGAAACGAGCGCCACCATCTTCGCCTCACAGTGCGTGTATGGCGTGCTACTCGCCGTTCCCATCGCGTGGATGAATCACATCTCGCTGAACTGGACGGATGTTGCTTTGCTCTCGGCTGCGGCGATGTGCGCCACCTTCGGTCAGCTTGCCATGACGGAAGGCTTCCGCTTTCTCTCTGTCGCGGCGGGTGGGGCTTTCCAGGTCACCGTGCCGGTCATCATCACACTGTGCAGCATCAGTCTGTTTGCCGAGCCCTTCACCATGCCGCAGGTCATCGGCGGCGTGCTCGTGCTCTGGGGCAGCTTTCAGACGGTGGTGGGCGGGCGACGGCGGTGAACTTTCCGAAGGCAGGAGCCTTTCTGGCGCGTATAAAGCGCAAACCATGCGTCTACTGTTTTCCCTTTGCCTCGCCGCCACCTCTGTTCTTGCCCAAACCGAGGCGGATTTCATCACGAACACCCGCCAGCTCACCTTTGAGGGCCGAAGGGCTGGGGAGGGCTACTTTTCGGCTGATGGCACCAAGATGATCTTTCAGTCCGAGCGCGAGGAGGGGAACCCGTTTTATCAAATCTACCTGATGGACCTCGAAACGGGCGACCAGGAGCGCATTTCGCCCGGCATGGGCAAAACGACCTGCGCGTGGATTCATCCGGACGGCAAACGCGTGCTCTTCGCCTCCACTCACACCGATCCTGAGTCAAAAAAACTCCAGCAGGCCGAGTATGACGAGCGCAAGAACGCCAAGGTGCGCAAATACTCCTGGGACTACGACGAGCATTACGACATCTGGGAATACACACTGGCGGACAAGAAGCTCAAGAACCTCACGAACACGCGTGGTTACGATGCTGAAGGCGGCTGGTCGCCGGATGGCAAAAAGATCGTCTTCGCGAGCAACCGTCAGGCCTACGAAAAAACGCTCAGCAATGAAGAGAAGGAGCGCCTGAAAATCGACAAACAATACTTCATGGAGATCTACACCGCCGACGCCGATGGCTCGAACGTGAAACGTCTCACCAACGTGCCCGGCTACGATGGCGGGCCGTTTTTCAGCGCCGACGGCAAGCGCATTTGCTGGCGCCGCTTCACGCCGAAGGGTGATGTGGCCGAGGTGTGGACCATGAACGCCGACGGCAGCGATCAAAAAGCCATCACCAAGCTCGGCGCGATGAGCTGGGCACCTTATTTTCATCCCAGCGGCGAGTATTTGATCTTCACCACAAATCTCAACGGCTTTGCGAATTTTGAACTCTACATCGTTGACGCGGCTGGCAAGCATGCGCCGGTCCGCGTGACGACCACTGATGGTTTTGATGGTTTACCGGTCTTCACGCCCGATGGCAAAAAACTCTCTTGGACCAGTGGACGTGCCAGCGGCGGTGCCTCGCAGATCTACATGGCCGATTGGGACCACGATCACGCGCTCACGGCCCTTGGCCTCAAAACCGATCCGCTAGCCCCCATCGCTCAGTCCAAGAGTCCTGACTTCACTCAAACTACTGCGGACATTCGCGACGCTGACATCAAGCAACACGTGACCTACCTTGCCAGCGATGAACTCGGTGGCCGCCTCACGGGCACCGATGGTGAAAAGCTCGCCACCCAGTATTTTGCCGATGTGGCGAGGCAGATCGGACTCAGCGCCTTTGGAGATGACGAAACCTACTTCGACAATTTCGACTTCACCGCCGGTGTCGCACTCGGCGAAGGCAATGCCTTGACCCTCCTTGACCAATCTTTGACCGTTGACCAAGACTGGCGACCTCTCTCCTTTTCCCAAAACGGCGATGTGGCTCCCGTAGGTATCGTTTTCGCTGGTTACGGCATCGAAACACCCGAAGAAGCCACCGGCACCGATGGCAAAAAGATCCAAACTTATAGCAGCTACGCGCACCTCGAGGTCAAAGACAAATGGGTGCTCGTTTTCCGCTATTTGCCGGAAGGCATCACCCAAGAGCGCCGCAATGAGCTGAGTCGCTACGCCAGCCTGCGCTACAAGGCGCTCACCGCACGGCAGAAAGGTGCTCGTGGATTGATCGTGGTTAGCGGGCCGAATTCCAAGGTCGTGCAGCAACTCGCGCCGATGACGTTTGATGCATCACTCGCCACCAGCGGCATCGCGGCGATCAGCATCACCGATGCCGTCGGTGACAAGCTGCTCGCCAGCGCTGGCAAGAAATTGAAGGACCTTCAGGACAAGCTCGACAACGGCGATCTCATGGGTGGCATCGAATGCACTGGCCTCAAGCTCGGCGCGAAGATCGTGATCCAGCAGGAGAAGAAAAAGGGACGCAACGTGCTCGCGGTGCTGCCTTATAGCGACAAGCCTGATCCACACGTAGCGCCACTGATTGTCGGCGCGCACATCGATCATCTCGGCAGCAGCGGCGGCTCCAATTCACGCGCCAAGGGCGATGAAGTGAATAAAATTCATCACGGAGCCGATGACAACGCCAGCGGCGTCGGTGGCGTGCTCGAAATCGCCCAATGGCTGGCCGATTTGAAGAAGCAGGGCAAGCTGACGCTCAAGCGCGACATCATTTTCGCCGCGTGGAGTGGTGAAGAGCTTGGCTTGCTCGGCAGCAATCACTTTGTCGAGGCTTACGCGAAGATGATCAAGGGCGACGCCAGCGCGAAGCTCACCGGCATGTTTGCCGCGTGTTTGAACATGGACATGATCGGCCGCTTCCAGAAGTCCGTTGTCCTTCAGGGCCTCGGCAGCAGCTCGCTATGGGCGAAGGAGATTGAGAAACGCAACGCACCCATCGGTCTGCCGATCACCACGCAGAACGACGCCCACCTGCCCACCGACAGCACCGCGTTCTATTTGAAAGGCATCCCCACCTTGAACGCCTTCACTGGCTCGCATGCCGACTACCACATGCCGAGTGACACGGCGGACAAGATCGACTACCCGAATGCCACGAAGATCACCAAGCTCATAAGTCTCATCGCGAGAGGCATCGCCACTACTGACCCTGCGCCGGATTACATCGCGATGGAAGCGCCGAAAAACTCCGGCGTGCGCACCGGCCTACGCGCCTACCTCGGCACCATCCCCGACTACGCCCAGGGCGACACCAAAGGCGTCAAGCTCAGCGGCGTCTCCCCCATCGGCCCCGCCGCCAAAGCCGGCGTCAAAGCCGGTGACATCATCATCAAGCTCGGCGGCAAGGAGATCACCAACATCTACGACTACACCTACGTCATGGGCGATTTGAAGATTGGCAAGGAAACCACCATCACCGTGCAGCGTGAGGGCAAGAGCGTTGATTTGAAGATCATGCCTGGTTCGCGGGATTGATCACGGCCTGAACATGAACTCCGTCGTGTTCAGTAGCGCCCAAGCCACATCCTGATCTGCTGCCGCATGTTTTGAGATCGCGGCTTGTTCTTCGTCAGATGGTTTGCGGCCCAGCAGCTCTGGAAAGGAATCCTCGGCCTTCGTGTTTTTGGAGGCTCGTTGGGCCACCCTTTCGCCATTCATCATGAAAAGGGCAACTCATGCGAAACGCGTGTCAGGCTCTCATCCGTCCATTCACGCGTTCCTCGGCCAAGCATGCGCAGCGTGTGGCCGGGTGCTGGCACCTGCGGAATTTGGAGATCAAACTCGCCGGACACCACCTTCCAGATGACTTCAGAGGGCAGGCGGCGGATTTGCGGCGCTGGGGCGATGTAGCAGCCGTTCCAGTCCGTGTTGTAGTCGATGCCAGCGCGCTGGTAAGCGTTGGTGCCTGCCAGCAAGCGTTGGAACTCACCCAGACGACCTCCAAAGCGCAAAAATTCCTCAATGAGCACCTTTATGCCTTGGGTGAAATCCGCTGGCGAGTTGATCTCCAGGCCGACCCAGGTGGGACTGCCGCGTGGTGAGGCGCTGAAGCAGCTACTGCTGAGATTGAGGCGCGGTTTGCGTTGAATCTTTGCAGGCTGACGACAATGAAATCAGACCCAGCATAACCCAAATGCGCGTGTTCATGCTCTGCCGAACGTGTGACGCCGAGAGTAATTAGAGTGATCTGTGTTTCATTGATAGCTGGCATCCTGTTGCCCACGGTGTGAGAAGTGTTGTCTGCAGCAGCGCAATTTCTGACGGCTGACTTATTCGGGAAATGATATGCCCCTTGGATCAATTCAAAGACAATCCGAACCGAAGGTGGCTCCTTGGTTTGATATGGTGAATCAATCCTGACGAATTCACAGGTGCGGGATGAAAGCGGGCGGTTGCGCTTTTTGGCAAGGATGAAACCTCAATGTGCCTGGAGCCAGTTCAAGCCCGTGCCAGCTTCAACTTCCACCGGCACACCTTCGAGCGGCAGGGCGTTCTTCATCGCATCGAGAATGATCGCACGGGCTTGATCGACTTCGCTCTCGGGCATCTCGAAAAGGAGTTCGTCGTGGACTTGGAGGAGCATGCGGGTTTGGAGGCCGGCTTGTTTCAAGGTGGTGGCGACGTGGATCATGGCGAGCTTGATCATGTCGGCGGCGGTGCCTTGGATGGGGGTGTTCATGGCGACACGCTCGGCCTGGCCACGGATGGTGGCGTTCGCGCTGTTGAGGTCACGAATCGTGCGGCGGCGGCCGGTGAGGGTCTCGACGTAGCCGCGGGTTTTGGCGTCTTCGACGATCTGTTCCATGAAGCGTTTCACACCGGGGAACTGCTTGAAGTAGTTGTCGATGATGGTGGCGGCCTCGCCGCGTGGAATGCCGAGGCGCTGGCTCAAACCGAAGGCGGAGATGCCGTAGATGATGCCGAAGTTGACCATCTTGGCGGTGCGACGCATCTCGGGCAGCACGCCGTCGAGTTCGACGCCGTAAACTCGTGCGGCGGTGGCCTGGTGAATGTCGAGACCTTGGGCGAAGGCCTCGATCATGGCCTTGTCGCCACTGAGCGCGGCCATGACGCGGAGTTCAATTTGTGAGTAGTCGGCACTCATCAACACCCAGCCGTCGAAGCCGGGCACGAAGGCTTTGCGGATCTCGCGGCCGAGATCGGAGCGGATGGGGATGTTTTGCAGGTTCGGATCGCTCGATGCCATGCGGCCGGTGGCGGCCATGAGCTGATGGAAGGTGGTATGAACGCGGCCGGTGACTTTTGAAACGGCATGCGGCAGCGCTTCGACGTAGGTGTTGTTGAGCTTGGTGACTTCGCGGTAGTCGAGGATGTCCTGAATGATGGGATGCAGGCCGGTGAGCGACTGCAAGACCTGCTCATTGGTCTGATACTGGCCGGTGGCGGTTTTCTTCGGCTTCTCGATGAGTTTGAGGCGGTCAAACAGCACTTCGCCGAGTTGTTTGGGGCTGTTGAGATTGAAGGGGCCGCCCGCACTTTCCTGAATGCGCTTTTGCAACTCGGCGGCTTTTTTGTCGAGCTCGACGCCGTATTCGCGCAACGCCTGCACGTCGATCTTCACGCCAAAATTCTCCATGCTGGTGAGCACGGGCAACAAGGGGGACTCGACGGTGTCAAACACGCGCGTCTGACCATGCGGAGCCATTTCAGGCCGCAGTTTGGCGGCAAGCTGCCAGGTGACATCGGCATCCTCGGCGGCGTAGTCGGCGACTTTGCTCGCATCTTCTGCCGCAACGTCCGCCATGGTTGATTGGCTGAACAAATCGTCCTTCTCGACGCCAATGAGCGCCGTGATGGGGACGGGCGTGTAGTGCAGGTAAGTCTCCGAGAGGAAATCCATGCCGTGACGCTGCTCGGGCTCGATCAAGGCATGCGCGAGCATGGTGTCGAAATACGGCCCGGTGACCTCGACGCCGTGCGCGAGGAGCACGCTGAGGTCGAACTTGAGGTTGTGGCCGATCTTCTCGATGCCGTCGCGGGTGAACACATCGCGGAATTCTTCGAGCACGGTCTTCGCGGCGGCTTTGTCACGTGGGAAATGCGCGAACCAGCCTTCGTGTGCTTTCCATGAGAAGGCGATGCCGACGATGTTGGTGTCGCGGGGATCGAGTCCGGTGGTTTCGAGGTCGAAGCAGAAGGATTTCTGCTGGGCGAGTTGGGCGAGGAGATTTTGACGTTCTTCGGCGGTTTGGGCGAGATGATAAACGTGCGGCGTGTCGGCGATGGTGGTGAGCTTTGCAGCGACAGGCGCCTCGACTTCCGCAGCAGCGAAAAGATCGCTCGGCGCGGCTTCGGCAGCGGTTTTGCGGCCACGTCCGGCCTTGAAGTCATCACCAAACAAGCGGCGGCCGAGGGCGTTGAACTCGAACTCGGTGAGGAAGGCCTTCAGCGCGTCGTCGTTGTGCGGTTTGAGGATGAGATCGGCGACCTGCGCGTCGTAAGGCGCGTCCACGAAGATGGTAGCGAGTTTTTTGGAGAGAAGGGCGTCGTCCTTGCTGGCTTCGAGCTTTTCCTTCTGCTTGCCTTTGAGCTGGTCGGTGTTGGCGAGGAGATTTTCGACGCTGCCGAACTGCTGGATGAGCGCGGTGGCGGTTTTTTCGCCGAAGCCTTTCACGCCGGGGATGTTATCGACCGCATCGCCCATCAGTGCGAGGATGTCGATGACCTGCTCGGGGCGCTCAATGCCCCAGCGCTCACAGACTTCCTTCACGCCGAGGATTTCCGTGTCGGCACCCTGGCGGCCGGGCTTGTAGATTTTGACGTGCTCGGAGACGAGCTGACCGAAGTCCTTGTCCGGCGTGACCATGAAGGTCTCGATGCCTTCTTTCTCCGCGCGTTTGGCCAGAATGCCGATGATGTCGTCGGCCTCGTAGCCATCGCGCACGAGGATGGGGACGTTCATGGCTTCCATGAGACGTTTGATCTGCGGGATGGCCATGCTGATGTCCTCCGGCATCTCCTCGCGCTGCGCTTTGTAGGCAGGAAACATCTCATGACGCGGCGTCGGCGCGGAGGTGTCCAGAGCGACGGCGAGATGCGTGGGCTGCTGATTTTTGAGGATGTCGAGCAGCGTGTTGGCGAAGCCGTACAGCGCGGAGGTGTTCAGCCCGTCGCTGGTGCGGATGGGGGCTTTGATGAAGGCAAAGTGCGCGCGGTAAAGCAGCGCCATGCCGTCGAGGAGGAAGAGGCGTTGGGACATTCGCCGTCAGACTAGGCGGGCAGGGGATGTGCGCAAACGATGCTAGCCGAGGCCTGATTTGGCCTCGTTCTTTTTCTTCTCGGCCTCCGCCATCTCTTTTTCATGCTCGCGGGCCTTCGCGAGAGCGGCGGCGAGCAGGCCGGTGGGCACGGCGACGATACCGAGCCCCGCGACGAGCACGAAGCCGGTGAAAACGCGTCCGCCAAGCGTGATGGGGATGGCGTCGCCGTAACCGACGGTGGTCAGGGTGACGATGGCCCACCACAGGCTGTGAAAGACAGAGGCATAGACCTGCGGCTGCGCGGCATTTTCAAAATGGTAGATGCCCACGGCGGCGAGGTAGAGCACGACCAAGGCAGCCGTGCCAAACAGCACCAGCTCCTCCTTCGCGTAAATGAAGGCCAGGTGGAAACGCTGCACGGCGGCGGAGTAGCGGGCCAACTTGAAGAGGCGTAACACACGCAGCAGGCGGAAGACGCGGATGCTCCGCAGGTCAAACCCGAGGCTCAGGTAAAACGGCAGAACGGAGAGCACGTCGATCATGCCCATGAAGGAGCGGACGTAGCTCATACGCGGGCGGGTGCTGGCCACGCGCACGAGGTATTCCGCGGTGAAAATGATCACGCTGAGCGCCTCAAAGACGCCAAACGCCCGCTGCCAGCCGGAGTTGAGGCCCGGCAACGTCTCGCAGGCGAACGCGACCATGTTCAGAAGGATCAGCAGTTGGAGAAAGCCCTCCACTCGGCCGAAGTGGGCGCGTCCTTGCTCGTCGCGGGTGATCATCGCGGCATTGTGCTGAGAAAGCGCCGTCCCTGCAAATGCTGTGCCGCTGTTTTTCAGGCATGCGGTTCAAAAAGACTGTGAGAAGGCCCTGGTGGCTCACGATATGCTGGGCGACATCACAAGACATCGTTCACTCTCATGATTCGAGCCATCGCCTTCATCACGATCATCGTAATCATCGCTGCCGCTTCAGCCCAGGCGCAGCAGCTTGATCTGGAGAAGATGTTTGAGGAGCGGAACCTGGGGCCGGTGACGGAGCTGCTGTCGCATGGGGATTATGAGCTGGTGGCGCGGGTGGGCGAGGCGGCAGTGGAGAAGGGGCTCAAGGCTGCGGAGTGGCGCATTCTGCGACTGAAAGCGCTGGTGGAACTCGGGCGGATCGAGGAGGCGCAGGAAGAGTCAAAGAAGGCGCTGGTGATTTTTCCGGGACATTTCGAGCTGCTGATGCTGCAGCATGATTTCGCCAAGATGCTGGGGCAGTCAGATGTCGCGGCGGAGGCGCTCAAGGGCCTGAATGAGGCGGCGAAGGCGAAAGCGCCGAAGGATCGCACGGCGATGGATTTGGTGATGCTTGGCCGGGCGGCGGTTGTGCTGGGGGCGGACGCGCAGAAGGTGATCTCACAGTATTTCAAGGCGGCGCAGGGCAAGGATACGAAGCTGGAGACGGCGTATCTGGCCGAGGGGCATCTGGCGCTCGACAAGGACGATGCGAAGCGGGCGGCGGAGGTGTTTCGCGCGGGTTTGAAGGCGCACGGGGAGACAGCGGAGCTGCGCTTTGGCCTGGCGAAGGCGTTTGGCACGAGTGATCGCGAGAAGGCGGTGGAGAATCTGGCAAAGGCGCTGGAGCTGAACCCGAATCACAAGGCGGCGCATCTGCTGCGGGCGGAACTGCTCATCGGCGGCGAGAAATTCGTGGAGGCGGAGGCGGCGGTGCAGTTGGTGCTGGATTTTGACGAGCAGCATCCGATGGCGTGGTCCCTGCGGGCGGTGGTGGCGCATCTGTTTCACGCGGACGCGAAGAAGGTCGATGCTGCGCGCACGGCAGCATTGAAGCGTTGGGGAAAGAATCCCACGGTGGATCACACAATCGGGCGCTGCCTTTCGCGGGCGTATCGTTTCGCGGAAAGCGCGGGGCATCAGCGCAAGGCCCTGGAGATGGACGCGAACTACCTGCCTGCCAAAGTGCAGCTCTGCCACGACCTGTTGCGGCTGGGCGAGGAGGATGAAGCGTGGAAGCTGGCGGCGACGATCCGCACGGAGGACGGCTACAACATCCAGGCGCACAACTTGGGACAGCTGGAGAAGGAGATGAACGGCTATGTGACGAAGTCGTTCGAGGATTTTACTTTAAAGATGCCGAAGCGCGACTGGCCGATCTATGGCGAGCGGGCGCTGACGCTGCTGCGCGAGGCGAAGGCGGTGCTGGCACCGAAATATGGCCTGGAGCTGAAAAGGCCGGTGCTGGTGGAGTTTTTCGGCGCGCAGCAGGACTTTGCCATCCGTACCTTTGGCGCGCTGGGCGGGCAGGGGATGCTGGGCGTGTGCTTTGGCACAGTGGTGACGATGAACAGCCCCGGCAGCCTGGCGCATGGTCGCAACAACTGGGAAAGCACACTGTGGCATGAGTTCTGCCATGTGATCACGCTCTCAGCGACGAAGAACCGCATGCCGCGATGGTTGAGCGAGGGGATCAGCGTGTATGAGGAAAAGCAGCGTGATCCGGCCTGGGGCATGCCGATGGATGCGACGTTTCGCGAGATGACGCTGGATGAGGAGACGCTGACGCCGGTGTCGCAACTGAGCGGGGCCTTCATGAATGCGAAGTCGCAGGAGCATGTGATGTTCGCGTATTATGAGTCGAGCCAGGTGGTGGAGTATTTGATCGAGAAGCACGGCCTGGAGAAGCTGCTGGGCGTTTTGCGTGACTTGGCGGCGGGGAAGCGCATCAACGACGCGCTTGAGGCGAATGTCGGCGAACTGGATGATATCGAGAAAGGGTTCACGCAGTTCATCACAGCAAAGGCAAAGGGCTTTGGTGCTTTGGCGGACTGGGAGGAGCCGAAGCCGGAGGATTTGAATCCTTTCGATGAAGGATCGTTTACGACCTACTTGAAGGAGCACCCGAACAACCTGCCCGCGACGCGGAAACACGCGCAGGATATGGTGACGCAGAAGAACTGGCCGGAAGTGCTTCGACTGGCGGACAAGCTCATCGAGCTGCTGCCGGACAGCTACGATGCGGACAGCGGTTACATGCTCAAGACGATGGCGTTGCGCCAGATGAAGCGTGAGGACGAGGAAGTGGCGGCGCTGCGGCAGATCGCGGCGAATTCATCCAGCGCGCAGAGCACCTTCCTGCGCCTGATCGAGCTGGATGTGCCGAAGCAACGCTGGGCGGAGGTGAAAGCGAACGCGCAACGTGCCACGGCGCTGAATCCCTTCCTGGTGACGCCGCAGAAGGCGCTGGGAGAGGCGAACGCGGCCTTGAACCTGCGCGAGGAGGCCATCGCGGCCTATGAGCGCGTGCTGGTGCTTGATCCGGGCGGCGCGGCGCAGACGCACTTCAAGCTGGCGCAGCTTTGGAAAGAAACGGATGCGGCGAAGGCAAAACGTCACCTGCTTGATTCACTGGCGCTGGCGCCACGAAACCGTGAGGGACTGGCCATTCTGCAAGCGTGGTAACTTGGGAGAGGCGACGATTTGTTGTCACGAACATGAATTGCCGACGATGCGTCGGGTCTCCATGTCAGGCCAAGGGCGGTGAATCACTCACCACTTCTTTTTGAAGCCGCCACCGCCGCCGCCGAAGCGCTTGCCACCGCCACCACCGCCACCACCGAAGCCGCCGGGCTTTTTGAAGCCACCGCCTCCGCCGTAGCCGCCGCCACCTCCGTAACCGCCACCGGCGTCTTCACGGCGCGGGCCTTCATCGCCACCACCGCCGCCGTAACCGGGGCTGGGGCCTTCGCCTTCACGCTTGAGCCAGGGCTTGGGTTTGGGGCCGAAGCCAGGCTTGCTGAAGCCGCCACCGCCGCCACCAAAGCCGGGTTTGCTGAAGCCACCGCCGCCACCTTTGTAGCCTCCGCCTCCGCCAAAACCACCACCGCCGCCGTAGCCGCCTTTGTTGAAGCCGCCACCACCACCGAAGCCGGGCTTTTTGATGAAACCACCACCGCCGCCGAAACGCTTCGGACGCACGCCGCTGATGTCATCGGGACGATCCGCGTGATCCATGCGGACATCACGACCGCGCAACTGGGCGCCTTTGACGCCCTCGAGCACGGACTCGACTGATTCACCGGGCACTTCGACGAAGCTGCATTTCTCCAGCACGTCGATGGCACCGATGCTGCCGGGGGTCAGATCTTGAATGGTGTTGTAAAGCATGCCGGCGATGTCCTGCGGACGCACCTGGTCCATGCCGCCGACGTTGATGAAGAGGCGCACCATACCGGAGCGCGGGCCTTTTTGGACGTAGCTGCTCTGCTTGCGAGGCAGCGGGCGCTCTTCGTCGGAGGTGTCGTATTCGTTGTCAAACTTGGCCGGAGCCGGGCGTGGAGCGGCGGCCTGATGATTCGTGGGGCCGGCGTCTTCCTCGTGTTCTTCGGCCGGGGAAGTTGAAGCGGATGGGGCGGGCGATACGGATGGGGACGATACTTCTTCGACGACGGCGGGAGCTTCCGGGGCAGGGGACTCGGTCACGGCTGGAGCTTCAGCGTCGGCTGCGGGAGCCGGAGCGGCTTCAACAGGGGCGGGCATTGGCGCAGGTGCGGCGGCCGGAACAGGGGCCGGTGTGCGCACCGGAGGAGCCGGACGGGGTTGGAATTCGCGCTGCGGGGCGTCTCTGCGCTTGGGTGCACGGTCTTCCATGATCTGCTCGGCCTCGCGGACTTGATCCTTCATGAGGAGGTCCATCAATGCACTGGCGATTTCGGTGGCGGTGAATCCGGCATCAAGCAGGCGCTGAATGCTGTGCTCGTGCGAGGTGTAGCTGCTGGCCTCGAGCACGGCTTTGACCTTCTCGAAGGTCTTATCGACACGAGTGGCTTCGAGATCTTCCTGCGACGGCACGGCGGCACGCTCGACACGGATGTTGATGAAGCGCTGGATGCGCTGCATGAGATAAATCTCACGACCTGCGACGAGGCTGACAGCCTTGCCTTTGCGGCCGGCACGACCGGTGCGGCCGATGCGGTGGACGTAGTCTTCGGCGTCGTAGGGCAGTTCCAAATTGACGATGAGGTCGATGTCGTTCACGTCGATGCCGCGCGCGGCCACATCGGTGGCGCAGAGGACTTCAACAGCACCGCTGCGGAAGTTCCGCATGACACGTTCACGCATGGTTTGATTGATGTCGCCATGCAGGCGGTCGGCGGCATAACCACGCGCCACGAGGGCGTCGGTGGCGTCATCGACGGCACGTTTAGTGTTGGCGAAGACGATGGTAAGGCGTGGGGCCTCGATGTCGATCACGCGGCAGAGCACTTCCGTTTTGGAACGGCCATGCACCTCGTAGTAGCGCTGCTCCACCGTGGGAACGGTGAGCGCTTTTTGCTGGATGGTGATGGTGGCGGCGTTGCGCGTGTAATTTTCGACGAGGCGGCGGATGCGCGGCTCGAAGGTGGCCGAGAAGAAGATCGTCTGGCGCTCCTTTGGCACGACGGCCATGAGGCGGTCGATGTCGTCGCTGAAGCCCATGTCGAGCATCTCATCGGCTTCGTCGAACACGAGGGTCTTGAGGCCGTCGAACTTGATCAAGCCGCGCTCCATGAAGTCGAGAATGCGCCCTGGGGTGCCGACGACGATCTGGGAGCCGCTTTGCAGAGCGCGGATCTGGCGGTCATACGAGGCACCGCCATAGACCGGCGTGGCGCGCACGCCTTCCTTGAACTCCGCCAGCTTGTGGATCTCCGCGCAGACCTGCATGGCCAGCTCACGGGTGGGGCAGAGGATGAGGGCCTGGACATGGCGCTTTGAGCCATCAATGCCTTGGACCACGGGAATGCCGAAGGCCATGGTCTTGCCGGAGCCGGTCTGGCTCTGGCCCACCACATCGCGTCCGGTCAGGGCCACAGGGATGGCCTCGGCCTGGATGGGGGAGGGTTGCTCGAAACCGAGGGATTTGACGGCTTCTAAAAGCTCCGGGGCGATTCCCAGTTCAGGGAAGGTGTGTTGACTCATAATGCGATCCCCTCGGGTTTTGAGGGTCGGCATAGTCCCACCGATAGGGGAGATAGCAAGGTCTTTGATCGTCGGGGGCGCTTCGCCTAA
>NZ_JBIIKX010000049.1:0-46789 GCF_044232965.1 Prosthecobacter sp.
TGGCGAAGGCGGTGTCACCAAACGTGTCCTTCACCACGCGCTGCGCGTCGTCAAAGGTGCCGGGAACGGGAATGGCGAAGACGTTGTCCGCACCGGTGCAGGCCATCTGGCGCTCTTGCAGCGGTGCCACGCGGCCGTTTGGGTAGAGAATGAAAATCGTGATGCCATCGCGTCCCAGGCAGCCGTGAATCGCCGCCGAACCGGTGTCGCCCGAGGTCGCGCCGAGCACGGCAAGGCGTTTGCCGGACTTTTCGACCTGACGTTTGTAAAGCAGGCCCAGAAGTTGCAGCGCGAAGTCCTTGAAGGCCAGCGTCGGGCCGTGAAACAGCTCCAGCACATAGGTTTTCTCCGTGATCTTGCGCAGCGGGGCCACGTCCGGCGAATCAAAGCGGCGATACGCCTCCGCCGTGAGCTGATGCCACTCCGCGTGGCTGATCTCCGGCGCAAACAGCGTGAAAAACTCCGCCGCCAACTGCGGATACGTCAACTTCGACCAGGCAGGCAGCTTGTCGGCGATGCTCGGCAGCGTTTCCGGCAAAAACAGGCCGCCATCCGGTGCCAGCCCGGCTTCAACGGCTTCAGAAAACGTGTGCGGCTTCGTTTGTCCGCGGGTGGAGAGGTAATGCATGATCGAATCAGTCAGGGCCCACTCATGCGTGGGATTTGGCATTGCTCAAGTAGTCCAGTTGCGCCGCAACTGGATTGTGGCCTGGAACGCCCTGTTGCAGCATGCCAGGCATGCGTTAGTTTCAACTCAACATGAGCCGGACCGTTCAACTCACAGTGCCTATGCCCGCCGGGCTGGCCCGCTTGCGTTTTCCCAAGGCGCTGGACGCCCGTTTGCAGTTTTTGCTCGATGAACAAGGCCGCAGGGGCAAACTCTCCGCCGAGGAGAAGAAAGAGGCCGAGGGGCTGGTCCAGATGGCCGCCACTTTGTCGATCCTGAAGCTGGGTACCCAGGTCAAAATGTTGAAACCCTGATCGAATGGCCGTCCCAAAGGTCCACGATCGGAGCGTTGAACCTGAATAGCGCCGAGCATCTGATTATCCGTGTTTTCGAAAAGAGATTGGGACGGCACCCGCCTCCGGGGCAGTTGTGAGCTTGCCGTATGAGTATCGCTCACGATGGGGCTCCTCCTGCTGCGGCGGAACAGGACTACTTTCCTATCCGCGCGATAAACACATCCACCTGCTGCACTATACACCGCATTGTGTCGTGGTTACCGCATGGTTGGTGCGGAGCTGGTGAGCTTTGCGAACCACACTGGAAGGGCTGTTCATCGGCGGGTGCGAATCGGAGGCGAGGCACGAGCCGAGATAGACAACGAGGCACGAGTTGCCCGAAGGGCGAGATGAGCGCAGCGAACGAGTCAACCGGAGACGATCAGGAGCACACTCCTTTGCGGCAGGGGCGGGAGCGGGCGGAGCTTCTTCACGGCTGGCAACGGTGCGGAGCTGGCCCGCTGCGCGGGCCACTCGGGAAGCGTATTCACAGCCATTCGCCGTGCTGCAAACTACGAAACGCATCAAGCGCCAAGAAAGAAGAAACATTTTTATTCGCTCGTTGTGGATCTAACTTCTGCAGCGCCAATATTGCCGACTCTTCAAGGGTCGAAAGAGGGATGTCTTTTGCAGACTCGACGCGCAATTGCGTTCGTGCAAATTCAACAGTTTCTCGGAGGAGTGCCATATGATTTTTGATCGCTGCCGCATTCAGAACTGCCTCGGCTAATCCTGGTTGCTGAAGGAATCTGTCCTCTGCTACAGCCAATGCCTGGCAGAATCGAAGCGCATTGTCTTCCGAGTATGGGGTCCACCAAGCATCTACAATGTCAGGCTTGGCAAATTCGGGGGGCAGCCATTGGCATCTTTCTCCCGAATCAAGGAAGCTGCCAATACGTGCATATGCAACATGTGGGAAGCCAGGAGGCATGTAACCCCAGGTGAACGTTGGAGACAGATAAAAGGCACCTGTGAAAGACTGATCAAAATATTTTGATGATTGTATTCCAAGATTCAAAACCAGCCCACTCGTCGTGCGCTTGTACAGATGAAGAAAGGCTCCATAAGTTTTGCCTGCAACAGGCCGGTATCCCTGTTTGTCGGCACCAACTTCCAATAAATCAGACAGTTTTTTCTTGGTCATTGTAGAAGGATTCGGTCAGCCAATTGTGAGATCTCAGCGCGGCGTATTGCCTGCTTAAAAGCCTATTTCGTTTTCTCCTTCGGTTTGGGGCCGATAAAGGTCGACGAACCTGGCTGAAACTTGGGATCTTTGGGGTCGTAGAGAATGGTCCTTGGCTCTAAATTACTCTGCTCCTTCATTAATTTTTCCCGTTTATCGGCCGATGCTCTTCCACTCTCAGTGTCAGGCTTGATGATGACAGCTTCATTATCTTTAACGGCATCTTTCCGAACATTTTGACCATTGTTTAGCGTCATTGGGACTTCTGTTTGATAACCTTTGGCTTGTAGTTCTTTTTGAACTTGGCGGTGCGCCTCTTGGCCTGTCTTCGAGGCAGAGGCAGTTGTTGGGTTGTTGCTGCCCTTCTTCTTTCCACCCATTGCCTTGTCCAGTGCCTTATCGGCAACAATGTCCAGCAGTACAGTTGGATCGCCCGTGGCAACTGCGGTTCCAACATCGACAACCGTCTCAGCAGTATCAATGGCCTTCTCGACTTTGCCTTTAGCCGCAGCCAAGCGGGCTGCTTTCGTTGCGAGTCCGACACCGCCCGGAACGCCAGGAGTAGCAATGGCCGCTGCATCCAACACAATGCCAACTCCATCCCAAATCGCGGAACCCACATGCCCCTTTTTGACATTGCTCCAAAGGCTGGCTGCTCCAACACCAATGGAAGGCACACCCAAGACGAGATCTTCTGCCCACAGCCCGTGTGCATCGAAGCTCGTCCAAGGGTTCTGCTTCACATAGGCATAGACATTTGGGCCATCCTCAATGCCTTCCGAGACATGGCCGAGCCACTCGCCTGAGCTGACCCCCATGGGGGATGCGTCCGGGTCTGTCTCACTCACCCGAATGAAAGCCTGGCTCGTCGTGGCAGGCTCATGGCAGACCATCCTGCCCCAACAACTGGTCCGCGCACCCAGGAGCACAAGGATGCAGAGGCAAAGCTGGAGGATCAGGCGCATGGGACACCTGTCTCTTACCCGTTGCCGGTCCGTCAGGGAAGGATTTTTCACGGCAGGACGGATGCGTGCGCCGATGCACCTGCTGCAGCAGCTTGATGGAGACCTCGGTGTAAATCTGGGTTGTCTCCAGTTTGGCGTGGCCGAGCAGTTTCTGAATGACCCGCACATCGGCCCCATGCTCCAACATGTGGGTGGCACAGGCATGACGCAGGAGATGGCAGCCGCCCGCGCGGCGGGGATGTGCCTGATGAATCATCTGCTTGATCAGGCCGCCCAGCGAGCCGGTACTGAACCCGGGGGAAATGGGGTCAGTGTGCAAAACCTTGACAGAACGGCTTCGTGCGTTGAAATCGGCGCATGGCACGCAGCATCCGCATCCAGTCCGCCGGGGCGTATTATCACGTCATGGCCCGTGGCAACCGTCGCGAAGACATTTTCCATGATGACGATGACCGGCGCTTCTTTCTACACACGCTGAGCCAGGCATGTGAGATGACGGGTTGGCGCGTGCATGCCTGGGTGCTGATGAGCAATCATTACCATCTCTTCATCCAGACGCCGGAGCCAAATCTCGTGGCAGGGATGTCATGGCTGCAAAACACGCTGACGCGTCGTTACAACGTGCGGCACCGCAAGTGGGGGCGGCTGTTTGGCGACCGTTACAAGGCGGTGGTCGTGGAGGGCGAGGATCGTTACCACTACCAGACGCTGATGGACTACATCCACCTCAACCCGGTGAGGGCGCGGATCATCCGGCCCAAGGCTGGCCGGAGCGTGATGGACTACCCCTGGAGCAGTGTCGCGGGCGGTTACGCGCTGCCACCCAAGAAGCGTGCGAAGTGGCTGGACGCGGCGGCGGGCCTGAAAGCCTTCAACCTGGCAGACACGGCGGCAGGTCGGCGTGAAATGGTGGAGCGGCTGGACAAGCGGGCGGTGAGCGAGGAGATCAAGAGCTGCGGAGTGCCGCCACAGACGGAGGGGTTGGATGCACGGGCGAGTCACCTGAGGCGCGGATGGTACTGGGGCACGCAGGCATTTGGCGAGGCGCTGCGCAAGCTGGGGCAGAAGCTCTTGAAGAAGGCCGCGCCGGTATCGCGAGCCTATCAGAGGCATGAACTGGTGCGGGAGCACGGCGAGCGGCAGGCGGAGGCGTGGCTGGCGCGGGGGCTGAAGGCGGGAGGTCTGACGACGGCCGGGCTTGCCAAAGTGAAAGGATCGGACCTGCGGAAAGTGCTGCTGGCGGATCTGCTGTGGCGGCGGACGGTGGTGTCACAGGAATGGCTGGCCGAGAAGCTGGCGATGAAATCGGCCGCGAATGTGAGCCAGCAGCTCAGGCGTCTTGACCGCAAGCTGGCGATGAGGGAAGCTCCCGAGGAATTGAAACACTTTCTGGAGGAGGCCGATGCCGCGAATTCATGAATACGATCATTTTGTCAAGCAGTTGCACCCTGACCCCGTTTTCCCTGCGAGGGCGGACGGGTCAGGTACGATGTACCTCCCAGCGAATCCAACAGCTATGCAAGTAAAGCATGAGCTAAGCCATTTCCTGGACTTTAAGGCAAAGGGTTTTGACGCCTATAGGGCAATGGGTGAGGCAGGTCGTGAGGCATCCGTGCTACAGAGACTTCAAGGCAACCGCGTTTGGGGAAATCTCAACGCAACTGAAAAGGCTTGGTCAACTCAATATCCAACCACTTTTGTGAAATGAATAACAAAGAAACGAAGCAGATTGCTGCGCAGTATTTGATCTCAAGGCGCATTGATTTTGTACCTGATGGTGACGTGACAAATATTTCCTCCTCCCTCTCTGAAGTGAGGTTTCTAATTCCAGAGGCACTAGATCCCAACTTGGTTGTCGATCCACAGGATGTTCGTGTGATTGTCCATCATGAGTCGCGCACATGCGAACTTGTACTCCAAATGTGAATGAACAAATGAACCCACGGGAGCCGGGGTCAGGCAAAAATTGACAAAATGCTCACGCAGCTTGTGAGCGTGAGAACGTCAGAAAACTCCCCTCCGGTTGGTGCAGGCGAGCGAGGGCGGCGATGAACTTGGAGGCGTCGCAGAGCAGGCGGAGGCGGTCATTGTGGCGGAGCCGCCAGCGGCGCGGCAGCGGGTGGGCGGTCATGATTTGCTGGAAGTGCTCGCGGTCATACTTGACGCGCAGCTCGTGGGCGGGAGCGGTGAACGTCATGCCGTCCTCCTTGTGCCGCATGGCAGGCAGGGTGCTCCAGACGGGAATGGTGGCCGCGCCGCTGTGGAGCCTGCTTTGGGCCGTCTCCCATTGCAGGCGCGACACGTGCCAGCCGTCGCGGTACAGATGTTCGAGGTGGCGCTTCCAGCAGCTTGAGCGTAAGCGTCACGTCGAGCACCTCTGGTCTGAGGTTGCGTTTTGATTGGGACCGTTACGCGGCTTGGCGTTGATCTATTGACTGCTGAGCCTTGGCCCAGGCGGCCGGCGTCACGTCCTTGATCTGTCGGTTGGTCAGCGTGGGCAGGCGGGTGAGCACGTCGCGCAGGTAGGTCTGCGTGACGCTTACGACTCAATGGTTCTCTTTCCGTCTGAGCGACGAACAGCTTGAACAAGGCTTCACCTGGCTTTCTCTGCTTTGAGCGCTGCCTCGTAACCTGGGTTCTTCCACTTCATCGGCAGGGCGCCGTATTCTTTGAATTGAGGGTTCGTCTTTTCATAAATGATGTCCTTGAGCAGGTATTTGCCCGAGACGGCCTTTTCATTGGAACTCATGATCTGGAGTTCGATTTTGGCTCCAGGGGCGATGGGGGAGAGGTCGGTGTAACCGGCATCCTGGATGGTGTCGGCCAGCGCCTTGCCCTGTTCGTCGAAGAAAATGACCGTGCCGTTGATGAGTGAGACCGGCATGTCGGACACATTCGCCACTGACATGGTGAACGTGGGCATGACAGGGCTGATGCCGCGTGTCAGGGGGGCTGTTTCGACGGGTGGCTTGCCAGCCTGGATAAGCTGGTCGATCGGGGTGGTGGCGACGGCGGGCCGGGCCGCTTCTTTGTTGCAGGCGGCGATGAAGGTGACGGCTGTCCAAACCGCGATCAGGGCGTGAGTGGTGTGTTTCATGAGGCAAGCATGAGCCTTCGGGGCTCTCAAAGCCACTGGATCCGTGAGGCCGATTTTGTGGTTTCGGAGGCTGCTTTTGCCTTCGCTGGCAGGTCTTTTACCTCACCGTGGCATTCACGGTGGCTGGCATGCGGCTGCGTATCAGACGCTCCACGCTCGGATAGTTCTGAGGGGTGCAATAGACACGGATGCGGGAGAAAATGCCGCCCTTGAGGAAGATGACCTGCTGAACAGGATGGAAGCAGACCTTGCGCAGGTCCTGCCAGGCAATCGTGGTGTTCTCCTGCGAGGCGCCGATGGCCCCGGCTCCGACCATCCCCGGTTTGCCTGCCAGGACGCCGAGGACCATGGCGGTCCGGTTGATGTTGGTCACCCGTTTGGAGGCGGATTGCATGTTGACGCCGAGTGCATCGACCCTGAAGGCCAGGGGCAGCCGGTTGCCCATGATGATGACAAAGATGAAGGTGCTAAGGAAGATCAAGACCACCGGCAAGGCCAAAAACAGGAGCGCCGCAAACAGCCCGTCCTTGCCGCCGGAAATGCCCAACAAGGGGATGAAGATGGCCGCGCAGACCAGCGTGGTCACGAGGGTCCACTTCACCAGGTCACCGAGGAAGAAGCGGTTGTTGATGAGTTTCATCTCCGACTGCCATTCGAGCTCATCCGCAGGCTGCGGCGAGGCATCAGCCGCAGAGGGCATCGCCACAGCGTCTGACAACTGGCCTGGCACGTCAGTGGCGGATTGCGGCACGGCGGCGCCGCATTGCTCGCAGAATTTCGCATTTGCCGTGAGTGCGGCACCGCATTGGGAGCAATAGTGGCTTTTCATGGTGTCAGCGGCGGCAGGACGATGGTTCGAATGGAACCTCTCGAAAGCTACCGATACGCCTGCCGCCTGCCGGGCTGTGCTTGCGATTGTGCCACCACTTTTTGTGGCTGCCTCAGGTGATGGCGTGCCCGGTTCGTTTACTTCTTCCGCGCAATGAACACATCCACCTGCTGGCCGACGTAGAGGTTCTCGCCCTTGGGTTTTTCGAGTTCGTAGATGATCTGGAGTACGCGGGTGTCCACGCGCTCGGTGCTGGCGCCGGTGAGGGAGACCTTGGGGATGACGTAGGGTTCGATGCGGACGAATTTCACGGTGAACTTCCGCGTGGAGTCGCTTTTGAGCGACATCGTGGCGGGGCGGCCGGGGGCGACGCCCATGGCATTTTGCTCATCGACGTCAGCACGAACGTGGAGTGTGGAGATGTCGCCGAGGACGAGGGCGGGCAGGCGATTCTGCGGGGAGGCGTATTCACCGGCGCGGATGTTCACCTGGAGGATGGTGCCGTCGCGCGGAGCTTTGACGGTGAGGCGGTCGATGAGCAGCGCGGTCTGCTGCACGTCGGCCTTGGCGGCGGAAAGCTGGGCCTCGGCGGCCTGCTGCTGCGCTTTGGCGACAAGTACGTCGTTGCTGCGGTTGCGCAAATCGTCCTGGCTGATGGCACGCTGGTCGGTCACGGATTTGAGGCGGTCGAGCATGTCCTGCACCTTGGCGAGTTCGGCGCGGCTGACTTCCAAGTTCGCCTGTGCGACGGCGATGGCGGCCTCCTGCCTGAGCTGGGAGGCGCGCAGCTCGCGGTCGTCGAGAATGAGCAGCGGGTCGCCTGCTTTGACGACTTGATTGACCTCAACCTTGACCTCCTGGACCAGTCCGGCCATCGGCACGCCGATGGCGACGTTCTCTCCCTTCGCTTCCAGAATGCCGGTGGCGGCGATGTCATCGGGCGCGTTTTTTTGCGGCGGTGCCACGGGCGGCGGCGGAATGGCGGACTCCTGGCTGCGGAGCTGTTGCAGCACCGAACCCATGGCCAGCACTCCAGCGATGGCGAGGATGAAGGTGGAGTAGCGGATCGCGGTGGAGACGAGGTTCATGCGGGAGAGTAAATGACGAATGCGGAATGCGGAATGACGAATGTGCGGAGGTTTACGTCTGGCATGCGTGGGCGGAGCAACTTGCGCGATGAACAGGACGCTCTAGGCTGCGTCCATGGACCGACCCGCCGCCATCGCCCAGATCCGCGAATCCTGCAAAAACATCGCCCTTCAATTCATGAAGATTCATCCCGCCGTGCCCGGTCTGGCGGATGAGGAGACGCAGAAGGAGTGCTTCCGCTGCGTGCATGAGATGACCGTGCTGCTGGAGACGATCAAAAAGAAGATCGGCCGCCTGGAGCGTGCGGACGACAGCACACTTCTCTGACATTTGGCTTACTTGCCCCGACCGCGGCCCCCACGACATTTTTCCATGAGACGGATTCTTTTTCCCACCCTGCTGCTTCTCGCCTGCGGCCTGCAGGCCGAGGTCAAACTGCCCGCCATTTTCTCCGATGGCATGGTGCTGCAACAGCAGCAGCTCGTGCGCGTGTGGGGCACCGGCGAAGCCGGTGAAGATGTGAAGGTGACCTTCGGCGACCAGACGCACAGCATCGTGACCGATCCGACCGGCAAGTGGTCCATCACACTGAACCCGATGAACGCGAACGCCACGCCCGCTGATCTCGTGGTGGCTGGCAAGAACACGATCACGCTCAAAAACGTGCTCGTGGGCGAGGTGTGGATCTGCTCCGGCCAGACGAACATGCAGTGGACGGTCAAGCAGGCCGGCAACGCCGAGGCCGAGATCGCCGCCGCGAAGCATCCGCAGATTCGCATGTTCAATGTGGAGCGAGTGCCGAGCCTGACGCCGCAGTCTGACTGCAAGGGCGCGTGGAAAGAGGCCACGAGCGCGAATGTGGGCGATTTTTCCGCCGTCGGTTACTTCTTTGGCCGCCACCTGCATCAGGTGCTCAAAGTGCCCGTGGGCCTGATCAACACCTCCTGGGGCGGCACACGTGTCGAGGCCTGGACGAGCCGCGAGGCTCTCGAAGAACGTCCCTGCGCCAGCGAGATGCTCGCCGACTGGAAAGATCTTGCCAGCAAGTGGGATGCCGCGAAGGAGCAGGCCGCCTTTGAGAAGCGCAAAGCGGAGTGGCAGGCGCTGGTGAAGCAGATCGACGCAGAAAACGCCAAGCTGCCTGCAGACAAGAAGAAAACCAAGCCGCAGGCCCCACGCCCGCCTGATGACCCGAACACAACGCCTCATCGTCCGAGTGTGTTGTTCAATGGCATGGTCGCCCCGCTCGTGCCTTACGGCATCAAGGGGGCCATTTGGTATCAGGGCGAGTCGAACCAGAAGCGGGCCTTCCAGTATCAGGAACTGCTGCCAACCATGATCAATGACTGGCGCAAGCAATGGGTGGACGCCTTTTCCTTCTACATCGTGCAACTGGCGAACTACGGCAACCGCCTGCCGGTGGCGAAGGACGCTGGCGTGCCAGACACCTGGGCCGAGCTCCAGGAAGCGCAGACGCTCACCGCCCAGACGCTCGACAAATGCGGCATCGCCATCATCAACGACATCGGCGAGCAGAACGACATTCATCCCAAGAACAAGCAGGAGGTCGGCCGCCGCCTCGCGCTCTGGGCGCTGGCGAAGGACTACGGCAAGAACGGTGCCGAATACTGCGGCCCGCTGTATCTTTCCTCCGTCATTCAAGGCGACAAGGTGCGCGTCCAGTTCACGCACACGGGCACCGGATTGAAAACGCGGGATGGTGGCGAGCCGAAGCATTTCCAGATCGCGGGCGCGGACCAAAAGTGGGTGTGGGCCAAGGCGAAGATCGAGGGCAGTGAGGTCGTGGTGTGGAGCGAGTCCGTGCCGCAACCCGCCGGCGTGCGCTATGCCTGGGCCGCGTGGCCGGAAGGTGCGAACCTCATGAATGCCGGGGGCTTGCCCGCTTCCTGTTTCCGCACGGATGATTTCATTCCGTCCACGATTGGCGTCGTCTCGCCCTTCAAGGAGAACACACCCGCTCCGGTGAAACCTTGATCGTCTGACCTGCTCGTGTCTCTTTTCCTCGCCGACTCCGATTCTCTCACGTTCCTCGCGGATGAATTGCGCCGCAGCGCCCCGGAAGCGGCTCAAACGCAGATCTCGGGCCTCGGCATCGCCGCCGATGTGAAACTCGACGGCCTCTGGCTCGCCTTTGCCCGGCAGACGCTGCCAGACGCGGTCGAAGTCAGCGCTGCGTCGATCAATGCCTGGGCGGATCGTATCATCGACACCGTGGCCGGACATTTCCCGGATGACCAGCCCTGGCGTCTCCATCTCTGGCCGCACTACGGCGAGGGCCGGGCAGGGCTGAACCGCTGTGAGCTAATCCGCGCGAGCGTGATTGAGCGCCTGAAGAAAAAGCGCCGACATCTGCTGCGGTCCATGATCGACTCCGATGCCGTGTTTGATACGCAAACCTCCCTCGTTCAATGCATCCTCACATCGCCTGAGACAGGCTGGCTCTCCACCAGCCTCGCGCCTTTGCCACACACGCGCCGCCATCTGATTTCGAGCTTCCCACGCGGCGAGGTGCCGCTGGCAGATGACAAAAGCGCCCCCTCACGCGCCTTCACGAAGCTGGTCGAGTCTGAGCAGCGCCTAGGCCGTCGCATCGAGCGCGGCCAGACCTGCGTCGATCTCGGCGCGTCGCCAGGAAGCTGGAGCTACGTAGCGATTCAACGTGGCGCGCACGTCATCGCCGTGGATCGCTCCGAATTACGTGAGGATCTGATGCTTAGCCCGCGCCTGCGCTTTGAAGCCGCCGACGCCTTCAAATACCAGCCGCCGCAGACCGTGGACTGGCTCGTGTGTGATGTCATTGCCGCCCCGCAGCGCAGCATCGACCTCCTGCTCGAATGGCTGCGCGGCAAACGCATGCGGAACTTCGTCGTCACCCTCAAATTCAAAGGTCACGACGAGTACGCGCTGCTCGAAAGCCTCAAGCGCGCCGCCCCGCCGCTCTGCGCTGAATTCCATCTGACCCGCCTCTGCGCGAACAAAAACGAAGTCTGCGCCTTTGGGGTGGTGTGAGCGTGTGAGGCTCAAGAATACTCCAGCAATGCCTTGATCACCTTCCGCTCGCTCACGGCTTTGAACGCGTCGGTGATGCGTTCCAGCGGGAAACGGTGGGTGATGAATTCGGCGGAGGTGAGTTTGCCCTCGCGAATCCACTGGCAGAGCGCGGTTTGGGATTCCTTCTCGTAGCGGCGCGTCGGCCACTGGTGGACGAAGAGGTTGAAGTTGAAGTCGGCTTTGGATTTGTCGATGTGCAGGACGCCGTGGGTCAGCACGCCGTAGATGCAGTGCGATCCGCCGCGACGCAGCATCGGCAGGCCCTGCTGCACGATGTCGGGATGACCAACGGCGTCGATGACGGCATCGAGCTTCTTGCCGCGAATCTTCGCCAGTTCTCCGATCTCCAGATCACCGGGCTTGAAAGCCGCATCGGCTCCGAAAGCGAGCGCCTTGGCCTGTTTGTCGGCATGGCGGTCCACGATGCCGATCCAGCCGAGTCCAAACAGCCTGCCGAGCTTCACGAAGCTCAAACCGACCGGCCCGGCACCGTAGATGAGCACGTCATCGCCGGGTTGAAGATGGAAATCGCGAAACGCTCCCAAGACCTCGCGCCAGGTGCAGAGCAGCACGGCCTGCTCGGGTGGAATGTCGGCATCGACGCGGGTTTGAATCTCAAACACCTCGACCCAGCCATGCGCTTCATCGGCTACGCCGTCGGCGACCATCGCCTCGTGGTCATTCGCCAGCGTGAACTCGCCAAAGCCACCCCAGCCGGAATCCACGCCCTCTTTTTGCAGATCAAACACGAGTCCGCCCACGGCGCGATCCCCGACACCGAAGTTCTTCACCTTCTCACCGACCTCGACCACGATGCCGACGCTTTCATGACCGAGGGCGAAGGGAAACTTGTCCTCCATGCCGGGAAACTTGCCGCCGAGCAGCTCGGAGTCGGTGCGGTTGCACAGGCAGGCGCATTCTGTGCGCACCAGTGCCTGATACGGCCCCGGTTTAGGCTGCGGCGTGTCGAGGATGGCGAGTTCTCCGGGTGAGATGGCGATGACAGACTTCATGGGCGGTGCATCGAACACTTGGGCTGTGGGAGTGCAAGCAATGAGATATGTTTCGCCATATCTGCGCTGGAATCCCGCACGTTTCTTGCTTTGAAAAAGCCTGCCCATGCTCCGCACTCTGCTCGACTACCTGCTCTGGCCCTTGATTCTCATGGCCGCATTGATTCCGACCGGAATTGGCATCGCCAACGGCCAGGGGCCACTGGCCTTCAACATCACTTACTTCAGCCTCGCGGCGTTGCTCTTTGTGCTGGAAAAGGTTTACCCGCATGAGAAGCAGTGGCTGCATTCGGATGGTCAGGAGATTCCCGATCTGGCGCACACGGCCTTCACCAAATCGTTCGTGCAGTTGCTCATCATCTCGATGACCTGGCTCGGGCTGGCCAGCGTGGTCGGTGGTGATCAAGGCACCGGCTTCTGGCCGAATCACTGGCCGATGTTCTTCCAGGTCGTGCTCGGCCTCGTCATCGCCGAGTTCGGCCTCTACTGGGCGCACCGCATCGCGCATGAGTGGATGCCGCTGTGGTGGTTCCACGCGGTGCATCACAGCTCGAAGAAGCTGTGGTTCTTCAACACTGGGCGCTTCCACATCATTGACACGCTCAAAAGCGCGGCCTTCTCCGCCCCGCTGCTGGCGCTGGCCGGCGCGCCAAAGGATGTGGTGCTCTGGTTCGGTGCCATCACGGCCTACATCGGCTTCCTGACGCACGCGAACATCCAGATGCGCTTCGGCTGGCTGAATTACCTCTTCAACACGCCCGCGCTGCATCGCTGGCACCACTCCATGGACCTGCGCGAGGGAAACAAAAACTACGGCGAGAACCTCATGATCTGGGATTTGATCTTCGGCACCTTCTACGACGACGTGAACCGCCGCCCGCCTGTTGAGATCGGCATCAACGCCGCGATGCCGAAGTCCTTCTGGGGCCAGATCGTGGAGCCCTTCCGCTGGAACAAATTCCAAGCCGCCGCGAAGGCCGGCGAGGTGAAGCGTGAGCTGCTTTGAGGCTGACGCATTGGCATCTTGCGTCATTGTGACGAATTCGTCACAATAGGTTTCGTGCGCCTCCCCTGGGGCATGAGCGAGCAGTTCATGCGTTAAACAAACTATGAGCCATACACAATGGACGTCTGAGGTTCAGGCGCAGTGGGCGAAGCTGGAAAGTCTCCGGCTCGAAAACAACAACGCGGTGTTCGATTTCTCGGCACGGCTAAGCAAAGAAAACGGCTGGACCCGGGCCTTCACCGCCCGTGCGATCCAGGAATACAAACGCTTCCTCCTGCTGGCGATGCAGGCCGGTCATCCGGTGACGCCCTCCGAGGCCGTCGATCAGGTCTGGCATCTGCATCTCGTTTATACGCGCTCTTACTGGCAGGATATCTGTGCCAACGTGCTTGGACGCCCTCTGCACCATGAGCCAACCGCCGGCGGCCTTGATGAAAGCGCGAAGTTTCATCTGCAATACGAGCGCACGCTCGCCAGCTACCGCGGCTTCTTTGGTGAAGAGCCATCCGCCGACATCTGGCCTTCCGCCGAGGAGTGCTTCAAGCCCAAGCTCAACCGGTGGGTGGATGTCTCGCGGCATTGGACGCTGCCGAAGCCGGGATGGCTGAAACATCTGCGACCGCGCTATGTCATTTCCGTTGCCGCGGCTGCCGTTCTTGCTTTTGCGCTGGCGGGCTGTGGCGAGCTGAACGTCTTCGACTATCGCGGTGAGGATTTTTTGCAGTTCTACATCACTGGTTTCGGACTCGCCTATCTTGCCTCGCTGCTGCTCATGCACAACGCGCGTGCCGACCGGCAGGAGCGCCTGAGTGATGCGACGCTGAGCGATCCGTATGAGATCGCCTTTCTCGGCGGCGGTGGACGACGCATGGTCGATGCCGCGCTGGCGGCTCTTTTCACCCGAGGATTGCTCAAACTGGACACGCCGAAAAACGGCCGTGCCACCCTGGGTGCCTCGCATCTGGGTGATGACACCGGGATGAATCCTGTGGAGCATCAGGTGTGGCGGGCACTGCCGACGGGCTCAATGACTGAGGTGCGCCATGTGCGGAAAGCGCTCATCCCGGTGGCGCAGGCCATGCAGGAGTCTCTGGCGGAGCGTGGCTATGTTTTCCATCCATCAAAGCTCACGCGCCTGAGCTGGTTTGCGGCGCTGCCGATGCTGTTCATGCTCCTGGTCGGCGCTTACAAGGTCTGGGTCGGCATCAGCCGTGAGAAGCCGGTGATTCTGCTGATCGTCTGCCTCTTCATTAGTGTGATCGTGCTGTGCCTGCGCATGTCCTTGATGCGCAAACGCACTGCCGCAGGCCAGGCGCTTTGGAACAGGCTCAGCCGTCGCAAGCATATCAACCCGCTGGTCGAGCGGGAGGGCACTCACGTTCTTGATCCGACGCTCGCGGCGATGGCGGTGGCCCTTGGCGGCTCTGCCGCGCTTGCCACACCCAGCTTTCAGCCCTTGCACAGCGCCATTCATCACCAGACTCCCGGCTCAGGCGGCGGTTGTGGATCCGGTGGCTGTGGCAGCAGCAGCGGGGGTGGCGGCTGCGGAGGAGGATGCGGCGGTGGCGGGTGCGGGGGCTGTGGAGGAGACTGACCTCCACGCATCGACATCGCCCTGAAAACGACTTGCCGCCCTCCAGTGCCCATGCGAAGCATCGGCCCGAATCAAGCGCCCGTAGTTCAACGGATAGAATGGTGGTCTCCGAAGCCGCATATCCAGGTTCGATTCCTGGCGGGCGCACCAGTCAGAAAATGGCTGAAATCCTTGTGGATCAATGAGCTAATGGCTAAATCAGCTTTCCGCATTGAATTGTTCAAATGAGCATGTAAATGCGCGGAAATGCACCGAAATGCGGTCAAAAACCATTACAAAACCATTACAAAACCATTACAGATTTTGGGCGGTTGGCGACGGTTGGCATCTTGGGGCACGGAAACGTGAGAGAAATGCTGGGCATAGCTGCCCGCAGGGTGCCAAAAGAGGATAGTGTTGAAGCTCTGCCCCGTGTAATGGTTTGTAATGGTTCGCGCCCCCTTGGTTAACTGATTCACAGGTTGTTCCCTCTCTTCAATCAGCTATGTGCCAAGCCGTATGGACACCACAGAAAAACTCAAAGCAGACATTGAAGCACTCCGAGCAAGGGTTGAGCGAGGCGGGCTCACTGACGACGAGTGCGAGGAAATCAGAGACGCCATCCACGCAAAGGCATTTAGCATCGCTAATGCTGACTGGCTCCTCGAAGAATAGCCAATGCCGCTGTTCAGGCTAGAGTGCGCAGTTCAGCCGGTCATTCCTTGATAACCGTAATGCGCTGCGCTCGCCAGCTTCCAGCCTCTCGGAGGCGTTGCCAGATGCCGCTCTCGGTCTCGGGCATGGGGTCGCTTGGCGGTATCTCTTGATTGATCTTGGCGTAAATCCAAGCACGGGCGGCTCTGACTTGGGGGTGTCGTAGAAGGCGGCTCATGCTTGCCGTGGCGGCCCGGCGCTTCCTGGCGTCTGGAAACACTCGCAAATAGGCATCGGTGTAAGGCGGCATCGAAAACAGGGAGCTGCGGCCTCCTTTGGTAGCAGTGCCGACAGAAAGAAGCGCAAACATCCTGTGGCTGTGGCCGATGGGCTTCTCGATCTGGCAGCGGTAAGGCGGGAGTTTCGCGGCTGGGGTGCTGCTAACTTGCCATACAATGCGCGAGGGGCGGCCTGTGCGTGGCTTGCACATCTCGATTTTGATGAAACCAAGCGCGGCGGCTTCTTCGATCTCCCATTCCCAGACGCTAAACGAACGGGCGAACTCGCGAACGGGCAAAGAACCGGCTTTCATACTGAGAATGCGCTGGATGCGGTCGAGACGTTCGCGGCAGAGAGTGAGAGGGCGCATGGCGGACGCTGGGAGTCAGCAGCACGTTCTGCAAGTGAGGGGTAAGCTCGAAGCGAAACTCCTGGCCTGTTCAATGACAACCTCGCCGGGCTGGCGGCGGCTTCTCACATCGGGCTTGATCTGGCGAAGCTGCTCAAGAATGCGTTTGACTAGCCTCAAGTGCTTCGATCTTCCTTCTCTGCTCCAGCTTCTTGCGCTCAACCCACAGGGCCAGGAGGGAATCCCCACGGCTCCAAGTTGAGAGGGTGAAGATGACGGATAAAGCGATGATGATGAGGCCAATAGTCTCAACCTCATTTCTGTCTGTCCATTGCCACTGCGAAAATAGATAAATACCGAGGGCGGCTTGGACGGCGCAAAGGAATGTTAGGAGCCATTTCGCAGCCCCTCCTTGAGTGCCGCCCGGCTTGGGTGGCGGCAAGATGTCGCCCGCCCTCGTGGGGCTGTCATAGATGGCCTGCACTCGGGCGGCTTCTTCGGCAGAAATGAGTTTCATAATCCTCAGTAATCGTCCGTCGCTGGATGCCTGTCCATTGCTCATCGAGTTTCTATCCGTCGCGTGCCGACTCTTCATCAGAGACTCGCTAGTCTATCATTTCACGCTGCAAGTGCGCAAGGTTTAATGCGTGCAAGCACAGGGCGCATTTCGGCCTCTGTCACTTGGCGGTCATAATGGGCTTGCAGGTTGAGCCAGATTTCGGCAGGCCATTGGAAGTAGCGAGCGAGACGCAGGGCGGTGTCTGCCGTGATGGAGCGTTTGCCCTTCACGATTTCATTGATGCGGCGCGGTGGAACGCCGATGTCGTTGGCGAGGCGGTATTCGGACAAGCCAAGCGGCAGCAAGAAATCCTCGCGGAGAACTTCACCGGGATGGATGGGGGCGTGTGTTTTCATGGCGTGAGAGGGTTAATGGTAATCGACGATTTCGACCTCATGCGGCCCGTCTGACTCCCAGCGAAAGCAGATGCGCCATTGGTCGTTGATGCGGATGGAGTGCTGGCCTTTGCGGTCCCCTTTGAGCGCTTCCAGCCGGTTGCCGGGCGGAACGCGAAGCTGGAGCAATTCTGTGACGGCATGGAGTTGGGCGAGCTTCCGCAGGGCCGTGCGATGGATGTCCGGCGGGAAGGCGCGGACTTTCTCCAGTCGAAACAGGCGGGCAGTGTCTTTGCAGGCAAAGGAACGAATCATGCATTGAAGTGAGTTCATAATAACGGGTGGCGTTATGAGTGGCAAGAGGGAAGTTTTGCGGCTGAATGGTGGAAACTGCCGGTTGCCATCTGGTTTCCGTGCGGTTGCCCTTGTTGGCTGGGGAGTTTCCAAAAAGTTTCCAACGAGTTGCCGGGGCAGGAATGGGTTTCCAAGTTTCCGAGTATAGGCATGGCAACTTGGAAACCGTCATTCATCCGGCCCGCGTTGACGGATGCGGTACTCTGTTGTGGTGAGTGGCAGGAGCTTGTTTTTACTGCCGCTGATGCGGCCCTCTTTGAGAGCTTTCCCCGCCCACTTGCAGATGGTGCCTTTATGCTTGCCCATCATCTCGGCGATGTCCTTCTGATGCTCCACCCCATCAAGGACGTGTTGAATGAACTGCTCGTACTCGGTCGTCTGCGCGGGTTCGCACAAGATGGAGGCGTGGCCGGTGTCATCGGTGGTGAAGTGCCAGAGAAGATCAGGCATGGACTCACCAGCGTTGCGGCTTGGTTTGGCAAAGTGGCTGATGAACTTCGCGCCGGGTTCGCCTTCACTTTTGGCGTCCCGAAGTTCAAGAATCCACGAGCAGGCATCTTCCCGCTTGGAGTGACCGCGCATGAGTCCATTTCTGCCCGCGTGGTGGATGACAATCACGGCGATTTTCCGGCGGCGAAGTTCCAGCAACCACTGCCCGATGGGTTCGTATTCGTTACCTTTGTTCTCATCCACGCCGGAAGCCAGGGCGCTGAGGTTGTCGAGAATGAGGCACTGAAAGCCTTTCTCCACGATCAAAACGGTGAGGGCTTCGCGATGGTCAGCGCGGGCGATATTCAAACTGGTTTCAAGGGTATCAAATACAGTTTCGTGATGGAGGTAGGTCACATCTCCGGCCCCCAAGGCAAGGGCACGAGAACGATACTGTGTGAGTTCCAGCGGCAT
This sequence comes from Prosthecobacter sp., assembly GCF_044232965.1. GTDB lineage: Bacteria > Verrucomicrobiota > Verrucomicrobiia > Verrucomicrobiales > Verrucomicrobiaceae > Prosthecobacter. Next base: position 18,263 of record NZ_JBIIKX010000049.1, read on the forward strand.
CTCGCCATCCACATAAAGCACGCTGCATGTCTGCTCTCCGGCCTGCCATGCGCCTATGGGGTTACATTGAGAAATCGCGGCGGGCAATGCCATAGCCAGCCATGTCTTGCCGACGCCACGCGGCGCGAAGATGTACCCCAGATCGGCGGCGCATAGCCAGCAGTCGAGAAGTCGGGTTCTTTTCGGCACCTGCATCTTTTCGAGGTCTGTTGCGGACACAAGGCAAGCGCCAAGATTGATCCCGTTTGGGTCGCCTGCGGGCGGCGGATTGGATTCTTTTTTCTCTGCCCCTTGGATTAGGGCTTGGAGCGCTTCGCCTTTGATCTCTTTTGCCAATCCAACGGGCGCTGTGGGAACTGGTGGCTTGCTTGGTTGGCTGGCTTTGAATGAAATGCTCATAGTGGGAGAAGTGATGGATCGAAATAGATGGGGAGTTGAGTCTTGCCGTTGTCGCGCTGGCCGTAGGGCAGGCGGATGAATTGAGATGGCGTCCAAGTGGCGCGGTCGGCACCGATCAGGCAGGCGTAGCCAAACAGTGAGCGTATTGCTTCTTCTGATGCGCCGATGACCGGGCACCACCCTTGAAGCGATTTGCCGCCGCTCCAGACAACCAGCGCCAGCGGTGCGAGAGTGGCAAGGTGATGCAGGAGGCAGGCGCATAGATCACGAGAATGGAGCAAGCCGTGCCGTGCTCCTGTCGCTGCAAGGTGTGCATCGGCTGCGCAGGCTTCTGGCTTGAAGTCGAACTCGATGACCAGAAAGCGGCGCGGGCCGGTGTTGGCATTGGTCTTGGGGCTTTGCTTGCCGTCCTTGGTCACTCCCTCGGGCGCACTCATCGGAGAGGGCACAATGTATTGCAGCGGGGCTTTGAGGCGGTGCCATGCGTCCCGTTCGCGTGTGGCGAAAGCATCCTTTTGCCAGCCCATGCACAAGAGCGGGTTTCCGGGGAAAAGCATGGCGAGCATTTCCTGGGCATTGGACTCGCTTTCATCTTCAAAGCGGCGTGGTGAAGCCTCCCAAAGATCACTCTCGCCGTAGCCTTCGGAGAGAATGGCTTCGATCATTTCATCATTGCGCTTCGGCCATGAAGCGGGCGGGTTGAACTGCTGTGCGTGTTGCGGTGCTCCTGGTTGCCAGTCGCTTTTGGCGTTGCGGATGGCCTCTCGAATCTCGCGTTGAAGATTGCGGCGTGTGCCGTGCGTGGTTGCAGAGAGAAGCGCTTCGATGCTTTCATCGTCACGCCAAGGTTTGAGTGCGCAGGCTACGCGGTAGAGCCATGGATGAACGCCGGTTCCTTCTGCCGGTGGCGAGGCAAGTAGATCTTGAATCCAGCGCGGGAGTTCGCGGGAGTGGAGCGCAAGAGCGCAGTGGGATAATGAGTGCATGGGGCGCAAGGTATGGTTGCGCCGGGTATGTTTTCGCCTACTCTACATGTAACGACACGCGAGGCCGGGCGGGCGAAAGCTCCCCGGCTTTGCTATGCCTGGGAGCGGGTTCCGGTGCTTGCGAGCTTTCGTGCCTTGGGCCGGACATGGAAACGCTCGTGCAAGGTGGCTTCGATTTCGGCGAGGTCGTAGCGAATGGACTTTCCGATTTTGAAGTGACCTAACACGCCATTGCGGGTGAGTTCGTCAATGTATCGCAAGGACAAGCCGCAATGAGCGGCGAGTTGCTTGCGGTTGATTTTACCAGCAGGAAGGCTGGAAGTGATGGGGTCTGTCGGGGATGGAGTATTCATAGCCGACAAGGCAGTGGGAATCACTCCATCAAATGTCAAAGGGATATTGCACGCAATTGTACCTCACTGCACAGCGAAGTGCTAAACCTCACACTAGTTTATTCGTCTTCAACGATCATGCCGCTTGGTTTATGGAGATGATGTTAGACGGCGTCACCTTTTTTGGCATGATAGCGAAATAAGCCTCGGCATCTTCGGGCCGTGCGAGTTCGCGGTAGTGCTGGAACAAAACGGCGGTGTTCGTGTGGCCGAGTTGCAGCGCGGTTTTGGCGGCGTCCTGATGCAGGGCCAGATGGTAGCTGGCGAAGGAATGGCGGGCGGCATTGGAAGGCCACTGGATGCCCGCCTCTTTGCGGGCGAGGTCGAAGCGGTCTTTGTGCCGCATTTCCGTCAAGCGCACGGGGCCGGAGCGTTGCGCGTTTGGCTCCAGCCATGCTTTCAGATTCGGCGTGATGGCAACAAGGCGGCGCTGGCTGCTCTTGGCATTCTCGGCAGTGACTTCGATGAAGTCGCGCTTCAGATTGACCTCGCTCCAGTCCAGCCGCGCAATCTCCGCCGTGCGCAGTCCTGCAAAGAAGCCGATGGCGAGAGCGGGAACGATCTCCGCCGGGGCGGCAGCGAGCACAGCGGCGGCATCTGCGGGCGTGAGGATGCCGGGAGCCTTCCGTATCACCTTCACTTTCGCAGCGCGTGAAACCGGGTTTTCCTCGGCATAGCCACGGCCTGCGCAGTAGCCAAAGAAGTTGTGAAGCAGGCGGCGGTGCTTGTCCTTGGACTGCGGGGCGTTCTTGAGGCCGAAAATCCAGGCGTCCACGTCCTTCGTGGTGATCTCTGCCACGAGCCGTTTGGCGTGCTTCTTGGCGAAGCGTTCCAGCCGATAGGTGAAGTCCCGCAGATGAACGGCGCTCACGCCCTCCTTTTCCCGCGTCGCCACAAACTCATCATACGCGGCCAGCATGTTCACCGAACGGCGGCGCAAATGCAGGTGGTCGGCGTAGAACGTCAAGGCGGCATCCAGGGTGAAGCCCTTCACGCCTGCGGAGGTGAAGGACTCCGCCAGATCACGGGAGCGAATGACGGCCTTGCGCTCCGCATCCGTGAAATCGCCATGTTTCCGCCCCTCGTTCAAAAGCTCCACCTGCTTTTCAGCCATGAAGGCATCCGCCCCCTCCGGGCCAGAGCGGGCGGTGAAGTACTTCTGTTCTCGTTTATCTCCCTGGCGGAAGGTGACGCGGAACTTGTAGCGCGGGTGTTTGACCTTCTTGAGGGTAACGAGCTGGCGGGCCATGATCGCGCCAAACTGCATGGAATTGCACCAAAAGCCACCGAAAAACCATTACAAAACCATTACAGGTTCATTTGTGCCTTGTATTTGCTTGATGGTTTGCGGTCTCCGAAGCCGCATATCCAGGTTCGATTCCTGGCGGGCGCACCAGTCGAAAACGGCTGAATTATTCATGAAGTCCCCCCAGCTTTGCTGAGCGACTCCCAGAGTTTGACAGTTCCGGGAGTCCCCAGATGGCTGGTGATGTGTGACCGTTCAACGTGACACAAGCCAATTAAATGAACGGAATGACCAAACTCTGAATCATACGAAATGAGGTTGTGGATGTCATGGGGTCGTCGTCCCAAAGCGTCGGTATAAAGTTCTCCGCAAGGAACTGAGACCGTATTTGAAAGTGGTGCTCATACCTGAAGCAGGGATATGATGCACAGGTCACATACAACGGCCTTGATTGACAACACCATGACACTCTGTACCTGTCGTTTCGCTTCGCGGGTGTAGTTCAATGGTAGAACACGAGCTTCCCAAGCTTGATACGTGGGTTCGATTCCCATCACCCGCTCTCCTTTGTGCATCAACACTTTGAGTCTCGCGAGAAGCAAAAGTAAAAATGCGTCCGGCCATGTCCAGCAGTGACTTTGGCGGAATCGAAACCGGCTTTTTAAGCGGTTCGTCGGATGGTTCGAGGCCGCACGGCCATCAACACAAGTCCCGTTCCCCATGCGTTTCAGACAGGCTGCTGGTTGTCAGGCCACAAGGAAGCAGGGCTGGAGATTGGACGGCGGGCACCGGGCCTTGATCACTGCGAATGCTGTGGCGACGGTGACAAATTGTCGAAAGCCTCCGAACCGGGGGGGATCAGTGACAGATTCATATTCAATCTCAAAAGTGGTGTCGCAAGGCTTGGGGCGTGACAGCAGGTGATGTCATGGCCGTCATCCTTCCGGCAAGAAAACCTAAGGCCGCTGCCATGATGACACCACGGCTGCTTTGCAGATGAGGGAAGCGCGAAGGGAGCAGCATGGCGATAATAGCCATGAACTGTATCAGCGTAATCAACCGCACCAGGTCGGTTTATGGCTCCTGACATCCGTAGCCTCTGCACTTCGGATTTGAACTCTGAAACAGGTGGCCGCTTCATGGCGGTCACTCGACCTCAATCGGCTGGCTTCACAGCTTTCACTGGCGGCGTGGTGTGCCAACTGCGTATGCCTGCGCGCGACGAGCGCCTCACCGCCAAGTGGTGAAGCTTTGACACAAGCACTTCGTTGCATAGGGAACATAGCTCCTAGCTACGGCCTCTATGATGGCAGCATCTTCCTACAACGCTTGGCAGGAGCTTAAAAGTCCGGCCCTCACGCTTAATACAAGTGACAAGATAGGTGAAGGTAAATAGTTATTTAGGCAGGGGTAAATAGCAATTTCAATATTGACAATCGGCTGCCAGTTTCGTTAACTGCCATGCAATCTAAAATAATCCAAAAAATCCCAGCCACTCATTCCTCATGAAAATAAGCACCACTACAAACCGTCACTTGAAATCAGGCTTCACCTTGATTGAAATCAGGCTTCACCTTGATTGAAATCAGCTTGATTATTGCTCTTTTGCTAGGGCTTATCGCAGTTGCGTTTGTTGGCATTGGCAGTTATCGCAAAGGAGCTGACAAAGCAAAATGCAAAATGCAACTTGCCGCCGTTCAGAAAGCAATACGTGGAAAGGCCAACATGGAAAATCTGGCAATTGCTGCCACGCTTGCCTCCACAGATGTTTTTGGAACTGGGAAAATGATCAACACTGAGCCAGTTTGCCCATCTGGTGGCACTTATACATGGACTGGAGACGTGCCGGCGATAGGTACTCCATACGGCAACTGCAACCATGTTGATGGTGACACTACGCATGTGCTCTCCACGACTGAGACAACCGATTGGTAAACATCGGCCGTTCACGCTGGAGAAAAAAATCATTCACACCATGAGATTGTGATCTCTCTCACAGATCCCACTCTGTTGAGCCAGGCTGACGCGTATCGTCAGGCAAAGATAATTTACTCCAGAAACGACCGATCCTCAGGCGATTCCAATTGGTTTCAATCGCCTGAAAAGCTGGAATGTCAGTGGCATATTTGGATTGATGGTGGCAGAGACATTCACTCTGCCACCCTTTCGTTTAAAGACGGCCAGTGGAGAAGTGGGCCTTCACTATCATTAGCCACTCTGACAACGGGCGAAAACGTTGAACAACTTTTTACCGCACTCCTTTCGCCAAGTAACTTTGGATCTAAGCCCAAAGCAATAGGCGTAATATTACATATAGCAGACGAACTGGCTTTGGCAAAATTAGATGAGGCCTCTTCAGCGCTCTGCTCTGGCGAAGATGTTCAGTTATTGCGCTACAACTTGATTGAACAGCCAGTTGAAGCCCTTGAAGACAAAAAAGTATCTGAAGAATTAACCAGTTGGCGGTTGTTACCATTTCCAGGAGCAAAAGTTGGGCACACTCGGTGTACAGTAGTCAGTCTCACGAGAACTCGTGAGGCATTTTTAAAAAAGTTAATCACAGCAGGTGAAACAGCCCGCATTCCAGTGCGGGTTGCCATCACCTCAGCACCTTTGGAGTCTCTGGCGGCTGTTCCACTTTTAACCCCACGATTATCAACCGGCTGCTTGCTAGTACTTCCGTATTTAAAGTTTACGGCGGTTTTTTTGATCTCAGACAAAGGGGAGTTAGTCAGCATGCGAAGCCTTGTTCACAGAAGTGATTCACCTCTTCCTGCAGGCTTAAGAGACATTCTTTGGAACATGGCCGTGCGTGCAGAAGTTGGAGGCTCAGCCAACGTCCCTAAAGTTTTAGTAGCCTCTCCTGATGAGGCGCTCCAGCAACTCATCAAGCGAGAGCTAGCTCAAACATCAAATCGTGATCACGAACTTGATTTTTCCGCGTTAATTTTTTCCGAACACCCGGCCCTTTCAAAAGTGCCAGGACGGCACCTGGAATTATTGTTGTACGAGCCAAACTTGGCTGCCCGCCTTAAAGATAGCAGCCCCACACTGGCAGAAACTGAAACTTTTTCGAGTCTTTGCAACTGGGTCGCCAAGCAAAGTTTTTTTAACACCACAAAGCTCGATGAGCAATACCCATCATTAAGCGACTTCCGCTTGATGCGTCTGTCCAAGTGGGCTTTCAGAGTAATGGCCCTGATACTATTCATGATGGTTGTCTATGGTTCACGCACCTTGTTTGAAGCAATAAATCACCCTTCATGGAAGCTTACGGCCGAGCAAATAAAGAAAGCAGAGGAGACGCATGCCTGACTGCTCCGTGAAACTCAACAGATGGCTCAAACCAAGTTCTTAATGCAACCAAGGTCGCGAGGTTGGATTAACTTAGAGTTTTTGTATCATTTGTTTCCAGAAGACTCAGGCGTCCGATTGGAAAAATATTCATATCTCCTCGAAAGTGATAAGAGTGCCAAGCCCGCTGCAAAGACGTCAGTGCCATCCAGCATCGCACTTGTAAGGACTTGGAACTTAAAAGGCTTGGTCAAGGCAAAAGGCATGGAAGTGCTGAGTAATTTAAACAGTCAACGAGGGCTTACTGCTTTTTTCGAAAAAGTTTCAAAATTAACCAGTGACAAAAGCTATGAACCTGACCCGACAAGATTGCTGACGGTAACTCTAACCCAATCAAGAAACCCCAGATATGATGCACAAGCCACAGCTTCAGATACTGTTCGCGAGCCTGTATTAACTTTTCCGTTCACCTTTGAAGCGACCATAACACAAAAATTTTCGGAAAAGGATACATTTGCACTCCCCGTAGAGAAGCCTTTTTAACAAAGTGAGCGCTTATACGAAATCAATTATTCGCGTCGGCATCATACCGCCCGCTTTATTTAATATCGCGCTGATAGTGGCGGCTTTTTATGGTATTTCGAAAGTCAGTGCCATCCGCGACTCGAATCTTGAAGTCTATCAGTCTCAGTTGCTGAGACAGCAAGCCATAAACACACTAGAGTCAAAAAATGCTCCAGAACGAAAACTATTTGAAGATCAGAAGTTAATTTTACGTTCAGACCCAGGTCTCTTGTTTACAAAAATTCTTGATCGTATGCTAACAAAATACAAAGCCTACGAACTAGACCGAAATAGCCTTGTCTTTCCTCTTGATCGTGGAAATTTGGGAAGAGGTGTGAAATGCAGCTTGTTACGAGTTAAAAGCACCCTTTCGGGAGGTCTGGGCCCAATGCAGGAGGTTCTCCTGCAAGTTTAGTCATTAATCCCGCAAGCCGTGTTAGAGGAGTTAAAAATAACACGCAAGTCTGACATTTTAGTAAATCACCAAGAAAGCCTTCTACTTGAAACCACACACACATGCTGGAAAGCGGAGGAAGCAGGTAGATGAAAAAATTCTTTATTTTATACGTTATAGCCTGTGGTGAACTGGTTTTTACGCATGCGGATGATAAAAAGAGCCCAAACTCTCCACAAAAAACACTATTCATCGGTGGAGAGACAGCGGGCTTCCTTCCACCCAACAAAATAGTCCCCAGTTCAACTGAATTGGAAAAGACTGCCGAAAAACTTACTTCCCGGCTTCGCAATCAGGATCCATTTGGACTTGCCACATATCCCACGGAAAAATCTCCTTTAAAAGTGGAGGATTTAGAGCAACGCGCAACAACGAAGGTGACCTTAAATCAGGCGCTTCAAAGTTTGAATTTAAATGGCGTAAATATTACCGGACAAGAGATATTGATAGGCGGCCGTAATGCATTTATTGGAGATGTTGTGGAAATTGCATTCAAAGGCCAAATATTCCAAGCTCAGGTCTTGGAGATCAGCGCCTCGCAAGTTCTTTTTTTTGACCTTGATAGAAATGAAAAAGGTATTTTTTCACATAAAGCAGTGCCCAACTTCTTATTAGAACCAATCAAAGGCACGTCCAATTCAATGTTGGATAAACTCACTCCAGTTGAACCAATCCCGGCAAGGAGATAATCATGAGACTATTTATCAATCAGCTCTGCCTCCTGACTATAAGTTCGATATGTCTTGCTCAGGAAGCGTCTTCTTTGCGTAGCACGCCAGGTCAACAAATATCTGCACAAGAAACTGCTACTAAGCTGCTGCCCTCTACCAAAATTGGAATCGAGAACTTACCTCCGATGTCAGAAGATGGATATTGGATAGAAGGCGCCCCCTCTTAACGAGGTGTTTCAATATCTTGCGCGACGCTCGAACTTGCAGTTTTTTCATAATAATGAAATAAATACTCCGGAGTATGTTGTCACGGGTCATCTCAAAATAGATGATCCCAAAAAACAAATGGAAGAGTTGGCTATCATTTATGGATTAAGCATTTATGAACAAGAAAAAACTGTTTCTTTAGTTACAGAGCAACAGCAAATAAAATTGCCTGTGGAAGTGATGAGTTATCCACTGAAATACTTGCGCGGGGCTTCACCTAGCAAGCAGGCAGGGGCGGCAGCGAGCAACTCCGCCTCAAATGGAGCCACCGGCACAGTTGCAGACTTTTGAGAAGCTTAAATCAATCATCAAACCGCTGTTGACACGCGAAGTAGGGCTGATCGAATTTGAGGAGAAGACCAACACGCTGTTAGTCACAGATAACAAAGTTAAACTGCAGCGCGTTAGCAAATTGCTGTTGGAAATTGACAAGCCGAAATAACAGATTGTGGTCAATGTTAGAGTTCTCCGTATTAAAAGAGGTCAAGGGCGCCAGACTGGTGTCGATTGGAGCAGGGCATTAGGAGACTCGGGGCTTAGTATTGGGATGACCCAAAGGCTTAATGCGCTGTTTAATCTTCCAAATACGAACAGTTTGATTATGAGTGGGCCATCAACTGCTGTTGTCTCAACGATTAATAAAGATTACACCGAAGGGGCAGGCTTGGTTTTTGACTCACTGAGGGCGCAGGCGATTATCAGGGCGCTTGAACAGTCTGATTTAGTCACACAGGAAGCCTGCCCGACAATAATCACAGAAGACAATGAGCAAGGAGTCGTATCAATTGTTGACCGGTTCCCAATCATTACCTCAAATGTCTCTGCAACCACAGCAGGTCAGACAATCAATGAGCAAGTCCGTTATAAAATTGATCAGGATGATCCCAACTCGACTGAAGAACCGGATAAAAGTCGAGAAATAGGGGTCACCCTATCGGTCACACCAACTTTATTACCCGATGGAACAGTTCGCATGAAGTTACGCCCACGGGTTGCCAAAATTGTGGAGCTTGTCTCAGGCCGCGGCAGTAGCGGAGCCGCCAGTAACGCATATCCACGTGTCAGTGAGTCAACCGTTGAAGCAATAAGTCGAATTCCAAGCGGTCAGTCTCTCTTTCTTGGTGGGTTTTATGATTACAGCAATACGACTGGAAATAAAAAGGTGCCGATATTGGGGAGCATTCCTTTTATCAAAAACTTATTCTTAAGTAACTCGAGGCAAATGGAACAAGTAAGCCTTGTGTTTATCATTACCCCGAGTGTTTATGATGCCAGCGATATAAGAAGCCTGCAAGATGTTAATAAAAATCAGCAGGCATTTTCTGATTTTCTGCCGATTGAAATTGGAGATTCATCGCCATCATTGCTGCCAGCGGCAAACTGGTCTGAACGGACGAAACAAAATAGCAACACAAGCACCACTAATAACGTTTACTCAGAACGAGCCAAGCCTCAGAGTAACTGGTTAAAGCGCATTTTTACTCGCACACCAGTGCCGAAACCACCTTCTGCCACACCGGCTAATTCCCTGCGCTAAACTCAATAGCTTTTTTATATCTTTTGGAGGTTTCTCATGCCTGTCGAACAAATTACTGGTATCGAATTTCCTAGTGCCGTTGAATCAGCAGAATTTTCTTCGAAGGTCCAAGTGCTACAAGCAATAGCTTCATGTAACATAACACATCTGTTAAATGGTGGCTATCTAGCCAAGTCCGGAAAGGATTCTTACCAGCAAGATTATTTGCAGAGCCTTAAGCCCGGAACTACATCGACAGATTTTGTTGCTTTTCTTGCTGCGCGCAAAGCTCACGAAACTTCTCAATCTATTGAGACCGAGATTAGTGATATCCAAAACATCCTCCATGAACATATAGGAAGCTCGGTTTTTTATTGGGATTTCGGGCACATGCGGGCAGGAGTGTCGCCATTATTTGCTGCGCACCCCCCACTAAAGCTTATCTGCGAGTTGCTGGAATGCTTTATCACACTTACCAGCGATTTAAGTATTCTACATGTTGCATCGATCAACCCTATCTCCGCGCTTGTTGCGAGCTCTTGGATTAAGCATCAATTGCTTTCTGATGCGACAACCGAGATCCCATTTATATTCCCCTTCATGGTTGATTATCCAACATGGAATATATTTCCAATCCACACGTTTAAGTCATGAACCTGACTCTTGGTATTGATTTTAATGAGACAATTCAGAAATTAATCATCGCTCAATTACGCTCTCTCTGCCCTGATGAAAAAGAGCTGTCTGATGATGAAGTAATTAAAAAATCGTCGAAAAAGAGAATTTTAGGCGGACTCGGATATGCAGCCAGACTTCCATCCTTCGCAAGCATCCGAGAGATTGCAGATATTGAACTTCTAAGGTTGTGTGACCCGGTGATCCTTTCAAAAGAGATGTTCGCGCCCCTCAGACGCTCAAAAAACCGGATTTTGTTGGCAGTGGCTGACCCGTGGGATTTTCGAGCCGATGACTACTGTTCCACACACTTTCCGCACGATGAGCAGCTTAAGATCGTCACTCTTGTTTCGGAAATTTCAGCGCTCATCGAAAGCGTTTCAAGTTCATCAGGTCCCAGCAGGGCTACATTAGAGGCTGTCCAAGTGGATGAGTTTTCTGAAGATAATCTCGATTACGATGTCACTCAGAGCTACGACGAACCTATCGCTCAATTAGTTGCAGGCATGGTTGCAGATGCAATTAAGCAACGCGCTTCAGACATACACATAAAAACAGAGAAAAATAATTTTCAATATTGTTTTCGTATAGATGGAGACTTACGACAAAGAATAGAGATGCCGTTGAAACTGCGCGATCGTGTCGATGCATTTCTTCTTAATATGATGCGTCTTTCGCCGGAGGAGCGCAGTAAAAGGCCAGGAATTTCGGGGCGATTTTCTGCAATTTATTATGGCCGCCAGGTTGGGGTGCGATATGAAAGGCACCGCACATATCGTGGCTATCATATAACAATGCGGTTGCTCGACAAAACGCATTTGGAAGCCAGGCTGGGCATGGGAACATTGGCTTTTGACAAGGAAACACTTTTCCAGTTAGAAAAGGCCATGGCCGTCCCTTCGGGTATTATTGTCATGTCCGGGCCGACTGGATGTGGGAAATCTACGACTCTCAATGCCATGTTGCGTGAACTTAATCATGCAGAAGACAACATTCTCACCCTCGAAAATCCGGTTGAAGACGAGATCCCAGGTGTCACGCACTGCGATCTGCGTGATTCGACAGAGTTCAAACCGATGATAAGCAGTTTCATGAGGTCTGACCCGGATATTATTATGATGGGAGAGGTCAGGGATCGTGAATCTGCGGAACTAGCCATTGAGGCCGCTATTACCGGCCATAAAGTCTTAACAACTATTCACACACCAAGAGCCTCACTTGTCATAGAAAGATTTCAGCAGCTAGGCACTGAGAGATGGAAAATTGCCCAAACCTTAAAAGCTGCGTGCGCGCAGCGACTCGTCAAAGTTTTGTGTAACTCTTGCCGGGAGAAAACTACAGGTATTGCTGAACATGATCTGCGCATGTTTCACTTGGATTCGTCTTGGACAAACCGTGCTGTGTATGTCCATCGAGTTGGCGGTTGTGATAATTGCAAGGGGACTGGGTATTCTGGCCGGACTGCAATTTTGGAAATTTTGCCAATTAGCCCAAAAGTTGGTGATGCTCTAGCCAAGGGGGAAATAACACCGTTTGAGCTTGAGCAACAAATACGTCGTGATAGCAAAGTGCCATCCATGCGAGACAACGGTTTGAAATTGCTAGCTGAGGGTAAGACTGATTTGGATGCACTGCGTAAGCAACTTGATATGACATACGATTCTTAATTCATGAGTCTCTATCAGGTCACATTACGAAAAAATGATTCACCTGAGAATTCGAGGGTGGTTGAAATTGATGCGCCCAGTCGTGAGCAAGCGGCAGCGAATGCTCTTCAAACAGGATACCGCGTGGCTTTGATCAAAGCTCTCCCTGGGGATACTAGGGGCCATATTTCAAAAAAAGAGTTATCTAGAAAAGAGCTTATAAAGCTTTTTCGAGGTCTTGCCTCAATGCATAAGGCTAACATAAGCACATCCGACGCACTTTTGTTTTATTCCCAAGGGTTACCAGATCCCGACCTTAGAGGTTGTTTAATTAACATACGCAATAGAATTGAGACGGGAGTGCCTGTTCATGTGGCATTTGCAAAAGAACAAAAATTTGGCAGCACTATTATTACGATTATCGAGGCTGGCTCAAACGCCGGCCAGCTTGCCCAAGCCTTTAGTTCGTTGGCCCGGCGAATTAAAATTGAATTATTGTTCGCGAGTAAATTACGCACTGCCATCATGGTTCCATCGGTTGTTATTTTATTTCAAATAGGCTTGTTTATATACTCGCAGGTATATGTTGTTGCACAAGTTGAGGATACTCTTGCCAGTGTTCACATGGCTCCAGATCCACTATCTAAGGCGATTTTCTCATTCAGCCATTTTGTGCAAGTTGTTTGGCCGTTTTTTGTTTGTTTTCTGGTGGCTTTCATTATTAGTTTGTTCAAATCGTCCGCCGTGCGATCCAAGCTTCTGCTGTTTGGAATGTCCCGCTGGAATCTTCTATCAAAACTAGTCAAAGGATTGCGCCAGAGTGCTTATGTCGGGACCATGCAAATGCTGTATGCCAATGGTGTTGACCTCGCTAATGCATCCATGCTGGCTGCAAAAGTAGTTCAAGGCACTCCGATGTATGAAGGCTTTGTAAAGGCGTCACAAGTTTATGAAACAACTGGAATTCCATTCGCTGAGTCTTTAAAGCGCCATGCTAGCCTTGACCCGCAAGTGACTCACATGATTGGCATTGGTGAGAAATCCGCCTCGTTAGCTCAACAACTAGAACTTTTAAGAGATATTTACGAAGAAGACACTGAAGCGTTTATGAATGATTTTACTCAGATTATCAACTTTATTACTCTTGCGATCGCTGTTTTTATCATCGGCTTTGTTTTTGCTGGTTCTATGCTGCCAATCTTCCTAATGGGGCCTAGGATGATGCAATCTGGCAACATGTAACACATGATCTTATTTCGTATGATAAAGAACATACAGATCAGACGCTTTCAGGCTGCTTTTACTCTTGTTGAAGTATGCTTGGTGATTGGTCTGGTGATCGCTCTAACTTCATTTATTGGCCTGAGTGTTATTGCTGTTAGAGACTGGCAAATAGGAAAAACGGCCTCGCTTTCATTGCAGGCGGTGTATTCCGCCCAACGTTCATTTATGGCTGATCATCCTACAACTCAGATAGAATCAGTTTCTACATCTCAACTTGAAAGCTACTTGCCTCAAGGATGGTCTTCAATGCCCGTGTTTATCGGCTTGGATGACGAGACATTGACTCTGGATCATTCCGTGATGCCGCCACGCATCTTAAATAATGGAAACATTTATGACCCTTCTGGGAAAAATGATGATGGGATCTGGGATCTGGGATATGGGAAAGTAAGTTGCAAGAATGTGCGCCTAGCAAAGCTGGGCCAAGGACCAGTAGGCCTTTTCAGCCTGTTGAAAAACGCACCTGTTGAACTAGAAATGCTCCCCGTATGTTTGAACAACGCGAAGCGGGCGGGGCGCAAAAAGAGTTTTGGATCATGGCCGGGGAACTGCCTGCGGCGACGCCCGATGGTTGCTACCCGCGGGTGAACCGGACACTGGAGAAGATGAGCTTTGTTGCCGATGTCTGGAAGATCTGCGCACCCGCCTACGCCGAGCGCAGCAAGGGCGGACGCTCTGGCATTGATCCTGTGGTGTATTTAAAGATGCTCATGGTGGGCTTCTTCGAGAACCTGCCCAGCGAGCGGGCCATCGCCTCGCGGTGCGGCTACTTCGCGGTGAAACAGATCGGGCAGTTGCAACGCTGCGGAGTGCGCGCCGTGATAGCCGATCCGCATGAAGGGAGACGCCGTCGGGACGCGCCCCTGGAACACCGCCAGACGCTGCGCCGGGCCGCGTGTGCCACCCGCAGCGAGAGCGGCAAAGCGCTGCTGCGCAAACGCGGCGAGCATCTCGAACGAGGATTTGCCCATGTGCTCGATCACGGCGGGTTGCGCCGCGCCACGGTGCGGGGCTGTGAGAATCTGACCAAGCGTCACCTGATCGCCGCGTTGAGCTTCAACCTCAGCCTGCTGCTGCGTACGATGTTCGCCAGCGGAACTACCAAACAGTGGCTGGCAGGCCCGCTCGAGATCATTTTTCGCTCAATGGGTGTCATTGACCGACTCCTCGAAGCCTTGTTGGGTAAACTCGGAATGTATTTGCGCGCATTGGTCCTTATCACCGACTCAGACGCTGAAGGTAAAAGCGGGCAGCTCCAACCCGCACGTTCAGGGGTAAATCAACAGGCTGTTAGGCGGCTTTGAGCATGGAGCGGAGGAATTCGTGGACCGGCGTGGTGCGCAGTTCGGCGGCGATCTGGCGGAGGCGTTGCATGACGGCATCGACGGTTTCGTCGAGCGTGGAGGTTCCGGCGGTGACGCCGACATTGCGGGCATCACGGAACCACGCGGGATCGAGTTCTTCGGGGCGTTCGATTTGCAGCGTGCGCAGGCCGTGGGAGAGGGCTTTTTGGGCAAGCTGACGCGTGTTGTTGCTGTTGCGGCCGCCGATGACGACGATGTGATCGCATTCGCGAATCAGGTCGTCCATCGCGGTCTGGCGCTGCTTCGTCGGGTGGCAGATGGTATCGATGAAGCGCACCTCGGAGCTGCGGTGGAGGCGCTTGATGGCCTCGACGAGTCGAAGCGTGTTTTCGACGGGCTGCGTGGTCTGGGAGACGATGCCGAGCCGTGGATGCACGGGAATTTGCGCGAGGTCGGCTTCTTCAAGCACGACGACAGCTTGCGGAAAGTCGCCGATGAGGCCGCGAACTTCGACATGCTGGCTTTGGCCGATGACGATGGGCTGGTAGCCATCGCTGACGAGGATGGCGAGGGCGTGATGCGCTTTTTTGACGAGAGGGCAGGTGGTGTCGATGACGCTGTGACCAGCGTTTTGCCAAGCCTGACGATGTTTGTCGGAGGCCCCGTGGGCGGTGATGGCCACTTGGTGTGTCGTGGAGGACTTGAGGTCATCGAGATCGCCGCGCTTAGCACCAACAGCGGCGAGATGGCGATCGACGAGCGGATTGTGGACAAGCTGGCCGAGGATGGTTAGCGGAGCGCGTTGCGCCGCGGTGTGGGTCGTGCGCAGGGCGTCGCGGACGCCGAAGCACATGCCGTGATGTTGAGCGAGGATGATGTTCATATCTCTGGTTCTGGGTTCGAGGTTCTTAGTTCTTGGTTTAGCTTTGCGAGGCAAAGTGAATGGGCAAAAAGAAGCGGGGTTAAGTTTGCTGGGCGGCTTTGACGATCTCTCCGAGGACTTCGACGTAGTCTTTGAATGCCTTGCGACCGGCGGTGGTGAGTTCGTAGCTGGTGCGGGGGCGGGTGCCGGAGTCGTTGCGAGTTTCCTTGATGTAACCGGCGGTGCCGAGCGTGCGCAGGTGGGAGATGAGGTTGCCGTCGCTCATGCCGAGTTCGGTTTTGAGATCCTGGAAGGCCCATTCGCCCCGTGTGGAGAGCAGCGTCATGATGAAGAGGCGGCCCTTTTCGTGGATGAGCTTATCTATTTGATCGAAGTCGATCATTTCGGCTGAACCTCCGCAGGTTTCTTGGTGAAGAAGACAGCGAGGGCGTAAATGACATGCAGCAGGCCGAAGGTGAGGCCCATGACGAGCGAGGCGGGCGCTTCATCGCTGAATAGGAGTCGCACATCGCTGTTCGCGGCCCAGGCGAAGAAAAGGGCCAGTCCGGCAATGACAAAGGCCCAGCCCAAGCGCACCAGCGAGCGCGGGGAGAACCCCGAGGTCGAGAGCAACGCCAGACCGTAACACAGCACCCATATCAGCGCGGCGAGCGTCAGATTGTGCAGGAAGACGATCAAACCGATCCCGACGCAGCCGCCCACGAGCATCGGCGGCGCAAAGGCCCGCAGCGCCATGCGCATGCCTTCGGAGACGAAGGGCTGCCCGCGCCGTTTCGCCTCAGTGGCGAGCAGCAGGACGTTAAGGGACGAGGCGACGAGCAGAATGGCGATCCAGAGATCAAGGAATGTTCCGGGGGACATCAGACTGACACCGTGAGTCGCCAGTGCATGCTGAACGGGCCAGGTGGAGGCAGCGAGGGCCAGCAGGCCGCCAGTGAGCGCGGCGGGGGCGGAAACGGCCCGGTAGATGTGCGCCTTTTCCATCAAGGAGCGGATGATGCGGAGATTTTCCAACGCGGCTTCGGTCGTGCTCATGGTGATCACTTTGGCGGACAAAGTGACGTGCGCAAGCGAAACTTTGTGAGACAAAGTTTCCAGGAAGATAAGGGTTTGTTCAGCAATGAGGGATTGCAGTGATTTACGATTTCTCATAAACTTGCGTCCATGCATCCCGCAGCCCACCTATCCCATGCTGGCCGCTCGTCTGCTTTTCAGACCGGGCTGCGCTCGTTCGGGGCATGCCTGCTGCTGTGTGTCGCAGGGCAGGGAACCGGCTCTGCGGCTGACCCGACTGCGGACCAGCAGTATTGGCTGGAGCTCACGAACCGCTTCCGCAGCGCACCGCAGGCTGAGCTTGAGAAGCTGGCCAATTTTTCGTCCCCTGGTGTATGGGGCGCGCCGCAGTCAAACGATGCCAGCATAGCCTTTGCGCTGAATTACTTTGGCACCAGCGCTGTGGACTTGTTGTCGCAGTTTTCCACGCTCACCCCCGCTCCTCCGGTGGCCTGGAGCAGCGCCTTGAATGTCTCGGCCTCGGCTTATTCCAATCTCATGGTCACCACGGACCAGCAGGCGCACACGCTGGACGGTCTCACCCTCGATCAGCGCATTCAAAATGGTGGCTACAGCTCGACTTGGCTGGAAGCCGGCGAGAACTTGTTTGCCTCGACTCAGTCCATCATCCACGGCCACGGTGCTTTTGTCATCGACTGGGGCGATGGCAATGGCGCGTCACCAGGATTTGGCAATGGCATTCAAAGCCCGGCAGGCCATCGTGATGTGCTGATCGATCCGGTGTTCAAGGAAATCGGCATCGGCTTCCAAAGCATCGCGATCCCCGGCACCAATGCCGTCGCCATCGGCCCGTATGTGGCCACGCAGCATCTGGCCACGCAGTACCGGTTTGATGGCGCGAATTTCGTGGCGGACGCGATTTTGACCGGCTCGGTGTATCAGGACACCATTGCCGCCGATCTGTTTTACACGCCGGGAGAGGGCCTCGCCGGCATGGCGATCAATGTTTACAACGACGTCAGCGGCATCCTCGTGGCCAGCGGGTTCAGCAACAGCGCCGGTGGCTTCAACATCACGCTCGACGGCCTCACCGATGGCGTCGTGTATCGCGTGGAGGCTCCGGACACGGGGCTGGCCGCGCAGACCTTCACGCTCGACACGCACACGGAGAATTACGGCGTGCCGGTGATCTTCTACGACAATGTGTACTCGTCCTTCATGGTCGTGCCCGAGCCGGGTGGAATGTTGCTGTGCTTGGTGGCCGCGCTGCACGCGCTGGCGCGGCGTTCACGTCATCGCCACTCCTGAGTCGCCGTGAAGTATCTGACCTTGTTCTTGTTTTTGCTGGCTTCTGCCGTCGCACAGGAGCCGGTTTCCCCGCTGGCCGCCCAGATCCGTGGTCTCATCGACGAGTATGAAAACTCGGTGCGTGCGAACACGCAGAAAATCATCGCCGCCACCACGGAGGAGGAGAAAAACAAGTATCGCTCCAGCATTCCGAGCGCCGGGCCTTGCGCCACGAAGATGATGCAGCTCGTGCAGGCCAATCTCGATAAACCAGACGTGGTGAAGGCCGTGTCGTGGCTCGTGACGGGCGCGGCGAATTTTCCCGAGGGCCAGGAGGCGCTGAAGATGCTCGGCACGACCTTCGCGGACCGCCAAGGCATCGCTGAGGCGGTGAAGCAGCTCGAATACCACGGCCTGCCCGCCGAGCCGGTGCTCAAGGCCGTGATCGAGAAAAACACCCACCGCGAGGAGAAGGCCGCCGCGCTCTATGCCCTGGGCGCGATCCATTTCAAAAACTTCGACGCCTCCGCCGACCGCGTTTCTGGCGAGGCTTCGAAAAACAAGGCACTCGAATGCTTCCAGCAGCTCAACACCGATTACGCCGATGTGACGATCCAAGGCTTCAAGCTCGCCGACTTCGCCGCGAAGATGCTGTTTGAGATGACGAACCTGCAAGTCGGCTGCGAAGCGCCGGAGATCGAGGGCAAGGACGCCGAGGGCGTCAGTTTCAAGCTCAGCGATTATCGCGGCAAGCATGTCATCGTCATCTTTTGGGGCGGCTGGTGCCACGCCTGCCACGGCATCCTGCCGCTAATGAACCAGGCGGCGGCGCAGTTGAAGGACAAGAACGCCGTCGTGCTTGGCGTGAACACCGACATTGAGTCCGAGGCCAAAAAAGCGCTGGCTGATTATCAGGTCGCCTTCCGCAACGTGCTCGACAACACCACCAGCGGCCCGAACACGTCCCTTTATAACCTGCGCAATTTTCCCACGCTGTACCTCATCGACCCCAAGGGCCTGATCGCGATCAAGAACGGCTCACTGGACGCGATGATAAATCAGGTGAACTCCGCCAAATAGGCCATTGCCTGTTTGCGGGCCGAATCGAAGTTTGAAAAGCTGTGACCTCAACTTTTCAGCTCTCCAAATGGTTTGGAAGTATTAAAAACTTGCCTTTTTTATAAAAACCGTAAAAATACGAGGTTATCAGGTCCAATTTGGGCCGCCTTGCCATCATGCTTCCACTCATCGACCAAATCCTCACAACCGCTGGTTGTGGCGACTTGCCCGCCGTCCGGCAGGCGATTGAGGATGCGTGCTTCAATCAGACGTCCTTCGTCGATGCCGTGCTTGACTGCGAGGGCGTGAGGGAGCGGGATTTCCTGATGGCGCTGGCGAAGACGCTCAGTCTGCCCTGGTGGGAGCCGAAAGAGGAGGATTTGCCGACAGAGCAGGGGATGCGCCGCATGCTGCCGGCGGAAATCGCCCTGCGGCATCGTTTGCTGCCGATCTACACGGAGGAAAACAAGGACGATGGCGCTGATGCAACTTCCGGCGAACCCGTGCGCACGCTGCACATCGCGACGTTTGACCCGCTGAGCCTTGTGGCGCATCAGCGTGTGGCCGCCAGTCTCACGATGCCGGTGGTGTGGCATGTCGGACCGCGGACTCGCATCGTCGAAGGGCTGCAAAAGCTCTACGGTCTCGGCGCGGACACCTTTGAGAAGATCCTGCGCGGTCGGGCCGACTGGGGCGCGGAAGATTTGCGTGATGAAGTCACCGTGCTCGATGAACCCGAGGACGAGGAGGCCTCGGTCGTGCGATTTGTGAATCAAATCATCCGTCGTGGCCTCGAACAACGCGCCACAGACATTCACGTCGAGCCACAGCAGGATCGCTTGCGCATTCGCTACCGCATCGACGGGCGTCTCGAAGAACTGCCCGTGCCGGAGAACATCAAATCGCTGCAAGCCTCCGTGATCGCCCGTTTGAAGATCATGGCGCGGCTCGACATTGCCGAAAAACGTCTGCCGCAGGACGGCCGCATCAATCTCGAACTCGACGGACTCGCCATCGACGTGCGTGTCGCCACGATTCCGAGTGTCGAAGGCGAAAGCATCAGCCTGCGTCTTCTTGCACAGCAGCAGGTCACGGTGAACCGCCTCGGCCTCACCGACAACATCCGCCCCGTCGTCGATGAGTTGCTGAAACTGCCCAACGGCATCATCCTCATCACCGGACCCACCGGCAGCGGCAAATCGACCACGCTCTACGCCTTCCTCACCGAGCTCAATCAAACGCACCGCCGCATCGTCACCATCGAAGATCCGGTGGAATACAAGATGCCGGGCATCGTGCAGATCGCCGTGAAGCCCGAGATCGGCCTCACCTTCGGCGCTGGCTTGCGCAGCATTCTGCGCGGCGATCCGAATGTCGTCATGATCGGGGAAATGCGCGACCTCGAAACCACCGAGATCGCCGTGCGTGCCGCACTCACCGGTCACTTGGTTTTCAGCACGCTGCACACCAATGACGCCATCGGCGGCATCACGCGCCTCATCGACATGGGCGTTGAACCTTTCCTCGTCTCCAGCGCGGTGCGTGCCTTCTTCGCTCAACGTCTCGTGCGCAAGCTCTGCCCGTTGTGCAAGACGCCGACCCAGGTGGAGGAGCCTTATCTCAAATCCATTGGCTTCCCCTCGCATGTGCGCGGCCAGATCATGCGGGCTGTCGGCTGCGACGCCTGCCGTGGCAGCGGCTTCCAGGGCCGTCTCTCCATTTACGAGGTCGTGCTCGTCACCCACGCCTTGCAGCATCTCATCAACAGCCGCGCTCATCCCGCTGAGTTCCACAAACAGGCGCTCAAGGACGGCTACATCCCCATGCGCGGCTACGGCTTTCAAAAAGTGCTCAGCGGCGAGACGACCATTGAGGAAGTGCTCTCCGTCACCGCCGCGTCCGACCGCCAGCACAATCCGCAAACCACCACCATCGCCGCTCCAGCCCGCTTAGCCGCGTAGTTCCATGCCCACCTTCGTTTACAGCGCCCATGGCCCCTCCGGTGTCGTCACCGGGGAGCTGAACGCGTCGGATCGCGGCGAGGCCTTTGCGCTGCTGGGCAAAAAAAAGATCCAGCCCATCAAGCTTGAGATCGCAGGAGATGCCAAATCGGCGGTCAAAGCCGCCGCTAAGGGAAAAGTGACCGCCGAGACGATCACCGGCCCCATCAAGCTCAAGCTCGCGCAGGTCGTCCTCTTCATCGAAGAACTCGCCGATCTCGTTGGCGCGGGCATCCAGCTCGAACCCGCGCTCGCCACGATGGAGCGCCGAAGGGAGCTCTCCGGCATCAAAACGCTCGCCAGTGTCCTGCGCGGCAAAGTGCGCGATGGCATGTCGTTCTCGAAGGCCGTCGCCGCCACCAGTCCCAGCTTTGGCAATTTGTTCTGCGCGCTTGTTTCCGCCGGCGAGGCCAGCGGCTCGTTGAGCACCATCTTGAAGCGTCAGGCGCAGTACATGCGCTCCTTGCAGGCGCTGCGGTCGAAAGTGCTCTCCGCGCTGCTTTATCCCGCGTTTCTCATCGTCGCCGCCATCGGCGTCACGCTGCTGTTTGTCGTCTATCTCATTCCGAAGCTCACCGAGATGCTTGACTCGACGGGTGGTTCGCTGCCGCTGGCCGCGCAGATCATTTTGAAGGTCAGCGACACCTTCAAGGCGACGTGGTGGATGATGCTCATCGCCGGCGTCGCCGCGTTCATCCTCGGCAAGGCATGGATCGCGCGTCCTGAGTCTGCCATCCCTTGGTCGCGCTTCAAACTGCGGCTTCCGCTCTTTGGCGGCATCTTCAAGGCGCGGTTTTACGTCCAGTTCCTCGAAACGATGGCCAATCTGCTCGGCAACGGCCTCACCATGGTGCATGCGATGCAGCTCACGCATCAGGCCATCGAGAATCCGCACCTCCAGCGTGAGTTTGAAAGCGTCATGCGCCATGTGGGCGAAGGCGTCGCTCTCTCCCGCTCCCTCGACCGCAGTGGCCAGTTCCCGCCGCTGCTCATCGACATGGTGAACGTCGGCGAGCAGACCGGCGATATGTCTGCTGCGCTTGAGCGTGCCGCCGAGCGCTTCGACCGTGAATTGAGCAAGAAGATCGACACACTGGCTGCGCTTATCCAGCCCCTCATCGTCTGCCTGATGGCCAGCATGGTCGGCCTCATGGCCTACCTCATGATGACCACGATTTTCCAAACCATCTCCAGCATCAACAAATAGCCAAGCACCATGAAACACACCCGAACCCAACCACGCCCTTCGACCTCCGGCTTCACCCTTGTCGAAATGATTCTCGTGCTCGCCATCGTCGCGCTGCTGGTCGGAGCAGCGGTGGTCAACTTCGGCGGCGTGCTCGAAGGTGGCAAAAAAACCACTTCCAAAGGCCACATCAGCGGCATCGTGGCTGCGCTGCGCGCTTACGAGGTGGACAACATGTTCCTGCCCACCACGCAGCAAGGTTTGTCCGCCCTCGTGGAAAAGCCGAGTGGACGCCCTGCGCCGACCAGTTGGAGCGCCAAGCTCAAAAAGCTGCCCATCGACCCCTGGGGCAACCCCTACCACTACCGTCGTCCCGGCACGAAGGACAAAGGCGGCTTCGATGTCTATTCCGCAGGACCGGACGGTGTGCCGGATAATGCGGATGATATTGGTAGCTGGGATCTTTGAGCGGCTGCGCCGTGAATGACGAATGACGAAACCCGAATGACGAATTTCAGAGCCATCACGAATCACACGCCCGCCACGCTGTTTGCTCAGCGCGGCATTCGTCATTCTTGCTCTGCGGGCTTCACGCTGCTGGAAATCATCGTCGCCATGTCTCTCCTGATCCTCATCATCGGCATCGCGGTCATGAGCATCTCCGGTGTGAGGGATGAGGACAAGCTGCGCCGTGCGGTCGCGGTCATCGAGACTTCAGCGCGTCAAAATCTGCTCCAAGCACTCAGCACGCAGCAAACCGTCCGCATCGAGCTTTCGGCGGGCGCGTTCCATGTGGGAGAAGAGTTTGGCGGCATGCTACAGGTGCGCCGTGTTGGCGAAAATACCTTCCGCGCTCCGAAACGCGGCGAAACCTGGGAATTCAGCCCCACCGGCATTTGCGAGCCAATCGAGGTCCGCATGTCCGGGCCCGCCGGAGTCATCGAACTCGCGTTTGATCCGCTGACCGCCTGCGCCAAACACAAATCCATTCAGATCCGAGGATGAAACACACACGCACAGCCTCCTACGCGCCTGGTTTCGCCCTTCTCGAAATCATCCTCGCCCTTGCGCTTTTCTCGCTTGTGGCCGTTGGCATGACGCAGGCCATCGACGCCATCGCCCGGACCTCCAATGACTCCCGCATGGAGGCGCAGGTGCTGCGCGTGCTGGAGTCGGTGCTCGCCGAAGTCGCGCACCAGCCTGAATTCAAAGCCACCAGCATCACCTTCAATCCCACGGCCGACGGCATTGATGCCAGCGCCACGATTGAGAAGGTCAAACTCATCACCAAAGACAAGGTCGAGCTCGACCACATGTTTCGCATCCGCGCCGAAGCATGGATCTCCGACGGGCGCTCGCGGCGCATGAAACGCAGCATGGAAACCTATGTGTATTCGCCCCACAGCCCGATCTAAGGCCGCGTTTACGCTGCTCGAAGTCATCCTGGCCATGGCCCTCATCGGCCTGATCCTCGGTGGCGTGTATGGCGTGGCGAATGCCACGCTGCAGCTCGGCAAGTCGATGAACGAGGCGCGGGTGGCGGAGACGCGGATCACCAACTTCGTCAATCAGTGGCGTGATTATCTCGAAACGATGCCGCCGGGCATTCAGCTCACCGCCGGGGCTGAAAAAGTCTCGCGTGGCTCCTCCGGCAACCTGTTCATTCTCGGCGGGCACATGCCCTTCGTGTGGGATCGCCGCCTGAAGCTCGCGGACGCCGTCGAATTCGGCCTCGTACGCAACAAAGGAGCGAAAGATCTGTCCCTCGTGGTGCGCCATCTCAAACAGCCGAAAACCACCCGTGCGCCAGGAGAGTTCACCACCCTGGCCGAACTTCCCATTCTCGAAGGTCTCAAACAGATGCAGTGGCAGTTCTATGAGCCGGTCGAAAAGAAATGGTTCACGAGCTGGGACCCCACCAAGCGCCCGCAGCCGCCGCTGTTCATGAAGCTACGCTTCTCCTTCACCGCCGATCCGCGTGAGCATGAGTACACGTTCTGGATCGCGAATGATCTTTCCCAAGTAACAGCTCCGCCGCCGGCAGTTCCAAACCCATGACCCTCGAATGCCATAACACGAAGCCATGGAGTGCCGACGATTCGTCGGCCTTCCGGCTTCGTGTTGATCTGGCGACGATTCATCGCCACTCCAAACAACGCGGCTCCGCGCTCATCGCGGTGTTCTGGATGATCGCGGTGCTGGGCATGGTCATGTTCGCGGGCGCGAAAGCCTTGCAGGCGGACACGCAATACACCCGCACCATGCGTGGGCGCATCTTCGCCAAGCGGTATGCGGAAATGGGCCTCGAAGTGGCTCGGCATCCCGCGATCCAGCACGACGATCCGCTGCTGCACTTCAGCTCCAACGACGGCGGCGGCTACAACGTCACGCTGGTGGCCGAGGAGGCGCGGCTGAACATCAACCATCTGCTGCAAACGGGAGACAAGGTGCTGCTGCGCCGTTTGTTCACGCGCTGGGGCTTCAAACCGGAGTTCACGGCCGCCTTGTGCGACGCGCTGAAGGACTGGATCGACGGCGATGAGAACGTCAGCCTCAATGGCGCGGAAAAGCGCGAGTATGAAAACATGGGACTCGAAGGGCTGCCGTTTAACCGCCCGTTCAAAGAGGTGGATGAAATGCTGCTCGTGCGCGGCATGGAGATCGTGAACACCGCGCGGCCCGACTGGCGCGAGTGGTTCACCGTTTTTGGCGACGGACGCGTGGACATCAATGACGCGAGCGCCGAGCTCGTCTCCCTGCTGGGCGATGTGCCGATGGAACGCGTGCAGCCGCTGTTGGTCTTCCGTGCTGGCCGCGATGGCGCACCGCGCACGCAGGACGACCAGCGCCTGGGCAGCGTGCCACAGGTGGCGCAGTTGCTCGGTGTGTTCAACCGCCAGACTGTCGAGCAACTGACGCAATGGATTCAATTCGCAGGCCCGATCCGCCGCATCGAGAGCGTCGGCTCGCTCGGCCCGCTGCAACGCAAACTCATCCTCATCACCCAGGGCGGCCAGGCCGTCTGGCGGGGTGAAATTCCCGTCCATGGCAAAGACACGTAAACCCACCCACGAGCTGCTGCTCCCCGGCGCGAAGGTCTGGCAAAGCTGGACCGGCGTGGAGGAGGCGTTGTGCCAGGCCAATGGCGAGGCCACTGCCTTTGGCAAAGACGCGCCGCGTCGTGTGCTGGCGCTGCCCGCAACGCATTTCTGGGTGCTGCCAGCGTGGCTGAAAGGCCAGAGCGAGCATCTGCGCGGCATGGCGCTGCTGCATCTGGAGCGCCTGGGGGTCAAAACGAATGACGACGAGGCCAGCGTGCAGGTGCGCAGCATCGCTGAGAAGGAAGGCGCGCACCTCGCCCGCATCCTCGCGCTCAAAGACCAGCCTGTGCCGCTCACGGACACCACCCGTCTGCCGGACGAGGTCACACTGCACGCGTTGTGCTACCCGCTGGTGCAGAGCAGCATCACCATCTTCCGCGAGCTGGGCCGTCTCGTCATCGCCATCACCAGCGGCGCTCAGTTGATTTACTGCACGCCGCTGTCTTCCGCGCATCTCGATGATCATGCGCTGGCCGAGCTCAACAACATCTGTCTTCAACTTGGCTTCCAGGGCGTGTTAGGCCGCCTCGAAAGCCTCGTGCTGTGGGTCGAGGACGGCGACCTCGAAAAGATCCAGCGCGCCACCGGTCTCACGCCCTATCGTTGTGACATGCCCGCGCCGACGATGCCGATGCGTGGTTCCAGCCTGTTGATGCCAGAGGATCTGGTCATCGAGCGCCAGCGTCAGAACACCCGTGCCCGCACGCGCCTCATCGCGCTCACCATCGGCGCTGCCTTGGCGGCGGCCATCGCCCTGATCGCCTCGCTGACCTCTTTCGCCCTGCAAGAACGCAATATGCTGCGTGAAAAAGTGGCCGAGATGGCGCCACGCGCCGGCAAGGTGATGGATCACAAAAGGGCGTGGCAGGAGGCCGCTCCGGCGGTTGATCCCGCGACCTGGCCGCAGCAGATGCTGCTGCATTGCATGGAGCCGAAGTCCTCGAATGAGGCCAGCATCACGCATTGGGAGTGGACGCCGAAGCGCATGAGCATCATCGGCCGCATGCCGAGCGCCTCGCTGGCGCTGGAATACACGCAGGAGCTCAAAACCAGCGAATCGCTCGCCCATTTCACCTGGGAGACGCCCGCGCCCGTGATCGCCAGCGACAACAGCGCCACCTTTGAGATGAAAGGAGGACAGCCGGATGAAGAAGAGTGAGAAAGTTCTCCTCGGCGTCTTTGCCGTGCTGTTCCTTGCCCTCGTCGGTGGTGGTGGCGGCATGATGGCGTTCAAGAACTACCTCGAAGTGCGCGACGAGGTGGAATCCCTGCGCGACCGTCTCGCCGACATGAACCTGGCCATCTCCCAGGGCGCGAACTGGGCGGAAAGGCATGACTGGCTGGATGAATCCGTTCCCGGTTTCAGCAGCAGCCAGGAGGCCTCCGCCAAGCTGCTCGAAACCATCAGCCGCGAGGCCGAAAAGCTCAGCCTCACCATCGGCGGCAAAGAATTCATCGAGCAGGCCAAAGTTCTCGGACCGGACGGTCTGCCGCTGGATGAAGAACAGGGCTACTTTGACCAGGCCTCCGTCAAAGCCACGCTGACGGGTGTATCGGAGCAGACGTTCTTCGCGTGGTTGCACGCGTTGCAACAGCCGAAGTCCTTCATCGGCATCACACGTCTTCAGATCAATCCCAGCGGCACGAACAAGACCATCAATGTCGAGGTCGAGTTCACGCAGTTCTACCACGAGCGGCCGGCTCCCAAAGTCTCCAAAACCAGCCAGTCATGAACGCGCGTCTTTTCCATGGTGCCATTCTCAGCGGGGTGATCTTGATCACCACGGGCCTTGGTGCGCAGGAGGCCAAGCCATCAGAGCCGCCAGTGGAATTTCCGAAGCTGGAGAAATTTGATACGCTTTGGAAGCGGTCCATCTTCACGACGAAGGATCTGCCCTCGCCGGATGCCCCCACGGGGCCGAACTTCGCGGACAACCTCAGTCTCTCCGGCATCTACGAGATCGATGGCGCGGTGGTGGCCGTGCTGGTGGACCGTGTGACTTCGCAGGTCATGGAAGCACGCATCGGCTCTGAGAACGAGATGGGCATCAAGATCCGCCAGGTGACGCCGGGAGCCAGCGTGGACAAGACGCGCATCCAATTGCAGAGGGGGGATCAGGCCGGCTGGGTCAGCTTTGCCGATCCGGCCGCGACGCACCCTTCGGAAGTCGTCCAGCGCGCGGTCATTCCCACCCAGGCGCCTGCCGCCGGAGCCCCCAAGCCACCGCCCATGAACCGCCGGTCGCCGATCATTCCCAATCCCATCCTTCCCCCTCCGGCGGCTTCTTCCAAAAGCGACGTGCCGCTGCCGCCGCCTTGAGTGGCTGCTGATATGTGGCCGCTCAAACACGCGGTGTCGTAGGTGGTGGGCGACGCCTCGATTTTTGTGAGGCTGTGCTTCTGGGCGCGTGGTCGCTTCATTGCAAGCGGTGGGCAATCAGCTTTGAGCGGTCAACCTATGACAAGCACTCCTGCTTTGCATGCCTCTCTTTGCATCGCCTCGCGTTTTTATCGGCGCGACTGAAACACCAGTTCGGTCTCAACGAGAGGTATGGGAAGATGAAACACTTCGCTTCCTGAGGGCAGGTTTACACGATGGAGGCGGACCTCACTGCTTCGGTTAACGCATTTCCTGCCGACTGGGGAGCCATTGGCTTTTACAATTCTCCTGTGGGGCAGCTCTGTATGTATCTGGCGAAGGATGGCAACTACGACGTGGTCGTCGGTGCCGGCACGTTTCTCACCGCCGAGCTTGCGGGCGCCGCGCCTTTGTTCAATGCCACCGGTTTCAATCACCTCGCTCTGAATTACGACACGAGCATCCACATCGCTTCCTCTTCCATCAACGGCACCAGTATTCTTGTCGGCTAAGACCTGGATGGCCTTTCATTCACGCCGACCATCAACCATTCCGGCTTTATGTTTCACCGCTTGGATGGCGCAAAGATCGACAATTTCTCACTTTCTTCCACCGCCGTGTCAGAGCCAGCGCGGATGCTGCTACTGGCGCTTGGGAGCCAGGGTGTGATCTTGCGGCGGCGCAGAAGGTCTTGGTCTTGAAACTTTGATGAAGCCAAATTCAGCCGGATCAAGCGCGCCTGCGCCGTACCAGCAGGCATGTCAGGCCCAGACCGGAGAGCAGCGTGCGAGATGGCTCCGGGATTTGAGTCAGACTAGGCGGTGTCTTTGCAAATCAAGCGAGGTGAGTTCTATCCAGGAGGGCGGCGAAAGTGATGAACCCCGCAAAGGATGAGGCGGTTTTGTCGGCACGCAAAGCGAGGCGTTTGTGTGCCTTCATG
>NZ_JBIIKX010000007.1:0-145093 GCF_044232965.1 Prosthecobacter sp.
GCGATCACGCTCCGAGGCTAGCAGCGCGAAAACGCTCTGCATCGTTAAAAAACACCGTGGTGACAAAAAATGCTGATTATAGCACGAGCGAACGCATGACTTCACGGCAGCACCAACTGAGTGCATTCAAGAGCCTGCTTCTTATACCGGACACCGTTGTAGAGGTATTCGACGGTGAGAAGGTTCTTTTCCGTGGTCTGAGACTGCGCCGCAGCCACTCCGACAGTTACCCCGTTGACCTCCGTGATGCTCGCACTGTTCCCCTGTGGCGTGGTTGTGCCAATAGTGGTCGCCTCTGCGTTTGTGGCGGTGGCACCAATGACAACGGTTGTAGTTACGTCTGCTTGGGCTTTCGCGGCATCACTCAACGAATCAGTTACCAGGATGGAAACAGGTGCGCTGATGACTGTCGTAGGTATGAGCTTTGAGAGTCTATTTTTCACGTTGCGAGGCAGGTTGCCGGGCAACGTGTAGCGGGCGCTGACAAGCTCGATAATTCTAGGCTGAAAGACACCAACCGTGCCTGCAGGAGCAGCGCTCGCTGCGGAGGCCGGGGGAGTTTCGGTTGTAGAATTGGTACCTCCCACTGGATTTGCACCTGCGGGGGTCATCACCAGTGCTTCGGTTGTGGAAGGGCGGCGAGCCAGTACGGCGAGTGCCTCCGCAAGATTCGCATCACGTGCCTTTTGATCCAGATTTTGTCCATTCAACATGCCGCCCGTCAGATTGGCTAGACACCAATCCCTTAAAACGATTGCCTGTCGGCAGACCTCAATGGATTGATGGCTCAGTTCAGCGGCGCGAATAGCTTCCTTCTCCTGCCTTTGATAAACCGCCGCCGCGAAGCCCTAAGCCTTGCGCTGCATTGCTGCGGCCTGTTACGCCTCTGGATTAGCCTCCCCATATTTAGGACGAACTTCGGGCGGGAGCGCTGACAGCGGTATCGTCGCAAATCCATCTGCATGCATAATGCGGATTTCCGTGGGTGACTTGTTCATTACCTTCACCTGCTTGAAGACTTTTCCATCAAGCGTGTTCAATTCGGTAAATTGATCCTGAGCCAGCGAAAGAGTTGTGAACAAACCCAGAGCAAGAATTAAGAATGCTTTCATATAATCTCGACTTCAACATTTTGAATCCATATCGTCAAGGGCAGTTTTTTCGCTATTATAATCGTGGCGCTGAAGCTTAAGGATCGATCTGTGATGAACCTCGGAAAGTAGCTGGTGCGTGTTTGCCACTTGGCAAGGAGGTTGCGCCATTGAGGTACCGGGCTTAGATCAGCCTCATCAAAGTCCGTGATTATCCATGAAACCGCATCTGATCATCTGCATTTTCGTCGGGCTTTCATCTGCCTCTTGCGAAAAAATCGGCGAGTTGAAGATGGAGGTGGCGGCGTTGGACGCGATGATTCAAAAGGACCAGGCTGCCGTCGAGCACTACGAGCAAAGCATTCGTCCTCTAGGTGGTCGCGAAGGTCTGGAAAAGCTTCGTCTTCAGGCGGAGATCTTGCGCATCCGCGTCGATGCGTTGGGGCAACAAAACAGCTCGCGTCGGGAAAAATGGGCCGGTATTGATGCCAAATTTTCGAAACTCAGACCCGCCGCCGAAACTTTCAAAGCATCGCAGCCGCAGTAACCCCGTGCCCACCTTTCGCGATGTTTGAATTCCGACTCGGCTCCTTTCTTCTGAAGGCCCTGCTCTTGGTCTCATGTGCTCTTGGCGGATATGAGTACTACAGCCGTGTTGAGCAGATGAAGATTGAGATCGCCGACAAAAAAAACACTGCCCAGGAAAAGAAAGACGCCGTTTCCTCACTTAAATCCCTCTGGCAAGAACTGGAGACGGCTCAGAGCCAGATCAAGGTATTGCAAAAGCGCGAGGAGGCGGAACTGAAACAACGAGACCAGATTGATCAGCTCGAACGCAAGCTCAGCGGGGAAATCAAGTATCTCGCCCTGTCCATGCACGACACCGTGGAGAAAGCCCGCGCAGCCGCCGTCGGCACCATGGCTAGAGAACTCAGTCTCTCAGGCCGCCCTGCGCTGCAAAATGCAAAAATCCTCAAGATCGAAGATATCGCGATTACCTTCATGCACGACGATGGCGTGGCCAATCTGCGGCTCCAGGTTGACGAGTTGCCGCCTGAAATGATCCAAAAATTTGACATGGGATTGAGTGGCCTGGCGAAGCAACTGCGGCGCTTGGCGGATTCGCTCGCGGAGCCTGCAAAGCAGAAATAACCATCCTCACTCCCCGCCCGCCACATCCGGGTTCAGCGGCGTGTAGTGTTCCAGGTATCCGATCATCATCTCATCGAAGGTCTGCTGGCCCCAGCGGACGCTTTTGGTCGGGTCGGGATTCGCGGGATTGGCGGAGCTGTTGTCGAAGACGGCGGTGATTTTGATCGTCGTTCCGCGTGGGAGGAAGCGCGGCATGGCATAGTCGTAGCGGAGCTGCCAGTTGAAATCGTAGCGCGGGATGTCGAGCAGCGTTTCGGTCTTCCCATCGGGTGAGATGGCCTCGAATTTGAAGGCTTTGCCGCGCACATGCATGTGGGCCATCCAGGCCATCGCATTGATGTCCGTGGGCAGTTTGCGCTGTGCGGTCTCGATGTGGTTCGCGGCTCCGGCGGGGATGTGGATGCGAGCGTTGGGCATAGCGGTGGTGTGGACGACGTATTTCGGCGGCTCTTTGGCAAAAAGCAGGCCCATGCGCATCGTGTCCTGCACGGCCTTGCCATTCGGCGTGTAGTGAATCTGG
Source organism: Prosthecobacter sp. (assembly GCF_044232965.1). Lineage (GTDB taxonomy): Bacteria > Verrucomicrobiota > Verrucomicrobiia > Verrucomicrobiales > Verrucomicrobiaceae > Prosthecobacter. The sequence continues at coordinate 2,764 of NZ_JBIIKX010000007.1, forward strand.
AAGCTCACCGTCGCCCCGGCAGGCAGTTTGCGGGCAAAGCCCTCGTGATAGATCTGCTTCGTGTTTCCTGGCACATAGGCGGCCCAGTAGCCTTCGCTGCCTTCCTCGCCGCCGCCGCGCACTTTCCGGCCTTTTTCAAACACGGTGACGATGACGTGATGCACCACCTGCCGCTCCGTGGGCAGAATTTCATAACCACGCACCCAGCGGTCTTCAGGGAAGTCCGTCGTCACCGTGACGTGCTGGTAAGGCATGGTGCCCTCGGCCTTGATCGAAATTGACCTGGCGGCGGCGATGATGGCGTCCGGTTTGCCAATGCTCCACTCACAGGGGAACTGGCGCGGCTTCGGTGCGTCAGCCACATCACCTTTCGGACGATCCGATGCCAGCCAGGCAAGTAATTCGGCGCGATCTCGTTCGGAAAGCGAGCGATCATTCGCCCACGGCGAATGCGTCTGGCCTTCCAATGCCGCCGCGAACCACGGTGGCATCGCTCTCCGCTCCACCTGTTTGCGGATCATGCCCGCGTGTTCGATCAACGCATCATAAGAATCGAGCGCGAACGGCCCCACGCCGTCGCTGTGATGGCACTCCACGCAGTTGGCCTGCATGATGCGGGCGATGTCGCGATGATAGGTGACATTCGTGCTGGCGACGGTCGATTGAGCAGGCAAATCAAGCGCACAGCCCGGTGCGCTGGTGGCTGCGATTTCCGCCGATTCTCCGCGCAGCATCGACGCCACGGCATCACGCAGGTAATGGTGCGCAGGCTGCTCCTTGGCGTAGCCGAGGCCGTATTGGTCATTCAAAGCGCCGCGATAGACGAGCGTACGCGTCGCATCGAGCAGGAAGACCTCCGTGGTCGTTGTTGCGGCGAGTGACTGAGCCAGCTTGCCATCGGCATCGAGGGCCACCGTGGATTTCAAACCGTGATCAGTGATGAATTTCGTGATCTCATCGCCCTTCTGGCCGGGAGGCGCGTTGACGAGGAGAAGTTTCACCTCTTGAGCCGCCAAATCCTTTTCCAGCCGCACCGTTTCAGGAGCGAGCTTGCCGCTGATCGGGCAACTGGCGCTGAACAGGGCGATCACGAGACCGTTTTTGCCTGCGGCGGCGCTGAGTTTGATGTCCTTGCCATCCAGCGTCTTCAGCGCGAGGTCATCGACCATGCGGCCCACGCCGTGATCGCTGCCTTTGAGCATCTGCGGCGCTTCTTTGAAGGAAGGGTCTTCACTCGCAGGCTTGATCGGGCTGCTGGTGCTCGGACTGTCAGCAGCACCGCGTTTGCGCAGGCTGGCGAGTGTTTTGACGGCCTCGTCCAGTGTCACACTGCCGTCCTTGTCGGTGTCCAAGCCGGTGAACCAGCGTTTGTTCGGCAGTTCATCCTCTGTCAGTTTGCCATCCGCGTTTTTGTCGAGCCGCTTGAACAGGCCGCCGGTGTCGGAGCCGCCGCCGAGGTTTTGCGTTTTGCGCACGCTTTGCAGCGCCTCGTCGCGGGTGAGCGTGCCGTTTTTGTCGGCGTCGAGCATTTTCAAATAGTCCGCGCTGTTCATTTCGTCGCCGCTGATGACACCATCGTTGTTTTTATCGAGGGCTTTGAAACGTGCGTCAAATTCCGCGAGCTGGGATTGTGCGCGGAGACCGATGGCTGAAACGGCCAGCAGGACGCCGCCGAGGAGGATGAAACCGAGCTTTTTCATGGGGGGAGAGTGGAATGTGAACTCGATCTGTGACCGGAAGTTTCCTGCTGTATGACAGGATCATCCAGTCAAATTCACACCTCCACGATTGACGCCGCAGTTCTCGTCCGTTTGAATCACCCCGATGAACAACCGCATCCTCTCCCTCCTGTCCGTCATGGCCCTTGCTGGCAGCGCCGCTGCTGAAGTCGCCTATGAATTCGTCCCTAATTTCATCACGCCGCCTCCAGGCAAAGAAACCATTGGCAATGGTCACGGTGAGATCGCCGTCGATTCCGCCGGAAACATCTATGTGAGCGTGCAAGAAGCGAACGCCGGCATCCAGGTCTATGGCAAGGACGGCAAGTTCATCAAAGCGCTGGCGTTGCCGCCTTCACTGCACGGCTTCGTGATTCGCAAGTATGGCGACGGCGAGCACCTCTACGCTGCCGTGCTGGGCGAGCAGAAGGTCATCAAATGCAATCTCGACGGCACGGTCGTCATGACCATCCCAACCAGCGAATTCCCTGCCGACAAGATCGGCAAAGGCCTCAAGCTCACGAACTGCGATGTGGCTCCAAACGGCGACATTTATGTCGTCGATGGCTACGGTCAGAGCCACATCTTCGTGTTCAGCGCTGAAGGCAAATTCAAGAGCGTCTTCGGCGGTCCTGGTGAGCCTTTGAAACTCGCCAACGCACACAAGGTCTTCATCGATCGCCGCTTTGAGCCTGCCCGCGTCATGATCTGCGACCGCGGTCACAAGCGCATGCTGCATACCCAGCTTGACGGCACCTTCATCGGCGAGATCGCCACCGAGATGCGCAATCCCTCCTCCGCCAGCTTCCATGGCGATCTGATGTGCGTGGCCGAGATTGCTGGCAATGTCAGCGTCTGGGATAAGAACAACAAACGCGTCGCCGATCTCGGCACGAGCCCAAAACCAACGAACACACCTGGCATTGAGCCGAAAGACTGGCAGCAGGGCGTGGTGACCAGCCCGCACGGCATCACCTTCGACAACGACGGCAACATCCTCGAAACCGAGTGGAACAAGTGGGGCCGTGTGTTGCGCTGGAACCTCAAGAAATAATGCGCGCTGCGCGATCCATCCTCATTCTCGCCGCAGGGGGAGCCGTTCTGGCCCCCCTGTGTGCTTTTGGGCATGGAGCGGAGTTTTTGAGCGCCAAGCTCACACTGCTGCCGGATGCCGAGGTGCTGCTCGAAATCACCGCCGACTACGGCGGCAATCCGCTCATCACGGATGAATTAGTAGCCCGTGAAGCTTTGATTGATCCCATCCGGCTTCGCCGTGATGAAACCCTTGTGCCACTGGCGGAACTGTCGGCTGCCAGCGTCACGCAGCACGACAACTGGGCGGAATTCGCCCCCGCATCGTATTTACCTTCCGTTACGGAGGCCCAGCCCCACACCTTGATCACCGCCGCGTGGCGCTGGCGCAGCGAAGAGCCGGAAATCGTCTTTGAGATGCCAAAAGGCAAACTGCACGACGTGCTGCTCTGGACGCGTGATCAAACCAACCCCGACGCGCCGCCGAAATGGATGCTGCTGCTCGCGGGCGATAAATCAAAGGCCATCGCCATCCACTGGCCGCCTTGGTGGCAGCGCTGGCAGACGGTGATGGCCTCGTCGGTTTTCGTTCTCGCGCTCGGTTACTTCGTCTCGCGGAACTTCACACTGCGCCAGCGCACGCTGTAGGGGCCGGTGCCTTTCTTGATGCCATGAACCTGGAAGCCGATGTGGCCTTCGGGATCACCGGGCTGGCTGAAGTCGGCGGTTTTCACGCCATTCACGAAGCTCTGGTAATGGTCGCCCTTCACCACGATGCGGTAGTGGTTCCACTCTCCCTTTTTGAAGGCAGCCTTCGCTTCTTCGGTTCGCACAGCCTCGGTTCCCGTCAGCAGGCTCCACCATGTGCCCCGACGGGCCTCGTCATAGAAATTGCCAGCGGAGCCATCGATCGCGATCTCGCACTGCGGGCCGTAGAGGCGCCCGGCAGGCAGTGGTTTGCCACCTTTGCTACCTTCGGGGGCGGGGTCGCCCTCTTTGGCGATATGGCTGCGCACCTGCACGCCGGAATTGAGTTCATTGTCCACGTTCACCTCGAACTCGAGTTCAAAGTCCTTGAACGGTCCGATGGCGAGGAAGGTGTTCGGGCTGCCATCGACCGTGGTGCCGATGAGCACGCCGTTTTCCACCTTGTAGGTAGCTTGGCCGCTGATGATCTGGCCGCCTTGCAGCGAACCGTCGGCGAACCAATATTGCCAGTCCGCGCCTTCGTCCTTGGCTTGGAGATTGAGAAATGCAGCGGTTAACAGGGCTGCGGCGGAGAGTGAGGTGAGGAAGCGAGTTTTCATGATTGGGGCCGCTTTCAACGCACGAAGGCGGCTATTTCCATCGAAAACACCCGGTTACTTAAGGGGGCTTAAATAACTGGGCAGTTTTAACCGGGTAAAAACCTCAAATAAATGGAAACCAACCTTGACCATTGGGTCAGGTTGGAATTAAAATGCCGTTATTACCCGGTTATAATTGGATGGCCCGCCCCTCAAACACCTTCGACTCACTTACGCTGACGATCGCGATCACACCGCAGATCAAGCAGTACCTCGAAGACATGACCCTGAAGGGCACGTTCGGCAGCAGCCCCGCCGAGGCAGCGCGGATGCTCTTGAGCAATGGGATCGATGCCATGTTGAACTCGGGTGCTTTGGATAGACGCAAATGGACTCTGAAGGACGGCCAGCTCGTTCTTCTGACGCAGGATCAACCTTCCCTCTCATCATGACTCTGCAACTCGATCTTCAAGCCGACTCCACCGTCTTCTCCACCCTCGTGGAGGTCGAAATGACCGACACCGACCGCAGCCTCAAGGGCAACTGGAAGTCCGAAACCCGCCTCTCGATGCTCTCTCACGAGATTACCCGCTACATGCCGGAACTGGCCGCCATGCTCGCCCAAGGCGGCAAGCGGAAGATGCTCGCGGCTTGAAATGCCGCCTGCTCTGCGCCAACAAAGCGCATGACCCTCATCTCTGGAGCCGCCGTCGCTGAAAAAGTCCTCGAAGAATGTCGTCGTGACATCGCGGCACTCGCTGCTCAAGGCCGCAAACCCGGCCTGGCCGTCGTCTTGATCGGTGATGATCCCGCCTCCCGAGCCTACGTCCGCTCCAAGGACAAAAAATGCCGCGATCTGGGCCTGCACTCGGTCAAATTGGAGCTGCCGGCCAGCACCACGCAGGACGAGTTGCTCGCGCACGTGCGTGCGCTGAACAACGATCCGGCGATTCATGGCATTCTGGTGCAAAGCCCGCCGCCGAGGCACATCGACGAGGCCGCCATCGTGCGGGCAATTGATCCAGCGAAGGATGTCGATGGCTTCCATCCGGTAAACGTGGCGAAGCTCGCGCTCGAAGATCCGACGGGCTTCGTTCCCTGCACGCCGCTGGGCTGTCAGCGTTTGCTGATTGATGCGGGCATCGAAACCAGCGGTGCGCATGCTGTGGTCGTCGGCCGCAGCATGATCGTCGGCAAACCGATGGCGCTGCTGCTGATGGCAAAGGGCAAAGGCGGTGACGCCACCGTGACCGTCACGCATTCCCGCACACGCGACCTAGGCGCGATCACCCGCACCGCCGACATCATCATCGCCGCCATTGGCCGTCCGCATTTCATCAAGGCTGAACACGTCAAAGAAGGCGCGGTTGTCATCGACGTCGGCATCAATCGTGTGGACGACCCCAGCAGCGAGAAAGGCTACAAACTCGTCGGCGATGTCGCCTTCAACGAAGTCGCGCCGAAATGCCGCGCCATCACGCCGGTTCCCGGCGGCGTCGGCCCGATGACGATTGCCATGCTGATGGCGAACACGATCAAAGCCTGTAAGCAGGCTGCATGACGCATGCCTTGACGGGCGTTGAGTGAGCGCATGAAAATCTGCCTCGCTCTCCTTCTCATCATCTCCCAAGCCCTCGCGCTCGATCCTGCCAAACTCGCCGCCATTCATCCGGCGATGGAGGTGGCGGTGAAGGCCAAACAGGCGGCGGGAATCGTCACGTTGGTGATGGAGAAGGGCAAAATCGTTCATCATGATGCCGCAGGCATGGCAGACATCGCTCAAGGGCGTGCGATGGAGAAGGACGCGCTTTTCTGGATCGCCTCGATGACGAAATCGGTGAATGGCGCGGCGGTGATGGCGCTGGTGGATGAAGGAAAGCTCTCACTCGACGAACCAGCGTCAAAATGGCTGCCAGATCTGACCAAAGTGACCGTTGCGGGCGGCGCGAAGCCAGAGAAATCGATCACGCTGCGCATGCTGCTCTCCCACACGGCAGGCATCGCTTTCCCTCCGCGCAAACCGACTGATGGCGCGATCTCGCTCAAATCGTATGTTGCCACGCTCATCAAGACGCCTTTGGCCTTCCAGCCGGGCAGCAGCTACGAATACGGCTTCGGTCCCACCGTGGCCGGGCGCATCATCGAGATCGTCAGTGGCATGAAATACGAGGACTTCATGCGAACACGGATTTTCGAGCCGCTGGGCATGAAGGACACGACCTTTCATCCGAACGACGCGCAGCGTGCGCGAATCGCCGGCACCTACAAGATGGACGAGGACACGCGCGAGCTCGTGCCCGGCTACAACCCCTTCGTCACGAGCGATTCGAGCGTGCAGCACATGCCGGAGCCTGCGGGCGGCCTCTTTTCGACCGCGCAGGACATGGGCCGCTTTTACGCGATGATCGCGATTGCGGCGAACTCGACGACAAACGCATCCTGAGCGCGAAAAGCGTGACTGACATGACCAAACCGTTCAGCGCAGGCGGGAAACAGCTCAACTACGCCTGCGGCTGGCAGTGCAACATCGAAACCCAGCGCGTCTGCGCCGCCATGCCCGTAGGCAGCTTCGGCCACGGCGGTGCCTTTGCGACAAATGGCTGGATTGATCCGCAAAGCGGCATCGTCACCGTCTTCCTCGTGCAAAACGTGCTCGTGCCGGACAGCGGCAAGCCGAAGGATGCTTTCCAACGGCTCGTCATGGAGGCCGCAGGTATCACGGTGAAGTCAGCCGCGGCAAAGAGGCAGTGATTCGCGATGCCCTCGCTGTTTCTGATTCACATCGTCAGAGGTGCATGCCATGCTGTGAGCCGCCATGATGAACCGCCCCACCTTTTTTGCCGTTTTGAGCGCCTGTGCGCTGCCTATGTTCCTTTTTGCCGAAGAGGCCACAAAGGAAAAGCCAGAGGAGCCGAAGAAGGAGGAGAAAAAGGATGAAAAGAAGTCCGAGGACGACAAACCGGTGGTCACGGAGGGCAAGGTGACGATTGGCGGGAAGGAGATTGCCTATGAGGCGAAAGCGGGGACGCTGCCGATTTTGAAGCCGGATGGGAAACCTTCGGCGCAGGTGTTTTATACGGCTTACACGATGAAAGGTGTGAAGGACGCGGCGACCCGGCCGGTGACGTTTTGTTTCAACGGCGGGCCGGGCAGCAGCAGCGTGTGGCTGCATCTGGGTGCCTTCGGTCCGAAGCGGGTGGATCTGCCAGCGGACGGTCTGACACCGCCGAAACCGCCGGGCGGGCTGGTGAACAATGAATTCTCGCTTCTGGATGTGACGGACTTGGTTTTCATCGACCCGGTGAACACGGGTTTCAGCCGCGCGGAAGATCCGAAGGCGGTGAATGAGTTCCTCGGCGTGCAGGAGGACATCCAAAGCGTGGGCGAGTTCATGCGACTGTGGGTGACGCGTGAGCAGCGCTGGCGGTCGCCGAAATTCATCGCGGGCGAGAGCTATGGCGGCATTCGCGGCGGTGGCTTGGCGCAGCACCTTCAGCAGCGGCATCGGATGTACTTGAACGGGATCATCATCGTTTCGGGGCTGCTGGATTATGCGACATTGATCTCGGGACCGTTGAATGAGACGCCGTTTCTTGTGGGATTGCCGACGATGACTGCGACGGCGCATTATCACAAGAAGCTGCCAGCGGATTTACAGGCGGATTTCAAGAAGGCTGTGGCGGAGTCGCGTGAGTTCGCCTTCGGCGAGTATGCGTCGGCGTTGCTGAAGGGAGCGGATTTGACGAAGGCGGAGCGCGACGCAGTGGTGAAGAAACTGGCGCGGCTTACGGGGCTGGAGCCGAAGCTGATCGAGGATCAGGAACTGCGGATCGACAGCGGTGTCTTTCGCGAAATGCTGCTGCGGAAGGAAAAACTGGTGCTGGGGGCCTACGACGCGCGCGTGACAGGACGTGATGGCGATGAATCAGAAAATCACCCGCAGATCGAGCCCTTTATGCGGGTGGTGGGCAGTATCGCGGCTGCGTCGATGAACGCCTACCTACGCGAGGAGCTGAAGTATGAGAAAGACCTGCCCTACGAGGTGCTGGCCTCACAGCCGAACTGGAATCACGGCAAGGGGAACAGCTACACGAGCGTGAGCGGCATGCTGGCCGACGCGATCCGGCAGAATCCGCACCTGAAGGTGCTGGCGTTGGTCGGCTGGCGCGATCTGGTGACACCGCCGGACAATATGATGCTGAGCGTGCGCCAGATGCGCCTGCCGGACGAGCTGCGGGGGAACATCGAGTTCGCCGAGTACGAGAGTGGTCACATGATGTACACGAACCGCCCGGACATGGCGAAGATGCACGCGGATATTACTGTATTTATAATTAATACACTTAAATAGCGGCTCGTACAGAGTGGCGAACTTGCTAAATTGACAGAAAACATCTCACCCCTCGCTATACCCAAAAGACACGAGTCCCACTGAGGACTCGCTCTCAGATGGCGAATTCAAAACAGAGAGCCTTCGGTCTTGCCGAAATCTCAAAAATTGCGCAAATTTGTCTAATTGGACTGAATTCCAGCCCGTTCATACGAACGGAAGTTCACGCACTCCATTCCACATCACCATGAAACAAACCACGAAACTGCTGAGCAGTCTCTTCGTCACTGCTCTCTTTGCGACATCCGCCTTTGCGGAAATTCGCACCTGGACGGATACCAAGGGCCGCCAAGTCAACGCCTCATTCATCGGACTCGCCGGTGGGGACATTATGCTGCAGACCGCAGACGGAACCATGCACAAATTCCCTCTGACGAATCTGTCCGCAGAGGATCAGGCTCTCGCTAAATCGTTGAAGCCTTCTGACCAGCCAGTTATGCTGGCCAACTCATCCGTTGCCCAGGCATCAGGCAAAATTGATGTGCTAGTGGCCACTGGCATTGGCCGCGCCAACCCTGAGCGTATTAAAGGTGGCAAGCCAGCAATCACGGGCTTCAACCCGATGGCGAATGACGAGCAGTTTGTCCGCCGTGTGTATCTCGACATCGTGGGTCGGATTCCCAACTACGATGAAGCAACGACTTTCATTAAGGACTCGAACCCTGGCAAGCGTGCCAAACTGATCGACATGCTGCTCGACAGCCCTGGTTATTCTGGTCACATGTACAATTACCTCGCTGAGATGCTTCGAGTCAAAGATCGCCTAGAAGGCGGTAATGATGTTCGTGGTGTTCCTTACATCAACTGGCTGCAGAAGCAGGTCGAGCAGAATGTCACTTGGGATAAGATGGTCTTCGATATGTTAACGGCCACAGGCAAAATGTGGCACAATGGTGCTGCTGGATACCTCCTGCGCGATTCTGGCATGCCTCTCGACAACCTCGCCAATACTCTGGCTGTGTTCCTTGGAACTGACGTTGCCTGCGCTCAGTGCCACGACCATCCGTTTGCCGACTGGACACAGTATCAGTTCTACGAAATGGCATCGTTCTTTGGTGCCACCAGTACTCGCTATCAACGTCGTGCCCCAGCCCGCCGCAACAAGGAAGGCATGGAGATGGTGGACATGGGCAACAAGCTCATGCCGGAAATGGAAAGCATGATCGAGAAGAACGGCGGGGATATGACCCGTATTCGCAACGGCTTGCAGCAGTTCATCGGTGCCAATCGTTATGCCATCACCGACACGGAGACCAATTCCACCAAGCTGCCGCATGACTATAAATATAAGGATGCCAAGCCGCTGGATCCGGTCGCTCCAAAGTTTATCGCCTGGAGCAAGGAGGACCGTAGCTTGCCCGCCTATAAGCAAAAGACCAAAGTCGAGGAGAACCTGCGTGCTGCTTTCGCCACTTGGGCCACTCATCCCACCAACCCGCGTTTTGCCATGGCCATCGCCAATCGCATGTGGAAGCGTGCTTTCGGGCAGGGAATCAACGAGCCGGTGACGAATATTGACGATCCTAATCAGTCCGCCAATCCAGCACTTCTCAAGCATCTTGCTGAAGAAATGAAGCGTGTGAAGTTCAACCTGAAGGATTTCATGCGCATTATCTACAATACTCGCGCTTATCAGTCCGAGGCCACTACCGAGCAGATCGTCATGGGCGAGCCGTATTATTTCCAAGGTCCGTTGCTTCGTCGCATGACGGCTGACCAGGCTTGGGACTCTTACATGACCCTTGTTTTGGGTGACCCAGACAAATACAAAAAGCCGCTGGAAGACCTTTACAGCAAATCCATCGACCTCGACCTCTACAATCCAAAGCTCGACGCTCAAACGGTGCTCATGAAGTATGATGCCTACCGTAAAATGGGTGAGAAAGAGCGTGCGATGATGGGCGGCGGTCTCGCAACGGCAGGTGAGGACATGATGATGGATGATGCCAAGAAAGCTGGCAAAAGCAGCAAGGCGGGAGCTGATATGATGATGGACAACGCCTCATTGAGCTACAATGGCATGGTGCTACGCCGCTCTGCGGAGTTGGAGCAGCCCGCGCCCGCTGGCCACTTCCTCATTGAGTTCGGTCAGTCTCCCCGAAATATCATTGATGGCAGCAACAAAATCGGCTCTGTCCCGCAAGTGCTGATGATGATGAACGGTCGCGCCCAGGAAATGCTCACCAACACGGATTCGCTGATTTTCCGTACCATGGCGAAAGTGAAGCCTGAGGGTGAAAAAGCAGATGCGGAGTCCGCAAAGCTGGACGCTTTGTTCATGTCGGTGCTCAATCGTCGTCCGACAGAAGCAGAGATGGCCACCGCCAAGAAAACCGCTGCCAGCGAATCATCTGGTTATTCAGACATCATCTGGGCGCTCATCAACACCCGTGAATTCATCTTTGTACAATAACACGACATCAACTCTGTTTCACAACAAACCAAAACAACGCGCACAAATAACTGATTTATGAAAACTGAATTGAACCGACTCAATCCTATCGCCCGCCGCGAATTCGTGCTTCGCACGGCTCAGACCGCCTTGGGTGTTTCTGTCATGCCCAGCATGCTTGATGGCGTTCGCGCTGCCGAGACAGCTTCCAAAGGAGGCCCCGGCACTCCAGGTTTCGGCAAGGCAAAGAAAGTCATCTTCCTCTGGATGAACGGAGGTATGACCCACATTGACACCTGGGATCCAAAAACCGGAGACACCAAGGGGCCAACGGATCCTATCAAGGGCAAAGGGCAGGTGGATTTTCTCGGTGGCACCATGGAAAACATGGCCAAGGTGTCTGACAAAATCACCATCATTCGCTCCATGAGTTCGAAAACCGGGGTGCATGACGCAGGTACCTACATCATGAAAACCGGTTATGAGCCTCGTGGCACCATTGTGCATCCTTGCCTCGGCGCATGGGCCTCACATTTCCACGGACGCATTAAAGGAGTGACTCTGCCTGACAGTGTTGTCGTCAACAGCGGCAGTTCCTACCCAGGCTCCGGTTTCTTCCCGCCGGCGCTGAGCCCTATTCCGATCTCCAATCCTGAGACTGGACTTCAGAATATTCGCCCGACTACGGATGAAGGTCAGTTCCAGAAGCGCCTGTCCCTCATGAATGAGTTTGATTCCTCGTTCCGTAAAAAATTCCAATCCGAAGAGGTCAAAGCCTACACCGAGTTCTATGATGAAACCATGAAGCTCATGAAGAGCGAGGATCTCAAGGCTTTCGACCTTTCCAGCGAACCCGCCGCACTGCGTGAGAAGTATGGTCGCAATTCCTTCGGCCAGGGTGCTTTGCTCGCACGCCGCCTTGTGCAGGCAGGTGTTCGCTTTGTTGAAGTGCAATTCGGTGGCTGGGACATGCATAACAATATCGACACCGCGCTTAACGGCACTGGTGCCACGATGGACCAGGTTTTCGCCGCTCTTATTGAGGATCTGGCTTCCAACGGTCTGCTTGAGTCCACCATGGTCGTCATGGGCTCTGAATTCGGCCGCACGCCGGATGTGAATGAGAACGAAGGTCGCGACCACTATCCTCTCGCCTACTCCACGGTCTTTGCCGGCGGTGGTGTCAAGGGGGGCTATACATACGGTGCTACCGACAAGGATGGACGCCGTGTGGCTGACAAGCAGGTTTCACCTTCGGATTTCCAGGCCACCATTGGTCATGCTATGGGTCTTCCGGTTGATGAAGTGGTTATGTCTCCATCCAACCGCCCATTTACGGTCGGCGACAAGGGGGCTCCGGTTCTCGACATCTTCGCCTGATTGTTTCAAGTCATCTGACTGCCAAGGCACCCGGTCGAAAGGCCGGGTGCTTTTTTGTTGATCTTCATTCCACAACATTTCTGCGCCGCTTGATCGCCATCGCTGCTGCGAGCAAGGTCAGCAACAGCGTACCAGGCTCAGGAACTAGGACTGGGCTCAGGGCGAAACTGAAGTCGTCAAAGTAGTTTTTGAAGCTCGCCGCGCCATTGTTCAGGGGACCACCGCGCAAATCCCATTGCAGCCCGGAGAGAGAGCCCGCATCCAGTCCCAATGATTGATTGGCCAGTGCATAAGCCTGGTCATCCAGCGTCAAGGTGTTGTCATCGTAAGCCCGCACGGCGATGCCGGCGGTGTTGTTTACGGTGTCCAGAATCACCACAAGCTCAGACCACCCGAGAGTGCCAAGCCGGTAGGAAGTGGTTTCCCAAATTCCGCCGCCAGGAGTTTGATACTGTAACATGTTATTCCCCGTGTAGCCGACCTTGAAAACTGTCTGGCCCATTGCGTCATGTAGCGAGATGCCCATGATGTTGTCTAGGTCGTCATCATCCCAGTCCGATGGGCACAGCCAGAACGCCATTTGGATCAACTGGCCGTTCGACGCGCCAGGGGCCAGCCCGTTGAAGTCTCTTGAATCCAGCGAATAGGCATAGCTAAGATTGGTCTCTGAACCCAGAAAGTTGAGCACACTCGCCCCCGTCCTGGCACCTGGGTAACGGTAGGCTTGCACATAATCACGGGTGAAATTGCTCCCGTAATAATAAGGGGCCGCAGCGTCTTCGTTCAGTCGCCCCCCACTCAATGCCTGCCACAGGCCTGAGTTGTCAACGATGTCGGTCGCTGTTCCTCCGGGGCCCCCGTTGCTTGTGCCATACTGCCCCGCGTTGTAACGGCTCAGGTCAGCCCCATGGGAAGCGTCGCCCAAAGTGTTTGGATAGGTCCCCAAGGGAACCACGCCTGTGTATCCGTTAGCCTCAATGTTGTTCAGGTAAAACTGAGCGTCACCGACTAGGAAGGCGGATAATATCTGTCCATCAGAAGGGATGCGATAGCCGTCCTGCTCCTCAAAGCTGCCTAAGTATCCAAAGCCTGCCGGTGGGCAGGCCAAGAGGGCCAACAAACAAAGGCTGTGACGGATGATGGATGGACAATGGCTCACCTAAATTTATATTTACCGTGATTAAATATAATTTCAATAGTTTACGCTTTAATTTTAGTGGTTGCAGCGGCGGTTCGCTCAATATCGAAATCTGCCCTCCAGATGCTCTCAGGCATCTACGGTGAAGCTTCGCACTCTAGCCTCTGGCTTTTCCTGCTTGCGGCTGTCTTTGATGTCCTGATAATGGCGGCCCTTCCGCCTACCCGTGTTGAAGATGTCACGCCAATGAGCCAAACCAGTCCCAAGCCAGAAGAACTCTCCTTTGAAGACGCAATGCAGCGTCTGGATGAGATCGTGGCTGGCATGGAAGACAGCCAGCCTACCCTTGAGGAGATGATATCTCATTACGAGGAAGGCGTACGGTTGCTGAAACTCTGCCGCCAGCGCATTGATGGCGCTCGTCGCCGGGTCGAGTTAATCAGTGGAGATTTGGAGGGGGGGAAAGCCATGCTTTCATCCTTTGAAGCGGCTGCCATAGACGAGGATTCTGTAGAACCTGCCGAAAAAGCGCGCTCCCAAACACGCCGCCGAAAGAGCGCTGATGCCGAAGGCGCAGAAATACGACTTTTTTAGACCCTGTGGACACCGAATTGCCAGCCATTACCTCCCCCGCCGATCTCAAAGCCCTGCCGCTGGAGAGACTGCCCGCCCTCGCGGAAAAAATCCGCCAGACTCTCATCGAAACGCTCAGCCAGACCGGCGGCCATCTGGGGCCGAATCTCGGAGTCGTCGAACTCACGCTTGCCCTCCACCGTGTTTTCGACACTCCGAAGGATCGATTCGTTTTCGACGTCGCGCACCAAGGCTATGTCCACAAGATGCTCACCGGACGCTGGGACCGCATCCATACCATCCGCCAGCACGATGGACTCAACGGCTTCCTTCTCCGCACTGAAAGCGAGCATGACTGCTATGGAGCGGGCCACGCTGGCACCGCGCTCTCTGCTGCGCTCGGCATGGCCACAGGCCGCGACCTCGCGGGTGGCGACGAGCATGTCGTCTGTGTCGCTGGTGACGCCGCATTTACCTGCGGTCCGGTGTTTGAGGCGCTCAATAACGTCGCCGCGCATACCAAGCGCCTCATTGTCGTCCTCAATGACAACGAGTGGTCCATCGATCGCAACGTCGGTGCCATTGCGAAATATTTTAACTCCATCGCCACCCATCCTGCCTTCGCGAATCTGCATCAGAAGGCCGCCAAATTCGTCGAGTTCATGCTCGGCGAAGGTGTTCGCCGCTTCGCCGAGAAAGTTGAGGGCAATGCCAAGAACATCATTCTTCCGCAGAGCCAGACGCCGACCAATCGCAGTGTTCTTTTCGATGAGTTTGGCATCCGTTACTACGGCCCGATCGACGGTCACAACCTTCCGTTGCTCATCCAGACCTTCGAATTTCTCAAGACTCAGGATGAGCCGGTGATCCTGCACATCATCACCGAAAAGGGGCGCGGCTACACCCCCGCGCTCAACGATCCGGGCAAATTCCACGGTCTTGGCAAATACAGCGTCGAAACCGGCGAAACCGCCGCCAGTGACAAGCCCACCTATTCCCAGGTCTTCGCCCGCAGTGTCACCGACTTCGCCAAGGCGGATGAGAAAATCGTCGCCATCACTGGAGCCATGCCGGGAGGCACGGGCCTGAGCGTTTTCAAAAAGGAGATCCCCGAGCGCTACTTCGATGTCGGCATCGCAGAAGAACACGCAGCCCTCTTCGCCTGCGGCCTTTCCACGCGCGGCCTGAAGCCCTTCCTCACGATCTACTCCACCTTCATGCAGCGTGCGTTCGACATGATCTTGCATGACATGGCCATTCAAAACCTCCCGGTGCGGATGTGCATGGACCGTGGTGGTCTCAGTGGCGACGACGGTCCCACGCACCACGGCCTCTTCGACATCGCCTACCTTCGTGGCATCCCTGGACTCGTCCATATGCAGCCGCGCAACGAAGACGAGTTCGTGGACATGCTCTGGACCATGGCCTGCTACGAAAGCGGCCCCATCGCCATCCGTTATCCGCGTGGCAGCGGGCCCGGCGCCACGCCCAAAGACAAGCCCGTCCGCCTCGAAATCGGCAAGGCCGAAGTCATCGCCGATGGCAACGACGTCGCCCTCATCGCCCTCGGCGACATGTTCCCCATCGCCGAGGCCGCCAAGAAAGAACTCGAAGCCAAAGGCCTCTCCGTCGCCCTCATCAATCCGCGCTGGATCAAGCCCCTCGACATGGCCTGCTTCGAATCCTTTGCCAAAAAAGTGAAGGTCGTCTGCACCCTCGAAGACCATGTGCTTCGCAACGGATTCGGCACTGGCGTCATTGAGCAGCTCAGTGACGCGGGCATTCACACCCCCGTCGTTCGTATCGGCTGGCCCGACCAGTTCATCGAGCACGGAACCCCCGCCATTCTCCGCAAAAAGCACGGTCTCAGTGTCGAAAACACAGTGGCGAAGGTGCTTGGTGCTCTGGGAAGGTCATAAGCAGGCATTCACATCGCTGCCGAGAAAAGCCGGGTTGGATCGCGTATCCAAGTCATGCGCATTTCGCTCATTCTACTCGCCTTCACGCTGTCTGTCTCCGCTGCGGACACGTCTCTGTTCCTCACGCTGCAATCCCGCTCGCCCTCCGGCAAGACGGCGCTCGTCAAAGAGCAATGGCTGCCATCCCGCACCGCGATCATCGTCTGCGACATGTGGGATCTGCATCACTGCAAAAATGCGGTGACACGCGAGGGCGAGATGGCTCCGCGTTTCAATGAGGTTCTGGAAAAAGCCCGCAAAGACGGCGTGCTCATCATCCACGCGCCAAGTGCCTGCATGAAACCCTATGAAGGAACTCCGGCACGCGAACGCGCGAAGTCCGCGCCTGCGGCGGCACGGCTGCCGGACAAGATCGGCGAGTGGTGCAAACAGATTCCCGCCGAGGAACTGGCCGTGTATCCGCTCGATCAAACCGATGGTGGTGAGGATGACGATCTCGCCGAACACGCGGCCTGGGCCAAGGAGCTTGAAGCCAAAGGGCTGAATCCAAAGGCTCCATGGACGAAGCAGATCGACACGCTGCGCATCGACCAGCAAAAAGACGCCATCAGCGACAGCGGAGTAGAGATTTGGAACTTGTTGGAGTCGAAGAATATCGACAATGTCATCCTCATGGGCGTGCACCTCAACATGTGCGTTAGCGGCCGCCCGTTTGGACTGCGGCAGATGGCGAAGAACGGCAAGCACGTCGTGCTCATGCGCGACATGACCGACACGATGTACAATCCCGCCCGCTGGCCTTTCGTCAGTCACGTTCGTGGCACGGAGTTGTTCATCCAGCATGTGGAGAAGTTGATCTGCCCCACGATCACCTCGGACCAGCTCATCGGCGGCCAGCCATTTGCCTTCAGCCCGGCCACGGCGGGCAGGAAGCGCCTGCAAATCATCCTGCTCGGAGACAGCACCACCGAGGCCAGCATTCCAAAGAAGCTCGCGTCCGACGAACCGCAGATCGAGGACACACTACGCATCCTCCTCGCCGCCAATTCAGATCTGCCGCCCTGCGATGTCTATAATGAGGGCGTCAGCGGCGAGTACATTCGCCGTCTCATCGACACACGCTACGACAAGGCCGTGAAGACCAAGCCGCAGGCCGATTACATCTTTATCCGCTACGGCCTGAACGATCAGGCCAAGGTCAAGGACTTCAAAACGCAGTTCCCGAAGGACTTCAAGGAGCTGCTCGCCCGTCTGCGCAAAGACCACCCGAACGCGATGCTTATCCCGATGACCGCCATCCCTTATGCGCTCAACAATCTGCATGAGGACATCAACGCCTTGATCAAACAGGTCGCCGCAGAAGAAAAGCTCACGCTCTTCGACATCGCCCCGCGCTACCTCGCCGAACTGAAGAAGAACCCCGACGGCCTCAATTACCGCCGCTTCCCGCTTTCCAAGATTCCTGAGAACCTGCGCGCCTTTGCCACACCTTACATCCAGCCCGAGGCCGAACCGAAGGTCGTCGTGCTCGACAACCGCCTCGATGGCGTCTTCGGTCATCTCCCTGGCTGGGCCGGCGACCGCCATCCGAACATCGCGGGTTACAACGTCATCGCCGACGAGACGGCGAAGTGGCTCGCTCCAGTGATCCGCAAGGCTCAGACGCAGAAGAACTAACCGCCGCCCGATATGAAGCTCACCGCTTGGCTTGCGCTTGCAGCCTGCTCCGTCGCCTTGGCTGATGATTTGCAGCCGCCACAGATCTCCGATCTCTATAAAACCGATGTCGCGCTGGATGCGATCACGCTCAGCGATGGCAAGAGTGCTTTCTACATCCGTCAGCGGGTGGATCAGGCGACGCGCAGCCTGAAGCAATCTTTGTGGAAGGTGGATGCGGAGGGGAACGCCCGTGCGGTCGAGCCCGGTGAGCCCGACGTGCTGTCGCTCACCCTTTCACCAGATGGCAAGTGGCTGGTGTTGCTCTCCACGCGCCCCTTTGCCGATGGCACCCCCGCTTTTCAACCGGTGCCGCCTTACACCGATCCGGCGGTGGACATCTGGTTCATGCCGGTGACCGGCGGCAAAGCCATCCCGCTGGGCGGCAAAGGCAAGCCGTACGGCCGCGTGATCACCGACAAATTCTACGGTC
This sequence comes from Prosthecobacter sp., assembly GCF_044232965.1. GTDB lineage: Bacteria > Verrucomicrobiota > Verrucomicrobiia > Verrucomicrobiales > Verrucomicrobiaceae > Prosthecobacter. The sequence goes on from NZ_JBIIKX010000007.1 coordinate 20,741, forward strand.
GCGTGGCTTTCTCGCCCGATGGCAAAAAGCTGCTGTTCGTTGCTGATGAAGGACTCGATCCACGCACCGAGGCTGAGAAGAAAAACAACGTCATCGTCGTGCGCGATGACCAGGGCGAGGGCTACGAAGGCTACGGCCCCACACAGGTCTGGGTCGCGGATTTGAATCCTGCTCCGGCTGATGTGGTGGCTTCCAAGATCACCAGGATCACGCCCGGCGACTACTGGTATGGCGATCCGCAATGGTCGCCCGATGGCAGCTACATCGTCTGCCATGCCAATCGCAATGCCGAGCAGGAATCCGCGCGCTACAGCGTGAATCACAACTACGACCTGTGGAAGTTCTCGCTGGCCGATCCACGTCCGGAGCAGCTCACCTTTGGCGCCGGTCCCGAGTTTTCACCGCGCATCGCGCCGGATGGCAAACGTCTCGTCTGCCTCAGCTCACCGCGGTTCAAAGGTCCGCACATGGATGTCTTCAACCTCATGGTTGTGGATCTCACTTCGAAGGCGGCGACGGCCCGGCTCGTGTTCGATCATCACGGCAAAAGCACGGACAAGTCGCCGCATCTTTCGCCCACCACACCTCTGCCTGACCAGTGCTGGCGCGACCATCAGCGTGTGTGGTTCAATGCCATCAGCGGCGTGAAGAGCGTGACGCAGGCCGTCAATCTCGACGCCGGTCCGCAGGCCATCGACGACACACCGCCGCCAGCGCCCGTTCGCAGCCCGCTGATCCCGCGCAGCAGTCCCGGGATCGGCAAACGTCTGCGCGCCGAGGATGAGATCATCCACTGGAAGAGCTTCGACGGGCTGGAGATCGAAGGCGTGCTGACACGTCCGCCCGCGTCTGTGGCTAGCCCGCCCTTCAAATTGCTTGTCATGCCGCATGGCGGCCCGCATCACCGCGCCACGAGCGGCGCCGGATTCGATACGCAGTTCTTCGCCACCCGTGGTTATGCCGTCTTCCAGCCGAACTTCCGTGGCTCCACCGGCTACGGTTTGAAATTTCTCAACGCCGATCACAAGGACTTCGGTGGTGGTGACATGAAAGACATCCTCACCGGCATCGACCATCTCGTGAAGCACGGCATCGCCGATCGTGACCGCCAGTTCGTCTATGGCGTCAGCTACGGAGGTTACATGACCTCCTGGCTGGTCGGCCAGACCACGCAGTTCCGCGCTGCCGCCGCGCAAAACGCCGTCACCGACATGAATGTCATGTGGCATCTCAGCGATTTGCAAAGCTGGACCGAATACGACCTCGGCGGCATGCCCTGGGAGGTGCCTGAGCGCATGCGCAAACACAGCCCGCTCACCTACGCGAACCAAGTCCGCACGCCCACGCTCATCCTACACGCCACCAACGACCGACGCTGCCCTGTGGCCATGGGACGGATGTTTTATCGGGCGCTCAAGGAGAACGGTGTGGAAACCCAGCTTGTGCTCTACCCCGACGAAGGCCACCCGATCAAACAACTGCCGCACCGCGAGGATGTGATCACCCGCGTGTTCGAGTGGTTTGAGAAGCACGGTGGAAAGTAGATTCGACGGGCGGCCGAGTCTATCTCCCCGGCGGGCTTACTTCCTTCACGGTGGCTCCGTGCGTGTCGCTGAGGATGAGGAGGGAGAGTTTCTCGACATTGTTCAGCTCGGCGGGTTTAAGCATCTGGTAGTCCAGGCCGTTGGCTGGGGCGGGTTCATAAGGCGTGGGCTGTGGGGCGCCGTTTTCGGGGCCGTTGAGGCTGGCGTAGTCGAAGCGGCCTCTCAAATCGGTGTAGCCGTCTTTGAAGAAGCGGACGGTGCCATTGTTGAGCCTGGCATAAACCTTCACATAAGCCTTTGGCAACGGTTTGTCGGTGGTGCTGTCGCGAGTTTCGAGCCGGCCGTAATTTTCAGTCAGCGTGAGCTTCAGCGTGTTGGCGTGGTAGGCCTGGGTTTTGCGCTGTCCGGCGCCGATGACCTCCACCAGCACGTTTGCTTTGGTGAACTCTGCGGGCAGGGCCACATCGAGTTTCGTTTGATCCTTCGGCAGAGTCTGCGTGGCGGTTTTGTTCGGCTTGATGATGCTGAAGCGTCCGGAATCCTGGCTGACAAAAGGATTGCTGCTGAAACTGAACTCGGGGTCCATCAGGTAGTAGTTCAGCGTGACTTCGGGGAGGTTTTTCCAGCTCAGCCCGATGGTTTTGTTTTCCACCTTGAACTCAAACGTCGGCTCGGTGGCGGCGAGATCGGCCTGCTGCTTCTCGCGGTCCGGTTTGCCGGTCTTTTCGTTCTTCGCGGCCTTGCCTTCGATTTCATCGAGCTGCGTGGTCACATTGGCAAAGAGTGTCTTCCAGCGCGGCACGGGATGGTCGGCGTATTTGGCGGCGAGACCGCGTGCGTTAGCTAGATCGCCCTCGTAGAAGGCGGCGTAGCACTGGAAGTAGTCGTGCTGGAGGCGCGTGGGCAGCTTGGTGGCGTCGATGGCCTTGAAGCGGGCCAGCGCCTCCTCGACGCGGTCTTGCAGGAAGAGGAAGTAAGTCACGCTCATGCTGTCCATCGCATCAAGCTGTGGTTTGAAGACCAGGATGCCGAGAAACTGGGTGTATTCCTCTAGCACCGCCGGATTCGCAATTCGCCACTCGCTGCCGACGCGGTGGGCGCGTTGATTGACGAGCGGGGAGTATTCGAGGTGCTCGTAGCTGCGCAATTCGATGGGCTCGATGGTGAGCAGCTTGCTGGCGAGGTAAGGGCCGTAGCTTCCGTCGTCCTTCAACATCTGGCCGAGTGTCGAGGCGTCGTTGTGGAGGAAGGCGTAACTGAAAACAGCCTCGTCCACGACATGATGCTGATTCATGAAGGCGATGAGCTTCTGGTAGAAGTCGACACTCTTGCGGCAGCGCCACGCGATGCGTTCAAGATCGAGTCCTTCGAGATTGTTTTGATCGAGGAAGCTGAACACCTCCGCGTCGCTGCCGTATTGCGAGACATAATCCCACGACGCCTTGTCCACCTCGGTGAGTTTGGCAACGGCGTTGAACTCAAACGACTTCGCGGCGGCTGAACCGGTAGCGGTGGCGACATTCACCGGGAAGTGAGCAAACTTGAGCCCTGCCTTCGCGGGCACGAGCGGGAAGTAGAAGTGATATTCGAAGGTCTGAGTCGTGTAGGGCTCCAGGCGCACCTGACGCGAGTCAGTGGCCTTGCTGCCGAGCACGGGCAAGGCACCCTGCGGGATTTGCAGCAGCACCACGGCCTTCACGGGGCTGCTGGTGGGATTGGTGACGACGATGTTCGCGCCATACGTCGCGCCGGTGAGGAACTCGGTGGTGACGTATTTCTCGAACTTCTCGTTCCCTTCCTGCCGGTAGCGGTCGCCATGGCGGAAGAAGCTCTGTGACACGAGTAGCTGGCCCTGCGCGTTGTTTTCGTTCGCCGTCGGTTTGATCTCCTTGTGATACAAAATGACTGGTCCGCCCGCCGTGAAGGTGAACTGGCCGTTGTCGGCCTTCGTGGTGTGTTTCGCGGCTTCAAACGGCAGATCGAGCACCGCAAGCGCCAGCATCATTTCGGTGAAATTGCGGTTCGCCTCGGCCACATTCGACGAAACGAAGCCATTCTTCGATCCTGCGGCCACCCACGCGGCGTAATCGCGCCAGAAGGCATTCACGGTGACGAGTTCGGCGGTCTGCTCGGTGATGCGCAGCTTGTAGTAGTTGTTTTCCGCCCATTCCTTTGTCGGGCCGAGTGCTCGGAAGAAGGCGCGGACAAGGCTGCGGGCGTTCTGAGCGTCAGCAGTGCCAAAATAGGCCAATGTGCCGCCGTTGATGACGGTGGCGCCTGAGGAGGTGGAGCTACCGCCGAGAACCAAGGTTTGTCCCAGAGCGACTTCGCGTTCTGCGACGAGCTTTTTGAGTTCTTTGCGGCCCGCCATGCGATCTCCATCGGCGGCTTTTAATTGAGGCAGTGCCCGCAACTCATCGGCGGTCATGGAGCGTCGAAGGGCACCTGGAGCGCCACTCATTCCCATGCCTTTGCCAAATCCTCCGCCAGCGGCGAATGAATCCGCCATGACAGGAGCTGGTGCGGCAGCTGGCATCGGTGACATCGGCGGAGGTGGCGGCGCGGCGGCGGCCTGTTCTTTTGCTTTCTCCAAATCCCCAAGCGCACCTTTGTTTCCAAACTCCATCGCCCTCCCCCGCAGAGCGGTTTCAAAGAGGCGGTCCGCTTCCTCGGGATTCGGCGGGATCATTTCCCACAACTCGCGGACATGTCGCGCAGCATTCGGCGCTTCGTTTTCGATGCGCTGGGCCAGCAGGATGCGTTCGACGATGTTGAGGCGGGCGTAGGCCCAGGGCTGGAGATAAGTTTGGAGATCGAGGCCGAGGAGGAACTCGTCCATGAAGGTCTTGTCCTTCTTGTGGGCGAGGTAGGGTTTGATGACTTGTTCGAAGAACGGTTTGTCCTTGCGGTAGAGGAAGAAGTTCAGTTCATGGCAGGCGAACTCGCCGTATTTGGCGCGTTTCTCGTCGTCCTTGAGGTTCGGCCAGTTCAGCAGCCAGGCGAACTCCGCTAGATGGCCGTTGCCGCTGAGCGTGGTGAACAGCGAGTGGATGCCGCCGAGGGTGTCGTAGGTTTCAAGTTCGCTGGTGAGAATGTCGGCAAGGGTGAGCGTCATGCCGGTGTCGAGACCGGTGATTTCTTTTTTCTGCGTGAAGGGCTTCGCGGGATCGAGATTCCGTGCGAGGCGCTGGTCGGCAAATTTTGTCGGCACCTCCGGCAGCGTGAGCGTGCGCCACGAGGCGTTTTGCAGGTCCTCGGCGTAGATTTGGACGTGCTGGCGGTCGCCAAGCGCTTTGCGCTCAATGCGGACGACGCCGTCTTTGTCTGGAACGAGGTTGTAGATGACTGGCGCGGCGGTGGCGAGGAAGTCGAGGTTCGTGCCGCCTTGTGGGCCGGCCTCACGTCCTTTTATTTTTTTATCGGATTCTGACGCTCGTTCAGCCAACGAACCTGCAGCTCCGCCGCGAGTCATCTCGGCTCCTTCACCCGCTTTGTTGGCTAGTTCTGCGATATCGGTGCTGCGGATTTCCCACGGATTGAGCAGCAGGCCGGGGCGGGTGAGCATGTTGCCGGGAAAGAGCTTCGCGTAGCGGCGCTCGAGGATATAGCGGTATTCATCGCCGATCTCGCGTCCTGCGGAGTAGAGGTTCGGGTTTCTTGCAGGTGTGCCGGAGGCCGCGCCGAAGCGTGTGAAGCCACCCAGACCACCGAAAATGCCACTGCCGGGTTCGAAGCGCGATGCGGCGACGTGGACTCGCGCAAACGGGCTGCTGTGGGCGAGTTTGACGGTGATAAAGTCTTTGTCGTTCTCGACGCTGGCAATGTGCAGCGGCGCGTTGCCTTTGAGTTCAAGCTGCCGGTGCTTGCCGAGCGCCCAGCCGCCGATCACATCGCCTTTCGTGACTTTGATCAAGATGAGCTGGTCGGCGAGTTTGAGGGAGTAGTCGCCAGGCTTGAGGCCGGTGATGGTGAGGAAGCCGTTTTCGGATTTGAGGAGGGCTTGGTGATCGGTGGTGAATGTTCCGACGGTTTGGGCGAGCAGGGAAACGGGTTGAAACCCCGTTCTACTTTCCGCGATGCGGATCGGCTCGCCTTCGGTGGTGTGGATCGTTGTCGTGAGCGTGGTGTCGGCGTCTTCGAGCGGCCACATGCTGCTGCGGCCGTTGGGGATTTTGGCGGTGACTTGGGCGATGTTTTCGAGCTTTCCGAGAGCGACGCGGCCTTTGTCATCGGTGCGCAGCGGGATTGTCTGCACGCGGGTGAATTCGCGGTGTTTGAAGGTGAAGAGGATTTGCTGGTCGGCGACGGGTTCACCGTTTTTGCCGAGGAGTTCGAAAACGCGGCTGCCGTCGAAGGTGCTGAGGTGGCCGTCGTTGACGGCTTCGGTCTTGTCGATGCCGTTGAGGGTCCAGGTGTGGCTGGCGGAGAGGTCTTTTTTGGTGCCACCGGCGCTGAGGACATCCACTTTGCCGCTGAGCGTGACGCTGAGGCTGGCGAGGCGTTCGGGAACGGTGAGCGTGTGCGTGAGGACGCTGCCGGCGCTGAGTTTGAGGTCTTTGACTTCACGCGTCGTCGAAATGCCGTCGTGCGTGGTGCTGGTGATGGTCAGCTTTGGCTCGGTGAGCAGTTCGGGGGCGAGATGAGTCTCGCCGAGCATCAAAGCGGTGCGCACGGCCAGCGTGGCCTCGCGACGGGCGAGGAGCTGTTCGCGCTCGATGTGGAATTGAGCGTCGAGACGGTATTTCTCGGCGTGATGGATGAATTGCGTGAGCGCGGCGAAGGTGCCGGAGGCATCGCCGATGATGAGGTTCTTGAAGCCAGGCTGGTTCGTGAACGGAATGGCGATGCGGCCGAGTTTTTCATCGACAGTGAGTTTGCGACCTTCAAACCACACGGCGGCGTCCTTCACGGGCAGGTTCTTTTCATCAAGGACGAGGATCAAATCGCCCGCAGGGCCGGTTTGCTGAAGCGTGTGGTATTGACCAGTGCGGATGAGCGCACGGCTGCTGCGGCCACCACCGATGAACTCGATGATCCAGGCACCACGTTTGCCTTTGAGGTCGGGGAACTGGAACTTCTGCCGCGTGCGGGCGAACGGACCGCCGTCGAAGGCGTGCGTCTGCTCGCTGTTGGCGACGAGGCCGTCGAGATTGAGATCGGTGTTGAGCTGGCGCTGCTGCGTCTGGAAGAAATTGAGCGTGTTCAGCTCGAAAATCTTCACGATGAGCTTCGGCGTGTTTTTGACGATGACATCGAAGGCGATGTCGTCGCCCGGCAGGAACTGCGGTGCGTTCGTTGCGGGGAATTCGATGTCCACGCGGTCTTTGAGCTGCTGAAACTCGGTGGGCGTGATGAGCGAGGCCCAGCGCTCGGGATTGCCGATGCCGTTGGTGATCAGCGCCTCGGCGAGGATGGGTTTGAGCCAGGTGTCGCTCACATGCTCGGTCCACGGAGCAAGAAGCTGCGGCGCGGTGGCGTCGGCTTGGGCGGTGGCGAAGAGGTGGAGGAAGTAGTCGCGGACGAGCGCCTCATCGTTGCCGATGGGCGGGGAATGCAGCAGCGGCTCGCTGAGATCGGCGTCGAGGTCGCTCCAGTCGGAGTTGTAAGTGCGCAGGAAGTTCTCGTTGATGTAAGGCAACCGGCGCGGGAGTTTGAGGTAGGCGAGGAAGCGCTCGCGATCATAGACGCCTTTTTTGCGGTCGTGATCGAGGCGGAGGTAGAGGATGCGGGCTTTGAGAGTTTTGTGCGATGAAACGCCTTCGGCAAAGGCCCATACGCGGTCGAGCCAGGCCTCGCGCTCCGCTTCGTCGTATTCGAGGTTTACATCGGCGTTGGGGGCGAGTTTGCGCAGGTAGGTGTAAATGAAGTTGGTGCTCCTGCCGTGCTCGCCTTTCAGCTCGTCGAGTTGCGGCAGCAAAAGCTGGCGATGAATGGGCAAATCGCCGAAACCGATGTTCGGTTCCGCTTTGAAGTCCGCATTGAGAGCGGCGACGAGATTTGGCACGTCGGGGCGCTGGAGCTTTTGCAGGACGCTGCGGCGCTGGTCTGGCGTGAGCGGCACCTGATCGCGGATCAAGGCCGCGAGAGCGTCCTGGGTGAGGGATTGCAAGGCGCGGTCGTTGTTGAGCGCATCACGGAGGAAGACCTCGCGGGAGATTTTGGCCTGCTCGATGCTGGTGGGCAGGTCGGGCTTTTGGTCGCGGACCTCCTGCTGGTGGTCATGGCGGATGCCGAGGCGCTCAATGAGATATTTGAGGGTGGCTTGCGGATCGCGCTCGTAGTTGATGATGGCCTCGCGGTTTTCGATGATGCGACGCTGCTCGTTTTCGTCGGGGGTGCGTTTGCGCCACTGATTGAGGAGGTCGGTGAGCTTCGCGGTGTCGCGGATGTTTTGATAATGGAGGGCGTGGAAGAAATAATACTCTTCGGAACCGGGGACGAGCTCACCGAGGGCTTTTTCGCGGTCGGCGGCGAGGGCGAAGCGCTCGATGAAGCCGATTTCGTTTTCGGCGAGGGCAGTGAGCGGCAGGAGGAGGGCAAGGGCGAGCGTTTTCATGGCCGTGGGTGGTTGGAGAGGATGATGCGGCGAGCATCACGGCTGAGGCGAGCTTTTATTGTAAAGGATGTGTCAATTGAACGGTCTTCCCGGCATGGAATAAGCTTTGGATGGGGATGGGCGGCCACTCCTGAGTCACAGCCCCCTGTTTCAAGGCTAAAAAAGCGTTTGAAACGGGGGGGTGGGGCACTACTATCGCCGCCCGATACCCCCTGATTCCATGGCTGACGCAGCAAACAAATACTCCCATAACGCCTCCGGCGCCTACTACGTTGACGACCAGTGCATCGACTGCGACCTGTGCCGTGAGACGGCCCCGGCGAATTTCAAGCGCGACGACGACGGCGGCCACTCCTATGTGTATAAGCAGCCGGAGTCGGATGAAGAGAGAAACCTCTGCGAGGAAGCTCTGACGGGCTGCCCGGTGGAAGCGATCGGCCGCGACGGCGAGTAAGCTTTGCGCCTGAGACTGAAGTATTTGCCTGCCGATGAACTCGGCAGGCACCTCATGGCAGAATCAGCCAGCGAGACGCCATGACTTTGTGAAGTTGAACGCACTGATTCGACTGTGCGTTCGGCGGGAAGGAGACACTGACCGTGTAGCCTTTCAGGTCGGTAGGTCCGGTGCCTGCCAGTTCCGTTTCGAGCCAACGGCCAAGAGGAGAAGACCGTTCGCAGTAGGCATAAATGGAGTTTTCTGCGCTCTCCGAGCTGAGTTTGACGCAGATGAACTTGGAGGAGTCAGAAAACTCGAAATTGAAGTATTCAAACTGCCTGACGTAGGCGCGCAGCATCACCGGCTTCGTGGGGCGCTTCTCACGAAAGTCCTGGAATGACATCTCGCCGTAGCCGACCAGGCTTTCCCAGTCGATGAGAAACTTGCCCTGCGGGCCTCGCCGGAGCGCGACCTCCAGCGTGTTCGTGGGACGGTTGCTGGTGTAGCTGAAGTAGAGGATCTCGTGACCGTCGATAATGTAGCGCGCCTTGCTGAGCATGCCGCCGGGGAGGGGGTCTTGTCCGCCTTGGATCTCGTAAAAATCCTTCATCAATCCAGCGACTCGGTCGGCGTCGATCACCATTGGCAGCCGGTCCTTCCAGTTTTCTGTTTTCCAGAACGTCTCAAGCAGGGCCGCCGCCTGCGTCACATCATCCCCGTTTTCCTGCAAAGGCATTTCCTTGATGTCGGAGGCGGCAGGATGGGGCGAGTCACTGCTGTTGGCCGGTGTCTTGATGGCGGACTCGCTTTGATGCGTGAGCCCCCGGCCGGCCTGCGATGAATCAGGCGGCACCCGCTCTTCCCCAGGCTGGGCGGCATCGACCAGCAGCCCCATTTTCTCCAACTCCCGGGCGCGGGTTTCGGCCTTCTGTGCCATCTCGATCAGGGTCTTACGGCTAGCGAGGCTGTCAAAATACCAACGCCATCCCACAAACAACACCAGGGAAAGGCAGACGCAGGTGGTGACGCACAAACCCATGAAGGCGCGGTGGGAACCGATGGAGCCGGATGACATTGGCATAGGTAAGTGTGGCTGGAAAAGCGGATCATGGCGGGGAAATCTCTCATGCTCAAGCACTTGGTTGCTGCAACTCGCCTGCCGCTTACAGTCCGCAGATCATGAATTACCCGGAAAAAGCCCGCCGCGTCATCCAGCTCGAAATCGACGAGCTGCAGCGGCTGCACGCGCGCATTGACGATCGTTTCGGCCAGGCCATCGACCTCCTGCTCGGCTGCGTACGCAGCCGCGGAAAACTCATCGTCTGCGGCGTGGGCAAGAGCGGCAGCATTGGTCGCAAGCTGGCCGCCACGCTGAACAGCACCGGGGCCACCACCGTGCTGCTCGATGTCGGCGACGCGCTGCACGGCGACCTCGGCGTCATTGATCCCGGCGATCTGGCGATTCTGCTCAGTTACAGCGGTGAAACTTCTGAATTGCTCAACCTGCTGCCGCATTTGAAGCGTTTCAGCATTCCCGTCGTCGCCATCACCGGCGGATTGCAGTCCACGCTGGCGAAAAATGCCGATGTCGTGCTGGATGTGCATGTCACGCAGGAAGCCTGCCCCCTGAATCTCGCACCCACCTCCAGCACCACGACCATGCTGGTGCTGTGCGACGCGCTGGCGATGGCGCTGCTGGAGGCGCGTGGCTTCCAGGCCGAGGATTTCGCCAAACTGCACCCTGGCGGCACGCTGGGCCGTGCGCTGCTCACCCGCGTAAGCGATGTGATGCGCCAGGGCGATCAACTCGCCACCATCACGCCCGAAACGACCGTGCGCGAGGGCCTGCAAGCCATGACGATGGCGCGCAGCGGCGCGGCGGTGGTCACCAACGCGGACGGCACGCTCGCCGGTGTCTTCACGCATGGCGACTTCGTCCGCGCCTTCCAGAAGGACAACGCCATCGCCGAAAAGCCCGTGCGCGAGTTCATGACGCCGCGTCCGGTCAGCATCCAGGCTGGCAAGCTCGCCGCCGAGGTGCTCGCCACGCTGCAAAATTCGCGGGTCGATGATGTCGTCGTCGTCGATGAGGCCGGCAAACCCGTCGGCATGGTCGATACGCAGGATCTCACGCGGCTGAGGCTGGTTTGAGAAGGTCAAGCTCGCCTGCGGCATGTCAAGCAATGGTCAAGAACTCAAGAGTCGTGCAGATGGTGGGCATTGTACAACTCTTGACCTCTTGACCCGCCGCAGGCGCGCTTGACTTGCCTCCGGCAATATCTTCAGAAATCCGTCACCTCGCTGTAATGCCGCACGCGGTGGCCGCGCTTGCGCAGCAGCTCGATCAGGCCGGTGTCCGAGGTGAAGTGGCCGGTGCCGACGAGCACCATCACCTTCTCCCCGTTTTTCAGCATCTTGTCTAGCGGGTCCACCCAGGCCAGGTTCCGGGCGGTGAGGAAGAGGTTCATGAGGTCGGGGTACTTCTCCGCCTCGCTGAAGAGCATTCCTTGCAGCGTCTTCAGATCGCCGTGCTTCCAGGCTTTGAGCAGTTTCTCGAATTCCACGGCCACGCTGCTGATCTCGGCCAGTGTCTGGTCCAGCAACTCGTTCTGCTGCTTGTCGCTGAGCGAGGCGAAGAGCTGGATCTGAAACTCCACGGTTTCGAGACCGATGCCGGGCTTGCCGTCCTTCTTGGCGCGTTCCTCGAAGTGCGTGTCCACCCCTTTGTCCGGCTTCGCGCCCAGCGCCGCGTATTCCATCGAAGTGATCAGCAGGGCCATGAACCACGGGCGGTAGCGGTTCATCGAGGAGGACTCCACACCGCGCTTCGCACACCATTGTTTCACCGCCGCCCAGGTCTCCGGGCTCACATTCTTTTCCAGTGACGTGTCCGCCGAATACATGCCGAGCTGGGACATGCGGCTGGTCAGTTCTGAGCCCGAGGCCGCTCCGGGCGGCAGTTCCAGCACGATCTTGTTCGAATACATGTAGGCCGCCTCGTAAGCCGGGGCCAGGGGGTAATCCTTCTCGCGCAGGATGTGAATCGTGCCGCAGAGGAACAACCGTCCGCCGTTCGGGCCGTCCACCACCCAGACGCTGCCGTCGCCGGCACCGTCGGAGACAAAGGCCGCCGCATCCGGCTTTCCATTCGTCTTTTCCTCCTCACGCCCGCACGCCATGGCGCACACGATCAGTGCGAGGGCGGAGATGAGGCGGATGATGGGCATTGGCGATCCAAACACGCGGCGTGCATGGGATGCAACCGTGTTCTCTGGAATGAAACCCATGGAAATCGTGTTGCGCGGCCACGAGTTGCAGGCTGATTGCCTCGGTCATGGTCGCCACACAAGACATTGAGGAATACTGTCAGCGCATCGCGCGAGAGTTCCGCCCGGAGAGGATCATTCTCTTTGGCTCCCATGCCTATGGCACGCCGGATGAAAACTCCGATGTGGACCTGATGGTGGTCATGCCGAAGCGGCCCGGTGGCCGTCAGGAGCAGGACATCCAAATCCGTCGCCGCGTGCAGGCTGACTTCCCGGTGGATTTGCTGGTGCGTGACCCGCAGGAGGTGGCGCAGCGGCTGCGTGAAAACGACACCTTCATGCAGGTGGTGACCCAGCATGGCCGCGTGATGTATGAAAACGGCCACGCTTGAATGGATCGCCAAGGCTGAGGAGGATTGGTCCGTGGCGACGTCACTGGCGCGCAGGCGGAAAACGCCGGTGCCCAACTCGGTCTGCTATCACTGCCTGCAATGCGCCGAGAAATATTTGAAGGCCAGGCTGGAGGAGGCGGGTGTGCTGATTTTCAAAAGTCATGATCTCCCCTATCTGCTGGCGCTGGTCGCTCCTCATGAGCCGCTGTGGTCCGGCATGGGCCAGGCATTGTTGAACCTCAGTCAATACGCCGTGAAATTCCGTTATCCCGGCCACGACGCCAGCGAACAACAGGCCCGGAATGCCCTTCAGGACTGTCGCTCCTTCCGCAAGATCGCACGCGCGGCGTTTGGACTGTGAAACTCAAGCCAGCACCGGCTTCACCACATGCCCATGCACGTCCGTCAGGCGGAACTGCCTTCCCTGAAAGCGGAAGGTGAAGCGCTCGTGGTCGATGCCGAGCAGGTGCATCAGCGTGGCCTGGAAGTCATGCACATGGACGCCGTCCTTCGCCACGTTGAATCCAAACTCATCACTCTCGCCGTAGGTCATGCCGGGCTTCACACCGCCGCCGGCCATCCAGAGCGTGAACGCATACGGATGATGATCGCGGCCCCACTGCTTCGTGTCCTCGATCTTGCCCTGCAAAAACGGCGTGCGGCCAAACTCACCGCCCCAGATGACCAGCGTGTCCTCCAGCAGGCCGCGTTGCTTGAGGTCCTTCACCAGCGCGGCGCTCGGCGCATCGGTGTCGGTTGCCTGAATCTTGAGCTGTGTGTTCAGATTGCGATGCTGGTCCCAGCCCGCGTGCATGAGCTGCGTGAACCGCACGCCGCGCTCCGCCAGTCGCCGCGCCATGAGGCAGTTGTAGGCAAAGCTGCCCTGCCGCAGCACCTCCGGGCCGTACATGTCGAGGATGTGCTTCGGCTCGTCGGAAAAGTCCGTCAGCTCCGGCACGCTGGCCTGCATCTTGTAGGCCATCTCATATTGAGCGATGCGCGTGGCGATCTCGGGATCGCCAAACTCCTTCAGCTTCATTTCGTTCAGGCCTGCAATGCCATCGAGAATCGTGCGCCGCACTTCGCGGCTCATGCCGTCGGGATTGCTCAGATACAAAACGGGATCGCCGCTGCCGCGAAACTTCACGCCCTGATACTTCGAGGGCAGAAAGCCGCTGCCCCAGTAGAAGTCATAAAAGATCTGGCCGCAGCTCGCTTCCTTGTCGCGCGAAGTCATCACCACAAAGGCCGGCATATCCTCCGCATCGCTGCCCAGGCCGTAACTCAGCCACGAACCGATGGCCGGACGCCCCGCCTGCTCGCTGCCCGTCATGAAAAACGTGATCGCAGGCGCGTGATTCACCTGCGTCGTGTGCATCGACTTGATGAAGCACAGCTCATCCGCGATCGCCGCCGTGTGCGGCATGAAATCACTCACCGTCGCGCCGCTCTGGCCGTGGCGTGAAAAGTTCGAGATCTCGCCCAGCACCGGCCGTGCTGTTTGCGTGCCTGTCATCGTGCTGAACCGCTTCCCGCCCGCGATGCTGTCTGGGATCTGTGTGCCGTGCATCTTTTTGAGCATTGGCTTCCAATCAAACAGGTCCACATGCGACGGCGCTCCATTTTGCAGCAGGTAGATCACCCGCTTTGCCTTGGGTGCGAAATGCGGCAGGGCAGGGGCCAGCGGATCAGGCGTCTGCATCGCAAAACCCTCCCGCGTCAGCAATGATCCCAACGCCGCGCCGCCGAGGCCCAGCGCCGACTTTCCAAACAAGGAGCGGCGGGTCAGATGCAGGCGGTTGGTGTCGAGCGGATTCATGGAGTGGCGACGAATCGTCGCAATACAGACACCTCTTTCACCCGTGGCGGATCATCCAAGCCCTGCCACGCCATCGTCCATGAAGTTCCCGGTATGGAGTGGCGACGAATCGTCGCCATTGCGATGATTTTAGGCGACGACTCGTCGCCACTCCTCACTCAACCAAGCACTCAGTCCGTCAAATATTCGGCCAAAGTCCGCCCCAACTGCGCTCCCACGGTCAAATAACCCTCCACCGTGCTGTGCGGCGAGTTCCAGGATGTTTCGAGCGTCACCGAGATCGTGCCCTCGCCGCCATTCGCCCGCGCCCAGCCGCTGCTCATGCGCCCGCGCTCCTCGTCCGTCTTCACATAGGTGGCGAAGCGATACTTCGGGTCCACCTTCAGCGGCCCGGTGATGTGCGCCGCCGCCAGCTCGATCCAGCGCTGGTAGTTGGTCCGCTGCACCCCCGTCAGGCGCTCAAAGCCGAAGGGTCCGAAGAAAAACGGCACGCGATCTCCCGCGCCCGGATTGTGCAGGTCCATGAACACGTCCAGCCCGTGCTGCTGCTGGATCTCCGTGAGGCGTTTCTGCGCCGCAGCCACCTCCGGGTAATGCGGCGCGGCCGACCAGTCGCGATTGTGATCCTGCGGCAGCGCCTCCTTGCCACCCGCGCCGAGCGCCACGTTGTCCACGTCCATGATCGGAATGAAATGCACGCAGCACTGTGAGCGCAGCGTCTTCGCCTCATCACTGGCGATCCATTCGAGCAACCCGCGCCCCACCCATGCGCCTCCGGCTTCCCAGGCATGCTGCCGTGCGTTCACCCACACCTGCTTGGGCGCGTCCGATTTGCCGATGCGGATGCCGTTCACCGGTCTGCCATCGCGCGTCTTCGCCAGCTCAAAGCGCTCCGCTTCATCCCCCAGCTTCGCCTGCACCTCCGCCAGCAGCTTTTCCGCGTCCGCTGGCACAAAGGGCGGTCCCCAGGCCAGCCACAGGCTCGTGCCCTCGGCTTTGATCTTGTAAATCGCGATCTTCTCCGCCGTGCGTTCCGTTTGCGTCGTGTGCCGCCACGTTTTCCCATCGTGACTCACCGAGGCAAAGTCCGGCTGGCACCACGACGCGTTCAGCACCGTGTTCGGACGAAATGGCTTCACCTGCGCCTGCACCTCCAGCGTGATCTCCTGGCCCGCGCTCACGCCCTCCAGCCGCAGCGACCACCAGCACGGCCAGCCACGCCCTTCATGCAGTGCGGGCATGATCCGCAGCCTGCCTGCCGCTTGATCCAGGCTCACCACCTCCGCGTTCCCGCCCTCAAAGTCGGTCATCACGCGGATCTCCGCATTCGCGATCGCCACACTCAGCAGGAGCAAAGAAAGTTGTTTCATCATGACAGTCTCAAACGGTAGGATGCGCCTGCTCCGCTCATGAAAATCCTGCCCCTGCTTGTTCTTGCCACGCTGTCCCTGCACGCCGCCGACCCCGTCGAGCTGAAACTCTGGCCCACTGGTGCGCCGGGAAAGATGCTGCCGCATTCCAAGGCCACCGCCGACTTCATCCGCACCAAGGCCGGCAAAAGCACGATCACCGACATCCACGAGCCGACGATCACCGTCTATCGACCCGAGAAGCCGAACGGCACCAGCGTCATCGTCGCCCCCGGCGGCGCGTACATCTTCCTCTCCGCCGTTCACGAAGGCACGCAGGTCTGCGAATGGCTCAACACGATCGGCGTCACCGGCATTCTGCTCAAATACCGCACACCCACTCGTGACGAAGCTGCGCCGCATGAAAAGCCCGTCGCCGATGCCGCCCAGGCCATCGCCATCGTGCGTGAACACGCCAAGGAATGGAGCCTCGATCCGAATCGCGTCGGCCTGCTCGGCTTCAGCGCCGGGGGCAATCTCCTCGCCCACATTGCCTGTGATCGCCCCGCCGCCTCCGCCTTGCCCAACTTCGGCGTCATGATCTACGGCGGCGGCTTTCTGGACAGCAAAGACCCCGCCAAGCTCAAAGACGGCTTCACCGTGCCTGCGGATGCCCCGCCGCTCTTCATCGCCTGCGCTCACGATGACGGCCAGAACCCCGTCGCCTCCACGCTGCTCTACCTCGAATACAAGAAGCACAAGATCCCCGCCGAGCTCCACCTCTTCACGAAAGGCGGCCACGGCTTCGGCATGCGCGATAACAAGCAGCCCATCAACGCCTGGCCGCAACGCTGCGCCGAATGGATGGGCGCGATGGGGTGGATGGGGAAGTGAGTGAGCGCTGAAGCTGCATTGGGAAGTCTTGCTCCCCTGGCGTGGCATCGGTTACGAAGGCTCCCTCTCGCTTCGTTTCGAGGGCTTTGACATCTGGGACGTTCACCCCGCCTATGTCCTCCTCTCACCTGAAGGCCTCCCGCTCCCCATCGACGTCCTCATCACCCGTTCTCCCTCATGAGTGCATTTTTCTTCAGCATCCACGAATCTTGAAGGGAGCGCGGACACTCTTGTCCGCAGCTTGGAACAGCGGACAGGAGTGCCCACGCTCCTCTCCGAAACGTGACACCGGCTGCCAGCCGGTGGATTCGAACCCACAGGCTGCCTGTGTCACCCCCTGCCACCGCTACTCAAAAATCTTCCGGTGCGGGTTGATGAAGCCCCAGGCGACGGCTCCCACCAAGAACAGACCACCGATGAGATACAGCGGAGCATTCCAGTCGTAGTGCTGCTGCAGCCAGATCACGATCAGCGGACATGCGATGCTGCCGATCTGGCCGCTCGTGTTCATCGCCGCGCCCACCACCCCTGTGTGACTGCCGCCGACGTCGATGACCGTTCCCCATGATGCACCGAGGGTGAACATGCTGGCCGCCACCGCAGTGGCGATGCACCACGCCGCGAGCTCGGGATGCGCGGTGGTCGTGGCCAAAAGCATGGCACCGCCGGCGACGAGGTAGGAGGCGGCACCGACACCGACACGCCCGATGCGCAAGCCATAGCGCCGCGTCACGGCATCCGTGGTCACTCCGCCGAGCAAGTCGGCCACCGGGCTCAGCAGCAGGGGCAGGCCGGTGAAAAAGCCCAGCCGCATCGACTCAAAGCCGTGCTGCTCCCGCAGATAATCCGGCAGCCAGGTGATGCAGAAGTAGAAGCCGAAGCTGTTGGGGAAATACATGAGGCAGAGCGGCAGCGTATTGCGGTGCTCCAGCAATTGCTTCCAATAGGCCCAGCCCTCGTGATGCTCTGTGCTCTGATCACGACCCGCTACGATCTTGGCCAATTCCGCCGGACTCACCGCAGGATGTTGCTCAGGATCATCCCGGAACCAGCGGTGCCAGGCGATGGCCCACACGATGCCGGGGATGCCAAAGATCACAAAGGTCCAGCGCCACCCGCACAGGCCCGCCACCGCCAGCGCGATCAGCGGCGTCAGCCCGCCCGTGGCATGCGCCGCAGCAAAGAAGATGCCCTGGATCGTGCCGCGTTCGGAGCGGGGGATCCAGCGTGAGAACGTCCGGGCCATGTTCGGCCACGCGCCCGCCTCGCCAGCACCAAACAGAAAGCGGATCACCAGCAGCGACGAGAAACTCCACGCCGCCGCGGTGGCCATCGTGAACGCCGACCACCACGTCACAATGCGTGTGAGCACCCGGCGCGTGCCCATGCGGTCCGCCCACCAGGCCGTGGGAATCTCAAACGCCGCGTACGCGATGGCGAAGGCGCTGTAGATCCAGCTCATCTCATCCTTGCTCAGCCCGAGATCGCGGCGGATGTCCGGTGCCAGCGTGGCGATGCACGCGCGGTCGAGGTAAGTGACGGCCCCGAGCGCCAGCATGAAGCCGACCACACGGTAGCGGACGCGGGAGGAGGAAGACATCGGTCAGGAACGGGAGAACGCCCAGTATTCAATCAACGATGATATCGGGAACCGACAGCGCACGCGATTTGCTGAAGCGCCAGCGCAGCGTGAGCTTGAAACGCGGCCAAGAGAGCTGCTTGGGTTTCGGGCGCTTGCGGCGGCATTTCGACATCGGTTTTCCGGTGTTCGGGCCGACTGCTTAGCAAACCTCGCCAATGCGTCCATTGGCAGGCCTGCCAATGGACGCCGTTTCCCTGTCGTCTCCTCCCTCTGGCTGCATTCGGCATTCGACATTCAGATTTCGTCATTCACCATGCGCCATGCCGATACTAAACCCCGAAGCCCAGAAAGCCTATGATGAGGCGCTAAAGAGAATTGAGGCGTGCTGGTGGAAAGGAAATGACGGCGTCGAGCTTGATTTAAGCGGTCTAGGTCTTAGCACATTGCCGCCGGAAATTGGTCAGCTCAATTCACTTCGAGATCTCAGGCTTAATGGCAATCCCCTCGAATTATTACCACCGGAAATAGGTCAACTTCAGGCGCTTAGGGGGCTTCATCTTTCAAAGACAGAACTCAGAACTTTGCCACCCGAGATTGGGAATCTCAAGGTGCTGGCATCACTTTATCTTCCTAACAATCGACTTACCACATTACCACCGGAAATAGGCCATCTTAAGGCATTAAAGGTGCTTGATCTCAGTCACAACCAACTTACGGGCTTGCCGCGGGAAATTGGTCGTCTCAGATTGTTGGTTCAACTCGGCCTAACTGACAACCAGCTTGTCATGCTGCCGTCGGAGATCGGCCAGCTCACGGCGCTGACGGCGCTTCATCTCTCTACCAATCAGCTTGTCACGCTGCCATCGGAGATTGGCCAGCTCACGGCGCTGACGCAGCTTAGTCTCTCCAAAAACCAGCTTGTCACGCTGCCGTCGGAGATCGGCCAGCTCACGGCGCTGACGGCGCTTCATCTCTCCAGCAACCAGCTTGTCACGCTGCCGCCGGAGATCGGCCAGCTCACGGCGCTGACGGCGCTTCATCTCTCCAGCAACCAGCTTGTCACGCTGCCGTCGGAGATCGGCCAGCTCACGGCGCTGACGCAGCTTAATCTCTCTACTAACCAGCTTGTCACGCTGCCGTCGGAGATCGGCCAGCTCACGCTGCTGACGGCGCTTAATCTCTCCACCAACCAGCTTGTCACGCTGCCGCCGGAGATCGGCCAGCTCACGCTGCTGACGGCGCTTTATCTCTCCACCAACCAGCTTGTCACGCTGCCGTCGGAGATCGGCCAGCTCACGGCGCTGACGGCGCTTCATCTCTCCACCAACCAGCTTGCCACGCTGCCGCCGGAGATCGGCCAGCTCACGGCGTTGACGGCGCTTCATCTCTCCAGCAACCAGCTTGTCACGCTGCCGTCGGAGATCGGCCAACTCACGGCGTTGACGGCGCTTCATCTCTACAGCAACCAGCTTGTCATGCTGCCGCCGGAGATCGGCCAGCTGACGGCGCTGACGGCGCTTCATCTCTACACCAACCAGCTTGTCACGCTGCCGTCGGAGATCGGCCAGCTCACGCTGCTGACGGCGCTTAATCTCTCCACCAACCAGCTTGTCACGCTGCCGTCGGAGATCGGCCAGCTCACGCTGCTGACGGCGCTTAATCTCTCCACCAACCAGCTTGTCACGCTGCCGCCGGAGATCGGCCAGCTCACGCTGCTGACGGCGCTTTATCTCTCCACCAACCAGCTTGTCACGCTGCCGCCGGAGATCGGCCAACTCACGGCGCTGACGGCGCTTCATCTCTATAACAACCAACTTGTCACCCTGCCGCCGGAGATCGGCCAGCTCGCCAACTTGACGCATTTATTCCTGCACGATAATCCTGCGTTGGGTTTGCCGCTCGAAGTTCTAGGGCCGACGCTTGAGGAGGTTCAAGGTGTCGAAAGCGCAAAGCCGGCCGATCCCCGAGCCATTCTAGATTACTATCATGCACAGCATAGCAAGGAAGCTCGCCCACTCAATGAGGTGAAGATGCTGCTGGTGGGGCGTGGTGGCGCAGGAAAAACGAGTCTGGTAGAGCGACTGATCCGGGGAACGTTTGACCAAAGGCAGGTATCTACGACCGGGATCGCACTGCAAGACTGGAAGCTGCCCTGCCCGGGTGGTGAGGATGTGACGGTGCATGTGTGGGACTTTGCCGGGCAGGTGATTGCCCATGCGACGCATCAGTTCTTCCTTAGCGCACGCAGCGTTTATGTGCTGGTGCTCACGGCGCGGGAAGACAGCCAGCGGGAGGATGCAGAGTACTGGCTGCGGCTGATCCGTGCTTTTGGCAGCGAGGACGGAACGACCTCGAAGGTGCTCGTGGCCCTGAATAAATGGGCCGTGGCTCCAGTGCGACTGGACCGTGAGGCCCTGCGGGAGAAGTACCCCTTCATCATCGGTTTCATGGAGACGGACTGTGAGACGGGCCAGGGCACCGCGGACCTGAAGGCGAAGCTAGCAGAGATCATCGGCAACGATGCCAGCGTGAGGGAGAAGACTGGCGCGGAATATTTCCAGGTGAAGGAAGCGCTGCGGCAGCGCTGGCATGAGCAGCAGACGAATTATCTCGACTATCCGGTCTTTGAAGAAGTGTGCATGGCAGCCGGCGTGACGGACAAGGAGAAGCAGAGGTCGATGGCGGAAAACCTGCACCGCCTCGGGCTGGCGCTGAACTACGGCGATGATCCGCGCCTGCGCGACACGACCGTATTGAACCCACACTGGGTGACGGATGGCATTTACCTGCTGCTGCGCGAGGCACCCAACGAGCGGGCGGAGCTGTCGCTGGAGGCCGCGTGCCGCAAACTGCCCATAGAAGAGCCTCGCCGAGTGATGTTCCTCATTCGCCTGATGCAGAAGTATGACCTGGCTTTCCCGCTGAAAGAGGATGAGCAGCTCTGGCTGGTGCCGCAGGCGCTGGCCGATTCCCAACCGCTGCTGGGAGAGGAATGGCAGGGCAAAGCGACGCGCCTGCGCTGGACTTATGCCGCGCTGCCGGAGGGACTGGTGCCCCGCTTCATCACCCGCACGCACACGCTGAGCGAGGGGCTCGCGCGCTGGCTGAATGGCACGCTGCTGGAACTGGGTCAGGCCCGCGCCGTGGTGCGTGCCGATGCGACAGACCGCCGCATCACCGCCACGGTTCTCGGCCCAGAGCCGGATTGTCAGCAACTTGCCGGTACAATCCAGACGGAGATGCGCGATTTGAATGGTGAGATCAAAGGACTTAATCCACTAGAGGAACTGCAACTTTCCCACGCACCGGAAGTCTGGGCCTCTGTGACGGGATTGGAAAATACGGAGAAGAAGGCGGCACAGAAAAATGCCGAGCCACTGGTCGAGATGCTCACTCCGCAAGGCCCGCTGGAAGTGAACGCCACGGAGGAGAACAACCGCCTGACGGAGCATGATGCGCGCACGGATGTGTGGAAGCCCCGTGTATTCATCAGCTACTCCCATCACGATGACGCGGCGAAGGATCAGCTCGTGCTCAAGCTCAAGGTGCTGCAAACCGCCGGGTTGGTGGACTTCTGGCAGGATGCCGATCTCGCTGCGGGGGAGGAGTGGAACCGTGGCATCACCCAGCAATTGGAGGCGATGGATGTCTTTGTGCTGCTGGTGAGCGATCACTCGCTCACGTCCGACTACATCAACCGCGTGGAGATCACCCGCGCTCTGGAACGTCGCGAACAAAGAAGCGCCGAAGTGGTGCCGGTGATCCTGCACCGCTGCCAGTGGAAAGCCTGTGGCCGCCTCAACCATCTGATCGCATTGCCGAAGGACGGCAAACCGATCAAGGACCACCGTCCGCAATCACTGGGCTGGCATGAAGTATCAGATGGGCTGATGAAAGTCCTCACCAAGCTGAAGGAACGGCATGCTGGTGAACGCCGCTCCATCGAAAGCGAACGTGGGATCAGGTGATCTGCCATTGCAGCAGAGCATCACGAAATAATGCGAAGCTGCGTGACTGTTGCGCGAGCGTGTTCGCGTCCAAAGTGCCGGCGACCTCAATGAGAAACTCATACCATTCCTGGCAATGGTGTTGCCTCATTGCCGCGTAGGCCAGATCCTTCAGTTGGGGTGGAGGAGGCGAGTTAAGATTGATGCGGTAGTAATCAATAGCGAGCGCAGCAGTCTGCTCGGCAAAGGCTGGGAGATTCAACATCGCACTGGGTGACAAAGCTTGGAGAATCCAGCTCTCGATCATCTCCACCGGCACGGCAATGGCACCTGGGCAGGAGACGCCATGATTAGAAACTTCCGCTTGAAGTTCGGCATATCGGTTGGCTTTGCGTTGATCAAAGGCGGAAAGTATGCCTGGAGGCCTGGCTCCATCGGGATGTTGTGGTGAGCGGTCATTGTCGAGGGCGGCGATCCAGAAAATGCCGGGACCACCACCACTGGAATGCCGCACGTCGGCGAGCATGTAACGCAGCATGCGGCGCGCCTGAGCAATGCCCGTGCCTCGACGGCTCTCATAGAACTTAGATTCGAACGCCGTGCCGTGGATGCGCTCGGCGCAGGCGATGTAGAAGAGCGCATCTCCCTCGCTTTCAGCCACGATGTAGATGAAGGGCATGGCGTGAGGAATTTACGCTGCCGGTTTGCGCAGGAACGTTGGCACGCCGCCCACGAGGCCGGAGAACCACATCTGCCCCAGCGGCATTTCTTCCACCGTCGGAGAATCCCAGTCGATGGCCTTGAGGCGGTCGTCGAGATTGGCCAGCGAACTGACGCCGTCGGCCTTCTCCACCAGGACGACGGCTTCGGGTTCATCTTGGAAGTAATCGATGAGATAAGGGTTGTGCGAGGTGGCAATGATTTGCACACCAGTGTCACGCACGATGCGACGGATGATGCCGACGAGCCGCTCGTAAAGCCGCGGATGCAGCGCACGGTCCAGATCCTCGATGAGGATCAGTTGCGGCGGTTCCTTTTGATACAGCACAGTGAGCAAAGCGAGTACCAGCCGCGTGCCTTCCGAAACCTCGCTGAGCGGTGTTTTGTCTTTGAGACCGCGCTCCTGCAACATGATCGTCTTCTTACCCCCGGGTGGCAGGGTGCGGAGAGTGAGTGATTCGATCTCGCTGATGGCTGAGCGGAAGTGAGTGAGAATGGCATCGAAGGCGGACGAGCCTTCCTCGTTGAGGCGTTCAATCACCTGCGTGACACCTTCACCATTCTCGCGCACGAATGGATCGGCCTGTGCAGCCGCCTCAGGTCGGCTGATGGTATCGGGATCAAAGCGGTAGATGGGAAAAAGATGGCGAATGACAAGGGAGGCTTGATCTCCGGCACCAAGCGCTACAACGGCTTGGTCCTGTGGGGTGTTGTGATGCGGTGGCGGATGTGTTCCAAGCAATCGCGCTGATGAATAATCTGCAAAGGCACGCAAAAAATTGGTCTTCCCCGAGTTGTTGGCACCCACGACTAATGTGAACGGACTCAGCCGGCAATTCGCCGCCATAAACGAGCGAAAGTTAGTAAGGCTGATGTGATTAATGTAGGCCATGAAGTAGTCTTGCTGCGATGAGGAGGGGAATCAAGTCTCAGACATATGTGGATTTCGCGAGCTAGCGTATCCACCATCATCGGGAAGTGGACGGACCACCGGCACCTCAGGCCGTGCCAACGGCAGGCAGCCGCCCCGCGTGGCGGAGCGCAACTCGTAACTCGAAGAAGTGCAGCCACTCGCGACGTACTTGTTCGACGCATGAACCCTTCTGCCCCACTCCGCTTCGATCACCCGCTTGGACGTTTTTCAGCCGCCTGGGTGGTCGCGGCCTTGCTCTGCAGTGCGGTGATGGGGCAGGAGCCAGGACTCGCCGCGCCGGTGCGCATCGAATCCGGTGTGAGCGGGCACATTCATCCGGCGCTGTGCCTGAGCACGAAGGGCACGCTGGTGGCCACGTTCTGCAAGAAGGAGTTCATGCCGCATCTCATCACGCGCTCGACGGACGGCGGCAGGACGTGGTCGCCGCCGGCGCTGTTTCCGCCGACGGACAAAATCGCGATCTACCCGGGGTCGCTCACGACGTTGTCGGACGGCCGGCTGCTGCACTGTTGGAATGTGTGGTTTGCGCCGGAGGAGAAGATCAAATCGCGTTACGTCGCCTATTCGCTGAGCAGCGACGATGGCCTGACGTGGAGCGCGCCGGTGAATCTCGCCAAGAATGCCGACCCGAAGATTCACAGCGTCATCCGCCATCCCATTGTCGAGCTGTCGCCGACCGCCTGGCTGCTGCCGCTGGCCGACCGCACGGTGGTCTATGATCCCAAGACCGGAAAGGAGACCGCCTTTGGCGACGGGACCAGCCACGGTCTCGTGCCGTTCGTGCGCACCCCTGCCGGGACGCTGATCAGCGGCAAAGGGCAGCGCTCCACCGATGGCGGTCAGACCTGGCAGTCGATCAAGCCCTTCCCGGATGTCTTCACGCAAGGCTGGCGGCATGAGATGATGGGCCTGAACAACGGCTGGCTGCTCGCCTCGCAAATCGTCGGACCGGGTGTCGGTGGTGACATCATCAATTTCATCATCTCGCGCGATGATGGGCAGACGTGGGATCTGGCGCATCCCGTGGAGTTTTACAATCCCGGTCGTCCCACCGGCGGACGTGCCTGCCCGCGCACGGTCGAGATCGACGCCGAGACGCTCGGCACGATCTATTATGACACGGATGAGAAGCAGGCTGGGGGTTCTGGGGTGTTTTTCCGGACGATGAAGACGGCGGGGTTGAAGTAGAGGGGGAGACTTGGGGACGGTGAGTCGGAGCGAAGAAGTTGAAGCGGGCAAGACGATGAGGCATGGAGCGAGTTCTGATGCCACCCGAGGAACCATCGCTCTTTTCTGCCGCCCCACGCCGGTGGGCCTTGGCGGGTGATGGCATGGCCGAGACTTTGAACGTGCCTGAAGGGGAGACGGCGGGGCTGGAGCTGTTTCAGGGCGCGTCTGCGGACGATGGGTATGCGCGCTGGAAGGTGGAGGTGGCCCAGGCACGGGCGGCGGAGGCTGAGGCACGTCGCGCGGAGGAACTGCCGGCCCAGGGCGATGGCGCGGGCTATGCGGCGTGGAAATCCGAGGCGGAGGCGGCGAGGCGGGCCTTTGAGCAGCGCTGGGGCGTGCCGCTGGGCAAGCCGGTGCGGGTGCAACTGCGCGGCGAGGCACGGGAGCGCGAGGGCTGCTTGTTTGTGGCCGAGGAGACGACTCAGGGCAGGGGCTTGCGTCTGCGTCTGGGCACGGAGGTGTTTGAGACCGGACGGATCGAGAGCGTGGTGCGGGTGGAGTGAGGCCGAGCCGGAGACTGGGAGAAGGGGAGACTTGGAGACAAGGGGAGGGAGAGAATTTCGAACAAGGGATGCCGAGCCGAGGCGCGAGCGAATCGCTGCCGAATTCCGAAGGTTGGAGAGACGGAACTCCAAGTCTCCAAGTCTCCTGAGCGCAGCGAATCTCCCGGTCCAGGCGGGAGGAAGCACGAAGCGGCCGGGTTTACGGCTGCTTCTCCGGCGCGATGGGATGCCCGCCTTCGTTTTCGAAGCTTTGCACGGCCGCGACCTTGTCCTGCGCGGCTTTGGCGGCGGCCTGCTCACGCCGCACCTCGCGCATGCGGCGGTAGCCGACGAGCTTGTTGAGCTGCTCGTCCCACAGGCGGTAGCCGAGGGATTTGAGGCTGGTGCGGAGGGTGATGGGCTTGACCTGCTGAAAGACGGGGTGGGAGTCGTGGCAGCGCTCGAGGTTGTAGTTCGGAATGCGCGAGCTGAGGTGATGGATGTGGTGGTAGCCGATGTTGCCGGAGAACCACTGGAGGATGCGCGGCAGCTTGTAGAAGGAGGAGCCCTGCAAGGCGGCGGCGGTGTAGTCCCAGTCTTCGTGACGCTCCCAGTAGGCGTCTTCAAACTGATGCTGGATGTAGAAGAGCCACACGCCGAAGACGCCGGCGACGCTGGTGATGATGGTCTGGAGGATGAGGTAGGTGCCCAGCCCGAAGACCGAGGAGAGGGCGGCGCCCACGGCGAGGAGGGCGAGGTTCATGTACCAGACGGAGCGGCGCTCGCGGGCGTCGGCACGGCTGTTGGGGATGCGCTGGAGGATGACGAAGAGGACGAAGGGGGCGATAGCGAAGAGGACGATGGGATTGCGGGCGAGCTTGTAGGCAAAGCGTTTCCAGCGCGAGGATTCGAGGTACTCCTGCACGGTCATGGTCCAGACGTCGCCGATGCCACGGCGGTCGAGGTCGCCGGTGGTGGCATGGTGGAGGGCGTGCTCCCAGCGCCACTGGTGGTAGGGCGTGAAGGTGAGGATGCCGGTCAGGAAGCCGGTGATGTCGTTGGCAAGGCGGGAGGAGAAGAATGAGCCGTGGCCGCAGTCATGAAAGATGATGAAGACGCGGACCATGAGCGCGCCGGCGAGCACGGCGAGCGGAACGACGATCCACCAGGAGACGCTGAGGAAATGGTACATGAGCACCCAGAGCACGGCATAGGGAACGAGGGTGTTCACCAACTGCCAGACGGCCCGTTTGACGGACGGGTGCTGGAATTCGGCCACGATAGCCTTCCACTCCTTCACGGAGGGAAAGCGCGGGGCGGGTGGGGTGTCGAAAGAGGCTGTCACAGGGATGGCTGACATGGAAGTCAATGTGGGTGGGGCGAAGGGTGGGTCAAGCGGCGTAGGTCGGCCGCGGGTGTTCTCGCAGGTATGTGATACGTTCGAGACGAGCTTTCGGCGGGCTGTTTTTGTGGGTGGTGCCAGGGTTGCCTCGGGCAATGGTGAGGTGCCGCAGTGACGGGGTGTTTCCTTTGACATCGGGGGCGGGGTTTCCAGAGTCGCGCCGCCATGATGCTCTCCCGACCACTTGCTCTTGCCTTGTTGATGATGACCGCCGCTGCCGCTTTCGCGGTGGATGATTATGTGCCAGGGCCGGACTCCAAGCCGCAACCCGGCGTGCCGAAGGGTGAGGTCATCAAACTCGAGTTCAAGGGCAGCAAGATCTTTCCCGGCACGGTGCGGGATTACTGGATCTATGTGCCAGCGCAATACTCGCCGGAGAAACCGGCCTGCGTGCATGTGAACCAGGATGGCATCCAAAATCAGGCACCGGTGGTGTTCGACAACCTCATCGCCAAAAAGGAAATGCCGGTGACGATCGGCGTCTTTGTGATGCATGGCCGTGTGCCAGCACGGGACGGGAACGCGGCGCTGGATCGATTCAACCGCAGCGTGGAGTATGACGGCCTGGGCGATGCGTATGCGCGCTTCCTGCTCGAAGAACTGCTGCCCGAGGTGGAGAAGCAGAAAACGAGCGACGGGCGGGCGATCCGCCTTTCGAAGAGCGGCAACGACCGCTGCATCGCGGGCAGCAGCAGCGGGGCCATCGCGGCCTTCACGGCGGCCTGGGAGCGGCCGGAGGCTTTCAGCCGGGTGTTTAGCACCATCGGCACCTATGTGGATCAGCGCGGTGGGAATGATTACCCGGTGATGATCCGCAAGAACGAGCCAAAGGCGCTGCGAGTCTTCCTGCAAGACGGCAGCAATGACGCGAACGGCACGGGCGGGAACTGGTTCCTCGCGAACCAGGAGATGCTGTCGGCCTTTGAGTTCGCCGGTTACGAGGTGAACCACGTTTGGGGCGATGGCGGCCACAACGGCAAGCATGCCACGGCGATTTTCCCGGACGCGATGCGCTGGCTGTGGAAAGACTGGCCGAAACCGGTGACGAAGGGCGTGAACTCACGCGCTCCGGTGATGGAGGTGCTCGGTGCGGACAGCGAATGGCAGCTCGTGAGCGAAGGGCACGGCTTCACTGAAGGCCCGGCGGTGAACGCGAAGGGCGAGGTGTTCTTCACCGACATCCCGAACAGCCACATCCACAAGGTCGCGCTCGATGGTAAGGTCAGCGTCTTCGCTGAAGACACGGGCGAGGCCAACGGGCTGATGTTTGGCCCGGACGGGCGCTTGTTTGCCTGCGCGAGCGGCAAGAAGCAGATCGTGGCCTACGACGAAGCGGGGAAGGGGAGCGTGATCGCCAGCGACATCGATTCGAATGACCTGTGCGTGGCGCAGAACGGCAATCTCTACGTCACCGATCCGCCGCACAAGCAGGTGTGGCTCATCACGCCGCAGGGCGAGAAGCGTGTGGTCGATACGAATGACAAAAACGGCATCGCCTTCCCGAACGGCGTGCGGTTGACGCCGGATCAAAGTCTCCTGCTCGTCGCGGACATGCGCGGGCAGTTTGTGTGGAGCTATCACATCGAGGCGGACGGCTCGCTGAGCGCGAAGCAGCCGTATCATCATCTGCGCCTGCCCGATGGCGTGATGGAAAGCGGCGCGGACGGCATGACGCTGGATGCCAAGGGCCGACTCTACGTCACGACGCATGCGGGCCTCCAGTTCTGCGACCAGGCGGGTCGCGTGAACGGCATCATCGCCAAACCGCAGCGCAAGTGGCTGGCGAACGCGGTCTTCGGCGGCGCGAACTTCGACGAGCTGTTCGTGTGCAGCAGCGACAAGATTTTCAAACGCAAGACGACGGTGAAGGGCGTGCGGTCGGCTGACGCGCCGATCAAGCCGGAGAAGCCGAGGCTGTAAGAATGGCTTCGCGTTTCTGGTTTCTAGTTCCAAGTCGTTTGCGACTTCAGCACCTGCTTGGAACCTGAAACTTGAAACCTGAAACTTTCCCCATGAAGCCGATCTTCCTGTCCCTGCTCGCCACCTCCTCGTTTTTCGCTGCTGATGTCGCTTCCGTGACGAATCAGGAGCTGCCCTCGCTCGTGGAGCTTTATAAAGAACTGCATGTGAACCCGGAGCTGTCGCTGCATGAGGTCGAGACGGCGGCCCGCATCGCCAAGGAGCTGCGCGAGGCCGGATTGGAGGTCACGGAGAAGGTTGGTGGCAACGGCATCGTCGGCGTGCTCAAAAATGGCGATGGCCCGGTGATCCTGGTGCGCACCGATTTGGACGGACTGCCGGTGAAGGAGCAAACCGGTGCGCCTTACGCGAGCACGAAGGTCGTGAAGGATGATCTCGGTCGCGAGGTGAACGTGATGCACGCCTGCGGGCATGACATCCACATGGCGAGCTTCATCGGCACGGCGCGGGCTTTGAGCAAGCTGCGCGATCAATGGAAGGGCACGGTCGTCATGATCGGGCAACATGCGGAGGAGCGCGTGCTCGGCGCTCGACTCATGCTGCGAGCGGGCCTGTTTTCCAAGTTTCCGAAGCCGGACAAGGCCATCGCGTTGCATTGCGCCTCCGACATGGCGCATGGCCAGATCGGCATCGTCGAAGGTTACGCGCTGGCGAATGTCGATAGCGTCGAGATCGTCGTCAAAGGCGTCGGCGGGCATGGCTCCATGCCGCATTTGACCAGAGACCCCATCGTGCTCGCCTCACACATCGTGCTGGCCTTGCAGACCATCGTCAGCCGCGAGGTGCGGCCCGGTGATCCGGCGGTGGTGACGGTCGGCAGCATCCACGGTGGCACGAAGAGCAACATCATCTCCGACGAGGTGCG
Organism: Prosthecobacter sp.; assembly: GCF_044232965.1. GTDB lineage: Bacteria > Verrucomicrobiota > Verrucomicrobiia > Verrucomicrobiales > Verrucomicrobiaceae > Prosthecobacter. Next base: position 50,139 of record NZ_JBIIKX010000007.1, read on the forward strand.
CCTCCAGCTCACGTTGCGCAGCTATCAGACGGACACGCGCAAGAAGCTCGTCGAATCCATCAAGCGCATCGTCAAAGCCCAGGCCGAGTCCGCCAACATGCCCGTCGACAAAATGCCCGAGGTCATCGTCTCCGACGACCAAGCGCCCGCGCTCTACAACCAGCCCGCCTTGTGCGCTGAAGTGCGCGGCCTGGTCGGCTCCGCCATCGGTCCTGACAAGGTCCTCACCCGCGAACCCGTGATGGGAGCCGAAGACTTTGCCGAATACGGCCTCACCAAGGAAAAAGTGCCGCTGTGCATGTTCTGGCTCGGCACACAGCCGCCGGAGGTCGTCGCCGAGGCCAAGGCGAAAGGCACCACGCTGCCCTCACTGCATTCCCCCTTCTTCAAACCGGTTCCCGAGCCCAGCATTGAAACGGGAGTGAAGGCGATGACTTCTGCGGTGCTGGGTTTGATGAAAAAGTGATTGGATCCTTAAAGGCCGTTGGGCGTGTACTTCACTTTTGCACCCACGGCAGCACGATGTGCGAGGGATGCTCGGCACCGTAATGAATCGTGTTCGTGGCGATGACCGTGCGGCGGTGCTGCTGGAGCGGCTCGCCGGTGTTTGGATTCACGTCGAAGCGTGGGAAGTTGCTGCTGCTGATGTCCACGCGGATGCGATGACCCTTTTTGAAGACATTGCTCGTGGGGTAGAGCTTGATGGTGAAAGGATAGACCTTCCCCGGCTCCATGAGCTTTTCTTCCTGGAGCGAGTCGCGGAAACGGGCACGGACGATGCCGTCCTGGAGATTGAGGTCGAAGCCATGCGGCCAGTCGGCGCTGGGCGGATAAACGTCGATGAGTTTGGCGGTGAAGTCGGTGTCCACGGCTGAAGACGAGGCCCAAAGCTTCACCTCGATCTCGCCGGTGATTTCGATGTCTTCGGCAAGCGGTGCCGTCTGAAATACGAGCACGTCGCTGCGGGCAGAAAGCGGGATGGGCTTCGTCCAGTTCCAGAATTTTTCACCGCCACGCTGATCCCACGCGCCCTGCTGCATGATGCCGTCGCCGGAGGAGATGTTGCCGCCGAGCGTGGGAACAGGATTCTTCGGATCGAAGGCGTAGGTCGTCGCTCCGCCTTCGTTTTTTGGCTTCACGTCGCTCAAAAGACCGTCGGCATGCAAATAGAACGGCGTGGGCTTCGCACGAGCGAGCGGCCACTCGTTTTCATCGCGCCACTGGCCGCCGTGATTGAGCAGGCCGTCCTTGGTCTTGCTGCCATCGCCGGTGCCCATGACGAAGATGCGCACTTTCTTGGCGAAGGGCGCGGATTTGCCGACGCTGTTGTCGAGACCCTTCATCCAGTGATCAAACCACTCTTTGCGCCACGCGAGCTGATCCGCGATGGCCGCCTCGCTACCGAACTCGACCTGGCCGTGCGCGGATTTGCCCTGCGCGCCATGAATCCACGGCCCCATGATCAAATAAACATCGCTTTTCAGCGTCTTCGAGAGCGTGGTGAAGTTGGCAGAGGTGTTGCCGGCCCATGAATCATACCAGCCGCCGACGAGATAGACGGGCATGTCCTTGTAGCGCGTGGGATCGGCCAGGATGTTGTTCTGCGCCCAGAAAGCGTCGTCCTTGCCGTGGCGCATGGCCTGGATGAGCCAGTCCTCGTATTCGGGAGCGAGCTTGAGCGGCGTGGAGCCTGGACGCAGCGGCAGATGGTTCAGATAATCCCAGCGGTTGTCCGCCATCTCCTTCAACTCGGCCTGCGTGGCGGGATCGAGCGCGGCGTTGCTGCCTTTGCCCGCGTTGAGCATGATCCAGTTCCAGAAGCGCATTTCAAACGCGCCCGCGTTGCGCATGCTCTGGCGGCCCATGTTGGACACGGCATCGACGGGAATGACGGTGGTGAGCTGTGGCACTTTTTCGAGCGCCATCGCATGCTGCGTGCCGCCGACATACGAGGTTCCTACCATGCCGATCTTGCCGTTCGACCACGGCTGCGCGGCGATCCACGCGGCGCAATCGGCTCCATCGACGCCATCATCGGTCATCCAGTGCCAAACGCCTTCCGAAGCATAACGACCCCGCGTGTCCTGCGCCACGAAGGCATAGCCATTCGCGGCAAAGTATTCACCGAAGCTCTTCGCGCCGTCCTTGTTGTAAGGCAGGCGCGTCAGGATGACGGGCAGCTTGTCCTTGTTTCCGGCAGGCAGGTAGATGTCCGTGGCAAGCATCACGCCGTCGCGCATCGGCACCATGACGTTCTTTTGGACTTCGGGAGCCGCCTCTTGCCCATGCAGCAACGAGGCAGCCAGCAAGACAGCCGTGAACAACGAGCGCTGGATCATGAGCTTACTCCGCGAGCAGTTTTGCCACCTGTTCCTCCAGACCGCCGCGCGCATTGGTGCTCACGACCATGCCCTTCTTGTTCAGCAGCCACATGGCCGGGATCGAGTTGATGCCATACTTGGTGGAGATCTCGTTTTGCCAGCCCTTGCCGTCGAAGTACTGCGGCCACTCCATGCCTTTGTCCTTCACGAATGCCTGCAACTCCGCTTTATCGGAATCGAGCGAGATACCGACGATCTCGAAACCTTTCGGATGCAGTTCCTTGTAGGCTTTGATCACGTTTGGCAGCTCAGCCACGCACGGTCCGCACCAGGTGGCCCAGAAGTCGATGAGCACGACCTTGCCCTGAAGTTTCGCCAAATCGACCTCACGGCCATCCACGGCGGTGAATTTCATCTCCAGCGGCTTGGTCTTGATCTCGGCGGCGGCCTTGATGCTCTTCACCTTGCCTTCGACCATCTTGTTCATTTTCTCAGCCGGGAAGTCTTTCAGGTGCTTCTCCGCCTTGGCGATCCAAGCGGCAGTGTCTCCACCGGGGCCTTCGGCAGCCTCCGCAGATTCCATGACATCAATCAGACTTGCCTGTGATTTGGTCTCGGGTTTGGCGTCCTCGGCTTTGATGATATCAGCAAGGCTGATGGCGGCTTTGGTAGGCGCTGGCACACCCGCTATCTCACGCGCACGTCCCACCATTGCTTCAAACAAGGCCGCGTCATAACGAGCAACATTGGCCGGGGCCGCCTTCATGGCAGCTGCGTAGGCCGCGTCGAAGCTGACGAGACCGGTTTTGAGCAGCTCGATGGCCTGCTCACGCGACTGTGGCTTCTCCTTTGGATTTTTGATGCCCTCAATGCTGTCATTGACCTTCTGCCATTCGGCATCGCCGTCAGCAGCAAGAGTTATGGAAGAAACGGCCAGGACCAAAGTCGTGACCCCGATGCGGAGAAGGCGGTGCGCGTTCATGAGCCAGCCTAAACGGGGCAAACCACCGCTGACAATCGTTTACGCGAAGATTTCTGTCACAGCCTTCCCTTTCCCGTCCTCGGTGACGTAGAACGGTCGGCCTTCGATTTCGAACTCGGTCTTCGGGCTGATGCCCATCGCAGTCATGATCGTGGCATGCAAGTCCATGACACTGACGGGGTTCTTCGTGGCGATGAGCGGGCGTTCGTCGGCGGTTTCGCCGTAGAGGAAACCTTTCTTCACACCGCCGCCGAAGGTCATGACGCTGGTGCCGCCGGTGAAATGGCGGTGCAGGCCGTAGTGCTTCATCTCACTGAGCGTATCGACCTTGAATGTGGTTTGGTCGTTCGCGGTGGAGCCGGGCTTGCCTTCCATGAGCGCATCGCGGCTGAACTCGCTGGCGATGACGATGAGCGTGCGGTCGAGCAGGCCCTTCGCCTCCAGATCGAGCACGAGCTGAGCGATGGGTGCGTCGATTTCCTTGTGCATGGCGTCCACGGTCGTGTGGCCGTCCTTGTGCGTGTCCCATTGGAAGAAGGGGACGTACTCGGTGGTGACCTCGACAAATCGTGTGCCCGCCTCGACCAAACGACGTGCGAGCAGACAGCCACGGCCAAAGCGGCCCGTGTCATACTTCGCGTAACTCTCCTTCGGCTCCAGCGTGATGTCGAAGGCCTCGCGCTCCTTCGCGCTGAGCAGTCGGTAGGCGTTGTCCATGCTGCGTAGCATGGATTCCTGCTGGTAATCGCTCATGAACTCGCGCTGCGGGCTTTGATCGACGAGTTTACGGAACAGACGGTCGCGATTGGCGAAACGGTTCGCGTCCATGCCCTTCGGCGGTTTCACGGACTGCGCCGCTTCCTCGGGGAAGGGGAGATTCATCGGTCCGAACTCGCTGCCAAAGAATCCGGCGGTGGTGAAGGCCTTCAACTCCTCGCTTTCGCCCACGCCTTCGAGCCGCTGGCCGATGTTGATGAACGCGGGCATCACCTTGTTGCGCGGGCCGAGCACCTTCGCCATCCACGAGCCGATGTGCGGACACGCCACCGTCTGCGGAGGGACATAACCCGTGTGCCAATGATACTGGTGCCGCGAGTGCAAAATGCTGCCGAGATCCGGCTGCACCGCGCTGCGGATCAGCGTGCCGCGATCCATGACCTTGGCGATGTTTTCGAGACCCTGGCAGATTTTGATGCCGTCCACGCTCGTGTTGATTGCCGGGAAGGTGCTGAGCATCCGCTTCACTTCGAGACCCTTCTCGAACGGCAGATAACCCTTCGGGTCAAACGTGTCTGGTGCCGCCATCCCGCCCGCCATCCAGAGCAAGATGCAGGCGTCGGCTTTCGCAGGTGGATGCGTGACTTTGTCGCCGGTTTTGGCCCAGATCGCCTTCGGCGCGCCAGTCATCCACGCGGCGGTGGAAGCGGCGGCGAGCTTCTTCAAGAAATCGCGGCGGACAAGGTGCTCTGGGAGGTTGGGATCGAGATCGTGCATATCATTCAAACGAAACAGCCCAAGGGGAGTGTTGCAAGGAACTCCAGACTTGTGTCAGCCCCCAAGATTCCGCCATTGACTGCCGTGAAGCCGTCGCCATCTGCATACGCCGTGTTTCCGACCACCCACCATCTGCTGTTTGTGCTGCTGCCGCTCGCGCTGGCGGCGCGCATGGCGCTGAAGCCGCGACCGGCCACGCTGGACGTGGCGCAGGGCGTGATGCGCTTCTGCCTAGGCATGGGCAAGTGGGTGCTGTTGGTCGGTCCGCTGTGGCATCTCTCCGGCATGGTGATGCTTGGCGGCACAGAAAGCCTGAGCAAGGGCGTGGCATGGATGGGATTTCTGGCGCGGCTGCTGAGCCTGCACTTCGCCTTCACGAGCGCGGGAGATTTGATCGCTGGTCTCGGCGGCATGATGGGCGTCAAGATTGAGGACAAGGTGCAGTCCCTGATCGATCTGCGTTTCCTCACGCATGGCAAACTTATCCGGCTGCTTCCTTTGTTGATCCTTCTCACGGTACTGAGCCTGTCGGCGGACGCGGTAACTTGGGGCGATGCCTGGCTGCATCTGCGGGCGCTGTTCACGCCTCCGGTCAAAACGATTGCCACGGTGTTCCAGGAAGCGCGTGTGTGGAGTGATTATCACACCATCACGATGGTCGCAGCGCTGGCCTGCTTTCTTGGCCTGCCTTACTCGCGTGACTTTTTGCGCACTCCCGCCTTCTGGAAGGGCGCGATCTGCCTCGGTGTGTTCTTCTTCGCCATGGCGCTGCTGTGGACTCATTCCCCTCCCGCGTGATGAAGCCCGCCCTGCCCAAAATTGATCCCGCCAAGCGCACTGTGGTGCCGCCGGAGCCGGAATTCAGCCCCCAGGAGGCGCTGAAACTCGTGCGCGTGTTTGTGATCGCGCTCGTGGTGCCGCTGGTGTTTGAGATCGCTACCTGTTTCACGCCTTCAAGGACCAATCTGGCCGCCGCCTGCGTGCGCAGCGGCATGCAGTGGGTGCTGACGCATGTGCTGCATGAGGGCAATCGCGACGTGTATCTCGCACGCGAGGGCTGGCTCTTCCCCCACGCCGAGATCGACCGTCTGGTGCATGCGAAACGCGAAAGCAACGAGACCCAGGCCCGTTTGACTGCGCTGGCTTCGCGTCTGAAAGCACAGGAGACAAGCCTGCTCGTGGTGCTGATCCCCGGACGCGCGGCGCTTTATCCCGAGCAGATCCGCGATGGGCGCTACACGGGCCCGGTGCGTCTGAAGGAGGAGAATGCCCAAGTCGCGGAGCTCAAGGCGGCAGGCATTGAGGTGATGGACATGACCGACGCGCTGTGGGAATTCCGCGACCGGCAGCAGGTGTTCTTCGCGCAGGACAGCCACTGGACCCCGGAGGCAATGAAAGCCGTCGCGCTGGCGGTGAACAAGCAGGTGCGTGAAAAATTCCCGCGCCTCGTCAGCACCGAGACGCCGATCATCAACGCCACCATTCTGGAGCAGGCGGATTCCGGTGATCTGAGCCGCAGGCTCGATCCTCTCAACACCGCTCGGCTGCTGGGTGATGAAGGCGCGGACCTGATTTCCATCCAGGGCATCGAGCCGAGTGCGAAATCCCCCATTGTCCTGCATGGCAGCGAATTGCTGCGCGTCTTTGACGATCCGCAGCTCAGCTTTGGCGGAGGTGCCGAATCGCCCAAGGCCGGATTCGCCACGCAGCTTGGCATGCTGCTCGGGCGTCCGGTGGAGGTGCGCGGCCTGCCACGGGCTGGTGAAGGTTATGAGGACAAAAAGCTCGTCATCTGGCTGTTGCCGATGACGGAACTGGTGCCGTAAGTTTTGCCAACCCATGCTTCGACTCCTTCTTCACTTTTTCTTCGGCGGCGTGTTTGTATATTCAGGCTTGTTAAAAGTCGCTGACCCGATTTCCTTCCTCGATGACGTGCGCAGTTTTGATCTGCTGGGAGATCCCTGGGCCGCATGGGTGGCGATGGGGCTTCCTTGGCTGGAAATCCTGGCCGGACTGGCCGTGATGAGCGGTTTCATGCGCTCCGGCGGCCTCATGATTCTGAACGCCTCGTTGCTGGTCTTCCTCATTGCCATCGGCATCTCTTGGTGGCGTGGTATCGACATCCGCTGCGGTTGTTTCGGACACTCGGACGCGTCTTCGAATTACCGCGACCTTATTCTGCGTGACCTGCTGCTGCTGGCGGCGGGCATCGTGCTGGTCTGGCACGGCAAACCGAAATCCAAGGCATGAGCACTGAATTGAAATACCACTTCGCCTCCGACAACACCTCCGGCGTCTGCCCTGAGGCCTGGCAGGCGCTCGAAGAGGCGAACCAGGGCTACCAGCCGAGCTACGGGGCCGATTCGATCACGGCGGAAGCTTGCGAGACCTTCCGGTGCTTCTTTGAGACCGATTGCGATGTGTACTTCGTCTTCAACGGCACGGCGGCCAATTCGCTCGCGCTTGCGACGCTGTGCCGCAGCTACAACAGCATCATCACCGCGCATGAGGCGCATGTGGAGACGGATGAATGCGGCGCGCCGGAGTTTTTCAGCCACGGCTCGAAAATCCTGCTCGCCCGCAGTCCCCTTGGCAAACTGGACCCTGCGGATGTGGAACGCATCGCCACCAGCCGCAATGACCTGCATTTCCCCAAGCCGCGTGCTTTGAGCATCAGCCAAAGCACCGAACTGGGCACCGTCTATCGCCCCGGCGAGATCGCCGGACTTGGTGCACTCGCGAAACAGCACGGATTGGCGATCCACATGGACGGTGCGCGTTTTTTCAACGCGCTGGCCGGGTTGAACACCTCTCCAGCAGACATCACCTGGCGCGCCGGAGTCGATGTGTTGTGCTGTGGCGGCACGAAGCTCGGCATGGCCGTCACCGAGGCCGTGGTGTTCTTCAACAAGGACCTGTCGCAGGACTTTCAATACCGCTGCAAGCAGGCCGGGCAGCTCAGCTCCAAGATGCGCTTCATCTCCGCGCAGTGGCTGCGCATGCTGACCAACGACACCTGGAAAAAACACGCCAGCAGCGCCAACGTGCTCGCCCGCCGGCTCTCCGACGCCCTCGGCCACCTGCCCGGCGTGCAGATCCTCTATCCTGTCGATGCGAACGCCGTCTTTGCGAAACTGCCGGAGAAGATCAAAACCGGCCTCAAGGAGCGCGGCTGGGTTTTTTACAGCTTCATCGGCGGCGGATCGCGCCTGATGTGCTCCTGGCGAACGACCGAGGCAGATGTGGACGCATTTGTCGCTGATGCGACAGTTTTCGCCTGAGTGATCTCAAACGCCCTCGGGCGTGCCATCGGCAGCAGCGGCTTCATCTGCGACACTGGAAAGACGCTTGAAGTGCAATTGGAGCACGCGGCGCAGATCAGCCTTGGTGGTGGTGACCTCGTAATCTTCGATGGTCACTTTTTCTCCAACTTTTGGCAGATGACCGAGCAGATGCGTGACGTAACCGCCGATGGTGGTGACCTCGTCACTTTCGAGATCGATGCCGGTCTGATCGGCGAGTTCGTAAAGGTTGAACGTGCCCTCGACGGTGAACTCGTTCTCGTTGATGCGGCGGAACTCGCTGACCTCGTGGTCGAACTCGTCCTGAATATCGCCCACGATCTCCTCCAGCACGTTGTCGAGCGTGACAATGCCAACCGCGCCGCCAAACTCATCGACGGCCAGGGCGACGTGGACATGCTTGTCGAGAAAGAAGCGCAGCAGCTTGTCGATGGGCATCATCTCCGGTACCATATGAAGCTCACGCTTGATCTTGCGGAGGTCGGGCTGCGGCTTGCCGATGAGCGCCAGCAGATCCTTGATGTGAATGATGCCGATGGAGTGGTCCAGATGGCCCTCGACAAGTGGGTAGCGCGTGTGCTTCGAGTCGATCGCGGTCTTGAGGCTGGACTCGAAGCTGTCGTCGGCATCCAGGGAGATGACGGTGTTGCGCGGCGTCATCACATCACGCACACAGCGGTCGTTGAGGGCCAGAGCGTTGAGCAGGATGTCCTTCTCGGTCTCCGTCACCTCCTTCGATTTCTGGCTCTCCGCCACGATGTGACGCAGTTCTTCTTCCGAATGCGCAATCTCATGCTCGGAGACGGAAGAGATGCCAAACAGGCGCAGCATGACGTTCGTACTGGCGCTGAGAATCCAGATGGCGGGCTTCAGCACGACGTAAAACAAGTGCAGCGGCCGGGCGATGATCAGCGTGACGGCGAGTGATTTGCGGATGGCGAGCACCTTGGGCGTCTGTTCGCCCAAAACGACGTGGAGATAAGTCACAATGGCATAGGCGATGCCGATGGAGGTCCAGCGGATGACCGTCTCGCTCGTAACTCCCAGCTTGAACAGCATCGGCTGCACGACCATTGCCACATGCGGCTCGCCGAAAATGCCGAGCGCGATGCTGGTGAGCGTGATGCCGAGCTGGCCGGCGGAAAGGTAGGCGTCCAGGTTCCGCGTGACGTGCTGGGCGAACTTCGCACCGCTGGTGCCCTCATCGATGGCGGCGGTGAGCTGGCTGTCGCGCACCTTGACGATGGCAAACTCGGCGGCGACGAAAAAAGCGTTCAGCAGCACGATGGTCAGCACGATGACCGCCTGCCAGAACAAGTCGCTGGCCGTGAAATTCCACTCACGCACGAGTTCGGCGGATGCGTTGGCGAAAAACAGAATCATGGAGGCAGATCAGGCGCGGCTGGGAGGCTCAGAGCTTCTCGTAATTCCCATCGCAGCGCTTTTCCAGAATGGTGAACCCGGCGGCCTTGGCGTCGGACACAGAAAGCGGCTTGGTGTACTTCGGCGTGTTGAAACCGGAGATGAGCTTTTTGACTGGCTGTTTGCACAGCGGGCAGGCCTCAAGCGCAGGCCTGCTGATCGGACGCCGCAGATCGAAGCCCCTGCGGCAGGCAGGGCATCCTTTTTCAGGATCTTCCGCGATGTAAGAGTAGGTGGGCATGCAGGAAAGCGAAACACCTCCTCTCCGGGCGGCCGGCAACAGAGGCCGGACCGCCAGTTCGGACGGGAAGGCTACCAGCTCGACTTCGTCACGCCAGGAATCATGCCCTGGGAGGCGAGTTCGCGGAAAGTCATACGAGACATTTGGAAGCGGCGGATGAACGCACGACGACGGCCGGAAACGCGGCAGCGGTTGATGAGACGTGTCGGGCTTGCATCACGGGGAAGCAGCGAGAGGCCGACGTAGTCGCCCTTCTCCTTCAGTTCAGCACGGAGTTTCGCGTACTTTTCGACGGTTTTACGTTTGCGCTTGTCGCGCTCGAGCCAGCATGTTTTTGCCATAGGGGCGCGGAGTTTGCCCCGAGACCCCGGTTTGGCAAGCAAAATTTCCGTTGGCGAAAAGGTCAATTCGCGGTAAATGCCCGGCCTCTATGATCATCTTTTATGGAATGTGCCTCGCGGCAGCCCTTTTGTTCTGCGGTGTTCTCGCTTTCACCTACCTGGTGAAGGGCTGAATCACCCCGAAAGCCGGGCCTTATTGATAAAGAAACGTCGTCAGCGGGCTCGTCGCGGCGGCTTCCTCCGCGCTCTCGCCCAGGCCGATCTCATAAGCGCCACGCCCGGCCTCCACGGCCATTTTGAAGGCCTGTGCCATGCGCACCGGGTCAGCCGCCACGGCGATGGCCGTGTTCACCAGCACCGCGTCCGCACCTATTTCAAAGGCCTCCGCCGCATGGCTGGGAGCGCCAATGCCCGCGTCCACCACCACCGGCACCGTGGCCTGGGTGATGATGATCTCAATCTGCCGCCTCGTTGTGATGCCTTGGTGCGACCCGATGGGCGAGCCCAGAGGCATCACCGTGGCCGTACCCACGTCCTGCAAGCGACGGGCCAGTACCGGGTCGGCATTGATGTAGGGCAGCACGATAAATCCCTCTTTCACGAGGATTTCGGCCGCCTTGAGCGTCTCAATCGGGTCTGGCAGCAGGTAGCGCGGGTCGGGATGGATTTCGAGCTTCACCCAGTTCGGCAAACCGGCCGCCACCGCCAGTCTGGCAAGGCGCACCGCCTCCTCCGCGTTCATCGCGCCGCTGGTGTTCGGCAGCAGCAGCACGTTCTTCGGGATGAAATCGAGGATGTTCGCAAACGGATCACCCTTTCCCGTCAAATCCGCCCGCCGCAGCGCCACAGTCACGATTTCCGTCTCCGAGGCGATGATCGCCTCACGCATCAGCTCGCCGCTCGCGAATTTGCCCGTCCCAAGCATGAGACGGGAGTTGAACTGACGGTTGGCGATGGTGAGGGGCTGGTTTTGCACTGGGCGGGAGCAATGAACCAAATCGGGCCTCACGCAAGCATCACCCGCTGCAGCAGCTCGCTCGTGGGCGTCTGGATGCCGATGTAGAAGTCGCCAAACTCGCCGTACTGCGTGGTGACTTCATCAAAGCGCATCTCATAGACGATGCTCTTGATCTGGAAAATATCGTGCGCAAACAGCGTCACGCCCCATTCATGGCTGTCGAGGCCCGTGGAGCCGGAGATGAGCTGGCGCACCTTGCCGGCGTATTTGCGGCCCGTTTTCGCATGCCCGCCCATCAGCTCGCGACGCTTGGCAAACTCGTTCGCGTACCAGTTTGCGCCCACGCTGCGGCGCTTGCTCATCGGATAGAAACAGAACACCTGCCAGTCCGGCAGGTTGGGATAGAGGCGGTCGTTGAAATACTTCGTCATGTGGCCCTTCCACTCCGCGAGACGCTTCTCAAAAGCCTCCGAGCCGGGTGCCAAACCTTCCGCCTTCTCGATCTGCGCCTTGAACTCGTCCTCCGTCTGCGAGTACTCCGTCCACTCCGTCATCGACAGGTAGCTGTAGCTCGGCGTGAGCACGTCCGGGCCAAGCGCCAGGCTGACCTGCTTCTCAAAGCGCTGCGAATCGTGCAGATCCGGCGTGATGAGCATGAAGCCCAGTTCCGACTTCGGCGAGACCATCGCGAAGGCCAGCAACTGCGTGCCCGGATGCTTGCGGATCGCCTCGATCGTGCGCGTGAAATTCTCGCGACGCTCCTGCCGCTCCTCCGGCGTCAGCGCGGCCCAGTAGCCGTGGTCGATGGTGTAAAACAGGTGCTGCACCATCCAGCCCTCCTGCGCGAGCAGTGGTTTGGATTCAGCAGGGCCGTTGGAGGTGGGAAACGAGGTCGGAATGAGCATGGTCGGGGTGTTGGGGGTATGACTGTCCTCATACGCCGGAAACGCGGCGGCTCAATGGCCGAAAACTGGCTTCTGCTGCGCCTGTGCTTACCTCGTCTTCGTCTGGAACATCCGTGTGTGCCTCTGCGACGGCACCTCAACCGTGTAGCTCTTTCCATCCGCGCTCACCACGCAGTGGATGTGCTGCGCCACGCAATCCTCCGCCAGATCGCCGTGATTGGCGATCATCGCCTTGTCGGCGGTGTTCTCGGCATCGGGACGAATGTTCTCATGCACCTGATACATCGCCTGGATCGTCGGAGTCGATTTCAGCGCGTCCATCGCGCTCTTGCTGGTGCCTTTCTTCGGACCGTTGTTCATCACAGAAACGGTCGGCTGAAGGCTTTGAATGAGGATGGGATTGTTGCTGCTGTCCAGACCGTGGTGGTTCACCTGATACAGATCGACGGTGCCGACCAGATTGAAGGGCGAGACCAGTTTCTCCTCCGCATTCCACGTCAGATCACCTCCGTCAAAGAAGCGGAAACCGCCAAAATCGAGCACCATCACCACGCTGTTCGCATTGTCGCTCGGATCGGGCGCTTTCGGCGGCACAGAGCCCTTCAGCGGGTTTTCCGGCTGATCAGGAAACGGAGGGATGAATTTCTGATTCGCGCCAAGGCATCGCAGCGTGAGCTTCGGGCTGCCCTCGGCCTGTTTGAGCGGCAAAACATCGCCTGCGGCCAGCGTGACGCGTTTTTCGACCTTCGCATCGCGATAGGGCCGGCTCATCAAGGTCCAGCGCATGTCCTGCGCCTTGCCATCCGGGCTGCCCTCCGTGATTCCCTTGTCATAGAGTGTCCCAACCGGCATTAGCGCCGCCAGTTCGGCCAGACCACCAAAATGATCGAAATGAAAGTGTGTGATGATGACGTGGTCGATGCGCTTCAAACCTGCGACCTCCATGGCGACTTTCTGAATGCGCTGAGGATCACGCCCACCCGGGTTCCCCGTGTCGATGAGCACCGATTCACCCGCCGGGGTCACCATCAACGTCGAGCCACCGCCCTCTGAGTCGATCCAATAAATGTCGAGGGTCTTCTCACGCGCAGTGACTGCGAGAGTGAGGGCGAGGAAGGCAGCGAAGATGGCTTTCATGCAGAGGAGTCCGCATAAACGCCACGCGTGGCTGACTTCATTCCACCTTCACGCCCATCCCGTTCACCGGCTGCTCGATCACCACCCGCTCCTTGCCCACCATTTGGATCAAATCGGGCAGATCGTAGTGCCGCAGCACGCCATGCACCATGTTCACGGTTTGATCGAAGGTGCCCTCCGAGCCCACGAGCAATTCCCAACTCGGGATCATCTGCCGCAGCGTGATCGTCTGAAACGCATCTGGCTCCAGCGCCGCCGCATGCAGCGCGGGAATCGCTGCCTCGCCGATGGCGATCACGCTCACCTCGGATGACTTCGCCTTCAAAACGCGTGCCCAGCTCCGCACATCATCCGTGCGCATGCCCACGAAGCTTTTGCCCATGAGGTAAGCCGTGAGGATTTCGAGGTTGTCGCGACCAAACTGGCCTGCTCCGAACGACTTCCGCCGAAAGCCCGTCTCCGTCTCGCCGATGCCGCGCAGCTCGGCGGCGAGCACGAGGTTCCCGGCTTTCGCGAGTTGCTCGATAGCATCCACCTCGGCCTTCATGCTGCTGCCGTGCAAATAAAGGATGGCCTTTCCATTCGGCTTCGTCGGCACAAACAGCAACCCAGGCAATTGGAAGGCATTTTCGAGCTTCAGAGCCATCTTTTCGATGCTGAAGCCCACGCGCTCGATCTTGCCAATCACCTGCACTTGAGGCTCCGGCACCGACTCGGAAGCGCCCACGACCTCACGCACCGTTTTCGGCCCCAAACCGCTATCGCGTGTCTTGCTCAGCTTCTCGGCAGTCTCGGCGTTGATTTGAAAAACACTGCGTTCGCTCGGCAATAGCATCACCTGACCCTTCGGCGAGCATTGGAGCTGCTCCGGCGTCCAATCGGGTTTCGACAACTCACGGAGTTGGTTGTCATCGAAGGAATCCGGCAGTTTCGCCACCTCGCGCACGACGATGTCCTTGCCGAGAAGATGCCGCGCCATGAACCGCGTCACCGCTTCACGCAGTTGCAGCGTGAAGCCGTGCGGCGCGTCAGGAGCGGCCATGTCGATCATGTCAGGATGGCCGATTCGCGAATAGAAGCGCTTCGCATCGCGAAACAGGTCCCAGGTGCCGCTGAAGTCGAAGGTGACATCCCGCGTGCCCGCGCAGATGAGCGTGGGCTTCGGTGCACGCATGATGCAGTAGTCCGCCTCATCCATGCCAAAGGCGGTCTGCCCGGCGATGTTCTGCTCGCCATCCTGCGGTCCCTTCGTCTCAATGAGCTTCCGAAACGTCGTGAGGTAGCAACCCGGTGCTGCGGCGAGGATGCGATCATCCAGCGCCATCAAATACGCCGTCTCCGTGCCGCCGCCGCTGTTCCCCGTGCAACCAATCTTGTCCGCAAGGATGTCTTTGCGGCTTTGGAGGTAATCAATGACGCGCATGCCGTCCCAGATGCGAAACTGCGCCGCATTTGCGCCGATCAAAGCGCTGCTGATGCCCGTCATCGTGTGTTCGGTGGTACACATGAGCCGCACATTCGGATGCGGCACCTTCACATGCGGCGCGTCGTCAAACACAGCGCGTTCCTTCGCCAAATCGAGCATTTGGTAACGCTCGCCCTGGCCGATGGGGTCATAGCACAGCGCCGCCATGCCATGGCGGGCCAGAAGCATGCAGATGAGCTGATACTGCCCCGCCGCCTTGCCATCATGACTATGACCACACGGCACCAGCACCGCAGGCCACGGCGGAGGCGTGTCCGGCAGATACAAATTCCCCGTCAGATGAAACGCAGGCCGTGTCTCCAGGATGATTTTCTCCACGCGATAGCCTTTGCCTTGTAGCGTGCCGGTGATCTGCGGATTCAAAGGCGTGCGCTCCGGCAGCCCGCCGATGCGTTCGAGGAAAAACGCCTTTCGCTCCTCCTGCCATGCTTGGCAGGCCGCCTCGCTCTTGATCATCTTCTCAAACGCCTCGCTACGCCGCTCCGTCATCGCCACAAACTCCCGTGTGAGCCACTGCTCAAACGCCTCCGCCGGTTTCGAGGCAGAATCGAGCACGGTGAGATCGTCTGCAGCCAGTACAGAACCCAAAGTGAGAAAGAAGATCAGGAATCGCATGCACCCATTACGGCTCCCGCCACTCGCCCTTCCAAATCGGGCCGTGATCGATGCCGCGAGCATCGCGATAGAGGCTGAAGGTGCTTTCCATCTCCTTCATGAACTGCGCAAAGGGCGCGTCTTCGCGATGGAACATCGATTTGGCATCGTCAGCGATCAAAGCGGCCTTCCGCAGCGCAGAATGAAGCTGCGTGAGGTTGTCGCCGAACATCTGCAAACGAGCGCGCTGTGCGTCGGTGGCACATTCGGCCATGGTGGTGCGGTAGCGCTGCTCCATCGTGGCCAAGAGCGGTGCGTAGATGGTCTTCATGACTTCCTCGTTCACCTCGTAGTTGGCTCCTTTGTAGATGGGAGATTGCGCTTCTTTGTGCGCGGCCATTTTGGCGTCGAGTTCATCGTAAAGCGCTCGCATGTGCCGCCAGCCGGGGCCGTAGGCACGTTCGAGCCACTCGTTGAGAGCGGCGCTGACATCGAGCTGCGGATTCCAGAGCTGTTTGGCGAGCAGGTAGTTGATCGGCGCGTTCGCGCCCCAAGCGCTGGTGCCGACCATGCGCGCGCCCCAGGCTTTGTTTTGCGCGGCGGTGGGGAGTTCTCGCCTCAGGATGTCGAGACTCACGGGCAGCGGCGCGCCGTGGAAGCTGCGCATCCAGGTGGAGTAGTTGTGGTAGAAAAGATGCGGCGTGATCTTGCTCCAGCGCTTCATCACGTTCTCGAACTCGGCTCGATACAGCGGCTTGAGCAAACCGTAGCCGTAGTAGTTCAGCGGTGCCCAGCAGAGGCTCACGTTGTCCGTCAACTTCGGAGCGTTCGCGGGCGGATACTGATAGTTGTAATACACGAAGCCGCCCAGTCTGCGCCCGGGTCGTTCGCGGGCGATGATCTCGCCGACACGCTGGTAAAAGGTGAGCATCGCGCGTGCATGGCTCAGTTTGCCGTGCGGATCGATGTCGAGCAGCGGCTTGCATCGCTCGCAGGCGCAGAAGCCGCCGCCGTCGGTGGGCGAGATGCTCGACATCTCCCGCTTCGGATTGCGGTCCATCGTTTCGATGACGCGTTTCGCGAAAAGCTCCACCAAACCGGGCGCGGTGGTGCAGAAGAAGGTCACTTTGCCATTTCGCTCAAAGTTGCCGCTCGATGGCTTCCACTCAGGATGCTCCGCGAAGTCGGCGGGCTTCAAATAGTCATCCCACGAGTGCCCGTAGCCGGTGACGAAGGGATGCAGGCCGTTCGTGAGCCGCTGATGCTTCATCCAGTCGAGCACTGGAACGTAACGCGAGGTGATCTCGCGATCACTTTCGCCGAGATAGGCCACCGAACGCACCGCAAAGCCTGGCTGGCCGCGAATCGGCTCCTTCAGCTCAAATCTCAGCGCGTTCTGCTTCGGCACATCCTCGCCGAGTGGTCCTGGAAACAGCCAGCGCACGCCGAGAAAACGCTCCGCAAACTCGCACACGCCCCAAAGCGTCCCGTGGCTCGGAACGGCCCAAAGTGCCTCAGGAGTGCTGTCGTTCCCAGCAATGACGATGCCGTCTTTTTCACTGCGAATCTCAAATCCATCCTGCGGCAGCGAATCGTCGGCCACGAGCCGGATGGTGGGGCTGGAATCGATCCCAGCAGCGACGAGCAACCTTTGCAGCTCCGTCGCTGCCCACCGGGTCGTCTCACTGGCATCTGCTGAATGGTGAACGACAGGCTCGGCCTGAAGATGAGTCATCAAACACAAAAGAAAGAGCAGGACGAGGGAGCGCATGACTTTACTCCATCCAAAATGAGAACAAGCCGCCATTCTGCACGCTGAACTCGAGTCGCACGGGCTGGCGTTTTCGTGTGGAGAGCTTGGTGAGCTCGGGAATGGCGATGTCGGTGGCGTCGCGTTCGTTGAGCGTGACTTTTTGGAGTGCGGTGCCGGCTTCATCGAGCAGGCTGATGGTGAGGCGGCCAAATTTCATGGCCGCATTCACATGCAGCGTGCCGCCATCGTGGATGAAGGGCTTCGTGCGCAGGATGCCGGGGCGGTAATTGCCCTCCATGGCGACAAAGCGGTCGCGCTTGATCGTGGCGAGGCCGAGCGAGCCGCGAAACGGCGATACGCCGGCGAGCAGCTTCGGATTGTCCTCGGGAATCCAGCGCGTGCTGTGCAGGCCGTTGCGCCCGGTGTAGTAAAACCACAGCTCATCTCCGACGACGAGCGGATCGGCTGTGGGCGGCGAGATGACGCTGCGATCCCATTCGCCAAATCCGCCCTGCGCGAGGAAGGGCGAGCGATCGCAGAGACGCTGCCAGGTTTTATTGTCGCGGCTTACGGCGAGCTGGATGGGCAGCGTGACACTGTCGGGATTGTTCAGAAACATGTGCACGAGACCGATGTGCAGCCCGGCATACGAAATGCTGCGCATATCGTAAATTTCGGTCGTGGGCGTGTCCTGCGCATCGCTCGCCAAAACGAGATCGCCCTTCTCCGGCGTCCAATGGATGAAGTCGGCACTCTCACAGCGGATCACGGCTCGACCCGCGTTGTATTGCAGATTCGGCTCGGCGGCCTGCGCGGCCTTCTTTTCATCCGTGACGACTCCGAAGGCTCGTCCGAGCATGATCCAACGCTGACACTTCTCGTCCCAGTTCACATGGATCGGCGCATCGAGAGTCGCGTAGCTCGCGGGCTCGTTGTGCGGCGTCCAATGGATGCCATCGGGGCTGAAGGCCACGCCCAGCGCGGTGAGCTTGCCTGGCTTCGATGTGGGCGTGCGTTGAAACTTCCGGTCGATCCAGAGATAGGCCATCTTGTAGCGCTTTTGCGGATCGGTCTCGCGCTTGTCTTTGATGACGCCGCTCGCGTAGCAAAAGTAGGTCCATCCGCGCTCGCGTGAGCGCAAATAGGCCAGCTTGTCCGGCGGCGCTTCTTTTTGATCAAACTCGAAGCCGCTGAGAATCACGCGATTCGTCGGCTCCGCGTCGAACTCGGGGAACTGATGCAGTTTCGGCCGCTCCCAGTTGATGCCGTCCTTGCTGGTGAAGTAAAACACGCCCGGCCCGCCGCCATCGATCCACGCTTTGAAGATGCGCTCCTCCTCATCAAAGAGCACCGACGGCAAAAAGTAGCCCTCCGGCTCCCATTTCGCCCGCGGCACGATCATGGGGTTTGCCTCATGCTTCCGCGCCTGCTGCACCCGCCGCGTGAGATGCTCCGTGTGCTCGATGAGATGGTCGTCGAGGAAAAGTTGGTGTGTGTTGCCGATGCGGATGGACTCTGCGGCGGTGGCGAAAGCTGCCGACAGCAGCACGAGGAGGATTGTTTTCATGCGAGGACCTCCTTCACCACTTTCCCATGCACATCGGTGAGGCGAAAATCGCGACCTCCGTGGCGGAAGGTGAGGCGTTCGTGATCGAGACCGAGCAGATGGAGCATCGTCGCGTGAAGGTCGTGGATATGGACTTTGCCATCGACGGCTTCGTAGCCGAGCTCGTCTGTGGTGCCGTGGATGTGGCCGGCTTTCACTCCGCCACCGGCCATCCACATGGTGTAGCCTTTGTTGTTATGCCCGCGCCCGTCCTGACTGGCGTCGTCCGGTGTGCGACCAAATTCGCCGCCCCAAAGCACGAGGGTGTCATCCAGCAAGCCGCGTTGATCGAGATCCTGCAGCAGCCCGGCGATGGGTTTGTCGATCTGCGAGCAGTTGCGAATCATGCCGCTGTAGAGCGAGCCGTGCAGATCCCACTCGAGGTGGCTGATCTCGATGAAGCGCACGCCCGCCTCGGCGAAGCGTCGTGCGAGGAGGCACTGCCTGCCAAAGGTCTCCGTGGGCGATTTGTCCGCGCCATAGAGCTGGAGGGTTTCTTTGCTCTCGCCGCTGAGATCCATCACACGCGGCAGCTCGCCCTGCATGCGAAAGGCCAGCTCGTAACTGTCGATGATGCCTTCGACGCGAGGATCGGCGGTTTGGGCGAGCAAATCTCGATTCATCGCCTGGAGCAGATCGAGCTGCTCGCGTTGCGCTGAGTTTTGCAGGCGTGGATTCGTGATGTCGCCGAGCGTGAGGTTCGCGCCGGGTCGGTTCGCATCGCCAAGCAGTGTGGCGGAGCATGCGGCGGGCAAAAACGAGCTGGAGTAGTAGCGCAGGCCGCCGAGCGCGGTGAGTGGATTGATGGAGATGAAGCCCGGCAAATCGGCATTCTCCGTGCCGAGCCCGTGCACGGCCCACGCGCCCATGGAGGGCCGCACAAACTGAAAACTTCCGGTGTGGAGCTGCTCCAGCGCCTGTGGGTGGTTTTCGTTATCCGTCGTCATGCCACGCAGCAGGCAGAGCTTGTCCGCGTGCTTCGCGATTTCCGGCATGAGCTCGACGACGTCGATGCCACTCTGCCCGTGTTTGGCGAATTTCCACTTCGAGCCGAGCAGCTTCACGTTGCCTCGTCGTCCTTGCTGGCCCGTGCGTTTCGTGAGTTCCGGCTTGGGATCAAAGGTCTCCATCTGCGATGGCCCGCCGCGCATGCAGAGGAAGATGACGCGCTTCGCCTTCGCGGAGAAATGCGGCCCCTGTGCATGCGCCAGACCGGAGAATGCCAAAGCGCCGAATCCGGCGCTGGTGTGGCGGAGAAAGTCTCGGCGTGTGTGGAAGGAGGGCGTGTTCATTTTTTGGCACGGGGCTTGGCGCTCGGTTTCACATGGCTGGCGAGTTCCGCCTCGATCTGCGCCACCGTGGGCAGGCTGGCCTCAAACTCGGCCGGAAGGTTTTCCACGAGCTGTGTGGCCCATTGTGCCACGCCGATGGGCTTCTCGATGCCACGCAGCGCATACTCGACGACGAGCTTGTTCCGGCCTTTGCACAGCAGCAGTCCGATGGTGGGCTGATCATCCGCATGACGGAGCAGATCGTCCGCTGCGGAGAGGTAAAGATTCATCTGTCCGGCGTCTCCAGGCTGGAACTCGCGGTTCTTCAACTCAACGACGACATAGCGCCGCAGCCGCAGATGATAGAAAAGCAGGTCGAGGTAAAAATCCTGACTTCCCACTTCCAGATGCACCTGTTTGCCAACGAAGGCGAATCCCGCGCCGAGTTCGAGCAGGAAACGCTGGATGTGATCGACGAGCGCCTGCTCGACCTCGCGCTCGCGTCGCGGGTCACCCGTGCCAATGAAATCGAAGAGATACGGATCTTTGAAAATCTGCGCCGCGAGATCGGAGTCCGCAGGCGGCAGAGTGAGCTGGAAATTGTTCTGCGCTTTGCCCTCGCGCCGATGCGCCTGGGTTTCGATTTGCAGGCTGAGGATGGAGTGCGACCAGCCATGCTGCGCGGTTTTTTGCGCATACCATAGCCGCTCCTGCGGAGTCGTGAGCTTGTCGAGCAGGGCGACGTTTTGATACCAGCCTATTTGTGCAAGAGCCTCTTGCACAATTGCGCCGTCCGGCCATGCGGCGGCAAAGGCACGCATGTACTTGAGGTTGCGCGGAGAGAGTCCGCTCATGTCCGGGAATGCCTGACGCAAGTCCGCTGAAAGGCGGTCGATGACCTTCGCACCCCAGCCCTCAGCCTGCTGGCGGGCCAGGATGGAGCGGCCTACATCCCAATACGCCACCACCATCGCCGCGTTGGCCGCCAGCACCGTGCGCAGACGTGCCTGGGTGAGGCGGCTCTTGATCTCGCCAAGAAGACTGCCGTAGCCCTCTGGCATGTCACCCTTCGTAGCCACGGCGGTGAAACGCGCATCTTCACGGGCTCGACCACGAGCACGACGCTCAGGTGGCTTGGCGAGGGCTTGCTGCTTGGATTTGCGGGAGGAGGGCATGGCGGAAAAAGGGAATCTATCTCAGCACACGAAACTCCGCCGAGGCCAGCACGGTCTGGCAAAGGCTGGTCCAGCGTTCTTCAGAGGCGTTAGGGCCGAGAAATGCGGTGGCGCGGTTGATTTCGATCTCGGTGGGCTTTCGGGCAAAGGCCAGCTCATACAAACGCGTGAGTGGATCCGTGCCGCCAACGGTCACACGGCGCGCGAGATGCCCCGCTTGCTCGATGATCCACGGATTGTTCATGAGATGCAGTGCTTGTGCGGGCAGGGTGCTCTCCTCACGCTGCGCCACGGGTCGCTCTGGCGGTGCGAAATTGAAGAGGGTAAAGATTTCCGGCAGCGTGCCGCGCACGACGGGCAGATAGACGCTTCGATGATCATCCACGATATCTGCCGTGGTCATGAAGGGCTTGAAGGTGAAAAGCTCGGCGTCCCGCTGCGGATGGTAGCGATCCAGAAAGGGCTTCTGCGGCGGATACGGATCGAGCTGGCCGCTCACGGCGAGCACGGCATCGCGCAGCGCCTCGGCCTCGATCAAACGCGGCGTCATGCGGGAGAGCCACACGTTGTCCGGGTCCGCGTCATGTGTGCGTGCGGACGACTGGCGGTAGGCACGGCTGAGCACGATCTCTTTGATGAGCCACTTCACCGACCAGCCTTCCTCCATGAACCGCACCGCTAGGAAATCGAGCAACTCGGGATGCGAAGGCCGCGCGCCCGTGATGCCGAAATCATCCGGCGTGGTGACGAGTGCGCGGCCAAAGAGCTTCTGCCACACGCGGTTCACCATCACACGAGCCGTGAGCGGATTGTCACGATGCGTGAGCCACTGGGCGAGTTCAAGCCGTCCACTTTGCTTCGCAGACGGTGCGGGCACATCCTTGATCGAAATGACGCGCAGAAAGCCGCGCGGCACGGTGCCGCCGAGATTCGTTGTCTCGCCGCGGATGTGGATGCGGCTGTCCTCCGGCTTGTCGCGATCACGAGCGCCCATGGCCCACGCGGGTTGCGGGGGCGCGGCGTCCTTCAGCTCCTCCACACCCTTTTCCAGCGCAGCCACTTTCACATTCCAGTCCGCCACCTTCGCCTCCATCTCGGCGATCTCGGCGGCGAGTTTGTCCTTCTCTTCGCCCTTCAGCGTCGCCAGCAATCGTTTCTTCTCGGGGATGCGTTTGGACACACTGTAGCGTGCCGAGCGGGCCTCATGCATCGCCAGCATGTCCGCATCCAGCTTCTCGAAGTAAGCCAGCGCCGCCGGTGCGAGCTTCTCCGCATCCGCGCCGAGCGCATGCCATTCCGTGTGATGAAACGCCGTGGCTTTGATGCCGCGCGGGCCGTAACCGTGAAGCGGCTGCGTGCTGCGCAGGATGCCCGCCAGCGCGTAGTAGTCCGCCGTGGGGATGGGATCAAACTTATGGTCGTGGCAGCGCGCGCAGGCCACGGAAAGTCCGAGCACGCTGCGGCTGATCGTTTCGATCTGTTCGTCGATCACATCCATGCGGTAGATCTCCGGCTTCTGCTCCTCCAGCGCCTTCGCGCCCAGCGCGAGGAAACCCGTAGCCGTGAGCAACTCATCTCGCCGCGTCAGATTCTCAGCGGGCATCAAGTCTCCGGCGATCTGCTCACGGATGAACTTATCGTAAGGTTTGTCGTTATTGAATGAAGCGATGACGTAATCGCGGTATCGCCAAGCATGGTGAAAAATCACATTGCGGTCGCGGCCATTGCTGTCGGCGTATCGCGCCAAATCCAGCCAGTGACGCCCCCAGCGCTCGCCAAAGTGAGGGCT
The DNA here is from genome assembly GCF_044232965.1 of Prosthecobacter sp. GTDB lineage: Bacteria > Verrucomicrobiota > Verrucomicrobiia > Verrucomicrobiales > Verrucomicrobiaceae > Prosthecobacter. The sequence goes on from NZ_JBIIKX010000007.1 coordinate 72,916, forward strand.
CTTCAAAAGAGCATCCACGATCTGCGGCAAGTCAGCCGCTCCAGGCACCTCCGCAGGCGGCAGACCGATCAGATCAAACGAGAGCCGCCTCACGAGGCTGCCAGTATCCACGTCGGCACTCGGCGTGAGCTTCTGCTGCTCCATCTTCGCGAGGACAAAATGATCCAGCTCTCGCAACGGCCAGTCCTTCGCCTTCACCACCGGCACAGCGGCCTTTTTCGGCGGAAGAAGAGACCAATGCACCTCCGCGCCCACCGCAGGAAGGACGATCCACATCAAGCATGGCAGGAGGCAGCGCATGACATTCAGCGATTCATAAATTCAGCACTCCGAGACGGAGCGGACACACGTCCCTCCGCGTCCACGGCGCTGACCTCGAACACATACGTCGCCCCGATCAAAAGCTGGCGGCTGAGGTCGAGTTTCTGATCAGATGTCGCAATGCTGGCGTGGGGCAGAACTTCGGTGTCTTCGTAACCCACAGCCGGCTTGATCAAAACCGGCGTCACTCGATAAATCGCGCCCGATCCCGCCCACGACAGCACGCCTTTGGCAAAGGTGATATCCGCAGGTGCCGCCACATTTTGCGCCACAGCACTCGGCGGGCGGATCGACACGCGCCATGCATCAATACGGCGATTCGCAGGCGTGATGACGACCAGCGAATCATCGGCCGCCGATGTCATGCCCGCATTGCCGCCGCTGAGGCTCGTCAAAACGTGAGCCTTGCTCCATTCGCGGCCATTTCCATCGGCGGAGAGGTAAAGACGGCTATGATTCTTCGAGTGCGCCGTGAGCAACGCGAGCACGCCATTCGGCAGGAGCTGCAACGTCGGCAACTTGCCCGCGATGGGCAGCTTATCAGGCACGGACCACGTCTTGCCACGATCCGCTGACCGCGCGCTCACGAGTGATGCTTTCGAGCTGCTGCCTGTGCGCACGATGGCGAGCCAGTCGCCGCTTTTCGTCGGCGAGACGGTCGTTTCGAGCCACGGCGTCGTCACTGGTGCTCCCGCCTTCACCATCGCCGCCGCCGTCGTGATGCTCGAAAGCACCGTCCAGCGCTTGCCGCGATCCACCGAGGTCAAAAGCAGCGCGTGGTTGCCATGCTTGCCCCACGCATAGGCAGGCATGAAAAGAGCGCTCTTATCATCCTCGAACACATGCGGCAACGGCCTCGCGATCACGCCAAATTCCGCCGGACACTCGATCACCGCTGTCTGCGACTGCCAGGTGCGTCCCTCATCCTTCGAGATCGCGATTTGATACGCATCCTCAGGCACATCCTTCGCGGTGATCTCGCCGCGTTTCTTCGGATCAGGCACCCAGCGAATGCCAAACGCGAGCAGATCCCCATTCCGCAGACGATCCGCCCACAGATCCACCATCTTCGCCATCGGCCAGTCATCCGGCTGTGCTTTCCAGGAGGCTCCGCCATCCTCCGAAACACTCGCGCCCGAGCCTCCGCTGCCACCAAAGTCATCAGGATGATTCGGGTAGAACATCAGCAGCCGACCTCCCGCCGAAACAATCTGTCCGCCACCGGTGATGCCTTCACGTTCGACGATGGTGACGCGTGGTTGAACGAGCACCAGCGGATCAGCGGCAATCGCCGAACCCATCAGGCTGATCACTGCGGCAAGTATGAATGATCTCATGACACCGTGTTCGCCTTCAGCACGCGCAGCATGTTTCCGCCGATGACTTGTCGGATCGCCTCATCGCTGTGGCCGCGCTGGATCATGCCGAGGGTGAAAAGAGGCCAGTTCGACCAAGCGACGCTCTGCTCGGCTTCGATAGTCGTTTGATAGTCATCCTTCGGCCACAGATGCTCCCAGCGATCTGCGGGACCGCCGGGGGCCTTCATCAGTTTGGCGCGTTCTTCTTTGTCGAAACGTGAGGTGTAGGCCACATCGCAGCCGATGGCGGCGTGCTTGGAGCCGAACTTTTTGATGACGTGGTCGAGATGGTCCATCAGCGCGGTGATGTCGCCCTTGCCGCCTAGGAAACGGGGGATGCAGCACATGCCGACGAGGCCGTCCGTGTCACAGATGGCCTTGATGGTGTCGTCGGGCTTGCCACGGAAGTGTTTGTACAAGGATGCGCAGGTCGTGTGACTGGCCACCATCGGTTTGGCAGAGGCCTTGGCCGCGTCGAAGGCTGTTTTCCAGCCGCTGTGCGCCACATCAACAATGACGCCGACCTTGTTCATCTCCGCGACGGCGGCGTGGCCGAAATCGCTCAATCCGCCGTCGTGCGGTTCGCCTGCCCCGTCGCCGATGGGATTCCGGCGGTTGTAGGTGGCGTGCATCATGCGGGTGCCAAGCTCGTGGAAGATGCGGATGAAGCGCAGTTCATCCTTCACGCTTTCCCAATCCTGCATGAGCGGCACGCCGTTGGTGGTGAAGCACAGGCCGACGTTCCCTGACTTCTTCAAAGCCACAATTTCCTCCGCCGTGACCACCTTGGACAGCGCGGGCTTCATCAAGTCGGTCGCCTTGGTGAAGTGCGCGAGACGTTTGATCAGCCGCATCGGATCGCTGCCTTCCTCCCCCGTGTTTTGGAAGATGCAGGTCACGCCCGCCGCATGGAAGGCGTCGAGGAACTCCTTTCGCTCGCGCTCGTTCGTCGCGTTGCGGTTCATGCCCATCGACTCGCGCAGATCGGCGATCTCACCAGCGGAAGCGCCCGACTTGATGGCCGCGTTCATCGCCTCCGCATCAATGGCGCAGCGTGGAGCGAAACCGTAGCTCTCAAACACCACCGAGCCGAAATGCAGCTCCCACGCGTGGTCGATCTGCGCCTGCGTTGGCTTCAGCAGGTTGAGTGCAACCTCGCGCGGCTTGTCGATGGCCGGGTTGCCGGTGATCCAGGACTTTTTTGACTCCTGGGAGCGGACATGGATGTGAAGGCTGCTGGCGAGAGTGGCGAGCGGCAAAGTTTGAAGCAGACGGCGGCGGGAGATCGGGGTGCTCATGAAGTGAACTCAACAAACGCCGCTCAACGACAGTTCATCGCGGCCAAAGCGGCCAGATTGCATCTTGCAACGCCGGTGGCGTGGTCTTAGCATTGCTCCAATTCATAGACTCGAAATCGTTGTGATGCGAAACCCGGGGTAGCGCTTCGCGCAACCTTGGGCTGAATGAGGGAAGCCCCTTGGCCTTCATTGATTCAGCTTGTCTGAAGCGACTCACGCAGCATGCCCATGCTTGCGTTGCCGCCGGTGAGCACGCAGGCCACGCGTTTGCCCTGCCACTGCTCGCGCTGTTTTTTCAGCGCCGCGTAGGCCAGCGCACCGGCGCCTTCGGCGATGTTGTGCGTGGCTTGGATGATCTCGCGCATCGCGGCGATGGCTTCGTCATCGTTCACGGTCACGATGTCATGCGCATGACGAATCACATGCTCCAGCGCGTCCTTGTTCGGCGTTTTGCACGCCACGCCTTCCGCCACGCGTGTCGTGCTTGATTGCTCGATGAACTGTCGCTGCTGAAACGACAATGCATACGCTGGTGCATGCTCGGACACGACGCCGATGATCTTCGTCTTCAATCCCAGTGCCTCGCGGGCCGCTGCGATACCGCAGAAGCCGGAACCGAGGCCGATGGGCACGAAAACCGCGTCCAAATCCGCGACGGAGCGAAACATTTCCAAGCCATACGTCGCCACGCCGCGCACGAGCCAGGGATGAAACGACGGCACGGCATGCAGGCCTTCTTTCGCGGCCAGTTCGCGCGAGTATTCGAGGGCTTCTTGAAATTCGCGGCCATGCTCGACGAGTTCGGCGTCCAACGAGCGCATGGCGTTGTTCTTTTCCGGGTTGTTGCCATGCGGCACCACGATCACAGCCCGCAGGCCGTTCAGCTTGGCCGCGAAAGCGATGGACTGCCCATGATTGCCCGTTGTGGCGGCGATGACACCGCGCACGTCGGGCTGCTGGCGTTTTAATTCGTCCATATAGACGAGCCCGCCGCGAATCTTGAAAGCGCCGACCGGCGTGTGGTTCTCATGCTTCAACCACAGCTCGCAGCCGAGGCACGCCTCGAGCAGCGGCCAGCGATAGGTTGGCGTTTCGCGAATGTGCGGACGAATGAGCACCTTGGCGGCTTCGATTTCGCTCAGGGTTGGCAGAGGTTCCATCCGGCACGGCTAGGCATGATCTGAGGAAAGTCACGCGCTTGTCATGCCTCTGCACCGCGTTATTTTCGCGCATGGACATCTCACCTGACCGCATCCTGCAAACCGGCCTCGCTTTCTGGAACGCCAAGGCACTGCTCAGCGCGGTGGAAATGGAGATCTTCACCGAGCTGGCGAAGCATCCGGGTGATCTTGCCACTTTGCAGGGGCGTCTGGGCCTGCATCCGCGCGGGGCGCGGGATTTTCTGGATGCGCTTGTCGCGCTTCGCTTCCTTCAACGCATCGACGGTGTTTACAGCAACACGCCTGAGACGAGCCTGTTTCTCGACAAGGCAAAGCCGTCCTACATAGGAGGCATTCTGGAGATGGCGAACCATCGTCTTTATCCGTTCTGGGGCGGTCTGACGGCAGCCGTGCGCACGGGTGAATCCCAAAACGAGTCCAAAGGCGGCCATGATCCGTTTGCCGCGATTTACGCTGATCCAGCGCGGTTGCGTGAGTTCCTGCGGGCGATGTCTGGTGTCAGCCGGGGCGCGAACATGGCCATCGCGCGGAAGTTTCCCTGGTCGCAGTATCAAAGCTGCGCGGACATCGGCACGGCGCAGGGAGACCTCGTCACCCAGATTGCCCTGGCGAACCCGCATTTGAAGGGACTGGGCTTTGATCTGCCGGAAGTGGGTCCGGTGTTTGAGGATTATGTGGCCGCGAACGGGCTGGCCAGCCGCGTGAGCTTTGCGGGCGGCAGTTTCTTCACTGATGCGCTGCCGCAGGCCGATGTGCTGCTCTTTGGTCACATCCTACACGACTGGGATCTCGACACGAAACGCATGCTGCTGCGCAAGGCGCATGCCGCGCTGCAGTCGGGCGGCGCGGTGGTGGTCTATGACGCCATCATTGATGACGACCGCTCGCAAAACGCCTTCGGCCTTTTGATGAGCCTGAACATGCTGATCGAAACTCCCGGCGGGTTTGATTACACCGGCGCGGACTGCATCGGCTGGATGCAGGAGGCCGGGTTCAAAGACTGCCGCGTCGAGCATCTGGTCGGCCCCGACTCGATGGTGATCGGCATCAAATGAGCGGTTGCTCTTCCGGGCCGTCGTCCTCAGGTGCTTTCTCCGCTGGTTTTTCCAGCACCACTAGTTCCGCGCCCTTCAGCAGACGGCAGAACTCCTTTTTTGTGACCTTGTGCAGCGTGCCTTCCTTGGTGAGCGGGTCTTTCATGCGCTTGTACTCGATAGAGAGCCGCGCCCACTCGACGATGCGCAGGTACTCATCGCCCTTTTTCCAAATCTGGCCTTGTTCCAATTTCATCGGTTCCATTAGCTCCCACCGTGAGGCTTTGCCATGAGATTTCCCGCCAAAGGTGTGATGTCCTGTTTGGAAGGCGCTGAACAGCGCGTTCTTTTGCCATGAAGTCCCTCCATTCGGTCATCGCTCTCGCTTTCATGTCCTCGCTGCATGCCCAAACACCTTTGATCAGCAAACCCGCGCCAAAGCGCTGGCCGTCGCAGATCACGAAAGTCGGTATTCCTTGCAGCGATGGCGCGACGCAGGAGGCGATGTGGTTCGCACCGTCCACGACGGAAAAGAAGCCGCTGCTGGTGGGTCTGCACACCTGGAGCAGCAGCTATGCCTCCGCCGGTGGTGACGCGGTGTATGCGGAGTGGTGCGTCGCACAGGGCTGGGCTTTTGTGCATCCTGATTTTCGCGGGCCGAACTGGACGCCGCCAGCGCTCGGCAGTGATCGCGCGGTGCAGGATGTGGTGGAGGCAGTGGCGTGGGCAAAACAGCAGACGCAGGTGGATGAGACGCGGATTTATCTCGTCGGTGTGAGCGGTGGTGGGCACATGGCGATGCTGATGGCGGGCCGACATCCCGAAATCTGGGCCGGGGTGAGCGCGTGGTGCGGTATCGACGACATCGCCCAATGGCATGCGGAGCACACGAAAAACGGCGTGCCGGACAAGTATGCACAGAACATTGAGGCCGCGCTCGGGCATGCGCCGACCAAAGGCGATCCAGAAGCCTGGAAGCGTTCGCCGCTGAGCTGCTTGAAGCAAGCCGCCGCAGTGCCGCTCGACATCGCGCATGGCATTCACGATGGTCGTGCGGGCAGTGTGCCGTTCACGCATGCGCTGCGGGCCTTCAATGCCGTGGCTGCGGAGGCGGGTCGTCTTGATGCGAACGCCTTCCCGCTGTTTTACGAAACGCAGAAACTGCCGCCAGGCTGGCAGTCTGCTCCACCGGATGCGAGCTATGGTGTAAAAGTTCCGATCTTCCGCCACATCAGCGGCAACACCCGGCTGACGATCTTTGAAGGCGGGCATGAGATCGTGCATCAGGCCGCGCTGAACTGGCTGGCGAAGCAGCGCCGAGGGCAGCCGGTGGTGTGGGACGTGCGTGATTTCATCCCGCTCGATGTCGAGGGCGAAAGTGGCAAATGAGGCGGAGAATGCCTGACATAGGCCCGGATGCTGCTTCTCTGCGCTGCCCTCATGTATTCCTCTGCTGTTCCCTGGAAAGTCCTCTCCTCCAATGTCGCCCTCAGTGTCCTCACGGAGGGATGGAGCCTTGATCAGACATCGCCGGATGAGGCCGAGATTCGCAGCTTCACGGTTGAGGTCTTCTTTGACTCGCCCTTTTTCGCGGTGCCCGTCGTGCAGCTTGGACTCACGGGTTTTGACATCGACCAGCGCGACAGCGCCCGTCTGACGCTCAAAACCGGGCTGATCACCGAATCCGGCTTTCAGGCCATCATCACCACCTGGGCCAACACTCGCGTCTATGCCGCCGAGTTCAACTGGCTGGCGGTCGGACCGTGATCAGACCTTGCGAAAGCACCAGGAGCGGTAGGACAGCTCGCGTGATTTCAGCGCGTCATACACACGCGATCCCGGCAGCCCGGCGAAATCGCGGCCGAGCGAGTGCAGAAAGCCGGGCAGGCGCTGGCAGATGAGCGCCTCGCTGCGTGCAGCGTTGGTTTCCATGCCGCGCAGCACTTCGTCGCGGATGTCGCGGGTTTGTACGATTTGCAGCGGCGCTTGGCCCATGGCGACGTCCCATTCGGCGAACTGATCGCGAAAACGAAAGTCGGCATAGAGAAAGTAGCCGCCGGGCCTCAGCACCCGCGCCACCTCGGCCAGGAAGCCGGGGAAATCGGGGTAGCAGTGCGAGGCCTCGACATTGATCACCGCATCGAGCGATTCGTCAGGGAATGGGAGCTTTTGCGCATCACCTTGTTTGAAACTGAGTCCGGGCACCCGATGGCGCTGCTGGCAGAAGGCGATGCCGGTGGGATTGAGGTCGAGGCCGGTGTAGCTGGCAGGCTGCAACGCGCGCGTGAGCCACGAAGCGCCGCCGCCGTGGCCGCAACTCACTTCCAGCACGTCTTTGCCGCGCAGATCGGCCTGCGTGGCGACGTGATGATAAAGCTGGATGCAGGCGCGGTTCGGCTCGTCCTCGGGATCGAGCTTCAGACCGACTGGCGGGTCGGTTTCAAAGGCGTAGTTGAGAAACAGCACCTCCTCACCCCGTAGGCGGCGTGTGAGAAAGGGATACCAGAGCCGCCAGATGGCCTTGCGGACAGTCGGGAGGGAGAAGAGGCGTTCGAGGAGTGACATGAGAGGAGTGATTCAATGACGCACAGCCGATCCATGCCGTCCGCCGCCTGATTACTTCGCCGCAGCATTCCAGACCTTCAGGTCATCAAAGAAGCCGTCTTTGCCTGCGATGCCGAGTTCGATTTTCGATTTGGTGGCATGGGCGATGCCGGAGGATTTCAAAAACGCGGCGGGCTTGCCATCAATCGTGACGCGCATCTCATCGCCGACGGTTTCGACGACGAGCGTGTACCACTTGCCGGTTTCGAGCTTGGCCGGGTAAGTCACTTGGCGGCCCTTCAGCAACGCGGCGACCTCGGCCTTCTTGGCGGGATCGTTGCGCATCTCGCGGATGTCGTTGCGCATGCCGCCATCGCGTTCGTCGATGATGGTTACTCCATTGAGGCGCACCTGGGCGCGGCAGAGATGGCCGTAGTGCGCGCCGGTGTATTTGCGGTCGTCGAACTCGACATCAATCATCGTCGCGCCTTCAAAACGGATCTTGCACTCGACGACGCTGTCCTTGGTGGGGATTTCCAGGCCATGCACGGCCGCGTGCGCTTTGGTGACAGACTTGCCATCGGCGGAAGGAACGTCCTTGTCGCGGGTTTGAGTGCCTTTCAGCGCGCCGTTTTCGACAGCGAAGGTCGGAACGACCTTGTGCCAGACCTTGGCCGGTTCGCCGCCTTCGAAGTCATCGGAAAACAGCAACTCTTTCTTCACCGAGATCGGCTTGGAGGGAATCTTGGGCAGGTCGGCGGCGATGGCGGCGGTGGCGACGAAAACGAGAGGAGCGAGGAAGCGTGTGATCATGGCGGTTGGGGCAATGGATGACGGCCTTTTAAGCCGTGGCACGGTCAAACACAAGTGAGCGCTTGAGTTCCAGCATGGAGGCGTGTCTGGTGGTTTCCTATGAGCCAGCCTGCCTGCCCGATGTGCGAGATGAACGATGTTTTGGACCACTCCGACCGCTTTGAGTGCATGACCTGCGGGCACGAATGGCCCAAGGAGGCCGCGGCGGATGAACCGGACGCCGAGCGTGTCGTGAAGGACGCCTACGGCAACGTCCTCGCCGATGGCGACATCGTGGCGATGATCAAGGACATCAAACTGAAGGGCTCCTCGGATGTGCTCAAAGTCGGCAGCAAATCCAAGCCAATCCGTCTTGTGGACGGCGATCATGAAATCTCTTGCAAAATGGACGGGGTGCTGATCGGCCTGAAAGCCTGCTTTGTGAAGAAGGTCACAGCGTAGAAAGTGAAGCGCCAAATTTCTTGCGCGGAGATGGTTTTCGGCGACTCATCGCGCCGATGAAACTCACTGCATTCCTCCACATCGCCGTCTTGCTGGCTTGTTCCGCGATTGCCCGTGCCCAGAGCGACACGGCGCATCACCGGGCGGTTTACAACGAGATCAACGAGAAGGAGACATCCTTCAAGAAAGTCACCGCCGTTCATAAAGATGAACCGACGGAGTTTGCGCTGACCGGCTTCATGGATGGCGGCGAGGTGAAAAAGATCATCGCGGTGTGCGGCGACGACGGCGCTGGCCTCACAGAGTATTACCTGGAGGGCGAAAAACCGCTCTTTGTCTTCAACACCTACTTTACGGGGGCCGAGGGCGCGAAAAACAAGCCCAAGGTCGAGGAGCGCCTCTATTTCAAAAACGGCAGCATCTTCAAGTGGCTCACGACCGAGAAACCCGCGCCGGTTTTCCACGGCGAGGACTACCAGGCCACCACGGAGCTTTACACGACGAACTGCGAGGCCTTCGTGGCCGCGTTGAAGAAGGGTAAAGCCGCTGGCAAGCCACAGGCGGCGGCCAAGCTGACGGATGGCACCTTCCTCGGCGTTGAGGAGGGTGATTACTTCCACTGGAAGATGCGCACAGCGGATGGTGACGAGATTTCCTACTTCATCCTGAAACCTGACGCCACCGTGGACAAGGTGCTCGAAAATCCCGCCACCTATGCGGGCAAGAAGTGCCGGGTGACGTGGAAAAAATCCACCGAGAACATCCCCGAGGCCGGTGGCAAGATGGAGATCGAGCAGATCCTCAGCGTGCAGTGGCTTGGAAAGAAATAGCTTTCCTGTTGCCAATCCAGCGCGGGTGAGCGGAACGTACCGTCATGGCTTCTCCTGAAAATGTCCAGCTCGCCGCCAACTTCGGCCTCTTCATGCTTGCCGCAGGAGGCCTTGGACTGATCAGCGGCACGACTTTGGCCCGCAGCGGCATGGTGCGGCGCGCTGACAAGCCGGGGGAGTTTTACACCACCTGCATCTGCCACCTCACCGTCGGGGCGTTCTGCTACTTCGGGCAGTTCTTCGCGCAGACGGCGTAGGTGTGGGAGTTGGTGCAAAAGCATCGTCCTTGAGGCCGTAGGCTCTCATCACCATGCGCCCATCTTCCATCTCCCGTCGTTCGTTTCTGAAAACAGGCTCCGCCTTCATGCTCGCACCTCTCCTGGGTGCGCAGGCGGTGGAGAAAAACGGCCGAGTCATGGCTTATGTGGGCACCTACACCTCGCCGCTGAAGAACATGAAGGCCACGCAGGTCGATCTGCCGCCTGGGAACGGGCGCGGCATCCATTTGTTTGAAGTGGATCGTGCCACCGGGGCGATGACGCCCGCAGGTGTCTATGAAATGGGCACCAGCCCGAGCTGTCTGGCCTTCAATGCCGACAAGACACGTCTTTACTCCGGGAATGAGACCGAACGTGTCGGCGAGAATGAATCTGGAACCGTCAGCGCTTTCGCGATTGATCCGAAAACGGGCGATTTGAAGCTGCTGAACACCGTCAGCTCCGGTGGCAAAGGTCCGGCGCACCTCAGCGTGCATCCGGGCGGGAAGTTTGTGCTCGTGGCGAACTACTTCGGTGGTTCCGTGGCCGTGCTTCCGATCAAGGCCGACGGCAGTCTCGGCGAAGCGACGGATGTGAAGAAGGACGTGGGCAAGATCGGCCCGACGAAGGCCACGAACGCGCCTCCCGGCAGCTTTGCCATCAGCGGACACGATCAGACGCATGCGCACATGATCGAGGCCGATCCTTCGGGAAAATTTGTCATCCACGTCGATCTCGGGCTCGACCAAATCCTCGTGTGGAAGTTCGACGCGGAAAAAGGCACGCTTACGCCTGCCGAAACGCCCTTCGTTTCGCTGCCGCCCGGCGACGGGCCGCGTCATTTCGCCTTCCATCCTAACGGACGTTGGTTCTACTCGATTCAGGAGGAAGGCTCGACGGTCGTGTTGTTTGACTTCGAGGCGCAAACCGGCCGCCTCACTTCCCGTCAGACGATCTCCAGCCTGACGCCGGGTTATGCAGGCAGCAATTTCTGCTCCGAGATCATCGTCTCCGCTGACGGGAAGTTCGTCTATGCCGGCAACCGTCTGCACGACAGCATCGGCATCTTTGCCATTGGAACGGACGGCACACTCACCTTTGTGACCGAGGAGTGGACGCATGGGGATTACCCCCGCAGCTTCACCTTCGATCCGACCAACAGCTACCTCTACTGCTGCAACCAACGCGCGGACCATATCGCCGTCTTCCGCGTGGACAAGAGCACCGGCAAACTGGCCTTTACGGGCCACTACACGCCGGTCGGCAATCCTTCGCAGATCGTCTTCCGCGACTTTGCGAAATAACAGTGCGGCTGGGCCTCGCGGTCGCATTCCGTTGATAGACCTCGGAGAGGTGGTCGTTCGTGATGGCCCCTCAATGAAGCTCCTCGTTCGCATCAGCGCCCTTCTCTGTTTCTCGTCCTGTCTCCAGGCCGCCGAGGCTCCGCTGGCTGATCCTGACCTGCCGCAGCCGATTGATTTCAGTTTTGCGGACGATTTGCTGATGCATTCGCCCTTCACGCGTGCCGTGAATCTGGAGAAATCACTTCAGCTCACCGGCATCGCCTACGTCGATGGGCGACCGGTGGCCACGGTACTGAACACGGAGACCAAGCAGCGCTTCGTCGTGACCGAGGAGCCAAACGCGCAGGGCTGGCAGCTCATGACGGCCAGTGCCGGAGCGGACATGCACCAAACCCAGGTCGAGATGAAGGTGGGAGACGAGATCATCGCCATGCATTACCAAGGACAGCAGCTTTCCCCAGGAAGCACAGGGAAAGGCGGCGCAAAATCCCAAATGGCCGGCTCTGGCAAGAAGGACGGCGACAAAGTGAAGCCGTCGTCGTTTCTAGGCGAGCAAGGTCGCGAACTTTACTCCTCCCTCTCTCCGGATGCGCGCGACAAGTTCAAAGACCTCATGAAGTCGCGCCTGGAGAAGCACCCAGAGCTCACGCCTGAGCAAAACTCGGACTATGCGCAGAAGGTGTTTGCCAAACTCAAGGCGACTGACCCAGCGTCCGCAGGTGGTGCCAAAGCGCCCAAGCCGCCGAAGAAGAAGCAGGGAGCCTGATGCTGCGCCCGGGCGCAGACTGGATTTCGCTTTGCCAAACGAGCCGTCTTCCGCAACGATCCATGCCTTCAAACAATCCCCGACGATGCGGAGCCAGAAACAAAACAACAAAGCGCCACGCCCTTTCAAGAACAAGAATTCCGGCCGTGACTGGTCCGGCGGCAGCGGGAGCGGTGGATTTATCCCCGGCCGCAAAGTGGTTCCTAGCGTGAAGAAGCCGGATATCTCTCCGACACCCCAAACACCGCTCCAAGAGCTGGCGGACTGAATCAGCGGACCATCATCCAAAGGGTGCTGGCGCCGTGGCCCGGCGGGAAGTCCACTTCTGCTGCCGTGCGCGTGTAATCCGTGGCCCGGCGCTTGATCTTCGCGCAGGCGCGGGCCTGACGTTCCAGGACGGTTGGATTGAGTTTCGTGCAGTTGGTGGAAAGCAGGATCGCGCAGGTGGGGCCGGCCACCTCCAGCGCGGCGAGCATCAGATCTTCAAAATGCTGCTCCACCTGCCACCGGCGGCCGTTGTTGCCGCGTGAGAACGTCGGCGGATCGAGGATGATGGCATCAAAACGCTCGCCGCGATGCCCAAGCTTCGGCAACAGCTCCAGCGCATCATCATTGATGAAACGATGCCCCGCCGCCTCGATGCCATTGAGGGCAAGGTTCTGTTTGCCACGGTCCAGCGACTTGCGAGACAGATCCACGCTCACTGTCTCCGCGCCCACGAGGGCTGCCACCACACTGAAACTGCAAGTGTAGGCAAAGGTGTTCAGCAGCCGCTTTGGACGCAGCGTTTTGAGCATGGCACGATTGGCGCGTTGATCCAGAAACAAGCCGTGGCTGTAACCCGTGCCGAAATCCAGGCCATAACGGATGCCCGCCTCTGTTACCACGGTTGTGATCGGCAAGGAGGCATCGCCTGAGCGAAGAATGGGCGACACGCGTTCGTGATTTTTCAACGGCAGAAACCGCGTGAAGACTCGCGCAGGTGTCCACTGCGCCTGAGCGCTCCATGCCTCCAGTCCAGCGGCCAGTTCGGCCAGCACCGCGTCATTCTTGTGCGAGATCATCGCATCATCGCCCAGTCGCTCCACCCAGCCCTCCGAACCCGAGGCCAGCCGGTGAGCATTTGTGCCAGCCGCTTCAAAGGCCGCACGTTCTCCCGCCGCAATCCAGGTGGTGGGTTGGCTGGCATGGCTGCGGGAGGAAAATGCGTTCACCCGGCAACGCCTGTCGCAGGACTGCTGCCCAAGCAACACATCCTCGTGAGTGGGCGCGGATTTTTCGGGCGTGAAATTCCTCTTTTGGTAGCGTTTCACAGCAAGCCTCTTCATGAAATCATCCGCCTTCACCCACCTGCCAGTTTTCCTCGCCGCGCTCTTTCTTTCCGTGCTCCCCTCTCATGCGGAGGTGAACAAGGTCGAAAAAATTGGAGAGGATGTCTATTTCCATGAAGGAGAGATCAAACCTTTCGGACACTGCAACAACGGGTGGATCGTGTTTGAGGATTATGTGCTCGTGATTGACGCAAACTTCCCCTCCGGCGCGCGTGTGATCATCCCGAAGATCGAGGCGATCACGGACAAGCCGGTGCGTTTTGCCTTCGACACGCATCATCACGGCGATCACGCGTACGGGAACCAAGTCTGGCTCGAAAAAGGCGCGACTCCTGTGGCGCATGAAAACGCGCTCGCGGAGATGAAGAAATACGAAACGGGACTGTTCGGCGGCAAGCCCGGTCGCTGGGAAGATGCGGCGAAGGGCCGCAAGGATGTCGCCGAGAGCAAGCTCAAGGCTCCGACGCTGCTTTACCGCACCGAGATGATCTTCGATGACGGCAAGCATCGTGTGGAACTGCTGCACTTTGGCACCGCTCATACTCATGGCGACGGCTGGGCCTGGCTGCCCAAGGAAAAAATCCTCTTCAGCGGCGATGCCTGTGTGAACGGCGCCTACAACTACACCGGCGACGGCAACATCGGCGAGTGGATCAAGACGCTGGAAGCCGTCAAAAAGCTTGGTGCGAAAGTGGTCTGCCCAGGCCACGGTCCCATGGGCGGTCCCGAGCTCCTCGAAGACCAGCAGGCATTCTTCATCGCCTTGCAGGATGAAGTGAGGAAGCTTGCTGACAAAGAACCTGCCCAAGTCGAGGCTGCCGTGCCGACCATCATGGCCACGCTGAAGAAAAACGAGCGCATCGCCCGCTACGTCGGCAATTTCCTCCTCGCGCAGGTGGAGAAGGCCTTCATCGAGCAGGGCGGGAAGCCGTTTCCGAAGCCGGAGTTGCCGAAAACGAAGTGATATCGGCCCCTTGCTGTGGAAAGAGCCATATCGACGACGTGCAGTTGCGGGGAGGCAAATAACCACGCTCACGGCTTCGGCGGTGTCGTGCGCGGATCAGGTGCTCCCAATAGTACCCAGGTCTCCAGCAGGGCGATCTCGATGGGCGGGAGCTTTTTCTTCGGCGGCATGGCGCTGTCGGAGTCGTGATGGCGGATGGCTTGGATGAGCAGGCTGTTTTTCAAGTCGCCAGGCTTCACCGCAGGGCCGTTTTCACCACCAGTCTGCCAGCCAATCTTTGAATCCAAGAACAGCTCGCCTTCGCCCTCGTACTCATGCGAATGGCACTTGTAGCAGCGCTTTTCGAGGATGGGCTGGATCTGCGTGCGAAAGAACTGCGCAGGCTCGTAGTAGGCTGGCGGCGGCGTTTCGCCTGCCAGCGGCGCAGTTTGGGTCAGCATGGCGATGAACAGGCAAACCTCAGCTTTCATGAAGGTAATCAACCGAGCGGCTGACGATGCGTCGCCGCCGATCTTGCTCATTTGCGGGCTGGCTTTGCCGGTTTGTAGATCAGCCGCGAGCCATAGAGATACCACTTCTGCGTGTCCGTGGCCCATCCGCGCAGCGTGAAGAGGCCGCAGCGCCAGTAGTGGTCAAAACCGCCGCCATGCACATAGCAGGTGGCCTTGGTGTTGAGGTAGTAGTAGTCGCCGAAGTGCCCGCTGCGCAGCGGCATGCTTTTGCCGGGCGAGGAGTCGAGCCCCTGATAGGTAAAGTCGAGTGGCAGGGCCAACCACGGCACTTTGGGATCGTAGCCGAGGTTCTTCATGAAGTGGACCTCACGCACGCCGCCGATGTCGCCATTGTCATTTTGCAGGAGCTGATTCAGCGCCACGGGGCGATACGCGCCGGTGGTCATGCCGCTGGCATACGCGCTCATGTCATCGCAGATGTAGGCGCGGCCGTTGGAGAGGTTCACACCGTCAATGAAGCACCACAGATTGCCCCAGAGGTTTTCCATGTGGCGGCACTTCACCGCGCAACGGTAGCTCTCATACGGCGGGCTGCCGTGAAAGTCGCCATGGCTCGAGTGGCCAGGAATCGCGTCCGCCCAACCGGTCTTCTGCGCGGAACCTCCGAGACACATGTCCGTGGTCGTATCCACCGGCTCGCCATCAAAGTGGAGTGATACGAAGCCCGGCTCGGGCTCGTCGAGCTTGATGGCGGTCAGCGTGCGCCCGGCGAGCAGCACGTCGCCTGATTTCTCATGGCTGGTGATCTGAATGGCACCGCCGACGAAGATGCCTTCCTCAATCTTTCTCACGGTCGCTGGCTTCGCAGGGTGCGTGATGAGGCGATTCGCAGCACGCTCGGGCTGCACGCAGCGATGCGTCTGGTGCGGTTGCAGCAGTTTGCCCCAGCCATTGCCGAGCGCCCGCTGGGAGTTCCGGTCCGCATGCTCGATGAGGTAAAGATTTTGCAGCAGGAGGAGCGTGCGCAGGTCCATGGTGCCAAAGCCGGGGCCGTTGGCCCGTGCGTGTTCACGGTACTGCACTCGTGTCTTGTCCGGATTCGGATGCACGCCGGAGACGGACTGCATTTTGCCATCCGAAGCGATGAAGGCCTCATACGCGCCCACATACACATGATCCACCTCACGCCCGGCCTCGACGAAGGCCGGATCAACGACGTAGCCCGGCCGTGGTTCCGCCGAGATCCAGCGGGACTCGTGTCCCTCGCTCACCACGCGCCTCATGTGGTGTTTTGGAATCTCCACCATCACGTTTCCTTGTGTGGCAGCGCCAAACTCGGGCTTGCCGCTGTAACACACCTTTATGGAGCCATCTGGACGCGTGATGAGCTTGCACAGCTTCATCTGCGACCACGGGAAGACCTGATCAAAATCCTTCGCCGTCAGTCCGGCCGCCGCGCCAAGCCTTTCGCAAGGCAAATCATAGTCCGCGACCTCATCCTCGATCAGCTTCCAGCGAACGCCGTGTTCAGCGCCCAGGGCAGGGGACTTGCCTATGATCCATGAGATGGAAAGCAGTGCCAGCAGCAGCGGCGCGTGAAGTCGAGGGGCGGACATCACTTCTTCTCCACAGTCAGGGGAATGCTGATCACCAGACCGGCAAAACGTGGCGACTTTGGAGGGTCCGAGAACATCTTGGTGTGGCAGCCGACACAACTGGAGTGCAGTGGAATCACCGTGGCTCGTCGATACACCCTCTGGGTGACGAGTTCGTATTCCTCCTTGCCGGCGGCCAGCTCGGCCGCGGCCTTTTTCTCAAACGTGGTCGTCGGCTCATGGTCGAGGTTCATCGCCTTGGTGTTCACGGCGATCCAGTTCGCATGGCCGCCTGATCTCCCGGCCATTTCCTCAAACACGTCTTCCATGGCACGGGCAGGCAGGACCGCGCCCTCCCGCCGAAAGTAGTGCCGATGCATCACCTCCAGCGTGGTGGTGTAAACATCATGCATCAGTTTCGCCCGCTCGCGTGCCGACGCGACCACAGCCTCGGAGGGCGCGGCGGCGGCAGTCATCGGTTTCTTGGCTGGTGGCGTCTTCGTGCTCTCGCTGACATCCTGCCCAAACAAAACGCCTGCGGCCACTCCGGCCCCGGCGAGGCAGGCCAGGAGCCGACTCGTGCCAGCCAAGCCTTCGAATAATCCGGCGCGGTGTTTTTTGGGGTGTGTGGGAGGGTGCATGAGCGGAATTCCAGCCATGAAACAACGCTCCTCCCAGCCGCCCTTTTCCGCCTCTCCTGTCCTGGTCTGACCGTCTCTTGTGGATGCGTTAAGGTGGAATGATCTGGCTGATGCTGGACAAAGGCCGACCAGTTGGCGAGATAACGCGCTTTCTTCATCGCATGCTCAGCGCGTCTTCTTTCTTTCGTGTCTTGTTTGGCCTCAGCGGTGCTCTGGGATTGATTTTCACTGGCTGCATGACCTCTGGGACGTCTTCTTCCTCCGCTGGCGGGGATTTGCCCGCCTTGATGGTTGAACGCCTGGCTGGATGGATGAGGTGGCGCAGGTCAAACAGGCCCGTTCCATGCCGGTGACGGATGCGAAGCGGGAAGCGGAGCTGCTCGATGCCATGGAGCGCTTGGGAGCCGAGTCTGGTCTGCCCGCCGCAGAGGTGCGGGCGTTTTTCTCCGGCCAGATCTCTGCGGCCAAGCTGTGCCAGGAGGAATGGCTGAAGCGTCATGCAGGTGTGAAGCCCTTGAACCAGGCCGTCGCGGATCTTGGCACGACCGTAAGTCCGGCCTTGGATGCCTTGGGCCGAAAGATGATCCGCGCCTTGGCCGCACCCACTTCTCCTGAAGAGCGATCTCGATGGGCGGGAGTTTTTTCTTCGGCGGCATGGCGCTGTCGGAGTCGAGGTGGCGGACGGCCTGGATGAGCGGGTTGTTCTTCAAGTCGCCGGGCTTCACTGCCGGGCCGTTTTCGCCGCCGGTTTGCCAGCCAATCTTGGAGTCCAAGAACAACTCGCCCTCGGCCTCATGATCGCGCGAGTGGCACTCGTAGCAGCGAGTCTGGAGGATCGGCAGGAGCTGGACGCGGAAGAACTGGTCCGGCTCGTAAGCTGTTTTGCTCACTTCACCGGCCAAGGCATCCGCCACTGCCGCCAGAGCGATCAGTGAAAATGCGACGGGCTTCATGTAGATGATAACGACGCCAAGTTCGGCGTCGCTGATGCGAATCTTGTCGGATTGAGAGCCGCCTTTTGCCCTCCGCGGACCTCACACCTTCATCATCTCTCGAATCTCCCTCGTCGCGATTCCAATCGGCCGATCGAGCGGCACGCCTGCACAGCCGAGCATCGTTGTCAGCAAGTCGCCCTGGTTCCCCTTCACCGTGTCGATGAAGCGGCCGGTGTTGATCGTGCCGCCGCCTTTGCCGGCAATGATGAAAGGAAGGTTTTCGCGGGTATGCTTGTTGCCGTCCTCGAGTCCGCTGCCCCACATCATGATGCAGTTGTCGAGCAGCGTGCCGTCGCCTTCGCGGAGGCTGGCCATCTTTTTCACCATGTAGGCGAACTGGTCGATGTTGAACTTCGTGATGGCAGCGACTTTGCGGACCTTCTCGGCCTCGTTGTTGTGATGCGTGGGGCCGTGATGCGTGTCGCTGAAGCCGAGTTCGGGATACGAGACGCCATTCGGTGTGGAGCCGATGTAGGTGCTGACGCGTGTGGTGTCCGTCTGGAAGGCGAGCACGGTGAGGTCGCACATGACCTGCATGTATTCGCTGCGCTTGTCGCCCTCCGGGATTTTCACTTCGATGGGCGGCGAGTCGCTGGCCTTGCGCTTGCTGCTGCTGACACCGGCTTTCTCCAGCGCGGCCTCTTTCTGCCGATACTCGATGGCGGCGATGCGGCGCTCGACGGAGCGCACGCTGTCGAGGTATTCATCGAGCTTCTGCTGGTCGCCGTGCGGTAATTTGCGTCGCAGGTCCTTCGCGCCGCCGATGACGAGATCGAGCATCTGGCGGTCGAGCGGGTCGGTGGCGGCCGTTTTGCCGTTCTGGTCGGTTTTGCCAAACAAACGGTTCAGCACGCTGCGCGGATTGATCTCCGCGGGCATCGCCTGCGTGGGTGAGCGGAAGCTGCAGTGCGAATAGTAGCCTTCATTGAGCCCTTCCTGGTTCTCCTTGTGCGTCTGCGGCATCGTGGCTAGCTCCAGCGAAGGCAGCGCGGTGAGTCCACCCACGTAGTTTGCCATGATCTGATCCGCCGAGATGGTGATGTGGATCTGGTTGCGCTTCGCCGCGTTCGGAAGCGAGGCCGTGAGCCACGTCGAAAGCTCCAGCGCATGCGGAGCGCTGCCAAACGGCGTGATGGGCACTCCCGAGATGCCCTTCATCATGAGGCACTGGTTCAAAATCGGCCGCAGCGACTCCAGCGCGGGCGGTGGCGACTTCAGGAAGCTCTCCGGCGACTTTGGCCAGAACTGATCCATGATCACGCCATGCGGCATGTACATGAAAGCGAGCCGCACCGGCGGCTTGTAGCCCGTCTTGCCTTTGGCCGCGTCCGCCCAGCCCATGGTTTCGAGCAAAGGAAGCCCGAGGGAGGCTCCGAGACCACGCAGGCAGGTGCGGCGGTTGATGAGGTGAGACATGGCAGTGGCGGTGCGGGGTTATTCTTGGACGCGTCGATTTAAAAACGGATAACTCGTCACGATCTCGCTGATGAGCATCTGCATTTTGTAGCCGTCGGCGGCGATGGTTTGGAGCATCTGGTCCACGATGATGTGGTCGTAGCCGTCGAGCTGACGGCAGAGGGCGTAGGCGAGAAGTTTTTCGGTGAGATTACGGGCAAGGTCCGTCTGACGCGCGGCGATGAGGGCTTTCAGTTCCTTGGGCGAGGAGAAATGCTTGCCGCCGGGGAGTTCGCCGACGGCATCGATGGGGCCGCCGGATTCGTCCTTGTCACGCCAGCGACCAATGGCGTCGAAGTTTTCCAAACCGAAGCCGATGGGATCGAGGATCTTGTGGCAGTTGGCGCAGACGGCGTTCATGCGATGCAGTTCGGTGCGCTGGCGCAGGGTGAGGTTGGCGACCTTCTTTTGATCCTGCTTTTCGAGCGCGGGCACGTTCGGTGGCGCGGGTGGCACGCGCTGACCGAGCACCTGCTCCAGCACCCACACGCCGCGCTTCACAGCGCTGGTGCGTGTGGCGAACGACGTGGTGGCAAGCACGCCGGGCATGCCAAGGATGCCACCGCGATTCGCGTCGGTGAGCTTCACCTTTTGCATCGCATCGCCCGTGATCTGCTTTTCGAGGCCGTAGATCTTTGCGAGCGTGCCGTTGAGGAAGGTGTAGTCGCTGTTCACGAAGCTGACGACGCTACGGTTCTCGCGCACGATGCTGTCAAAGAAGAGCCGTGCCTCGTCATACATGGCGCTGCGCAGTTCGGGCGTCATTTGCGGGAACTTCTGCGCATCGAAGGTCTTGTCCTTCAACTCCGCCGTGCCAAGCCACTGCGCTCCGAAGCCATCAAACAAAGCCCGCGAGCGTTTGTCGGCGAGCAGGCGCTTCGTTTGTGCTTTGAGCACGTCGGGTTCGTGCAGTTTTCCTTCGTCGGCGAGCTTCGACAACTCCGCGTCGGGCATGGTGGCCCAAAGAAGATACGAGAGGCGGCTGGCGAGTTGGTAATCATCCAGCGGCACGATCTTTTCGCCTGTGGGTGCGTCCTTGGAAGGCGTGATGAACAGGAACTGCGGCGAGACGAGCACGGCCTTCAGCATCAATCGCAACGCGGCGGTGCGGTCGAGCTTGTTGGCCGTGCCGAGGCCGAAAACTTTCACGAGAACACCAAGTTCGTCGTCGGTGGGCGGTCTTCGGTAAGCGGTCCGGGCAAGTTTCCTGGCGATCTCGCGGACATCGGTGTCTTTGTCGCCAAAGAGCCGCTTCTGAGCGTCAGCGGGCATTTTATGCAGCGCGGCATTCGCGATGCCGAGATACTGCTCGGTCTGCATGGGCGAGAGGGAATTGAGATAGCCCTCGCCGGGCACTTCGTCGGGCAATTCCTTCGCGATGGTCGCATCGACGCCGAGAAAGTCGTGCAGCGTGTTGCCATACTCGACCTTCGTGAGGCGACGGATGACAAACGGCCCCGGATCGCGTGTGGCGAGGTATTTGATCTGTGCCAGCGCATCGAGAAAGCGCTGCCGCTCGTCATCGCTGGGCTGGTCAGCGTCGTCCGGCGGCATGTCATGCGCATTGACGTTGGCGATGGCATCCATCCACTTGCGCGAGAAAGCCGGATCACCGGGCTTGCGTATGGCGATTTCGAGATTGAGGCCGGCCTTCGAACGTCGGTTGCCATGGCACTCGAAGCAGTATTTAGCCGCGAACTTCTCGACGTGCTGTTTGAAGGCCTTCTGCGCCGTGGCTTGCATCGCGGCGGGTTCATTATCGTCAGCTGCGGGCGTGACGGTGGGAAGCACGAGCGAGAGCAGCAGCACCGCAATCAATCCACGGCGGCAATATCGGGAGTTGGGAGTTATGAAGTTCAAAGGGGGATTCTATGACGCGCGATTCGTCGGAGCTCTATCGGCATTAAGTCCATACAGAAGTTCATTGGGTTGTTCAGGATTGTTTGATCGATGACTGGCATCACCTCCGATTAAACTCCCCCGAACTCACGTCATTATGAACCCCAGGTTTCTCTCCATCGCCGCTCTGCTCAGTTGTTTCCCCGTTTTAGGCGAGACACCGCGAAACGACGCCAAACTGACTAACCTGCGTGCCTTGAAGATCGACCAGGGCACCATCAGCACCGTGGAGCGCGATCCGTCGGCGACGAAGACCATTGTGAAGCTCGTACTAAACCCCGCGAAGGGCTCGAACATCAATGTCGAAGTCTGGCTGCCCGATGCGGAGAAGTGGAACGCACGCTTTCTCGGCCTCGGCAATGGTGGGGCGGCGGGCCGCATCAATTCGGGCAGTCTCTCCGGCCCGAGTTCTGCTGGTTATGCGGTGGCGGCGACGGACATGGGTACCGCACCAAACTCGGACTCCGGCATTGGCAATGAGGAAGTGTGGAAGGACTTCGGCTTCCGCGCCACGCATCTCATGACGGTGGTGGGCAAGCAGATCGTGAAGGCGTACTATGGCAAAGACCCAGAGCTGTCCTATTTCAGTGGCGGCTCGACGGGCGGTCAGCAGGCGCTCCAGGAAGCGCAGCGCTATCCCGAGGACTACGATGGCATCGCGGCTGCGGTCGCCGCGCACTGCCGCACGCCGCTGCATGCTTATTTTCTGTGGAACGAGCAGATTTTGAAGAAGTGCCCCTTCACCAAGTCGCAGGACGCCAGCGTCATCGCCGCTGCGAATGAGTTTATGGCCTCGCGTGAGATCACCATCGCTGCGGGCAAGTTCGTCTCCGATCCGCGCTGCACCTCGAAGGACATTGAGGCCGTCATCGCGCTGGCGCGGAAGAAGGACGCCACGCTCACTGACGAGCACGCGGCAGCCTTGAAGAAACTCTTCGACGGACCACGCCATGCCGTGACCGGCGAACGCATCTTCAACGGCATCCCGCTCGGCAGTTCCATCGAGGCCTCGCATGGGCACCTGTATCTCTTCCAGTGGGTCTTCGGCAAAGACAAGAACCTCGCCGATCTCAACTTCGGCACCGACATCGACACCTACACCGCCAAGCTCGCGCCGTATCTCAACGCCGAGAACACCGACCTCAGCGCCTTTTTCAAGCGCGGCGGCAAGCTCATCATGACCCTCGGCACCGCCGATTCGGTCGTGCCCTATCACGCGTCCATCGACTACTACGAGCGAGTCATCGAGCGCCTCGGTGGACTCGACAAGGTGCAGTCCTTCTTCCGCTTCTACGTCGTCCCCGGCCTCGCCCACGGCGGCGGCCCCGGCATCAATCAACCGCCGAACCTGCTCGATGCCGTCCGCGCCTGGCGCGAGACCGGCACCGCACCCTTCGCGCTCACTGGCCGACATGTTGAGAACGGCAAGTCCTCCTGGGAGATGACGATCTATCCGTATCCGACGCAAACGGGGTGGAATGCCGCTACCAGCAGCTTCGAATCGGTGAAAGGCAAACGCGGTGGCGTGGAGCGGATCGCTGAGCGTTTTCGCCCTGCGGCGAAGGGGTGAGGCATTTACGACCGCTCGCGACGAAGGCGTTCCAGTTCCTGCTTCAAGGGCTGCCAGTAGGCTTGGTCTTCGAGGCGTTCCTGGCGCTCTTCGGCATCAAGTGCTGCCTCCAGTGCAGAAACATTGTTTGAGATAGCATGATGAATCAAGGCACGCATGGGGACCGCCTCTTTCGCAAGAGCGGGATACGCCTGGGCGAGATCACGCAGCAGTTCGGGTGTGCGGAGTTCTTGGAACCAGAAGATAAGTTGCTCGGGACTTGGAGCTGCCCGATTAGAAAAGTAGTTGGCCTCCACCAGTCGGCGAATCATCGGCCAGTCCTTGTCGCGCTGGGTTTTCTTGGCCTGCACGAGGTCGCCCAAAGAAAGCAGATCGCACAGAGTGCCGTCGTCCATCACCAGCGTGGTGCGCCGCTCCCACAGTGTGGCAAAATCCGTCACGCCTCTCATGCGCGACATGACATCTACTCTCATGCCTGCGGCTTCGGGATGACGGCAGCGAAAATGCACAGCGTGACCAGCTTCAAGATGCTGGAGCACAAACGGTGGCACGGCGATGACCTCAGCTTCGAGGGCATTCATCGCCTTCGTTAGCCGTTCAGCATTCTCCTCGCTGGCGAGGATCGCCAGATCGGTGTCGCGGCTAAACTCCGCTGCGCCGTATAACACGCAGGCCTGGCCGCCCATGAGCAGGCACTGGACCTGGTGCTCGCGCATCGAAGAAAGGACTTTGCGTATCGGGTTCGGGATCAAGGGAGCCTCCAAGTGCAAGATAAGTCTGCCAGAGACGCGAGGTCTCTGTCCAGCGTTGAGCCGGAGTCAGCCGATACCACTCGGCCCACTCCTCGCCCACCAGTTCTTCTGCGCTGATCATGGATTGGATTTTAGGCTTTGGCGGGCTGTTCTTCAACCCGTCATTGGAGCGCATTCGCATTCGCAATTAACGCCCGGAGTCCTAGCATGCGCCCCCCTTTCATGCCTGCCTCCACCGCGCTACCCATCTGGAAAATCCACACTGACATCCTGCACACGCTGCGTGGTGGCAATCGTCTGGTGCTCGTGGCGCCGACGGGGTCGGGGAAGACCACGCAGGTGCCGCAGATGCTGCTGGATGCCGGGATCGCGGGGGAAAAGATGATCGTGGTGCTGCAACCTCGACGCGTCGCGGCTCGCACGGTGGCCACGCGGGTGGCTTGGGAGCGTGAGACTCGGCTTGGGGCGGAAGTCGGCTATCAGATCCGCTTTGATGACCACACGAGCGTTGGCACTCGCATCTGTTTTGTCACCGAGGGCATTCTGCTGCGCTGGCTTCAGGATGATCGCTCACTGTCAAAGATCGGCGCGGTGGTCTTTGATGAGTTCCACGAGCGAAACCTGCTCAGCGATGTGGCGCTGGCGTTGGTGAAGCATTTGCAGCAGACGCAGCGTCCGGATTTGGCGATGGTGGTGATGTCGGCGACGCTCGATGCCGAGCCTGTGGCGGCGTATTTGGATCCATGCCCGATCCTCATCTCGGAAGGTCAAAGTTTTCCCGTCGAGGTCGGCTATCTCTCGATGCCGGATCAGCGACCGATCACCGTGCAGGCCGCGGAGGCGGTCGAGCGCATCCTGCACGACGAAGACCCCGGCGACATCCTCGTCTTCATGCCGGGCCGTGGCGAGATCCAGGGCACGCTGGACGCGTTGCGCGGCCTGAGAACGCGGGAACGCGTGGCCTGCATCCCGCTGCATGGCGAACTCGAGCCGCAGGAGCAGGACCGCGCCTTTGCGCCGAACTCGCTGCGCAAAGTGATCGTCGCCACCAACGTCGCCGAGACCAGCATCACCATCGACGGCATCCGCCATGTCGTGGACAGCGGCATCGCCCGCGTGGCTCGTTACGATGCCGAGCGCGGCATCGGCACGCTTTTGCTGGAGCCGATCAGCCGCGCCAGTGCGGATCAGCGCAAAGGCCGCGCCGGACGCACCGCGCCAGGCACGTGTCATCGCCTTTGGACCGTCATCAGCCACAAAGACCGCGACGAGCGCAACACGCCCGAGATTCAGCGCAGCGACCTCGCGGAGGTCGTGCTGTTGCTGCACTCGCTCGGCATCCGCGAGGCCGCCAGCTTTGACTGGCTCGACAAACCCGATCCACAGGCCGTGCAGCGAGCCGAGCGCCTACTCACCATGCTCGGTGCGCTGCTTGATGCTGATCTGACACCCATCGGTCACCAAATGCGGCGACTGCCCATGCATCCGCGTTACTCACGCATGCTCATCGAGGCCAGCCAACGCGGCTGCGTGGCCGATGCCGCCCTGTGCGCCGCCTTGGTGAGCGGTCGCGATTTGCTCGCCCGCCTCGACCGCGATGATGTGAGCACCCAAGCCGCCCGCGAGATGTTCGAGGACAGCCCCGACTCCGATTTCATCACGCTCATGCGAGCCTACGACTTCGCCAAAGCGAACGCCTTCAGCTTCGACCGCTGCCGCAGCTACGGCATCAATGCCCAGGTCGCCCGCCAAGTGGAGCAGACCTTCCAACAGATCATGCACGCCGCGCAGCAAATCGATTCTCAGAGCAACTCCAGCAGATTCAGGGAGGCCAGCAGATTGGTTTCTGAAAAATCTGCGGGCCTCCCTGAATCTGCTGGAGACCACCCTCTGTCGCAAAAGCCAGTCCATGGAGTTACGGTGCTCGGCGGTGCAAATCTGTCTTCCCCTAAACCGAACGAAGCCCTCCTGCGCTGCCTCATGGCCGGATTCGTCGATCAACTCGCCAAACGCCGCACTCCCGGCAAACCCGAGTGCGATCTCACCGATCAACGCACCGGCCAGCTCGTGCGCGAAAGCGTGGTCACCGACGCCGCCTACTTCGTCGCCGCCAATCTACGCGAAACACCCTCCCGCCAGACTCTCCTCAGCCTCGCCACCGCCGTGCAGCCCGCGTGGATCGCCGAGATGTTCCCGCAGCATCTCAGCACCACCCTCGAGCACCTCTTCGATGCCCAAAACAAGCGCGTCGCCGCCACGCGGCTCGTGCGCTACCGCGATCTCGTCATCGAGCAAAAAGCCCAGCAGCGCGACCTCGATCCCGTCGCCAGCGGACGCTGCCTCGCCGAAGCCCACCGCGCCGGAGCCTTCGATCTGCCACTCATGGATCATCGGCTGAAACAATTCATCGCCCGCGTGAACCTCGTCCACGCCACCCTGCCCGAACTCGAGTTCGCCCCCTTCGACGAAGCCGCCATCACCACCAGCCTCGCCCGCGCCTTCACCGGCCTCACCCTCGTCAAAGAAGCCCAAGCCGCGCCCCTTTTGCCCGCCTTCCATCAGCACCTCGACAAAGGCCAAGTCAGTTGGCTCGACGAACTGGTGCCCCTCACCCTCCCCTGGTCCAACGGCGGCCCCATCAAGCTCAGCTACGTCAACGACACCCCCGAAGCCCAAGTGAAGCTCCAAGACTGCTTCGCGCTCATATCACACCCGACGCTCTGCGAAGGCCGCCTCCCCGTGACACTCAGCCTCCACACCCCCGACGGCAAACGCCTCGCCAGCACCACCGACTGGTCCAAGTTTCAGGAACGCGAATGGCCCAAGCATCGCCAAGCCGTGGCGAAGAAGTTTTCGGGTGTTTTGTGGCGGTGACCTTCCAGAAGGAAACACCGCGAGAGTTTAGAAAACCGCAGAGAAAGCCTCTGGAACTCATCTCTGCGGTTTTCTCATCTCTCGCGGTGATCATTTCAGGTCTTCCCCGCGCCATTGCAGCCGCCGAGAAGGCCGGGGAGCAGGTGGAGGAGGCTTTCGGGGCTCGATTCAGGCTCCTTCGCCTCGCAGGATCGCCTGCGGGAGAGAGGAAAGTGAGTTGTCAGAGTTTGGCACCCTGTCCGCGTTTTCCCCATTCTTTGTGGAGCGGCCAAGGCACGGAGCACTCATTTTTTGCGAGACAAGGCGGGGGCTTTTTGATTTAAAATCCACCATGCCAGACGAACCCCTCCATTTCAGTGATGAGGCGATGGATGAAGACGCCGGTCGGGAGACGGCAGACTTGAAGCCGTGGATCCGCGAGATCTTTGAAGCGCATCATGATTATCTGCTGGAAGCGTCCCAAGGGGAGATCAACGAAACGAAGGATGAGGAGCGGTTTCAAAAGCAATTGAGGGACTGGTTGTGCAAACTGCCGGACGAAGCCACCACCCCGGTCTTTCTCCGCCTCAGAGACATCATTTTGGAAGTGGCCGAACGCCAGGGCATCGTGGAGGCGAAGGATCTTCCGCCAGACCTCCAGTTCACGCTCAGCGAGCTTTCGCTCACGCTGGCCGGACAACTCATCCAAAGCGTCAACGCCCGCATCACGAAGGAGCTGCGCCACCTGCGCCCCGTGGAGCGCATCGCGTTTTATGATCAGGTCATCGACGACCTGACCTTGGCAGAGACTTACGCGCTGGACGCCATGCCGCCGGAACGCACTGGATTCCTCAAAAGCGCACGCTCGATACGCGCCGATTGCCATCGCGCGTGCCAGGCCCTGCGCCGCCATCATCGCCAATGAGGCGTGGGAATTAGGCCAACGCCGCAGCCGCAATTCGCGTGCGAGCGTGGTCTTCCCCGCGCCATTGCAGCCGCCGAGAATGCAGAGGACCGGGTTCATGCGGTTTTCTTGGCTCTTTTCCGCCCGTTCGCAACGCCGCATTCGGGATCGAAACATCTGGTAAAAGGTTTGGGGTAAAAAATTCTGGTCCAACCTTTTACCCACCCTCTTTTACCAGCCTGCTTCTGAAGGGATTGGGGAGGTCAACTCATCGGGAGCGGCCCTCGATCTGATTTACTGGCAGAAGAATGAAGGCAGAAGAATGGCTCTGAATGCACCCTTACCCTTCCCTGGCCCCGTTTCCCCACCAAAGCCCGGTGCCAAAGAAATCATGGCCCTGCGTGCAGTAACGCCAGGCTCATGGGCGTTGAAAACCGGGCGTAAAACCCCTGATCAGGCGCTCCATGCGTCATTCCTCCACCTCTCTCAACTAGCAGACAGAATGAATCGACACAGAATAGGAATTGTCGCGCTAACGCTCTTGGCCGCAATGGTCGCGCCGACAGGAGCGGCGGAGTCCCAGGAGCAAGAGGGAGGCCGCGATTACTGGCCAACCCAAAAGTGGCGAGTTGCGGACCCCGCGACACAGGGCGTCGATCCAAACAAGCTGGCGGATGCCTGGCGATTTGCGAGCGGTCAGAACACCGAGGCGCTATTGATCGTCCGGCATGGTTACATCGTGGCCGAATATTACGGGGCCGACTTTCACGCCGACGAGTCGCACGACTCCTACTCGATGGCCAAGAGCGTGTGCAGCGCGGTCGTCGGGATAGCCATCCAGCAGAAAAAGATCCAGTCCGTTCAGCAGAAGCTGACGGAGTTCTTTCCGATGCGGGGCGAGCCGGCGGATGCGCCTCATCGGGGGGGCATCACTATCGCGCACCTGCTCACCATGACCAGCGGCATCGATTTCGACAACAAGGTCAACTATCCGCAAATGAAGGCCTCGCCCGACTGGGTGGACTATGTGTTGAGCCGGCCCGTGACTCATGCGCCGGGCTCGTTTTGGCGCTACACGGCGGACCCAACGTTGCTGTCCGGGATTGTCTCCAAGGCGACGGGCATGTCGATGTATGCCTACGCCAAGTCGGAGTTGTTCGATCCGATTGGCATGAACTCGGTGCGTTGGAAGGGTGGGCCGAACGATCACACGAACGGCAATGGCGATCTATTCGCCACGGCCCGCGATTGTGCGCGATTTGGGTTCCTGTATTTGAACAACGGCCGTTGGGATGGCCGACAGATTCTGCCGGCGGACTGGGTCGAACGTTCGACTCAACCGTGTCGGTCGGCGGAAAGGGCGCCTTGCGACTGCTGGCAACCGGAAGGTCGGCCGGCGGCGTCAGGAGCGCCTTTTGATTATGGCTATCTGTGGTGGTGCCGTCGGCTGCCCGGCGTGCCGGCGGACGCCTATTACGCTTTTGGCGGATTCGGTCAGTTCATACTGATCGTTCCGAGCCTGGATGTGGTCATGGTGCGATTGGGACACGACCGCGTGCAGTCGGATTTGGTGATTCTGCCCGAACTGGCGGCACGCATCGTGGCCGCGGTCAAGCCATGAGCCTGAGCCCCAACACTGTGCCGTCGCCTACAAAAACCGATGCCCAAAAAGCGTGGCGCAGCGTGCAGAGACAGCCATGCTCAGCGACAGAATGAAACTTTACAGGTTAGGCATTGTCGTACTAGCGCTCTTGGCAGGAGTGGCCTCGCCGGGTGGAGCGGTGGAGCCCCAAGAGCGGGGAACGGAACCGAAGAAGGTGCTACCATTGAAACCCCCTTCCTGGCTGGGAGATCACATGGTCCTGCCCGCCGGCCGCCCCGTGCCGCTCAACGGAACCGCAGAGCCAGGCACCGAACTCACGGTCGAGTTTGGGACACAGAAAAAGGGCGCAACGGCTGACAAAGACGGCAAGTGGCGCATCACGCTCGATCCCATGCCTGCCTCCCTCGAGAGCCGCGTGCTCAGGATCCACGCGCTACTGGCCGATGCCGAGGCACTGCTCCAGGATGTCGTCGTCGGCGACCTGTGGCTCTGTGCGGGGCAATCCAACATGAACTTTCCGCTCAAGGCATCCGTGGAAAAACAAGAGGCGTTGGAAGCGATCTCGACCGTGGACGTGCGCTACTTTGACGGTCAGTCGTGGATGAAGCTCACGCGGGACAATGTGTCAGGCCTTTCTGCTGTCGGCGTCTGGTTCGCCATGGAGATGGCGCGCCGACAGAACGCGCCCGTCGGGTTCCTGAAAATCGGGATGGGTGGCACCGGCATCGAAGCATGGATTCCCGAGCGAGCCTTCCCGGACAGCGAGCACGGTCGGCGGATGCGCCCGTTGGTGAATGATCCACAGGTCCTGAAGGCGGCCGAAGAAGACGCCGCCGACCCGAAGGTCTATGGTCAGCACCGGCTCGCGAAGTGGGGACTGGCGCGGGCGGTTCCGGCGAGCCTTTACAGGAAGCTTGTCGAGCCGACGGCCGACCTGCCCGTGCGCGGCGCCGTCTGGTATCAGGGCGAGTCGAATGCCGTGCCCGATGCTCCCCACGGAGAGTATCGGCTTTGGCTAAAAAGCCTGGTTGCCTCGTGGCGGGACCTTTTACACAGCCCGGACCTGCCGTTCATCGTGATTCAACTGCCAGATTACGACCCCGGCATGGAGGAAAATCGCGCCGCTTGGACGCGCGTCCAAAATGAACAAGCCGCCGCGGCACAGGAGACCGACGGCGTCTGGGTGGTTGAAACGAAAGGATTGGGCGACCCGACCAACATTCATCCCAAACGAAAGAAGGAAGTGGGAATCCGTGCCGCCGCAGCGGCTTGTCAGCACCTCCACCTCGATGGAGCAAATGCCAAATGACCGGCTTTCGTTGAGCCCGCAGCGGTGTGAGGCTATTGAAATTCACTGCCTTGGATTTCACGCCTTCGCGTAAACCTCCGCACCCGCTTCGACGAACTCCTTCGACTTCTCTTCCATGCCGCGCTGAAGCGCTTCTTCCTCGGAGATGGCTTGTTGACTCGCCGCCCGGCTCGCCCTTCGGGTCATCCTGTGGATGATCTGTCTCGCTCCGCTCGGCTCAGCGGCGTATTTGCGGACGTCTTCGGTGATGTTGACGGCATTGCCTCCACTCGGCACTGCCGCCCTGCGGGCAAACGCTTCGCGTTTGTCGGTTTGCCCGCGATCATGAGGATTCAAGCGCGGCGGGCTATCTCCGCTGCGCTTCGGTTCGCCTCCGATCCCTCGGCTCGGCGCATGGTGCAGGAAGTGGGGGAAGTGGGGGAAGTACATGGAAAAAGGCAGGTGGTTACTTGGTTTGGTAAATCGTGGCCTGCTCAAACAAGGAATCCACCGTTTCGCCCGCGAAGAGGGCCTGGCGTTCCTGGGTGTAGTCTCCTTGGCCGACCTGCCAGATGGAGAGCAGACGGGCCACTTTGTGCGGCGGCAGATTCTGCTGGAGGATGCGCAGGGCTTCCCCGGTGAGCTCTTGTTCGGTTTCGATGACGGCACTCATGGTGTTTGCTGGAAGGAGGCTACGACGAAGTCGGCAGGGTTCAAGACGGTGATTGGCCCCTGGTAGCGTTTGCGAAAACGGTCATCACAGGTGAGCAGGTGGTCACAGCCTGCGGCCTCGGCGCAGGCGGCATGCAGCGAATCAAGTGCTCCGACGCCGAGGGATTCGAGCGCGAGGGCACGTTGCTTGATCGCCAGATTCAATGAGACGGCGTGTGTGGCGAGGGTGAGGCACCGCTCGACCCAAAGGCGTCGGAACTCCTTGGGATTGCGGGCGTTTTCGAGATCATGGATCGGAGATCGGACCATTTTGAAGCGGCCGATCTCGACGAGATTCAGAATGACGCACAGGGCATGCGTTTCGAGCCAGACGCGTGGCTGGCTCTGATCGTCAAAGGGACGGCACAAGGTGCAGATGTCCGCGTAGATGAGCATGGCTCACGCAGGTTGATAGACTTCCGCACCGGCTTGCACGAATTCTTTGCTCTTCTGTTCCATCCCGGCTTTGAGAGCCTCTTCTTCGGCGAGACCCTGCTCGGCGGCGTATTTTCTCACATCTTCGGTGATCTTCATGGAACAGAAATGCGGTCCACACATGCTGCAGAAATGGGCGGATTTGGCTCCGTCTTGAGGCAGCGTTTCGTCGTGGTATTCGCGGGCGGTGACGGGGTCGAGGCTGAGATTGAACTGGTCTTCCCAGCGGAACTCGAAGCGGGCTTTGCTCAGCGCGTTGTCGCGGTATTGGGCACCGGGGTGGCCTTTGGCGAGGTCGGCGGCGTGGGCGGCGAGTTTGTAGGTGATGACGCCGGCTTTGACGTCTTCCTTGTTGGGGAGGCCGAGGTGTTCCTTGGGCGTGACGTAGCAGAGCATGGCGCAGCCATACCAGCCGATCATGGCGGCTCCGATGCCGCTGGTGATGTGGTCGTAGCCGGGGGCGATGTCGGTGGTGAGAGGGCCCAAGGTGTAGAAGGGGGCCTCGTGGCACCATTCGAGCTGCTTGGCCATGTTTTCCTCGATCATGTGCATGGGGACGTGGCCGGGGCCTTCGTTCATGACCTGGACGCCCTTGGCCCAGGCACGTTTGGTGAGCTCGCCCTGCACCTCGAGTTCGCCGAACTGGGCTTTGTCATTGGCGTCAGCGATAGAACCTGGTCGCAGACCATCGCCGATGGAGAAGGAGACGTCGTAGGCGGCCATGATGTCGCAGATGTCGTCCCAGTGGGTGTAGAGGAAGTTTTCCTTGTGATGGGCGAGGCACCACTTGGCCATGATGCTGCCGCCGCGGCTGACGATGCCGGTCATGCGGGAGGCGGTCATGGGGACGAAGCGCAGCAGAACGCCGGCGTGGATGGTGAAGTAATCGACGCCCTGTTCGGCCTGCTCGATGAGGGTATCGCGGAAGAGTTCCCAGGTGAGGTCCTCTGCCTTGCCGTTCACTTTTTCGAGCGCCTGATAAATGGGCACGGTGCCGATGGGCACGGGGCTGTTGCGCAGGATCCATTCACGGGTGGCGTGGATGTTCTTGCCGGTGGAGAGGTCCATGACGGTGTCCGCGCCCCACTTGGTGGCCCAACGCATTTTTTCGACTTCCTCTTCGATGCTGGAGGCGACGGCGCTGTTACCGATGTTGGCGTTGATTTTGACGAGGAAGTTTCGGCCGATGATCATCGGCTCAAGCTCGGGGTGATTGATGTTGGCGGGGATGATGGCGCGGCCTGCGGCGACTTCGGAGCGGACGAACTCGGGGGTGATTTCGTTCGGGATGCGCTGGGGGAAGCGCTTGAAGATGCCGGGGGTGTACTCGGTCTGGACCTGGGAGGAGCCGACGTGCTGCTTGTCGAGGTCGTTGCGGACGATGTCGTTGGTCTGGTCGGCGATCTTCGCGCGATACATGTTTTCGCGGATGGCGATGAACTCCATTTCGGGGGTGATGATGCCCTGCTTGGCATACCAAAGCTGGGTGACGGGATGGCCGGTGGCTTTGAGCGGGCGGCGGCGCTCGCCGTGAAGGCCGGGGAATTCGACGAGGCGGTTGCGCTCGGCGGTGCTGGCGAATTCGGCGTGCTTGCCACTGAGGTAGCCGTTGTCCTGCGGCTTCACTTCGCGGCCATCGTAGGCGATGACGTCATTGCGGGCAGCGATCCATTTTTCCCGCAGGGGCGGCAGACCTTCGGAGGAGTCGCCGGTAAAAGCGGGATCGCCCCAGGGGCCGGAGCAATCATAGACGCGGACGGGGGCGTTTTCCTCGATGCGACCGTTGAAGGCCTTCGTGGGAGAAAGGGTGATCTCGCGCATGGGGACGCGGACATCCTTGTGGATCTGGCCCTCGACATAGACGCGTTGGCTGGCAGGGAGTTGCTCGGAGGAGTGGCCTTCAAAGGAGGTTTTGGGATCGGCGATCATGGCGGGGAAAGTGCTTGGTTCGTGGTTCTTCGTTCTTGGTTGGGGCGGCCTGTGGCCGGAACTGAGAAACCTCCGAGCGAACTCCCTTCGGCGGCATGACCCGCATCAGGTTCGGAGGGTTCGGAACAAATCCGTCTCAGTCCCTGCGGTGGGACGCCCCTGTCGTGACGAGGCGGAGTGTCCGGCTGGGCGGGCGAAGGTCAAAGGCAATTTCAGACCAGTGTGGCAGGCGGGGGAGGGCAGGGGACAAAGAACTAGCAAATCATGGAAAATATAATAGATTGAGTCGGTTTAAACCGTTCATGCGCTCCCCCTGTCCTCTTTTTCACGCCCTGCTGGCCTTTTTGGGCCTGCTGCTGGCACCGTTTTCGGTG
This sequence comes from Prosthecobacter sp., assembly GCF_044232965.1. Taxonomy (GTDB): domain Bacteria; phylum Verrucomicrobiota; class Verrucomicrobiia; order Verrucomicrobiales; family Verrucomicrobiaceae; genus Prosthecobacter. The sequence continues at coordinate 106,814 of NZ_JBIIKX010000007.1, forward strand.
TCGCGGGCGGATTTGGTCACGGACTGGAACGCCCTGGCCCTGGACACGATGCGCACGAGCACGGAGTCGCCCTTCGTGGCGCGTGATCTGGCCATCATGCACACGGCGATCTACAACGCCTCGGAGAGCATCCGAGGTGTTTACAACACCTACGGCTTCAGTGGTTACACCGCGCCCACTGGCGGCCCGTCAGGGGCGTCCATCGAGGCGGCGATGGCCACGGCGGCGAACACGGTGATGCAAAGCCTTTACTCGGGTGCCAGCGGCGACTTCACCACGCTCTACAACACGCAACTGAGTGGGATCGCCGACGGACAGGCAAAGACGGATGGCATCGCCTGGGGGACGACCATCGCGAATGACATCCTAACCTGGCGTGCGGCGGACGGTGCCTCGGTGGCAGCTAGCACGCCCTATTCGCCAGTGGGCACGGTGGGCTACTGGCAGCAGACTTCTCTCTCAAGTGCGCTGCTGCCCGGTTGGGGAAATGTGGACACCTTTGCGATCTCTGGCACCGCTGCTTACACAGGCACGCTGCCAGGAGTTTCGCTGGCGGGCTATGTGCAGACGTCGCAGTACGCGGCGGATTTCAACACGGTGAAGGACTTGGGCGCGCAGTTCAGCCTGACCCGCACTGCAGACCAGACGAGTCAGGCCTATTTCTGGGCGGCGGGCAATGGCACGGTGAAAATGCCGGGCCTGTGGAACCAGGTGGCGACGGCGGCGGCGGCGACAGCCTCGCTGGATGTCGCCGAAACCGCACGGCTCCTGGCCGCCGTGAACATCGCGATGGCGGACGCGGGCATCGCCTCTTGGGCGAATGCGTATGACACGCAGTTCTGGCGGCCGGAGACGGCGATCGCGAACGGCGGCGACGTGTTGTTCGACACGGACGGCAACATCGACACCGAGGGCGATGTCTTCTGGCTGCCGCTGATCAACTCGCCCTCCTACCCTGAGTACATCTCCACGCAGAGCGCCTTCAGCGCGGCTGCGGCGGCGGTGCTGGCGCAATACCTGGGCGATGGCCTGTCCTTCAGCCTCGGCAGCGACATCAATGGCGACGGCAGCATCGATCTGACGCGGAATTACACCAGCTTCAGCCAGGCGGCGAACGAGGCCGCGCAAAGCGGTACCTACGCGGGCATTCAGTTCGGCACGTCCATCACAGACGGGCAGACCATCGGGGCGAGCGTGGGAGATTATGTGGTGACGAACAACTTCGCCCTCGTGCCAGAGCCTGCGGGCGCGGCGCTGGTGCTGCTGGGAACGTTGCTCATGCTGCAACGCCGCCGCATCTCAGCGTGACGGATACAGCTCCGGCATCAGCAGCGGGCGCAGCACCATGGGCGTGAGTTCATATGGCAGCGGCTTCCACGGGTGGCTTTTGTCCTTTTTCAGCGTGCCCCACCAGAGCCGTCCGCCCTGGCGCCAGGGGTCAAGCACGAGGCCGTCCTCGAAGCGCTGCCCTTTCGCGGTGACGACGATGCCGTTGTGCTCCAGGAACGTCGCGCGGCGGGAGGAGGTGAGGTGCAGGTCGAGCGTTTTGAGATTGAGCCGGTGCAGGTGCGGGAACAAATCATCCCGCCATTGGTAGCAGAGGCCGCGCTTGCGCAGACCGGTGTTGACCAGGCCGTTGTTCATCCATGGCAGGCAGAGCGGTTTGAAGTCGAGGGACATCTTTGCGGACTCCTCGATGGCGGTGCCGGCCACTCGGTCCGCCTCAACTCGGCTGACTGATGGGGCGAGCTGCTGGAGGTCACGGCTGAGGTGCGCCGCTTTCTCACGGCGCTGTTCCAGCGTGCCGACACTGACGCACGAGGCGATGATCCAGGGGAGAACGAGGATGAAAAAACGTGAAGCAGCGGACATGCGTTGTTTGAAAGCTCAGGGCAGGGGGCCGTGGGCGGCCTCGTGCAGCGCACGGGCCTGTTCTTTCCATTGTTCACGGCTGGCGCGGTTTTTGAAGCCCAGGATCTCGCTGAAGGCGCGCAGCTCGTCGTCATTCCATTGTGCGATCTGCCGCCAGGTGCGGATGCCGTGGGCGCGGAGCTGCTCGCTGATGACGCTTTTGATGCCTTTGATCAGGGTGAGGTCGTCATCCGGTGTTCCAGCGAGCGCGGCGGCATTTTCTGCGACGTGATGGAGAACGCGCGCCTGGTTTTGCAGACGTTCGATCTCGCGGCTGGCAGACTGGAGACGTTTTTCGCTGTCGGAGAGGCTGCGGTAAGCCAGACCCAGCCCGGCGGGGTCTGCCGTGGTCTGAGATTCCAGCTTGGTGACACGGCGCTGCCAGTCATTCCGCTCCTGGGTGAGTGCGGTGACAGTGGGCTGCTGCGCGACGAGACTGGCCTCCAGCGCGGCGATGGCACCCTGCAATCCGGGAACACGAGGCACGGCCACGACGGGTTTGGGAGTCTTGGGAGTCTTGGGAGCACTGGGGCGTTTACGCTTTGCTTTTTCAGCCGCAACCGGCGCTGTTTCAGGCGCTGCCAGCGGCGCGGCGGGCTCCGGGCGTGACCGCAGGTGCTCGATTTCGGCGTGGGCGGCTGCCAGCGCGGCGCTGACGTGATCACGCTCTGTGCGCAGCAAGTCGAGATCGCGCAGGGTCTGGGTGTGTTCGGCCTGGAGCGACTGGTGGGCTTCGCGCGTCTTGGCCGCGTCGTCCTGGCTCAAGGCTGTTGCCGCCCGTGCGTTTTCCAGTGCTTCACGCAAAGCACGGAGTTCGACGGCGTTGGCGTCGAGCTGGCTGCGGAGGGTGTCGTGCTCGACTTCACCCGCGCTGCGCGCCGCTTGCGTGTCGTCGATCTGGGTTTGCAGTTCCTGAATGATCTTTCGCAGGTCCGCTCCGCGCCACTGCCAGCCGAACCACGCGAAAATCACGGCGGTGAGGCCGAGCAGCGGGGCGAGGTAGAGCAGCAACCAGAGAAACGAGGACATCAAGGCGTGGATGTAGGCGTTGGGAGATGGGAAATCCAGTCGCGGAGCTGCTCGATGGCCTCCAGCGAGCGTTCTTCGACCCGCATGGCGGAAAGGCCCTTGGGCAGGCGTTTGGAGCGCACCAGGCCGCCGGCTTCGACCAAGTCTCGGGTGACCGGCAGCACCACCCAGGGGCTGCCGGGCGTGGCGATGGCAAAAATGCCCTCGGCGTTCGAAGCGGGTGCCTGCGGCAGGCTTTTGACCGTGTGCAGGATGTCGCTGGCAGGCTGGCAGCCTGCGTCGAGGCGCAGCTCGTCATGCAGCACGAGAATGCGCGGCGCGTAGGCCCGGCGTGCCGCCGCGATGATTTGTGAGCGCGCGGATTCCTCCGCCAACTGGCCGCAGAGCATGGCCTTGCCGCCAAAGACGGCCAGTGTGATGAAAGCCTGCCGCGTGTGGGCCTCAGCCAGAGTTTTGTCCGCGCCTTGCAGCCAGGCGATGAGTTCATTGCTGTCCTTCTGGAGCAGCATGGCATCAAGATCCGCCGGGAGGTCTTTTTTCCATGGCTGCGCATCGCCCGCAACCTGCCAGTCCAACGGCTTCCAGGCACCGCCATCCAGGCCGAGATAAAGTGTTTTTTTCTGATCTGAGTCCTTGGCTGGCAGCAGCGCTGTGGAAACCGAGGCAAACTCACCGCCGGGGCGGCGCTGCGGGCTGATGCGGACCTCATCATGCACACGACGGGGCGCGAACACGGCCAGCGCCTCGTCGAGCAGGGCGCCTTTGACCGCCGCGTCGGCCACCTCGCCACGGAGCGTGATTTCCTGGCCGCGTGTGGCGATGAACACATGGCCGCGAGGCAGTGTCGCCCGCCGGTGCTCCTCCACTTCGGCCGCCTGCTGCTTGTGCGCGGCCTCGCGCACCTCCTGCAACGCGGGCAGGACGTGTGCTTGCCATTCCGCCTCGGTCACGCCATGCAAACGGGCCTCCGCCAGCAAGGCGGCATCGGATTGTTCAGGCGTGAGCGACTTCCACGGCTGCCCGATGCGCGTGAGCATGAGCTGCGCCCTGCTTTGTGGCGCTGGCACACCGCGCAGGGTGGCGGTAACGCTGGCGGCCTCGTCGTGATGCTCGCTGTCGATCCGGGGCGTCCCCTGAACCACACCGCCACGCGTGCCCCAGCCCTCCTGCACGCTGCGGGCCAGGTCGCGTGCCTCGAACTCACTGGCGGCAGTGCCCAGCAGCCGCGCCTGGGGGCCGGTGGCGGCCAGCAGCAGCCAGCCGGGCGGAAGCGGGACCACCTCGATCTCGTTGTGAACAGCGCTTACAGGATTCAGCCGCAGGCCGAGGCTGGCCGCCAGCGGTGTGGGCGCGCGGACGAGATCGCGCACGGTCTGCTCAATGGCGCTGCGATCCTGCGCGGTGCGCACGGCTCCGCTCAAGCGTGCCTGCTGGCCGTCAAAGGCCAGTTGCAGTCGGTCCAGGCGGCGGTCCAGCACGGGCTGACGTTCGAGCGTTTCCCGTGCCGCAGTTTCGAGCGCGATTTGCACACGCGGTGCGAGCACCAGCGCACCGAACAGCCAAAGCGCGGACAACGTGACAACGGAGGTGATCCAGCGCGCGCGATTCATGATGGGTCACGTCTTGGGCGTGAGCAGGCGCACCTCGTCAAAACTCAGACGGCGCACCTCGCCGCGCTGGCTGGTCTGCACGAAGGTTTCCGTGCCCACATCCAGGCCGGTGAGCCAGCCATTGCCGTAAGCCCAGGTGTCGATGCAGATGCGTCCAGGCAGGAGGACTGGCAGTCCGTTCTTCTGCGCCGTGTGGCCGCAGATCAGCGTTTTTCCGGAAAAATGCGGGTGCGAGTCATCCAGCCGGCGCCAGAACAGCCAGTCATCGCTCTGGTCCGGCATCGGCAGCATGGCGTTCACATTTGCATGGGCAAAGAGGTGCGTGTCCGTGGCGTGCCAGCGGCGCAGGCGGCTCAGGAAGGCCCAGTGCGTTTCCGGCACCTTGTTCCACTCCGGTTTGGCCCATCCCGCATAAGACTCCATGGTGGCGCTGCCGCCGACCGCGAACCAGGAACTGGAATCCACCGTGCTGTCACGGGCGTCGAGCATGAGAATTTCATGATTGCCCAGCAGGGGGATGAGCTGCGTGTGCTTCTCCAGCTCCAGCAGGCGCTCGATCACACCCCGCGTGTCCGGGCCGCGGTCCACATAGTCTCCCAGCATCACCAAGATGTCCGCCGGCGTGGGTGAAAGCTCCTGCAGCATGAGATTCAGCGCGGCGGAGCAGCCGTGGACGTCACCGATGACCAGCGTGCGTCCCGGGGGCTTGTCACGCGGGGGCAGCCGTACCTTCGACGTGTGAACGTCGGGCGCGTCGTCGCTGACCAGGATGGGCATCCGCCATTCTTGCGCAGCGCAGGCGGGACGCAACCGTTGATCATCGCATTGGCGTGATGTCTTGCGGCGTGCTACAGGCACGCAGCCGCGAATGAACCCCACCCGCCTCTCCCAGACCGATGCCCCGCCGATTTTCGAGGCTCGTGGCGTGCGGAAGGTCTATCACACCGGGGAGCTGGACGTGGTGGCGCTTCAGGGGGTAAATCTCGACTTCCACAGCGGCGAGCTGGTGGTGCTGCTCGGTGCCTCCGGCAGTGGCAAGTCCACACTGCTGAACATCCTCGGCGGGCTGGACATTCCCACGGCGGGTTCGCTGCGCTACAAAGGCTGGGACTTGAGCGGCGGCGGCGAGCGCACGCTCACCCAGTTCCGCCGCAACTGCGTGGGCTTCGTCTTTCAGTTCTACAACCTCATCCCCAGCCTCACCGCCCGCGAAAACGTCGCCCTCATCACCGAGATCGCCCCGGACCCGATGAAACCCGAGGATGCGCTCGACCGCGTGGGCCTCAGCCACCGCATGGATCATTTCCCCTCGCAGCTCAGCGGCGGCGAGCAGCAGCGCGTCGCCATCGCCCGTGCCATCGCGAAAAAACCCGAGGTGCTGCTCTGTGACGAGCCCACCGGCGCACTGGACGTTCACACCGGCATCACCGTGTTGGAGGCCGTGGAGCGCATCAACCGGGAACTGGGCACGCTGACCATCGTCATCACTCACAACGCCGCCATGGCCGCCATGGCCGACCGCGTGCTCTATCTCTCCGACGGCCAGATCATCAAGGAGACCCGCAACGCAGAGCGTCTGCCGGTGACGAGCCTGGAGTGGTGAGGATCAGCCCCGTGCTGGCGTCACGGTGCAGGTGCGCATGCCGCGCAGAATGCGATGCGCGCATTGCTCGAAGTGCGCCATGATTTCATCGGCGTCGGCCCCGGGAGGCAGTTTTCCGTCGGCTTGGACGGGTTTGTCGCTGAGGCCGTCGAGAAAGAGCAACACATCCGTCAGGCTGTGGAAGAGCTGCGCCTCCTGCTCGGCTTCCGGCAGCATGACAAAGGCGAGGTTCAGCAGCCAGCGGCCGTTTTTTTGTAGGATGAAGCGCTGCGGCTTGAAGGTGCTGCTGCCCGGTTCGTAGCCCTCCTGGCGAACGAGATAGGGACCGTGGCCGCCATGTGCCCAGCCGAGGTTCATCACCTCGCAGCGGGCGGGATCGTTGCTGAGAGCGGCCATCTCAGGTGAAAAGGATGTGTGTTCCTGCTCCGGCGGACTCCTCGTAAAACTGACCCACGGTCAGCACACCATCGACGCGGTCCATGAGGTCCTCCTTCTTCAGCTTGAACATGTCCATGGCCAGCTTGCAGGCATAAATCTTGCCGCCGGAGTCGGAGATGAGTTCGAGGAACTCGCGCACGGGCGGGATGTCGAGCTTCTCCATCTCCTTGTTCATGAGATGCGTCGCGAAGGCAGACACGCCAGGAATCGCGCCCATCACTGTCGGAAAGGGAATCGTCATTGGCAGGCCGAGCATGGGCATGGCCATGTTCAGCGCGGAGTTGCCCACGGTGGCGACTTTCAAGTGATCGAGAGTCTTGTTTGCCAGCGCGTTTAGGCCAAAGAAGGTGAAGAACAGCGACGCCTCGATGCCCTCCATGCGCGCACCATTCGCCATGATCAGCGCCGGGTAAATCCCATCCAGCGAGCCTCGGCTCACGATGATGGACATCTTTTTGACGGGTTGTTTGTCGTCGGTCATAAGAGTTTCAAGTTTCAGGTTTCAAGTGGATCAAATGCAGCCCACGGGTTTCGGGATGCCGGCAATTTTGGAGGACTTCTTCAGTGGGCCGCCGGGGAAGAGGTCGTAGAGTTCCTTCGTGGTCACGACGCCGCTCTTGCCCATGCTGCGGATCGTGAGTGCCGCGCCTTTGGCCTGCTGCTCACGTAAATAGCGCACGACTTTCATGTGCGCTTCCGTCAGTGCTCCGACACCCTCCTCTGCGGCGATGGCGGCGGCGATGGCTTCATTCCATTGTGACGCGTTGGTGAGGTAGCCCTCTTCGTTCACGTCAACTTCGGTTCCTGCGATGGTCTTGTTCATAATTCAGTGGGTTGGGATGATGATTACGCCTCGGCCGGTTTCTTTTTCTGTCGGCTGATGCCTGGCAGCGGCCAGCCTCTCAGCAGGACGTTCCAATACACATGCCGGAAGGCCAGCTTGCCGAGATGGTTGAGACGACTTTCCTCCAGCAGCTTCATGGGGCCGAAGGAGAAGGGGAAATTTCCTTCATGAGGTTCATACTCGTAGTTGAAATCGATGAGCAGCGCCTTGCCGTTGCCGGATTCGATGAAGCAATTCGAATGCCCGTCGAACTCCTCCTTCAAAGGCTTGCCCTGGATGTGGAGCATGACGTTGTCGGCCAGTGTTTCGCTCTCAAAATGGGCCACGGAACCAGCTTTCGACGCTGGAAGGTTCGTGGCATCACCGATGATGAACACATCGGGATGCTTGAGCGATTGCAGCGTGTGTTTGTGCGTCGGAATGAAATCCAGGTCATCACCCAGCGCGCTGCGTCGCACAGCTTCATCGCCCATGTTCGTCGGTGTCGTTACCAGCAGGTCGTAGGGCACCTCGCGACCATCGAAACAGACGAGTTTGTTGTTCTCCTGATCGACCTTCTCGGCCACGAAATCAGTCACCAGTTCGATCCCTTTGTCTCCGAGCAGATGCCCGAGTTTCTTCGACGCCTTCGGCTTCGTGAAGGCTCCCGAAAGCGGTGTCACATAGGTCAGCGTGACTTTGTCGCGGATGCTTTTCTCCCGGAAGAATGTGTCCGCCAGGAAGGTGAACTCCAGCGGGGCCACGGGGCACTTGATCGGCATTTCGTTGATGTGAACAACGACGCGACCACCCGTGAAGGTCTTGAGCTTCTCGCGCAGCGCACGCGCTCCATCCAGCGTGTAGAAATCATGCACGTTCACACGCCACTTCGGCCCCAGCATGCCCGCTGTCTCTTCCGGGGCCGTGCGGCAGCCAGTGGCGACGATGAGCAGGTCATACTTCAACTCACGTCCATCCTTCAGCGTCACCGCATGGCTTTCAGGCGTGATTTGATCCACCTCCGCCTGGATGAACTCGACTCCACGCGGCATGAAGTCTCGCGTCTGGCGGATGATGTCGCTTTCCTCATACTTGCCGAAGGGCAGAAACAAAAAGCCCGGCTGATAGAGATGCTTGTCCGAGCGGTCCACCACCGTCATGCGCCAATCAGATGCAGGCAGGCGTTTGCGCAGATGGTTTGCCATCATGGTGCCTGCGGTGCCGCCGCCGAGGATCAGTAAATGTTTGCTCATGGGGGTTGAAAGGTTGTCTTTGCCAAACTGCTATATGAGCGTATGCGTATATGCAAGTTTTAACTCTCCTCTGATCTTGTCCTCCATGAGCCATCACCTCGAATCCGACGAACGCGGCATCATCCTGCCCTGCCCCGCCTGCGGCACCGCCAATCGCATCGCCTACGCCAAAGTTGGCCAGCAAGGCCGTTGTGGCACCTGTAAGGTGGATCTGCCCTTGGTCGCCGCTCCGGTCGAAATGACCAGCCCCGCCGCCTTTGCCGCGCTCATCTCTCAGAGTCCGCTACCCGTCGTCATCGACTTCTGGGCCGCCTGGTGCGGCCCCTGCCAGATGATGGCCCCCGAGTTCACCAAAGCCGCCGCCCAGGCTGCTGGCGAGGCCCTCTTCATCAAAGTGAACACCGACGAGCAGCGGCAAATCGCCAGTCAGTTCCGCATCCAGGGCATCCCAGCCTTCGCGTTGATGCGCAACGGCAAAGTCACCGCTCAAACGAGCGGTTTCCAGCCTGCGGCGCGATTGCTGACGTGGATGAGGCAGAGTTGAGCGCCTGACAAGGAACGGCGCTTTTCAAGCGCCGAGGCGGTTGGAAACCGCCTCTCCTTGCGATGCAAGCTTTGAGCCGATGAGCCTACCCATCTCCCAGTCGAATTCAGTCCATTTATGTCCAATTCGGACCGTTTCACGCACACCCGGCACCGCCCTCACTTCCGCACAACCTCCCCAAAAGAAATGCCTGCGGCGGTCACTTCGGTTGCGAAAGGGGACGCTCGGTGATGCCGCCGTCTTCGACATCCACGATCCGGTCGAAGACATCGAGCGTGCGGTGGTCGTGGGTGACGACGAGGACGCCGGCGTTGCGTTCGTGGGCGACTTTGGCAAAGAGTTCCATCACCTGCCTGCCGCGCTGGCTGTCGAGCGCGGCGGTGGGTTCGTCGGCGAGGATGAGGCTGGGATTGTTCGCGAGGGCGCGGGCCACGGCGACGCGTTGCTGCTCGCCGCCGGAGAGGGCGACGGGCAGGTTGTTGGCGCGCTCGGCGACGCCGAGGTAGTTGAGCAACTCCATGGCGCGTTGGCGTGCGGCCTTGGGCGCGGTGTCGTTGACTTCGAGGGCGATCTGCACGTTTTCCAGCGCGGTGAGGAAAGGAATGAGATTCGCTTTTTGAAACACGAAGCCGAGGTGCTGGCGGCGGAAGGCGCGCAGATCGACGAGCGCTTTTGATCCATCGAGCACGGGCGTGCCGTTGATGGCGACCTGACCGGAGGTGGGCGGATTGATCAGCGCCATGGCGGTGAGGATGGTCGATTTCCCGCTGCCGCTGGGGCCCAACATGCCGACGATCTCGCCGCGCGCGATGCTCAGCGTGGCATCGCGGATGGCGACGACCTCGGTATGGCCGCTGCCATAGACTTTGCGCAGATGCTGGACTTCGACGGCGGGCGTGCTCATGCAGAGAGGACGGTGTTGGGCTCCACGCGCATGGCTTTCCAGATGCCGAGCATGCTGGCGAGCGTGGAGATGATGAGGACGATGAAGCCGAGCGAAACGAGGTCCGTCGTCTCGACAACAACGAGCCGTGGGAAGCGCGGAAAGGCGAACTGGCCGATCCACCACGCGAGCGCGTAACCAAAAGCGCCCATGAGCAGCGACTGCTGGAGAATGAGTCCGCCAATGACGCTGTTGCGCGCGCCGATAAGCTTCAGCAGCGCGATGTCGCGGATCTTGTCGAGCGTGAGCGTGTAAATGATGAGCGCGATGATGATGGTGGAGATGATGATGAGCAGCACGCGGAAGAGGCCGAGCTGGCGCTTCGCCTTGTCCACCATGCCGGAGAGCAGTAGGTCTTTTTGTTCCTGTGTGGAATACACCGTGATGTCCGGCCAGTTGCCCAGCGTGGCACGCACGGCGGCCATGTCTGCGCCGGGAGCGAGCGTGACGAGCACGGCGCTGACCTGCGGCTTGGCAAAGGCGGGAATGGCGCTGGAAAGGCCTGCGGCTCGCTCGACAAACTCCGGCTGCATGCGCCCGAGGTCGCTGGAGGCCACGCGTTCGCGGCGGGCCTCGCGCTCGATCCGCACGGTCTCGCCGGGCACATTGAACTGGATCGCCATGGCATCGCTGACGGTGAAAAAGGCCAACCCATCGCCACTGGAGCCGACGAGACCTCGCGTGAGGCCGACGACTTCATAGACGTCCTTCCCCAGCTCGATACGTTCGCCCAAAGCGATGCCGAGCGAGGCATCGGCGATCATTTCAAAGTGCGCCCGCTCGATGCTGCGACCTGCAATGAGTGGAATCCATCCACCGCGATCCTCCGGCCACGACAGGCCCTCCACGACGATGCGCAGCGACTTGCCACAATGCTCACGCTGGATGGTGTGCGAGACGAAACGCCTCGCCGAAGCCACACCTGGCACGGCGCGTGCCCGATCCTCCAAACTCGCCGACACACGCGACATCTCCGCAAAAGGTCCACGCGTGCCGCCCTGCACGATCCACAGATCCGCGCCGATGCGGTCCACCAGCAGCGTCGCTTCATAAATGAGTCCGCGATAGATGCCGCTCATGCCCAGCACCACCATCAGCAGCAGCCCGATGCCGAGCGTGGTAAAGATGAAGCGGCCCGCGTTATGCCGGATGTCGCGGACGGCGAGGTTCATGGCTTCGCGGGGTCGATTTGGATATAAACCTCCGCCCGCTGGCCCACGGCCCAGTTCACCGGGAGCTGCTCCACACGCACATCGACGAGGAACTCCCGCGTTTCGCGGTCCATTTCGCGTCCGAGCCTCGAAACGACACCGGGATAGTTTTTCTGTGGCTCCGAGCGGAAGACGACGCGTGCCTTCTGCCCCTTGGCCAGCCTCGGCATCTCCGTCTCATCCACCCAGGCACGAATCCACAGCTCATCGAGCGAGATCAGCTCCATCAGCGTCGCGCCGGGCACCAGCATCTCACCTGGTTCGCGATCGCGGCGAATGATCAGCCCATCATACGGCGCGGTGATCTGGGTGAAAGCGAGCTGCTCCTTGCGATGCAGCATGGTCTTCTCCGCCACCAGCACCTGCCCCTGCGCCTCGGCGATGGCGGCGTTGGAGCGTTTCAAATCGGCCTCGGCCACTTGCAGCGCCTCCGCCGCCTTGTCCGAATCCGTCTGCGACACCGCGTTGGATGCCAGCAAGCCCGCGAGCCGCTTCGCATCTTTCCGTGCCTGCTCCAGCACCGCCTGAGAACGTGCCAAATCAGCCTCCACACGCTGCGCGGTCTGCTGCGCCGCCGAGAACCATGCCTCTGCAATCGCGGCCTGCTGTTTCAGGTCCGCATCATCCAGCTTTGCAAGCAATTGCCCCTTCTTCACCGTGTCACCCTGATCCACCAGCACCTCCGCCAGCCGTTCCTGGATGCGTGCGCTCACCTGCGTCTTCACCCGCGCCTCCAGCGTGCCCGTGCCGAGCACATCTCTGCTTGGAGATTGAGCGCCAGCACCTCCAGCGATCAATGCGAGAGCGAAAAGAGAGGTGCGGAAGTGTTTCATCATTGGGTGTCCGGTTTCCACGACATATAGCCGCGGTGGATGTGCTGGATATTCTTGAAGCCGAGTTCCTTGAGCTTCGCGACCGCTTTGCGACTGCGAAAACCGCCAGCGCAATAGACGAGCACAGGCTTCTCCTTATCGAGTTCGGCGACTTTGTCTTCGAAGTCATCGTCGCCGATGGAGATGTTTACCGCTTTCGGCAAAGCGCCGCCGTCGAATTCACCTTTCGAGCGCACATCGAGCACCTGTGTCTCCGGATGCCCGCAGAGCCAGGCGTTGGCTTGATCGGCATTCAGATTGGCACACACGCAACCCGGCGCGGCTTTGAAGAGGTTGCCATCCCAGCTTCCTTCATACCAATACCAAAGACCGACGACGACAGCGGCGATGAGGAGAGTCCAGAACATACGGCGGATGATCATGAAACGTGAAAGGGCGTTCAAGCCCCGCCGAGTTTCTTCACCTGGTTGGAAAGGCGCTTGAGGAGGTTGCTGCACACATTGTCGCAGAGGTCGGTGATGCTGGGATCGGCGATGAAGCAGATCACCGTGAGGCCTTCCTTGCGGCGGCCGACCATCCCGGCATCGACGAGCGATTGCACATGGCGAGAGACGTTGGCCTGAGTCAGGCCCGTGGCCTCGACGAGTTCGGTGATGTTCTTCTCTTCTTCCTCCAGCGCCCTCAGGATTTTCAAGCGACTGGGCTCGGCGAGGGTGCGGAACCAGGATGCGATCAAGATGAGCGCTTCTTCGGACACTGGAGGCGGAGTTTTTTTGGTGCGGGAGGCCATGATTGAAAAAGCGTTTGCGCGTTTATTCTATATGCGTATAGACTCATATAGTTGAGTTGAATTATCCTTCAAGACAATTCGGCGTCAATCTCGAAACCACCTTCCGACATGAAACTCGAAAACGCCATCCGAGCCCTCGCCGGCACCTTCATCCTCGTCAGTCTCGCCCTCGCGCACTATGTGAGTCCGAACTGGCTCTGGTTCACCGCCTTTGTCGGCGCGAACCTCCTCCAGTCCGCCTTCACCGGCTTCTGCCCGGCCGAGACGATCCTCAAAAAGCTCGGCGTCGGTGGTTCCTGCTGCGCCGGAAAATAACTTCACTCATTCCACCATGAAACGAATGATCCCGTTACTTCCTTTGCTCGTGCTGGCCGCTTGTGGCAAACACGAGTCCGCTCCACAAGACGCCGCGCCGCTCCCAAGCGTCATGGTGAAGGTGCAGACGGCGAAGCTGGAACCCCACACCGCCACCGAGGAGGTCGTGGGCACTGTGCGGTCGAAACAACGAGCTGTCGTCGAGGCGAAGGTCAGCGGCCGCGTGCTCGAATACACCGCCACGCCCGGAGCCATGGTGAAAGCGGGCGATCTGCTCGCACGGCTCGATGTGCAGGAAATCCAGGCAAAGGTTGATCAGGCCCGCGCGATGCTCGATCAGGCAAAACGCGACTTTGATCGTCAAAAGCAGCTCATCGCCAGCAATGCGACCACGCGGCAGGAATTCGACGCGGCCGATGCTCGCGTGAAAATCGGAACCGGAGCCGTGAGCGAGGCCGAAACGATGATGAGCTACGCCAAAGTCACCGCGCCCTTTGATGGTGTGGTCACGCGCAAGCTCGCCGATGTGGGCGATCTCGCCATGCCGGGCAAACCGCTGCTCGAAATCGAAGCGCCGACCTCCCTGCGCTTCGAAGCCGATCTTCCCGAGGCCATCCTCGATCGCGTGAAGCTCGGTGAAAAGATGTCCGTGCGCCTCGCGAAGGTCATCGAAGGCACCGTGAGTGAAATTTCACCCGTGGCTGATCCCGTGAGCCGCACCTTCAACGTGAAGCTCGACCTCCCGCAAACTGAAGGCCTGCGCACCGGCCAGTTTGGTCGCGTCTTGGTGCCTGTGGCCGAGGTGAAACTGCTGCTCGTGCCTCAAAACGCCGTTTTGAAGCGTGGGCAGATGGAGATCGTGTTTGTCGCCCAAAATGGCAAAGCCGCGCTGCGTCTCGTGAAGACCGGCAAGGTGCTCGAAGGCCGTGTGGAGGTGCTTTCTGGTCTCGAAGAAGGTGAACAGATCATCGTGAGCGAAACCGCGAAACTCACCGACGGCCAACCCGTGACGATCCAGCCATGAGCGAGCCCAAAAGTACAGTAGCCATCTCGCTCCCGCGAGATGAGCAAAACGCTCCCGCAAACAACAGCGGTGCTCAAACGACGGCCACGGTGCGTGACGGCGAAAGCCCTCAGCTCATCTCGACGGAGCGAGATGGCTACTCTGCTTCGCATCTCGGCATCGCAGGTCGCATCGCGGCGGCGTTCATTGATTCGAAGCTGACGCCGCTGGTGGTCATCGCGTCCGTTTTGCTCGGCGCAGCCGCGATTGTGCTGCTGCCACGCGAAGAAGAGCCGCAGATCAAGGTGCCGATGGTCGATGTCATGGTCGCAATGCCCGGCTCCACCGCGAAGGAGATCGAGGAACGCGCCACACGACCGATGGAAAAGCTGCTGTGGGAGGTCCCCGGCGTGGAATACCTCTACAGCATCTCACGCGACAGCGAGAGCCTCGTCATCGTGCGCTTCAAAGTGGGCGAAGATCCCGAGCGCAGCCTGGTGAAGATCACCGAGAAGCTGCGCTCGAACTTCGACCGCATCCCGATGGGCGTCACCATGCCCATCGTAAAGCCAAAGAGCATCGACGACGTGCCGATTCTCGCGCTCACCTTTCACAGCAGTCGTTACGATCACCTCACGCTGCGTCGTTTGGCCGCGCAGGTGGATGAATCCATCAAACAAGTGCCGCTCGTCGCCGAGACGACGCTGCTCGGTGGTTCGCGTCGCGCCGTGCGTGTGATGCTCGATCCCGTGAGGCTCGCCAGCCGCAATCTGAGCCCCGCCGGCCTCGTGCCGATGCTCCAACAGGCGAACCGTCAATTCCGCGCCGGTGGCCTCACCACAGGCAACAACGAAGTCCTCGTCGAAACCGGTGCATTCCTCAAAACCGCCGAAGAAGTCGGCAACGTGGTCATCGGCGTCTTCAGCGGCCGTCCGGTGTATCTGCGCGAAGTCGCCGAGATCATCGATGGAGGCGAGGAGCCGACGCAATACGTCTTCCACGGCTCTAAAACGAACGACGAACCCGCCGTGACACTCAGCATCGCCAAACGCCCTGGTGCGAATGCGATCAGCGTGGCTGACGAAGTGCTGCAAAAGGTCGAGCTGCTCAAAGGCCGCATCATTCCGGCTGATGTCACCGTTAGCATCACACGCAACTACGGCGAGACCGCAGCGGAGAAATCGAACGAGCTGCTGCTGCACATGGGCATCGCCGTTTTCAGTGTGGCGATCCTCATCTGGCTCACGCTCGGCTGGCGGGAGAGTGGCATCGTCGCGGTGGCCATTCCCGCCACGCTGGCACTCACGTTGCTCGTTTTTTACCTCTACGGCTTCACGCTGAATCGCATCACGCTCTTCGCGCTCATCTTCAGCATCGGCATCCTGGTCGATGACGCCATCGTCGTGGTGGAAAATATTGTTCGGCATTTCCATCTGCCGCAAAACAAAGGCCGCAACTGGTCCGCCATCGCCGTGGAAGCCGTGGGCGAAGTTGGCAATCCCACCATCCTCGCCACCTTTGCCGTCATCGCCGCCGTGCTGCCGATGGCCTTCGTCGGTGGCCTCATGGGACCTTACATGCGCCCGATTCCGATTGGAGCCAGCGCGGCGATGTTTTGGTCGCTGCTGATCGCGTTCATCGTCACGCCGTGGGCTTCGATTCGGATTCTGCGTTGGGGGAAGAAATATTCGACGCTCACCGACGGCACGCCCTCGGCCAAAGATCTCGAACATCACGACGCCAGCGAGCACCCCGAGGATTTCTTCACGAAACTCTACCGCCGCGTCATGGGGCCGCTGCTGCATCACACCGGCTGGCGTTGGACATTCCTCATCGGCATCACCGTGCTGTTGCTCGCCAGCATGGCGACCGTCGGACTCGGCTGGGTGAAGGTCAAAATGCTGCCGTTCGACAACAAGAGCGAGTTCCAAGTCATCCTCAACATGCCGGAAGGCTCGTCGCTGGAGCAAACCGCCGCCGTCGCCCGCGAAATGGCCGCCGCGATCCGCACCGAGCCGGAAGTGACCGATTACCAAGTCTATGCAGGTGTCGCCTCGCCCTACAACTTCAACGGGCTCGTGCGTCACTACTTCATGCGTCGCGGAGCCAACGTCGCTGACATCCAGGTGAACCTCGTCGGCAAACACGAGCGCAAAGCGCAGAGCCACGACATCGCTAAACGCATCCGTCCCGCCGTCACAGCCATCGCTGATCGCTATAAAGCCCGTGTCGCCATCGCCGAAGTGCCACCAGGCCCGCCTGTGCTGCAAACCCTCGTCGCGGAGATTTATGGACCCACCGAGGAAGCGCGGCTCAAGCTCGCCGAAGCCGTGAAGACCATCTTCAAGGCCACGCCCGGCGTTGTGGATGTCGATTGGTATATCGAGGCCGATCAGCAAAAAGCCCGCTTCATCATCGACAAGGAAAAAGCCGCGCTTCACGGCATCAGCGCCGCCACGATCTCGCAGACGCTCAAAATTGCCGTCAATGGCGAAAACGTCGATTTGCTGCATCAGCCCGAGGAGAAGGAAGACGTGAACATTCGCCTCGAACTGCCTCGTTCCGCCAAAACCACGCCCGAGGAGCTTCTCGCCCTCCGCGTGCGCTCCGGCGATGCCAATGCGCTGCCGGAGCCCGGTGCCAGCGGCTCGCCACTCGTGCCTTTGCGCGAGCTGGTGAAGGTGGAGCACGTCACCGTCGAAAAGAGCCTCTATCACAAGAACCTCATGCCCGTGACCTACGTTATCGGCGACGTTGCGGGCATCGTCGAAAGCCCCGTGTATGCCATTTTCCAGATGAACGAGGCGCTCAAGAAGCTCGACACCCGCGAATTCGGCGGCAGCGGCGAGGAACTACAAATCCTCAACGCCTCCATGCCCTTCAGCGATGCCGAACCCGCGATGAAATGGGACGGCGAATGGCACATCACCATCGAAGTCTTCCGCGATCTCGGTGCCGCGTTCGGTGCCTGTATCATCCTGATTTACGTGCTCATGGTCGGTTGGTTCCGCAGCTTCCTGACGCCCGCCATCGTCATGATCGCCATCCCGTTCTCGCTTGTCGGCATCCTGCCCGCGCACGGATTGATGGACGCCTTTTTCTCCGCCACCAGCATGATCGGCTTCATGGCCGGCGGCGGCATCGTAGTGCGGAATTCGATCATCCTCGTCGATTTCATTGAGCTACGCGTGCGTGAAGGCATGCCGCTGAGCGAAGCCGTGATCGACGCCGGAGCCGTGCGCTTTCGTCCCATGCTGCTCACCGCCATGGCCGTCGTCGTCGGAGCTGCGGTGATCCTTGCTGATCCGATCTTTCAAGGTCTGGCCATCGCACTCATGGCGGGAGAAATCGCCAGCCTGCTCATCAGCCGCATGGCCGTGCCGGTGTTGTATTTCATGGCCAACAAACATTCACACCCCGAACCCAAACCCATATGAAACCCAACATCGGAACAGTAGATCGCGCCCTGCGCGTCATCCTCGGCCTCGGCCTCATCGCCTACGGCATCGTCAACCACAGCTGGCTCGGAGCCATCGGCGCCGTGCCGCTACTCACCGCCTTCATCCGCTTCTGCCCACTCTATGCCCCACTCGGCATCAGCACCTGCGGCAAAGGCGGCAACGACAAAGGCGGCGGCTGCTGCGGTGGCGGGAAGTGCTGCTAATCTTAGCTTAGGTTTTCTAGCCTGTGCTCAACGTCCCCAACCAAGCCCAGCCTAGAAAGGCTAGGCTACAACTCGCAAAACCATGACTCGCTACCTCATCCCCATCGCCATCGGAGCCGCGCTTGGTTCCCTCATGGGCTACTTCGGCCAATGCAGTTCCGGCACCTGCCCGCTCACCTCTACCTGGTGGCGCGGTGCCATTTACGGCGGCGTCATGGGGCTGCTCTTCAGCATGAGTTCACGTCATTAAGCCGCCTCAACGCAGTGCGCCGCTGAAGAAGAACGTGAGGGTCTTCCCCACACCCCAGGCCAACCGCGCCAGCACATTCACCCCTGGGATGGTTTCGCCGCCTTCGCTACGGCTGATGGTATCCCTACAGAACCTCAATGAACGTGGTCTGGGATGCTGACCAGCTGGCCGATGGCAGGTGCGTGAGTTGATCCATGGGAAACGTGCTGGGATTGGCCTTCACATCTGGCAGCTTTTGACGACAAGATGTGGTCGAGTGTGAAATAAACGATTGCTGGCTCATGCGCCGTTTTTGAGACGCGATATGAGCGGTTCCGGCTCAGATGTGATCAAGTCCGTTAAGTGTACCCGAGCCGCTAGAGAACTTGTCGCTTTCAATGCCGAGGCCTTGGAGCATGGTGACGAAAAGATTGGCCAGCGGGGTGTTGTTCGTGGTGTCGAAGGCAAGGTTCTGGCCGTGTTTGAAGCCGCCGCCGGCGAGGATGAGGGGGAGGTTTTGGTTGCTGTGGGAGTTGGCGTTGCCGAGGCAGCTTCCGTAGAGCACCTGCGTGTGGTCGAGCAGCTTGCCGCCGGTCTCGGTGACGTCGCGGAAGGCTTTGAGGAGATCGGCGAAGGCCTTCATCTGGGCTTCTTCGATCTTCTTCAGTTCGGCGATCTTGTCGGGTTCGTTGCCGTGATGGGTGAGGCCGTGGGTTTCGTTTTTCACGCCAGGCACATGCGGCACGACGCTGAAGGTGCTGAGCGAGAGCGTGACGACGCGCGTGCTGTCCGTCTGCAAGGCGAGGCGGATGAGGTCAAACATGAGTTTGGAGCGTGCGATGACCTCGTTGGCATCGGCGATGTCTTTGGGTTGCCGGTAGTCCACTTTGGGCTTCGGTCGGTTTTCCCACTCGATGTTGCGCTGGAGCCGGATTTCGAGTTCGCGTACACTTTGGAAGTATTGATCGAGCCGTGCGCGGTCTTCGGGGGCGCTGCTTTTTTCGAGTTGCTTGGCTTTGTCGAGGATCAAGTCGAGAACGCTGCCACCGGCCTCGATGCGGCGCATGGTGGCGGCTTTCTCTTCAGGCGTTCCGGCGACAAAAAGTCGGCGATAGAGCTTCTCGGCACTCTTTTCAGATGGAAGCATGACACCCGAGCGGGAGATGGCGATGGAGTCGCCGTAGTGCTCGCCTTTGCTCACGGAGACGGCGAGCGAGGGGAAGCGTGTGTCGAGACCGAGCTTCTCGGCAACGAGTTGATCGAGGGAGAGGCTGTTGCGGAATGTCGGCTGGCCCGGATGCGGCGCGCCGCTGAGGAAGCACTGGCCCGCGTGGTGGTTGCCGTTCACGTCAGGGTGTGAGAGGCCGTGGAAGGTAGTGAAATGCGGTCGCTGCTCTGCGAGGAGGTCGAGGTAGGGGCTGGAGGTCTCGCCTGCCTTCGGGAAGAAGAACTCCGGCATCATGCCCAGCGGCACATGAATGGCGAAAAGCCGCTTCGGCGGCAGCTTTTCGGCCGCACGGCCGATGGTGGGTAGAGCAAGCAAAGCGCCAGCAGCGCGGAGGAAGTGTCGGCGAGTGTGCATAGGTAAGAATCGACAGAAGAATGGGGACAGGAGAATGGGATTCAGGATTTCATTTCAGGCTATTCTTCTGTCCCCATTCTTCTGTCGACCTCAGGCTCAATGGTAGTGACCTCCAACCGGGAATGGTTCAGATTGATCCACTGAATGCCTTTCAACAAGGGAGCGTGCCGCAATAGAACTTCCAGATGCCGTCGATAGCCGGGTTGAGGGCGCGTGAAACCAGTGACGATGAAACCGTGATCGGGATCATGATGAGGCACCGGATGTGTGCCAAGTGCCACATCCCCAGACATCAATTCTAGCCGCTGCAAACAGTTGGATTCGCCGCCGAAGTGATGGATGAGGGCTTCATTGTAGAGCCGGAAATCCAAATGCGTGCCCCAGTCGCGGATAAGTGGTTTGAGGTGTGCGATCAGTTCTTCACAGCGAGGTCCCAGTGGCTTCCAGCCGGTCTTGCGCATGGTGGGCTGGTGACGTTCGGGTTCGGTGAGGGCGTTGCGCAGGAGTTTGCCGCGCACTTCGGTCTCGCCAAAGTTGAGGAGCTTTACGAGACGGATGTTTTGGAGGAGGGCGTAGTTGATGGCCTGGGCGTCGTGCTCGCGAAGCAGGGCGCTGACGACTTTGAGTTCGTAAAGCATCTGGTTGACCACCAGATCGAGATAGTAGGTCTTCTCGAAGCTGCCGTGACTGACTTTGATCGGGACTTGGGTGTGAACTTCCAAACCGTGAGCACGCAGGCGTTGGGCCAGATCGTTTTCGTAAATGCGCTCGTCGAACAAACGCCCGAAGTGGTTTTGTGTGGCGTAGGCGCAGCTCATTACCACCTCATCAATTTCGGCGAAGGTTGAGTCGGTGACGCTTTGCAGTTCGAGGGTGCGATGGATGGGCATGGGATGAGGAATCGACAGAAGAATGGGGACAGGAGAATCAAAATTCAGGGTTTCATTTCAGACTATTCTTCTGTCCCCATTCTCCTTTCGATAAAGACTCTGCTCTCGGCCAACGCGTGAATCAGTGACCTCAAGCCATGTCCGCTTTTTTTCGTGCTTTCCACGATGCGGCGGATTTCGGTGCGGTCGGCGAAGGTGACTTCGGTGGCGGTGGCGTAGCGGGAGAGGTGGGCGACGAAGGCTCTCGCGAGCTTGTCGGGATCGGAGGTGAGGATGTCACGGAGTCCGCTGGGGCCGGTGAATGTGCGACCATCGGGCAACTCGCCGCTGGGATCGACTTGGGGGCCGAGCTTGTAGGTGACGCGCCATGGGGTTTGACCTTTTTCGGGTGGTTCGTCGCCCTTGCCGTTGGAGCGGTAGCGATCTCGCAGGCCGCCGATGGGATCGAAGGCTTCGAGGGCGAAGCCTGCGGGGTCGATCTTGGCGTGGCAGGCGGCGCAGTTGGTGTCGGCGCGATGTTTGTCGAGTTGTTCGCGCACGGTGGTGGTGCCGCGAGTGTCGGGATCGACGGCGCTGACGCCGGGTGGTGGTGGCGGGGCGGGATCGTTGAGGAGTCGGTCCATCACCCACACGCCGCGCTTCACGGGCGAGGTGGTGGTGCCGTTCGCGGTGAGCTTGTGGATGGCGGATTGGCCCAGCAGGCCTCCACGCAGGCTTTCAGCGGGCAGCGACACTTTGCGGACCTCCACGCCAGTCACGCCTTCGATGCCATAGTGCTCGGCGAGACGCTGCGTGAGCATGGCGAAGCCGGGTTTGAGCAGGTGGGTGATGGGGAGATCGTTTTGGATGAGTTCGCGCAAAAAGGCGCGTGTCTCCGCGGCCATGCCTTCGTGCAGGAGGAAGCGATACTCGGGGTAAAGCTGCGGATCAGGCGTGGTTTCATCGAGTCGGCTGAGTTCGAGCCATTGATGGGCGAAATCCTCGATGAAGCGCTCGCTGCGTTTGTCGGCGAGTAGACGATCCACTTCACGATGCAGCACGTCGGGCTTGTGGAGGTCGGCGGCGAGCAGTTGAGCGTCCGGCGGGCCGTTCCAGAGCCAATACGAGAGGCGAGAGGCCAAGGTGGTCGGCTTGGGCTCGATGGAGTGAAACAAAAACTCTGGCGAGGTGAGCACCGCGACATACACACGCCGCATCGCATCCTCAAAGCAGTCCTTCGCGGCGATGCGTGACTTGAGCAGTGCTAGATACGGTTCGATCTCATCGGGTGCGACCTCACGGCGAAATGCCTTCGGTAAAAAGGTCGTGAGCAGCTTGCGAGCATCGCTCTCGGGCTGCGTGGACTGCACGGTCTCCAGCGGCGGCTTCCGCTCCTGCGGCGTGAGATCGAAATACATGCTCGGCACATAGCCGCCGATGCTGCGCACCTCGTCACGCTGCGGCGGGATGAGATCGCTCGTGGTCATCGTCGTGATCGGCAGATCGCCAAACAAGCGTTTGTGGCTCTCCGGCGGCCACGAAGCGTTCAGCGGGCCTTCGATCTCGAACCAGTCAATCGCCACGCCGGGTCCCACATGCTTCTTCGCCCGTCCGGCGACCTGACCGATGCGCAGACCATTCCACGGGATCGAAATGGGATCAAAGACGATGCTCTCATGCGCATCGAGCCACTCGGTGATCTCCGCCTCGTTCGACTTCATCGACGGCGCGGTGAAGGTTCGCAGCAGGCGACCGCCTTCCTGTTGCTTGCCTTCCTCATGGGCTCGCAGCACGGCGGCTTGATCAGGTCCTGGCTCCGGTTTGCCCGCGTTCCATTGAAAGCCCCAGAGCGACAGTTTCATGCGATACAGGCCCGCGTAGATCGGAGACACATTCATCGCCGCCTCATAGCCCGCGAGATTTGGATTGAGCAAACCGACCGCGCTTTCGCTTTTCGCCGCCTTCAGGGCTTCGTGCTGTTTTTTGCGATCTTCGAGGTCCGGCCCGGCATCGCCCACATGGCCTTGTTTCTCCTCAAAACCGCCGCGCACCGGCAGCGCGGGATCAGGTTGCTTGTCCTTCAGCAGCACGAACTGCCCCTGCACGAGGTTTCCGCCGAACTTGAAGAGTCCCGCCGGATAAATGCGCTTCTTGAAGACTCGCGGCGGCGTGCTGCTTGTCGAAATCGCCGCATCCAGCGCCTTCTCGACCGCCTCTTCATAAGCCGCGAGATGCGCGGGCGAGATGTCGAGTGCACCCGCGATCTTGTCATAGCCCGCCACTCGGCCGTCCGCGGGCAAGAGGCCCACCACATCGAGCCTCGGCAGTGACAGCAGGTCCTGCAGCGTGTTTTGAAACTCGACCCGCGTCATGCGTCGCAACCGGATGCGCCCGCCCGGTGCCGGTGCGGTCATCGCCATCAGCTTCGCCTCCAATTCCTTCACAAACGCTGCCTTCTCCGCCGCCGCAGGCTGCTTTTTCTTTTTCGGCGGCATCTCTCCGCGCTCCACGGCATCGTGAACCTTGATGAGCAGGCCCACATGCTGCGCGTCGAAGGTGAGCGCCGTTAGATCGAGGTCACCCTTCTTCGTTTCGGCATCGTGGCAGTCATAGCAATGCTGCTCCAGAAAGGCCGACGGGGGCGCGGCGAGAAGCGAGGTGGAAAGCAGGCAGACAAGAAGGGAGCGAAGCATGAGACGAACGGATGCATTCAATACGGCCAAAGGCGGCTGGTCTCGACAAGGATGATGAGGTTCGACAGAAGAATGGGGACAGAAGAATATTCTGAATCGAATTGATGCGCTTCGCTTCCCTGTGGGCAGCCTTCGGCTGTCGGTCTCGCTTTGCTCGGCTCTTCTGTCCCCATTCTTCTGTCGATAAAGCATCTCACCGCCCCCGGCTCCAAACCCACCGGCTTGCCACCGCTTGCTTGGCTCAATGGATTGTCCGCTTTCGAATGCGCCCGGTGTCGTCGTGGGCGTCTGAAAGATGACGACAGATGGCTTGTTCGACGGGGGGATCATTCGTGCCTGTCTCTTGATGCGAGCTGGCTTGCGGAGATGAATGCACGGGCATGTCAATGGGCTGCAAACTCCAGCCGTAGTTGGGTCTGCTCCCTTAAGGTGGCGTTGAGCCAGAAGACGCGGCCATCCCAGGCGTAGTCGGTGGCGGTGAGTTCGCGGCCGTTCAGTTTCACGCGTGAGAGTGTCTTCGGGGCGTTTTGAAGCTCGAAGACGGGATGCACGCAGGGTGTTGTTGGCTTGATCGTGAGTGTGACGATGGGTTTTTCGACGTTGAGCAGCGTGGCGCGGCGTTCGGTGTGGTAGGATGGGCTTTGCAGGCGTACGCCTTCGGCGGTGATCGTCGGCGGGGTGGCGAAGCTGCGGGACCATTCGAGGAGATGGGCGTCGTCGGCGTCGCTGAGGCCGATGAGCCAGGTCCATTTTTCGACCTGCATCTTGCGGGTGACGCCGAGGGCGTCGGGCATTTCGGCGGTGCGGCTTTCGAGGGGTTGCGGACGGCGATGACCCCAGGACATCATGGCGTTGTGCGCGGGGGTCATCGCGGCGAGGTCGTCGATGTTGATGCCGGTGGGCTTGCGTCGGGCGAGCGGCAGATGGTTGCCCCAGTAGTAGGGCGTGACCATCTGGCCCTGGCTGTAGAACGGGCGGTAGGCGGTCGAGGGCAGGCGCGTCCAGCCGGGGTTGAAATAGATCGCCGACAAGGGCTCGCGGATGCCAAAACGGATGCGGAAGAGCGGTGGCAGTTCGCCCGAGAGCAGCTTCTCGTAATCGCGCTCCTGATCGAGGAGAGGGAACTTCAACTCGCGCTTCGTGCCATCGCGGAAGAGCACGTCGATGAGGTTCTCCGGCAGCACGCGGAGCGGATAGGCGGCGGGCGGTGTGAGGATGAGCAGTTCCTCGATTTCGTATTCGGCTTTCGGTTCAGTTTGCAGGGTGACGGTGCGCGAACCGAAGCCATCGGGGTAAAAGTAAAAATCCTCGGTCGCGGTCTCGCCCCAGACCTTGTAGTTCAAATCGCAGGGTTGCGCGGTCCAGCGGACGTGGACGCGGGCGGCGGTGGATTCGATGATCTCGACGCGGCTGCGGCTCAGCTCCTTGTCGGAAGCGGCGTCGATGCAGTCCAGCCCGTCCGGACGGCGCGGTGCTTCGGCGAACTCGAAGTTCAGCGCGGTATTGTGTTTCCCGGCCCAGAAAGGTGTGTAGGCCGCGCCGCGCCAGAAGACAAAGCGCGAGCCATTCGGCAATGCGATGACGACATCCTTCCGCTCCGGTGCCCAGGCCTTGTCATAAGGCATCTCGGTGACCTCGTTGGGGCCGGAATAGGAGAGCAACGGGTAGTCGTAGCGCAGCTTGGTCTCGATGGCGCCAAACGCGGGCAGCTTCGGCGAACCACGCATGAGCATCGTGCGGAGGGTCTTGCGCCAAAGCTCGCGACCGACGGCGTCGCGGAGCACCACCTGCAGCGTGTCGCGATCCTTGCTGGAGGCGGGAAAGGGCAAGACGAGATCCAGTTCGGTGCGGATACCCTTCCGCAGCTCGATGGAGGCTTTCGTCGGCTTGTTAGGATCGGATTCAAACCATGCGAGCACCTCCGCGCCGGAGATCGTTTCCTTTGCGGAGAAGGCCGCGACCGTGACGCGGGCCTGCTGCTCCGGCCCCAGCACGAGCCAATCCTCCGGCGGCAGGATCGCACCGAGATCGACCGGGTTCATCACGGGATCGGCCGTCGCCCTCGCATCCGCCTCCAGGGCCGGGCGCTCGACCTTCCAGCGGGCTCGTTCGATGGGCTTGCCGTCGTTGTCTTTGGAGAGCAGCACCAGCTCCTCCGGCGCGGGCGAGGTGGCAAAGGTCGCGCGTGCGGTGAAGGGGGAGTTTCCCGAGACATCGAGCGCTTTCCGCTCCACCTCCCTGCCTTCGCGATACGCCGCGAGCCAGTGCTCCGGGGCCGGTCGAGTGTCGCTGGCGAACTGCACGATCACCGGCGTCAGGCCGACACGCTCCACTCCGAAGGGCGGACGCCAGGGATGCCCCGGATCGAACTGAAAGCGCGGGGCGAAGGTCACGGCCTCGCCTTGCCCGGCCACGCTGCCGGGATGCTCGAAGAGCTGGCGGATGTCCTCGGCCTTCAGCGCCTCGTCGTAGATTTGCAGTTCATCCAGCAGCCCGCGCAAATGCGAGCGCACATAGCGCCACGTATCGCCATCGGCGCGGCAGCCGATCCGCAGCACGCTGTCCGGCGCGTCGGGCTTCAGCGTGAAATCACCGCCCCGGAACGTGCCTTTGTCCGCCGGAGTCTTGCCCTGTTCGTCCACATAGAGCGTGAAGTGCGGAGCCTCCGCCGCGCGATACGTCACCGCGATGTGATGCCATCCTCCGTCGTTCGGCACGAGGCCGTTCGAGGCGCGGTAGTTCGTGATCCACTCGCCCTGGCCCTCGCCATGCACTTGCAGACCCTCGATGCCGAAGACGCCGAAGAACTTGTCAGGCGCGGCGGTCAGATCGGCGCGGCCTTTGAAGAGCACCGGCATCTCCGCGTAGTAGTTTCCCACATTGACCCAGGTCGCGAGGGTGAAGTCGCGGCTGAAGTCAATCGCCGAAGGATTCGCCAGCTCGATGCCCGCATTGACCTTTTCGATCATCACCGCGTTGCCGACGCGTCCGGGAGCAAAAGAAGGCGTGAGCTTCGGATCAACCGGGCGGCCATCGTGTTGACCGGTGACGTCCTTCAGGTCCCCGTCGAAGCGGAAATGCGCGACGAGGTCCGCGTGGGCCGGGGACAATGAGCCGAGCAGCAGGGCGGTGAGTGTGAGGGTTGGTTTCATGGGTCTTTCAAGTGCGAGAGTTTTCATTTGTCGGATGTCGCAGGTTGGGGAGTCGGCGAGGGCCCGACATCTTCCCAGAGCGTGTGCAAAGGGACGAACGCATCGGCCTTGGATTGGCTGGCACCGGCCTCCTGACGCAACTCGACCTTGCTGAAGTCTCCTGCCTTCGTGGTGGAAAAGGGTGTGCGGGGGATCGTAAGGACCATTCGGGCAAAGGCCGGTGGGATGACCGCCACGGGCGCGTCCCGCCTTACCATGCCCTCGACATCAAACAGCCCCATGGAAGCCAGAACATACCAGGCACCCAATTGACCTAGATCCTCATCCTGACCAAGCCCGTAGCCATGCACTGGAGTGGTGCCGTAAAAGCGCTCGCAGATGGAGCGCACATACTGGCGGCTCAAGTCAGGCCGCCCGGCAAAATGAAACAACCACGCCGTGTGCAAGCCGGGCTGGTTGCCATGGTTGTAGGGCAGAGAAAGCCCCGCCGTATTCTTGACCTCGGCGGGGCCAAAGGCTGTCTTCTCGGCCTGTGCCATCGTCTGGGTCAACTCGCTCAAGAACACCTCGGGGGTGAATTGCCCCACCAAAGCCGGGATGTTGTGCGGCACGAACCAGCGGTATTGGAGTGCCGTTCCCTCGATGAAGGAGTAGCCACCGTTCGGATCAAAGGGAGTGTGAAAGCTGCCATCAAAACGCCGGGGACGAAAACAGCGCGTCTCTTCATCCCAGAGCTTCCGCCAGGCATCCGAACGCTGCGTTAGAAAGTCAGCATCCGACTTCTTGCCAAACTGGGTGGCCAGTTGCGCGGCGCACCAGTCCTCGAAAGCATACTCCAGCGTGTAACCCGAAGGCCCGTATCCTCCATCGTCACAAGGAGCGTATCCGAGAAGCGAATAACCCGCCAACGCTTCCTGTCCGGTGTAGCGGGGCCGCCCGCGCCATTGCGTCTGATTTTTCCACACAGCATTCCAAAGTTCTTCACGATCAAAGGCCGTGGGGTTTCTGGTGTAAGCAGCCGCCAGAAACAGCGTCGCCTGATTGGACAGCATCCCCGGAGCACGCCGGTTCACCACGAAACCATCGGGAAGCCACCCGCTCTCCCGATACGAGGCGAGCAGATGTTTCGCGAACGCGGTCATCTGCTCCGGGTAGAGCAGTGACCACACTTGATTCAGATTCCAAAAACTGCCCCACAAAGCATCCGAGTTGTATCGGGCATATTCAGGCCGACCGTTCACCAAGGGAATCTGACCGCGGCGTCCCGTGGCGTCTGAGTAAGCGCCGTCTGCGTCACTGTTCACCCCACGTCCCAGCAGAACGTGCCACAAGGCGGTGTAAAACTTGACCTTGGCCGGCTCAGCCTCCGGACGTTCATCCTCGATCCTCACACGGCCGAGCAGGCTGTTCCACTCGCTGCGGGTGGCGGCGCGGATTTGGTCAAAGGTCTTGCCCTCAGTCTCGGTCACCAGATTCTTCTTTGCTCCGTCAAAGCTCACATGGGAGATACCCACGCGCGCCTCGACCACCGCCTCCTCGCGCGTGTCGAACTCCACATAGTAGCCCGCGCCGAACCCGGTAATCACCTCACGCCCTGGAAACGTCTTGGCGTCCCGATACGCACCGTGAGTCTTGAACGGGCGGTTGAAGCGAATCTCCGCGTAGATCTCGAAAGGAGCCTCCGCATAAGAAGGCGCGATGGTGCAACTGGCCCGCACGGTGCGATCATCCACGCGCTCAATCATGGCCGCGCGCAAGCCGCCACTGAATCGGTCATGCTGCTGAAAAACGCCCCCCTCGCCGAGCAGATGCCCGACATCCATCAGCACCCTCGCGGCGTCGGTCTTTGGAAAAGTGTAGCGATGGTAGCCGACACGCGTGCTCGCCGTGAGTTCGACGGAGACGTCATGCTTGTCGAGGTGGACCCGATAGTAGCCCGGTTCGGCGCGTTCACTGGACTTCGAGAAGCGGGAGCGCCACCCGCTTTTGTCCTGCCCATCAGCGCCCGGCACCGTCACCAGCGGCCCGGTGGTTGGCATGAGCAGAATGCCTCCCAACTGGAAGTCATGGAGATGACTGAATCCCAAGATCGAAGTATCCGAGAAACGATAACCCGACGTGTGCCCGCCTCCTGCATAACCGCCGAAGCCCGTCGTGTCCGGCGCGACCTTAACGAGGCCAAATGGCGCGGCCGCCGGAGTGAAGAAAAACCAGCGCGCTGATTGCGTGCCGATGAATGGATCCACCCAACTTACGGGATCGCGGCCTTTCGCGGGCTGCCCCGTAGCAGCGGACGGCTTTGCGTCCTGTGACAACACGGCTAGCGGCGCGAGCAACAGGGCGGTGAGCAGGGTGAGGGTTTGTTTCATGACGTGGGGATTCACTTGTTGGGATTGAGTGCGGTGTCCGCCTCGATCCACACGATGCGATAGTCCTGTGCGGGAATGTTGGTTGTGATGTCGCCCTTCTGGATTTTGAGCGCTGCTTTGCTGACCGCGTCTTTCGCGCTGACGTTTGCGGGCAGGCCGAGCTTGTCGAGATTCAAGCTCAGCCGCACATCGGTCCTCTCCTTGCTCAAGTTGGAGGCGATGGCGAGCACACGGCCTTGCGGGTGCGCGAAGAGGCTGACGTAGCAGTCTTTGGTTGCGACCTTCACCACGTCGGCGTCGCTCCAGTAAGGCAGCCAGCGCGCCTGTTTGACGCCGAAGTCGTCGCGAACCTTCCACAGCGCCGAGATCGCGTCCAGGTCGGCAGGCTTCTCCGGCCGCACCGGGACATCGTGGATGATGGCGAGCGCGACGCTTTGGCGATAGTTCTTGAGCCTGTAGTAGAGGAGGTCCGCCGGCACACCCCAGTTGTAGCCCATGAACTCGGTGCGGAAGCGCTCCAAGGGCAAGGCGTCGAGTATGGTGTCGTTCGCCTTCAGTTGCTCGCCGTTCCAGTAGGTCGTGGCCCAGGCCAGCCCGGGAGCGTTCATGCATTCATAGGTATGCACATCCACGATGCCGTCCGGCTTGCGGGTTCTTACGGCGGTGTAGATGCGGCGCAGGTTGTCGCGGACGGAGAACACGGGGTAAACGCCTCCGCGCGAGCCATCGGGTTTAGGGTAGCCACATCCGTGCAGTTCATTGTCGCATAGAAGAGGCCTTGTGGTGGTATCCAGATAGACACCGTCCACATCGTAGTCGTCGATCAGGCGGCCGATGCCATCCACCAGAAAATCCTGCCAAGGACCGTGCTGGCACGCATTCAAAGCCATTTGATCCGTCATGTCTCCCAGCTTCCCAACCGCATATGCCTTGCTGGGAAGGACGCGCATTTCGTCGCCAAAGAACATGGCTTCCGGCGCATTCCCGGAAAGCAGGAAGCCACCGACATAGGGGAGGACTTTCAGTCCGTAGCGGTGGCATTCTTTGACCAGGCGACGGAATTTCTCCTCGTAGCCGCCGATCGGGCGGGTGTAGGCGAAGACATTCCACCATTTCCAGACGATGATCGCACGGGCGCCTTTCTCGGCGTAGTGCTGGAGGGCGGGCTTGCCATCGATCTTCTTGTCCGGCAGGTCCAGCTCCTGACCATACCCAATTGTGCGCACGATGCGGGCATCCCAGGCATCCTCGGTGACCGGCTTGACGGGGGAGGGCAGCAGGCCGAAGACGTAATCCCGCTTTCCGCCCGCGGCGAGCGTGACCGGCGTGGTGACAAGGTTCAGCCGCAGGACCACTTCATCGCCGCGACGGATGATTTGGATCACCTTGCCGGAGTCCGCGACAGACCAGTTTTGCTCGGACTCACAAACCCATTGCAGGCCGCGGGCCTCATCGCCGAGCCAGACCATAGGCTGGAATTTGCTCGTATAATCGGCGGTCAACGCACCCGAGGTGCCAGCCATCGCACCGGTGCTATCGGGCCAGGTGTTCAGGTAGCGGGCGTGCTCGCTGCGCAGGGGGATTTCCACCACGAGTTCATCAAGGGTCACGGGTTTGTCGGCTTGCAAAGCCCACGCGATTTTCGCCAGGCCATCGCTCTCGATGGTGGTAGTCACATTGGCGCTCACCGATGCGCCCTCGAGTTTCTGGGAGATGCGACAAGCGGTGTCGCTGGTCGCGGCGAGCTGCGAGACCCCCGGCGTCCACACAACGTCCGCACCGTTGACCCGCGCCAGCAATCGCATCGGTGCCGCCAGCATCGGGGCATCCTTGCTGCTGATCTGCGACACGAACGGCGTCGCGCCGAACTCATATGTCCGTCCCCAGGGCGAGACCGTGCATCCTTGCGCGGTCTTCGTGGACCGCAACGCCGTGAACGGAGCGATGACCTGATCGCTGATGCCCTCGCGCGAACCGACCCAGAACGGCGCTTTGTCCGGATAGACAAACCGGGTGGTCACCTTGCCCGGCGTCTCGCCTGCCGGAGCACTCGCCGTGGTGGTGATCTCAAACTCGCCACCCGTGAACCCATCCATGGAAATGATTGCCTCGCCCCGCCAGCGGCCCGAGCCGGGGGAGGTCTCCTGCAATCGCGCTGTCAGGCTCCTGATCGGCTTCTCCTCCCGCATATCGCGCACCGTAACGGTTGCCTCGGGCGCTCCGACAAACGTCACATCGCATCGCAGATCGCAGACGATCTGCTTGTGCAGATAGCGGTAACTCGGAAGCATCCGCAACGAGTCCGCGGTGGCAGAGTTGCCGAGGAGCGCCATCAGCTCGCGCTGTGGCAGCGCCCGCTTGTAGATCCGGATCTCATCGATGTCGCCCTTGAACCAACCTGCCGACCAGCCACCTATCCGGCGGATGTCGCCGCGGGTTGGCGTGATCGGCGTGCCGACCTTTCCTTCGAGGATGATTTTTCCGTTCTGATAAACGAAGTAGCGGGGGCCCTCGAAAACCACGGCCAGAAATTGCCAGGTGCCGACGGGAAATGGCTCAGCGGCTTGGATGGCCTCGCTGGCCGTGCCATCGCCGTTTTCGAAATATAGGCGTCCATTGTTAATGCGCAGGCTGTAGTTTCGATTGACGGCGAGACCCGCCGTATCACCCAGGATCAGGCGGTTGCGCCCGCTGACGTCCTCGGCCTTGACCCAGGCCGTGAGAGTGAAGTCACCGCCGACTCGCAAGCCCTCGGCGTTGCCTAAGTCTACGTAGTCGTCCACGCCGTCAAAGTGCAAGGCCTGACCACGCGGCGATGGCACCCAGGTCGCCCCGTGGATCGTGCTTTGATGCTTGTTCCCGCTCCTGTCGTGCAAGACATCACCCGAGCCTTCATCGAAGGACCAATGGGCGATGAGCGAGGGTTCGGCGGCGTGCAGTGCGGCGAGTGGAGCGAGCAGGAGGGCGGTGATGAGTGTGAGGGTGGGGTTCATGGCGCGATCTTTCCGAAGGCCTTGACCTCCTCATGCGTGGGCGGGGTCTGGCGGTTGAGGGTGGGGGCGCGAACGCGGCCATTGATTTCGCTGAGGGTAACGGGATTCACACGAAGAGACGGTCAAGTGGATGGCCCTGGTCGGTGATGGGGACGGGACGATCGCCGTCGTAGAGGTTCTTGGTGTAGTCGATGCCCATGGCGGCATGGATCGTGGCGAAGAGGTCGGCAACACTGACGGGGTCTGCGGTGATGGTTTTCGCAAGCTCGTCGGTCTGGCCGTAGGCCCCGCAATGCTTGAGTCCGCCTCCGGCTAGCACACACGTGAAGGCGGTGCCTTGATGGCCGCGCCCGCCGCCGCTGTCGAACTCGGCAGGCCGACCAAACTCGGTGGCGACGACGATGAGCGTCTTGTCGAGCAGATGGCGCGCCAGGAGGTCGGTGATGAGCGCGGAGAGCGCGGTGTCGAGTTCCTGAATCAGCATGTGCTGTTTGAGGATGCCGGCGTTGTGAACGTCCCAGCCGGAGCCGTTGAGGAAGTTGAGATTGTGCGAGACTTCGACGAAGCGCACGCCACGCTCGACGAGTCGGCGGGCGAGCAGGCAGCGCTGGCCGAACTCGCCACCGTAGGCCGCCCGCAGGCTGGGTTTTTCCTCATCCAACTGAAAGGTGCGGAGGAAGCTGGGGCCGCTGAGCTTAAGGCTCTGGGCGATGGCGTCATCGTAGTCGCGGAGGCGTGAGTCGGTGGTTTTGGGCTGGGCGTCGGCCAGTGCGGCGAGGAAAGTCTCGCGTCGGGTCTGACGGGCAGGCTGGATGCCGTCTGGCCGAGTCAGGCCGGTGGGACCTTGGCTGGTGTCGGTGAGATAAAGGTAGCCAGCGCGCGAGCCGAGGAAGCCGGGGCCACGGGTGACGTTCGGGTAGCCGATGAGGACGTAAGGGGGGACGCCGTCGCTAGCCGCGCCGCGTTCATGGGCGATGACGGAGCCAAGTGAGGGATAGACCACGGTCCCGCTGACGGGCCGCCCGGTGTGCATGCGATTCGTGGCGGCGGCGTGTTCGTTGATGACGTCGTGGTGAACGGTGCGCACGGCGGTGGCGTAGTTCATGAGCGGGGCAAGGTTTTTCAGATGCTCGCAAACGCGCACGTCCGGCACGGCGGTGCCGATGCTGTCGTAGTAGGAGCCGGCCAGTTTTTTCGCGGGATCGCCTCGGCGTTTGGGGTCAAAGGTGTCCATCTGGCCCATTCCACCGCCGAGCCAGAGGAAGATGACGTGCTCCGCTTTGCCTTGGATTTTGCCTTGGATGAGAGCGGAGGCAGGGGCGGCACCTGCGTGTTGTGCGAGGAGGGCTGCGGTGGTGGTGTGGAGGAATTGGCGGCGATTCATTGTAGGGAAAATGGTGATGGTTTTCATCCTCAGGGCATCCAGACAAACTCGCGGGTGTTGACGAGGCTCCAGACGAGGTCTTCGAAGAGTTCGCGCCATTCAGGACGCAGGCGTGTATCTGCGGGCGGGCCGGTGCGGGTGCGGCGCTCTTGCTCCTTGGCGATGGTGTTGGCCTCGGGCTGGAGATGATTGGACCAGGTCACTCGCGGCAGCGGCGGAAGTGGCGCAGGGGCTTTCACCTGGTCTGCGGGGAGTAGGCGTTTTGCAAAGCCAACACTAAGGGCCGTAGTGAAAGGCGCGCTCTCGGCTGCGCTGGGCGGACGCCCCAGCACACGGAGGAAGACGGACTCGACCAGTGCCTCGACGGAGGAGGCGGTCACGGCGATGTCTGCGAGGCTGCTCCCTTGCGCGGCTCGGGTTATTGTGGCGGTCAGCGTGCTATTGGCGAGGACGCCGGGCTGGAGCACGTTCGGCGAGGTCTCGCGGTCGGTGAGCGGGATCTGTCGTGCGCCGCTCCAGCCGAAGGCTTGCATCACATCGGTGACGGCCATGGCCTGGGGCAGGCTGAGGCTGGGGCGGTCGCGCTCGTTGGCGAGGTTTGCCAGCATCCAGGCGCGCCTCGGTTTGCCTAGACTGATGAGTTGGTCGGCGGCGCGGCGGCCATCAGAATTGAAGGTGAGTTCTTCCAGTTTCATCGGGGTGCCACTCACCGCATAGAGGGAATCGACGACCTGCTCGGCGGTGAGGCGGCGGCGCTCCGGTGCGCTGAAATAGCGGGTGTCAGCGGCTGCGGCGAGGTTTCTGCCGGTGGCCTCACGTTGGTAGAGTTGCGAGGTTAAGATGAGGCGCTCGAGGTGGCGTAAATCATAGCCGTGCGTGACCAACTCATGCGCGAGCCATGCGAGCAGCTCGGGGTGGCTCGGCGCCATGCCTTCCCAGTCATGCACCGGCTCCACGATGCCGGCACCGATGAGGCGCCGCCAGACGCGGTTCGCCAGCACTTGGGCGAAGCGCTCGTTTTGCGGGGCGGTGATGAGTGTGGCGAGGCGCTCGCGCAGGTCATCAGGCGCTTGCATGAGCTTGTCCATTTCCGGGCCATCGGCACTTCCGGTGGCCGCGCCAAAGGGCCATGCAGGCTTGACCGGTTCATCCGGTTTGAGCGTGACCTTGATGAGCGATTCCCGGTCTTTCTTTTCAAAGAAGGCCGCTGGCACTCGGCTGGACTTTGGCACGATGACTGGCTTGCGCTCCAGCATGGCTGCCAGCGCGTAAAGGTCGCGCTGCTTGGTGCTGTGATAGGGCGAGTCATGGCAGCGTGCGCATTGCAGTTCCAGACCGAGGAAGGCGGTGCCGAGGATATGCCCTTTGGCCGCCATGGGCGCATCATTGTCTCCGGCGATGCCGAAACCCGCGCTGCCGCCTTCCATGGCGGCTCCTCGCATTTGGATGAGTTCACTCACCATACGGTCGATGGGTTTACCATCCCGCAACGAGTCCAGCAGGAACCAGCGGAAGGGCCCCGTGGTGTTCAGGCTTTTGTTCACGATGGTGGGATTCTCCGCCAGCACATCCTGCCAGTAGCTCATCCAGTGGTCTGCGTGGCGCTCATCGGCGAGCAGGCGCTCGATGATAAGCGTGCGCTTGTCCGGTGCAGAGTCGGCCAGGAAGGCACGGGCCTCAGCCTCGGTCGGCGGAGTGCCCACGGTGTCGAGGAATACACGGCGGAGGAAGGCGTCATCCCCTACCACAGCCGGGGCGGCTACTTCCTCTGGCTGCAAGGGAGGTGCCGGCCACACGGCCCCCTCCTGCACCCAGCGCTCCAGCGTGGCAATCTGAGCTGGCTTGAGCCCCTCACCCTTCGGCGGCATGCGTTCTTCGTCGTCGTGGCTTCGCAGGCGGGTCAGCAGGGTGCTGGCGGAGGCATTGCCTGGAATGACCGTTGCCTCGCCGGAGTCTCCGCCCTTCAGCGCGGCCTCGCGTGAGTCCAGCCGCAGGCCACCCTTGTCCTTCTCGCCATGGCAGCGGAAGCACTCGTCCCGCAAGATGGGCAGGACAGTGTCGTAAAAATCGCGAGCCTGAGCGGCTGGCGTCTGTGCGGCGGCGGCCAGAGCCCGCTCGATTTTCCGGGCGACGAAAGCATCCACCGGGTGCACCGCACCCGGTGGCACGGCAGGGGCCGGATGCTCACGCGCCCAGGCCAGTGCGGCGTCATGACGCTTTTTCCAAAAGGTATTCTGGCTGGCGGCTGCCATGCGTCGCGTCTGGTCATCCATCTTGGCCAGCGAGGTTTCGATCCTTTGAAGGGCCCCTTCTACGACCGGGTCCGTCAGTGGCAGTGGAGATTGACTGCTGTGGGCAGGCTGCAGCAGCACATAGGACTGGCCATTCTCCGTCCGCACGGACAGACAGAGTTCCCCAGGCTCGGGTCGCAGTGACTTGCCGCCGACCAGCGTCTCCAGCACCACGCGGCATGAGCCGTCAACCTTCAGCGTCACATCACCGGCCACTTCCTGCTGCCGATGCTCGGCGCGGCGCAGCCCAGGCAAGGGCAGCTCGGCCGGGGGCGTCATCGGCTCTTCACCATCGGGTGACCCGGTGTGCGGCTGCGTCTTTGCGATGAGCGTTCCATTGACCCACAAACGGCTCAATCCACGGGCCCGCAGCAGCAGCCGGTGCTTGCCGGGTGGCAGCGCCACATCCGCCGCCATTCGCACCAGCACCGGCGGCTTCCATCCCGTGCGAATGCCCCAGGCATCATAACGCACCGGCAACCTTGGCAGCAGGAACGACTCTTCCTCCCAGTGCATCGTCTCCGCAGGCCAGGCCTCACCCTCACGCAGCCATCGGTCATGAGCAGGCATTCCTTCATGGAACGAAACCCGCACCTTGCCAGGCGGCAACGCGCCGACTTCTGGCATGACTTCGGGTGCCGCCTTGACCACCACCGGACCACCCGTGCGATGAAAACGGGCTTTCATCACCGCATCTCCCAACAACGTGCGATGGACTGCCGCCGCATCCACCGAACCCCGAAGACTGGCCGAAGCAAGGCCACCTTGCGACGAGCCGATCCAAACCGCATCGTCATCGACGACAGGCGGCTCCTTCGTCGCTCCTCCCATGTCCCACGCCCCTTTTTGAGGCATGCCATCGAGCCACGCATGCAGACTCTCCGGCTCACCGAAGCGGTAACTCACCGCCACATGATGCCAGCCGCTCTGCGGGTCGAAACCCGATTCAGCCGTCCAGCGATGCCAGTGGGCGGCCGATTTTTTCACGCCGCTGGGAGGCACCGTCGCGAACAGGAAATCCACACACGCCAGCCCAGCACGCTCACGCAGCCGGAGAGCCCAGTTCTGATTGTCCGGAGCAAACCCAGCCGCCCCTGTGCGTCCTTTGCCGATGACATACAGCGCCGCTCCGCTCTTCATCTCATCCAGGCGCACCCACCCCTCCAGCGTGATCGTGTCACCGTTGGTAAAATCCAGCCCACTGTCGGCACCGGTATCATGGACCACAAGCCGTGCCCCATTGCCGCCGAGTTTCACCGCCGTGTTGCCAAGCTCAAAATCTGGAAACTCCGGTGGCCTCGGCCCCGGCGCATCGCGTTGCACATCCCCCTTTGGCACCAGTTTCGTTGTGTCTTCCGCCCCGAAGTCCCAACGCATGACCGGAGGCGTGTCTTGAGCATAGAGCGTTGCCAGCGGCGCGAGCAGCAGGGCGGTGAGTAGTTTGAGGGCGGGTTTCATCGTTGGCATGATCATGGTGCGTTCTTGGTGAGCAACGGAAGCAAGGCCTCGGCGAAGCGTTGACCCAGGCCCTGCTGACCCGCGGTATCGTAATGGACTTGATCCTTGGCTTTGGTCAGGCCGTCGGTGCTGATGCAAACGGTGAGCGGGTCTTTGGCCGGAATGGCACGCTGGGCGGCGCGGACTTCATCCACAAAGGGAAAGGGCGAGACGGGCGTGACTTTGGCTGGGTTGATCTCGGCGATGACGGCTTTCATCTGCGGTGCCCCTAGATCACGCCGGAGCGCGGCCATGAGGAGGGTGAGATGCTGCGCGTAGTCTTTTGCCAATTCGGGCACGCGGGCGTCGGACTCGCCCTGCATCCAGAGGAGCGCGGCGGGTTTGATGTCGCCTGCGGGAAAAGCTTTTTCCCATGCGGCGATGAGCTGCGCGTAGGCATGGCCGACGCGTTGATCGTGGCTGAGCTTCAAGCGGTCGATGCGAGCCTGGTCCAGCTCCGGCTGCCAGGCGAGTTGCGATGTGCCGCCGTGCGCGGCCTTGAAGAGCACGATCTGGCGTCCAGGCATGGCCCGCGCCAGCGCATGAGCCAGCGTGACCTCCGGGCCGATGCTGCCGGTGGCGAGCGCTTGCGTGCGGCCCCAGTGGATCAACGTGACGTTCGCGGGCGGCGTGCGCCATTCGGCGGAAAGTTCTGCGGCCTTGCCATAGCCTGCCATGTTCGACTGACCGGAAAGGATGAGCACCAGCGGCGGTTCCACAGCGTGCAAAAGAGTCAGCGGCGCGAGGAGGAAGGCAGTGAGAATCGGGAGTGTGAAGCGCATGGATTGGCGGTGTCTTGGAGTCATGGGCGTGGCAGTAACTGGCGCAGGCTTCTCCGCCACCGTTAGTCGTGCGTCGTGGCAAGCTGCTCACGCCAGGATCTCCCGCACCACCTCGCCATAGACATCGGTGAGGCGGAAATCGCGTCCGAGGTGGCGCCAGGTGAGGCGTTCGTGATCGAGGCCGAGCAGGTGCAGGATGGTGGCGTGGAGGTCGTGAAGGTGGACCTTGCCGGAGACGGGGCGGAAGCCGAACTCATCCGTCTCGCCGTGCATGAGGCCGCCTTTCACACCGCCGCCAGCCATCCAGGCGCAGAAGCTTTCCGGCTGATGCTCGCGGCCATGTTTTTCGATGGGCGCGGTGCGACTGAGGTCCTGGCTCCAGGGGGTGCGACCAAACTCGCCGCTCCAGACCACAAGAGTGTCATCTAGCAGGCCGCGTGATTTCAGATCGCGGATCAAACCGGCGCAC
>NZ_JBIIKX010000050.1:0-45485 GCF_044232965.1 Prosthecobacter sp.
CTCCGGCGACTATCCAGAGTTCCTGCTGGCGTTGCTTGGTTTGGCGTTGCTCAAACATGCAGGGTTGTTCTCATCACCCAGGAGGAGAGGTTTTTCAACAGGCTGTTAAGACGCACAGGATCATGCATTTGCCTTGGTGGCAATGGTGACGGTCGGTGCGGCGAGGTGGGGACCGACCGGGCATATGCCGGTGGGCGGAAAGGCGTTTCGTTTAGACCCGCCTGTGGCTGCCGTGGCTGTGGACGCGAACCCACGGGGGAGTCCAGCGAACCCGCGGGCACTCCGTTGGAACTTGGAATGATGCCTTGAAGACATTTCGCGCATCGCGATTTTCCGCCGAAACCTCCTCTGCATGTCTGATGCTTTCCCGCCCTCCACGAGCCGAAACCCCTTTCAATACTGGGCCTTTATCAGCTACAGCAGCAAGGACCGCACCTTTGCGAAGTGGCTCCATGATGCTTTGGAGACCTACCGGCTGCCGGTCCAGTTGATCGAGCACCCGACCCCCACCGGAGAACCGGCCCCCAAGCGGTTCCGGCCGTTGTTCTGGGATCGCGCGGAGATGACAGCCGACCATGACCTTGGAGCCCTGATCAAGCGCAACCTACAGGTGTCACGCTACCTCATCGTGGTGTGCTCGCCGAATGCTGCGGGGTCCGTCTGGGTGGACACAGAGATCAAGACCTTCGAGGAAATGCATGGCCGTGAGCGCATCCTCTCCGTGATTATCGACGGCGACCCGAGCCCCGTCAGCCGGAAGAACTGCTACCCTCCCGCGCTGCGGGCGTGGATCCCCAAATCACCCGATGCACGACCGCAGGGAGACGGGCGGAGCAATGCCAAGCTCATGCTGCTGGCGAAGATGCTGGGCATCCGCTTTGACGACCTCTACCAGCGGGAGAAGCGGCGGCGGATGAAGTCCCTGCTCCTGATGGGCGCAGTTGCGGCCACGGTCCTGGGCCTGCTGGCAATGTTCTGGTTCAAGGCTCAAGTGGCGGGCGAACAGGCCGAGACGGCCACCTCCCAGCGCGTGCAGGGTGAATATCTCAAGGACATGACGTTCGCACGCCAGCTTTGGGTGCAAGGGGACACTGCGGGCCTGGCCGCGATCGTTCACAAGTATGACCGGCCCGCAGGCAACGACCCGCGTTCGTTTGAGTGGAAGTACTGGAGCAGCCTGATCGATCAACC
This sequence comes from Prosthecobacter sp., assembly GCF_044232965.1. Classification (GTDB taxonomy): domain Bacteria; phylum Verrucomicrobiota; class Verrucomicrobiia; order Verrucomicrobiales; family Verrucomicrobiaceae; genus Prosthecobacter. The sequence continues at coordinate 1,192 of NZ_JBIIKX010000050.1, forward strand.
GCCGCCCCGGCAGATCACCGTGGCCGGTGCTGGGTGGCTGAAAGCGGAGTTTCATCCCACGGAGGCCCGCCTGCTGGCCATGGACAGCAAGAGGCAGTTTTCAGTCTGGGACGCTGTGGGCGGGAAGGAGGTGTTCCGGCAGGCCTCGAGCTTCGTCAGCGCCGAGTTCACCAAGGACGGCAAACACATCGTGACCCTTTCCGCGCCCGGCTTTGACCAAAGCACCGGGACGATGACCCAGGAGACGGTGCGAATTTGGGATGCACGGGATGGCAGCCCAGTCGGCAGTTTCCCTGCCGCACCCGGAACGCTGTGCATCGCGGTGTCGGCCAAGGGCGATCAAATCGCCATGGGCGATCTAAATGGGGTCGTCTCCGTGGCCAATTTCCCCTCGGGCGAGGACCGGAGGGAGCTCACGACTCTCCGCCGGAACCCCCTCGCGCCGACCATGACGATGATGACCGAGGCGCACGGGCCTGTGACGGCGCTGACGTGGCGGGATGACGGTTACTTTTTCGCGAGCGGTCACGCGGACGGCACCGTGGTGGTGTGGTCCACGCAGGTGCATCTGCAAACCATGCGCCACAGCCATGCCGAACTCAAAAAACCTCATCCGGGTCCGGTGACAGGCATCGCCTTCACGCCGGATGCGCGCACCATCGTCAGCCAGTCGATGGGCATCTTTGACAACCTGAAGAACAAGTTGCAGGACGGAAGCGTGTTTGTCTGGACGGCGGCCACCGGCGAGGTGCTGTCTGAATGGACTCCCCACAGCACCGCGCCGTTCCTGCCTGCTGAGAGCCGGACCTTCGGCGTGGATTCGGCGCTGGATCTGCTGGGAGCCCTGCCACACACACCGGGCCGGTTCCATCCAGCGTTCGGTGCGCAGGAGCGGCTGGTCCTGACCACCGGGGAGCGCGGCGTGGAGGTCTGGGACAGCCTTTCCGGCGAGCAGCTCGGCGAGCGGCTGCGAACAAGCGCACCGGTCTCCGCAGTGGCGGCGAGTGCCAAAGGCAACACCCTGGCCTGCGTCTCGGGCGACACGATTTTTCTCACGAGCCTCGATCACCGCTCGGCTACGGAAGTCTGCTCCACGGAGAGAATCCTGTACTCGATGACCATGAGTTCCAATGGAGCGCTGGTCGCCGCTCTCAGTGAAAGCAAGGACGGTCGGGGCCTGATTTACGAAGGCGGGGTGGTGATCTACAGTCGCTCGCTGGATCGGGAATTGCGGGTGTGGGAGGCAGCAGGTGGACGTGAGCTTCTGACCCGCGACGTCTTCCCGCCCAACGGGATCTGGTTCAATCGCGAAGGGAGCGTCGTGGGCCATGGAGTGGACCGGTTCAACAGCCGGTCGGGAGAGCCCGTGGCAGCACTTTCCCCGCCCGGCAGCGATCAACCGACCATCCACCCCTCACCCGACGGCACGACAGGTGTCGCCTCCCCTAGAGACGGGAGCGGAAAGGGTGGGCTGCTTGGTACTGTCGATCTGCTCACGGGCAAGGTCACCCCTTGGGCAAAGCCGCCGGAAGGCGTGGTCAAGCTCGTGGCGATCAGTGCCGACAATCAACTCTCCGCCTTGACGTTGAATGGCGGGCGGATCGAGCTCCGGGAGGTGGCCGGTGGTGCCAGCCGGTGGGCTTTCACGGCATCGCTGGCCGATTCCACGGCACTGGCCATCAGCCGCGATGGCCGGATGATAGCGGTGGGAGCCATGAATCACGTCATCGAGGTCTGGGACACCCAAACGCAATCTCTGCGCCACAGACTCGTGGGCCATCGGCGTGAGATCAGCAGCCTGTCGTTTTCCCCTGACAGCACTCAACTGGCCAGCGCCAGCGGTCTGGCGCAGATGGACAATCCGGCGGCGGGCGAGGTCCGCCTTTGGGATCTCGCCACCGGAGAACTGCGCATCGAGTTCCCGGCGGACCTGCACGCGATCTATCCCAGCGTCGCCATCAGTCCAGACGGGGATCGTGTTTACGCCATCGCCTGCGATCCGCGGGCGCAGCCCGTCGAGGTGCTCGTCCTCATGAGTCCTGGGGGCCAGCGCCTGCTCCCCACCAGCATGCCCGAAGCACCCACGACCAGCCGCATCCTGTACTGGGACGCATCCGCAAAACATCCGTAAGTTCGGACACGGCAGCCGGGACGGAGAAGTATCTGCCTGCAAGGTTGACGTGGAAGGCTGTAGCGTGGCAGCATGCACTCCCAACCATGGATTCCTCCCTCCGACCCTCCCGCGCCCGTCAGGTGGTACTGTTCTTTGCCGTCACGCTGGCGGTGATCACCTACATCGACCGCGTGTGCATCTCGCAGGCGGCGCCGATGATGCAGGAGGAGCTGGGGCTGACGAAGACGCAGATGGGCTATGCTTTTGCGGCGTTTGGCTGGGCTTACGCGCTGTTTGAAATCCCCGGCGGCTGGCTGGGTGATCGCATCGGACCGCGCAAAGTGCTGATGCGGGTGGTTTCGATGTGGTCCATCTTCACTGTGGCCACTGGCTGGGCGTGGAACTTGGTTTCGCTGGTCGTTTCGCGGTTTCTGTTCGGCGTGGGGGAGGCGGGTTGCTTCCCGAATCTGACGAAGGCCTTCACGTTGTGGTTTCCGGTGGCCGAGCGAGTCAAAGCGCAGGGCATTCTCTGGCTCAGCGCGCGCTGGGGAGGGGCCTTCACGCCGTTGCTCGTCGGCTGGATGCTCGCGAGCGGCACGGAAGGGAAGGTCGGTCTCGGACTGCACTACAAGTGGGTGTTTTTGATCTTCGGACTGCTCGGTGTGGTGTGGGCGCTGTCGTTTTTCCGGTGGTTCCGCGATCATCCCAAGGATCACCCGTCGGTGAATGCCGCCGAACTGGCGCACATCGGTGAAACAGAGCCTCCGGGCGATCATGCCATGCCGTGGGCGCGGCTGATGGCCTCGCGCACGGTCTGGATGCTCTGGGCGCAGTACTTTTGCATGTCCTACGCCTGGTATTTCTACATCACCTGGTTTCCGACTTATCTGAAGGAGAAGTTTACCACGCTCTCGGACATGGAGCGCGCCTTGCTGGCCTGCGTGCCGCTGTTCTTCGGCGGCATCGGTTGCATCACTGCCGGGATGCTCTCCGCGCGGCTGGACCAGATGTTTGGCAGCATCGCGCGGACGCGTCGCTGGCTCGGTGTGGTCGGGATGAGTGTTGCCGGCGTGATGCTGTTGATCTCGATGCAAACGGATGCGCCGCTCGCCTCGGTGCTGGCCATCGGGCTTGCGGCCTTGTGCAATGACCTGGCCATGCCTGGTGCCTGGGGTGCCTGCATGGACGTGGGTGGGCGTCATGCCGGTGCGCTTTCCGGCAGCATGAACATGATGGGCAACGCCGGTGGTGCGATCGCCCCGATGGTGGTGCCTCTCGTGCTTGCCGCCACGAACAATGACTGGGGCATGAACATCACGCTGTTTGCCGTGGCCTACTTCCTCGGCGCGGCGTGCTGGTTCTTCATCAATTCCGAAGAGCGGCTGCATGACTGAACATGAACCTGCGGACAGGAGTGTCCGCGCTCCCTTTGCCCGACCTACTTCTTCTCCGTGTCGGTTTTGCCGCCGCTCTTGAGCTTTTTGAGAGCGTCTTCGATGCGCTTGTGAGCCTTCGGCTCAGGCGTGTTCAAGGCGTTAGCGCGTTCGAGGTAATCGAGAGCTTTGACTTTGTCTCCGAGCGCCTGGTGAGTGAGGCCGATGTGTTCGAGGATTTCGGCGTCTTCGGGGGCGATGGGCACCAGTAGCGCCTCGGCGCGTTGCAATTCCTTCAATGCACCTGGGTAGTTGCCCTTCTTGTAATGGAACCAGCCGAGACTGTCGATGTAGGCGGGCGTTTCCGGCAGAAGTTCGTTGGCCTTGGTGATGAGCTCGCCTGCCTTGTCGAGCTTGGTGTTCTGCTCCAGCCACATGTAGCCGAGGAAGTTCATCGTGTTGGCGGCGGCCTTCGATTCCTCACGCGGGGTGAGAGTGATGGATTTCTCCAGCATGCGGGAGGAGTCCTCAAAACGCGCCAAGCGCTCCAAGGTGATGCCATACTGGTAGTAAAAAAGATAATCGAGCAGTTCCGTCTGGGTGGAGCCGGCGTACTGCTCCGCCTCGGCAAAGTGCTTCACCGAAGCGGCCCAGTCCTCGCGTGAGCGATGCCCGATGGCGAGCTGGTAATGCACCAGAGGGTGATCAGGGAACAAGCGCACGCTGCGCTGGCCGAGGCGCACCATGCTTTCAAACTGCTGCGTCTGGTAGAGCTGCCAGCCGAGTTTCACATAGTCGCCGATCTCACCGCCGCCGTTCTGGATCGCCGCCTCAAGCTGCGGGATGGCTTTTTCCGGCTGCTTGAGCTTGTCATACTCGATGGCTAGCAGGCGGCGCTGCTCGGCATCCTCCGGCGCTTGTTTGACGATGGCTTCAAGCGTGGCGAGTGCCTTGTCCTTCTGCTCGGCCGCGCCGTAGAGACGGTAGAGGAGCTTGCGGGCCTCCAGGCTGTCGTGCTCGGCGGTCAGCTTCTCGCAGAGCTGGCGGGCGCGGTCCAGATCGTTCGTGAGCACGCAGTGTTGGGCGACTTCGAGCGTGACCTGCTCGGCATCGCGCTTGGTGACGTTTTTCAGAGCATTTTCAAAGAAGGGCGCGACGCGCTGGCGGTATTCCGTCTGAAACTCCGCCTGACCGAGCGGCCAAACACGCCCGGCGGTACGGCCGGCGGCCAGCCAGAACTGTGGATCACGACTGGGTTGTCGTGCGGCCTGATTCATGACCTCCACAGCCTTCTCCCTCTGATTTTGCGTGAGATAAAACAGCGCCGCGCCTTCATACACCTCGGCATGCGTGGGGAAACGCTGCAATGCCTCAGTCACTGCCTGGACAGGGCGCTCGTCCTTCTCAAACAGATCCTCTGGCGGATAGGTGCTGCAAAAACGTGCCAGATTCAGCAGCGGCGCGGGCGAGTTCGGACTGGCCTGCACGGCATCTTCGAGAATTTTCAGCGCGGCAGGACGGCCCTGAAACTGGAGCGCGATGCTAGCCGTGTGATCGGCCAGTTCCGCGTTGGTGGAATCGGCTTTGAAGACGGCCAAGTAGTGCTCGAGCGCCTGGCGCAGCTTTCCAGACGCTTCAAATTGAAGCGCGGTGCTGTAGTGTGCCAAGACATCGGCGTTGACCTCGCCGCCGGGCAAAAGCCGGAGGTCGGAAGGGTCTGACGCCTTGACGCCGAGTGACAAATCCGCCGACGCGGCCGCCTGGAGAGACGAACCCACGCCGGACAGCGTGGCCATGCAGGCCACGAGATGGCAACACTGCATGGCGCAACGTCCGGCGCGTCGATACCATCGATTCGCCCTGCGGAGACAAGCCATGCCAGGAGGCTAGCGGTTACGACTTGTAGCGCAAACGCTTCTTGTGACGGTTCGCGCGCATGCGCTTCTTGCGCTTGTGCTTGTTGATCTTCGTTTTTCTCCGCTTTTTGAGCGATCCCATGTTCGTGTTCTCCTGTGTGTTGGCTTGGTCTAGTGGACGACTTTATTTAACGGGTATTCCACGATGCCCTCGGCGCCCAGCGACTTGAGCCGCGGGATGATGTTGCGCACGGTGGCCTCGTCAATGACCGTTTCCACGGCCACCCATTCCGGGCTGGCGAGGTGCGAGACCGTCGGCGAGCGCTGCGAAGGCAGGCAGGCGACGACCTCATCGAGCTTTGCGGCGGGCACGTTCATCTTGAGGCCCACCTTGTGACGGGCCTCCAGCGCACCTTTCAGCAGCAGCACGAGTGTTTCCATTTTCTGCCGCTTCCATTCATCACGGGCGGCAGGTTTGCTGGAGACAAATTGGGGGTAGCTTTCCATCAGCGTGTCCACGATGCGCAGCTTGTTCGCGCGCAGGGACGAGCCGGTTTCTGTGATGTCCACGATGGCATCGACCATCTCCGGAACTTTCACTTCGGTGGCACCCCAGCTAAATTCCACCTCGGCTTCCACACCGTGTTTTGCGAGGTATTTCTTGGTCATCTCGACCGCCTCGGTAGCGATGCGCTTGCCCTGCAAGTCTTTCACGCTTTGCACCGGCGAGTCGTTTGGTACCACCAGCACCCAGCGCGTGGGCCAGGAAGTAGCCTTGCTATAGCGCAGGTCGGTGATGACTTCGACATCCGCGCCGTTTTCCACGATCCAGTCACGGCCGGTGATGCCGCAGTCCAGGAAACCATGATCCACATAGCGTCCGATCTCCTGCGCCCGCAGCAGTCGCAACTCAAGCTCAGCATCGTCCACCGCAGGGCGGTAGGATCGGGACGAGATGACGATGTTGAACCCCGCGCGCTTGAACAATTCGAGCGTCGGCTCCTGCAGGCTGCCTTTGGGCAGTCCAAGGCGGAGAATATTCTTGGGTTCGGACATGGTCGGGGGGAAGGGGGCGCGAATCCTAGCGGCTTTTTTTCTACTGGCGAGGGGAATTTCAGGACAACTCACCCGCTTCTTTGGCAGACACCCGCAGGCCGATTGGCGGGACTTCCCCGCGAAACAGCCGTTTTTCAGGCCGTCACACTCCAGGAAGACCCGAAAAGCCCGTTGACGCCCCCGCTTTGGGGCATACTCTCCGGGCTTCCGCGACGCATCATCAAATCATGATTCGTCCATATAACCCAAACGACCACCTCCATGTCCCGCTCTTACATCTTCTCGTCCGAGTCCGTCGGCGAAGGCCATCCTGACAAAGTTGCCGATACCATCTCCGACGCCATCCTTGACGCCTGCCTCAAGATCGACCTGAAAAGCCGCGTCGCTTGCGAAACCTTCGTGAAGAGCAATGTCGTCGTCGTCGGTGGTGAGATCACCATCCCGAAGCTCCAGAACAAGAAGCTCGGCACCACCAAGCCCATCGACGAGGTCATCAACGTCGGCCAGGTCATCCGTGATGCTGTCCGCGGCATCGGTTACACCAATGTGGACGACGTCTTCCACGCCGACCAGATCTTCATCAACAACTACCTCACCATCCAGAGCCCCGACATCGCTCAAGGTGTGGACGCCGCGGAAGCCGAAGGCAAAAAGCACGCCGAACAGGGCGCTGGTGACCAAGGCATCATGTTTGGTTATGCCTGTGATGAAACGCCTGAGCTCATGCCCGCGCCGATCATGTTTGCCCACCGCCTCGGCCGTGAGCTGACCCGCATCCGCAAGGCCGGCAAGCTCGCGAAGTGGCTGCGCCCGGACGCCAAGTCCCAGGTCTCCGTCGAATACGTCGATGGCAAGCCAACGCGCATCGTGAACGTCGTCATCTCCACGCAGCATGCTGCGGATGTGAGCCACGCCGAGATCGAGAAGTTCTGCATCGAGCAGGTCATCAAGAAGGTGCTGCCAAAGAACATGCTCACCAAGGACACTGAGTATCTCATCAACCCGACCGGCAAGTTCGTCGTCGGTGGTCCTCAGGGCGACAGCGGCCTCACCGGCCGTAAAATCATCGTCGATAGCTACGGCGGCATGGGCCGTCACGGCGGTGGTGCCTTCTCCGGCAAAGACCCGTCCAAAGTGGACCGTAGCGCCGCCTACATGGGCCGCTGGGTCGCCAAGAACGTCGTCGCTTCGGGCCTCGCCTCGAAGTGCGAAGTGCAGTTCGCCTACGCCATCGGTCACCCGCTGCCCGTGAGCGTCCACATCGACACCTTTGGCACCGGCACCATCGACGACGGCAAGATCCTCGACGCCGTTTTGAAGGTCTTCTCCTTCAAGCCTGCGGACATCGTCAAGCAGCTCAACCTGCTCCGCCCGATCTACTCGAAGACCACCAACTACGGCCACTTCGGCAAGATCGACGACAAGGACATCACCTGGGAAATCACCAACAAGGCCGAGGCGCTCAAGAAGGCCGCGAAGTAATCAAAGTTGCCCAGTTGCGCCGCAACTGGATCAAACTCATCACCAAGCCGCGCGGGGAAACCTGCGCGGCTTTTTTATGCTGCAATTGCCGGCGAAAGCTGCGTTAAGCTGTGTTCAGTACTCCAACCACCATGTCTGAAATGCGCTTCAACCCCATCACGCTGGAATGGGTCATCATGGCTCCGGAGCTGGCGCACAAGCCGAATGATTTCCGTCATGGCCCGGTGAACAAGCCAAGCCGGCCGCCCCATCGGGGTGATTGTCCCTTCTGTGCCGGGAACGAGCACCTCGCCCCGCTGGAGATCTGCCGGGCTGAGAGCGCTGACGGTGCCTGGAACGTTCGGGTGATCCCCAACAAGTTTTCCGCCTTCGTTGTGACGGAGGATATGCGGCGGCGGAAACAAGGCACCTTCCGCTCCATGACCGCCGCCGGCTATCATGAGATCGTGGTGGAGCATCCGCGGCACGATCTGACGACCTCGGACATGGAGCAGGCTCATCTGGCGGACATCCTCCGCATCTACCGTGAGCGTTACCAGGCGCTGCGGAAACACCCGCACGTCGAAAGCATCGTCATTTTCAAAAATCACGGGGAACAGGCCGGCACCTCGCTGGAGCACGCGCACTCCCAGATCACGGCGGCCCCGGTCATCTCATCCCAGGTCTGCATGCGCCTGCAGGAGGCGCGCCGACACCACGAGATGAACGGCGTCTGCCTCTTCTGCCAGGTGTTGCAGGAGGAACTGACGGCGGGAGAGCGCATCATTGAGGTCGGCCCCTCGTTCGTTGCCTTTGTGCCGTATGCGTCGCTCTCGCCTTATCACATGTGGATTTTCCCACGCCAGCACGCCTCGTCCTACGATGAGATCAGTGACACGGACATCGACGCGCTGGCAGGCGTGCTCGGCCGGCAGTTGCGCCGCCTCAAACTGGCCGCCGGTGATCCTGACTACAATTTCACCATCCGTTCCGCGCCCTTGGACGAGGCCGAGTCCTGCTGTTTTCACTGGTATCTGACCATCGTGCCACGAGTGAACCGGCTGGCAGGCTTCGAGCTGGGCAGCGGCAGCTACATCAACAGCCAGCGCCCCGAGCGCTCCGCCGAAATGCTGCGCAGCGTGGTCCTCTGACTTCTGCTCACGACTCGACACGCAGCGTGCCGTCCTCTTCGATGATGAACCGGAAGCGGAAGGACGATTCGTGGCGCTCATTGGTGTAGTAGAGATGTTTGCCGGAAAAAGCCGCCTCGTAACGGCCTCCAGCGTTTTTTTCACCGTCAAGCTTCACGGTCGATTCGAGGTGCACAAAGGTTTGCAGGATCCCACTTCTCATCAAAAACCACGCCACGGCCCTCGGGGCCAGGGTGCCGCCCGGTTCTTTGATTTTCCCGACCACGGCGGTTTTTCCCTCGCCCATCGTGGTGACGTTCACCATCGTCAGCTCGCCAAAAACGTGTTCATCGAGCACCGCCTTCGACTTGTCCGCCGCGAACCAGAGCAACGGCTGTCCATCGAGACGGAACTCCGCCGTCGTCTTCACCGCTGTCATGGCCTTCGGGTCGATTTTCACCGCCGGGAACGTCTGCTGAAAATCATCCACCTGTTTGCCCAGGCTCCGATGCTCATCGAGCACCGAGGCGTCGCGGTAGAAGCTCATCGTGTTCGTTTTGCTCATGTCAGCGGTAGTTTGGGCGAAAACGGCGGCGGCAAACATCAGCGCGAGAAGATGCGGGTGCGTTTTCATGCGCGCATGATGCCATGAAAAAAGGAGGCTGTCGCCAGCCTCCTTTTGTGAGTTTGTTGGTGATGCGGATGAGGGCATCCGCGCTCCGTTTCATCACGCCAGCGCCTTCGCCACCGCCTCGGCGGTGATGCCGAGTTCTTTAAAGACGGTGTTGCCCGGAGCGCTGATGCCGAAACGGTCAATGCCGATGATCTGGCCCTGCGTGCCGACGTATTTCCACCAGAGAGCGGAGACACCGGCCTCAATAGCGATGCGCTTGGTGCAGGCTGCGGGGAGGACGCTTTCGCGATACTCGGCGCTCTGGCGGTCAAAGCGCTCAAAGCACGGCAGACTGACGACGCGGACGCCGGGCTTGCCTTTGGCACCTTCGACAGCGTGCTGAACTTCGGAACCGGTGGCGATGACGATGGCTTCGAGCGGCGCGGTTTCCTTCACGAGGATGTAACCACCTTTGAGCGTGCCTTCGCGGCGGGTCGCAGCGCTGGCATGGCCTTGATGCGGCAGGTCCTGACGGCTCAAAGCGAGCAACGTGGGGCCATCAGCGCGGCTGAAGGCGGCAGCAAAGGCGGCGGCGGCTTCCTCGGCATCGCCGGGGCGGATGACGTCAAGATTAGGGATCACACGCAGGCCGCTGACGGTTTCGACCGGCTGATGCGTCGGGCCGTCTTCACCGACGCCGACGGAGTCGTGCGTGAAGATGTAGGTGACAGGCAGTTTCGCCAGCGCGGCGAGGCGGATGCTCGGACGGCAGTAATCGGCGAAGACGAGGAACGTCGCACCGCTGGCAAGGAAGAGGCCGTCGTAGGCGATGCCGTTGCAGATCGCGCCCATCGCATGCTCACGGATGCCGAACCAGATGTTGCGGCCGGTCGGATTCGCGGGACTGAAGTCGCCCAGGCCGGTGAGGTAGTTCTTCGTGGAGCCGAAAAGGTCGGCGCTGCCGGTGACGAGATGCGGCACAGCCTTGGCGATGTGATTCAAGATCTCACCACCGCTGTTGCGCGTGGCGGCCTTGCCTTCGGCAGGGTATTCCGGCACGACTTTGAGCAGATCCTCGGCCTTGAGCGTACCGTTGCGGGCGGCATCAAGCTGCTTGGCCAGTTCAGGATTCGCCGCGCTCCAGGCGAGGTAAACCTTGTTCCATTCGCCATGGATCGCAGCGCGCTTGGCCTTCAAATCGGCGAAGTAGGCTTTCACTTCATCGCTGACGTAGAAATGCGTGCCTTCGGGGATGCCGAGGCCTTTTTTGGCCGCATCGACGAACTTCGCGCCGCCTTCGCCGTGGCCTTTGGCCGTGCCGGCGACTTCGGGGATGCCTTTGCCGATGATGGTCTTGGCGATGATGATCTTCGGTTTGCCGTTGTCGTTTTTCTTCGCGGTTTCGATGGCGAAGAGGATCGCGTCGAGGTCATGGCCGTCGATGGTCACGGCGTCCCAGCCCAGCGCGGTGTAAAGCGCCTGCGTGTCCTCGCTCTGCGTGACTTTCGCCATCGCGTCGAGGGTCACATCGTTGGAATCGAAAATGAGGATGAGGTTGTCAAGCTTGTTGTGCGCGGCGAAGGCCACCGCCTCACGCGCCACGCCTTCCTGCAAGCAGCCGTCGCCAGCGAGGGCGATGATGTGATTGTCGATGATCGTGTGCTGCGCGGTATTGTACTTCGCCGCGGCCATCTTGCCGGAAAGCGCGTAACCCACCGCATTGCCCACACCCTGGCCCAGCGGACCGGTGGTGGATTCCACGCCCGGCGTCTCATGAAACTCAGGATGGCCCGGCGTGATGGAATGCAGCACGCGGAACTTGGAAACGTCGTCAATGCTCACCGCATAGCCACTCAGGTGCAGCCAGGAATAGATGAACATGGAGCCGTGGCCGGCGGAGAGGATGAAACGGTCACGGTTCAGCCATTTCGGCTCTGCTGGATCGCACTGGAGCGCCTGGCCGAAAAGGACAGCGCCGATTTCGGCGGAGCCCAGCGGCAGACCGAGGTGGCCGGAAGAGCATTTATGCACCGCATCCATGGCGAGACCACGGGCTTCATTGGCGGCTTGGGCGAGGAGAGTTTTGTTCATGAGCAAAGAGCTGGGAGCGTAGGGCTAGGAGTTGGGAAAACGCACCGGAGGCGGCCAGGCGCAGGGGGAGCGTTCTTTACTGGCACAAGAGGGGGATTCAAGGCCGAAAAGTGGGCCGGATCGGACGTTTATTGGTCATGCCGTTCCAGCCTTCCCGCCGTCGATTCCTCGAAGCCTCCGCTCTTACTCTCGGTTCTCGATTGTTCGCTCAAGTCCCCGGTGATCGCCCGAAACAGGATGCATCCGTGAAAGTGCTCAATCCGCGCAACCGGGTGCCGGTGAGCATCATCATCGACGATTCGACCTGCTTGGTGAACCTCAACAAGTTCGCCATCCCGCAGTTCGCGGCGGCGAATCCGGGACGCTACGATCACTACCCTTGGAAAAGCTGGCCGGATGAGATCCCGGACGACTTTGTGCGCAAATTCGCCGACTGGGCCACGGAGAACGGCGTGAAGGGCAAGTACAGCATCGTGCCCTATCCCGCCTGCGTGGGCCGTCTCGACCGCCAGATCCCCGGTTGGACGCAAAAGGAGCTGCAGGGCAGCATCGACCTCGTGCGCGAGCGCATCATGCCGAACTGGGACATCCATCCCGAGATGGTCACGCACACGCGCATCATCGATACGAAGACCGGTCACCCGTTTCCGGAGATCAGCCCGAAATTCATGGAGAACTGGAAATGGTGCGGCGGGCGCAGCGTGGACGAAATCGCCGATTACATGAGCTACGCGCTCACGATCCTCAAAAACATCGGCCTGCCGTGCGAGGGCGTCACGACGCCGGGCGGCTTTGGCAGCGATGCGCGGCCACAGCTCGCGCAGGCGACCTTCGAGGCCTGTCGCGACGTGTTTCAAACTGAGATCCCGCACTACTTCCGCGATCTCTATGACAAAGGCGAGCAAAGCGTCGCTCCGCTGGTGCAAAACGTGTCCGGTTTGGACACGGACGATCCGCGCTGTGTCGTCCACATCCTCGGCTGCACGGGTGACTGGACCGGCGGCTGGGATTGCGTGACGCCGAAGGGCGCGGACGCCTTCATCACCTCGGATGGAAAGAGCGGACGCATGGTCGAGGTCATCCAACGCGGCGAACCCGCGATCATCGTGTGCCACTGGACCGGCATCTACTGGAACGGGCTGGAGATCGGCTTCGAGATCTTCCGCGAGGTGGTGAAGCGCCTGCACGCTACCTTTGATCATCTGCACTGGATGAAGCTCAGCGAGATCGCCCGCTACTGGGCGGCGAAGGAGCTGACGAGAATTGAGTTCGATGTCACGCACCAAGTGGTGGAACTGCACGCACCGTTTGCCTGCGAAGAGTTCACGTTGTCGGTGCCCACGGCGAAAGGTGTGCCACGAATCAAGCACATTGAATCGCAGACGAAGCTACAGGAGGCCGATTCAAGGCTCAAACTGGAGCCTGGATTGTGGTGTCGTGAAAAGGACCGGACGCTTGCCTGTTTCAAGCTGGAGAAAGGCGTTTCGATGATTGAGTTCATGGCGTGATCCTGCTTGCCAGATCAAAAACCGGCCCGGATGGTACCATGTGAAAAAGGGCAACTTCCATCTCTGGCTCGTCGGAGCCGTCATGCTCTACATCGGCTGGATCGTGTTCGACATGAACCGGCCGGGATCATCGTCGGGCGGCACGTCCTCGCTCTCCGCCGTGCGCACGGCCAAGGTGCCGGTACTCGTCGAGTTCTACGCCGACTGGTGTGGCCCGTGCAAAGTCGTCGGCCCGATGGTCGATGAGCTTGCCCAAGAATTGAAAGGCAAGGCAATCGTGATCCGCATCAATGTCGATGAAGACCCAAAGCTCGCCCGCGAGCACGGCGTGCGCGGCATTCCTGCCTTCATCGCCTACAAAAACGGCAAAGAGACCGGTCGTGAGGTCGGCGGCATCCCGAAGGAGCGCATGCTTTCGTTGCTGGGTCTGTGAAGACTTGCGCCAGAAGCCTTTGGCCGAAGGAACCACCCGCGTCCGTCGTTCCCACAACATGATTCGTCTTGGATTGGCCCTCACCCTCTTTGCCCTCAGCCCTATGCTCTTCGCTGAGAGGCCCAACATCATCTATATCCTCGCCGATGACCTCGGCTACGGCGATGTGCAGTGCCTCAATCCACAGCGCGGGAAGATCGCCACACCGCATCTCGACAAGCTCGCGTCACAGGGCATGACCTTCACGGATGCACACAGCGGATCGTCCGTTTGCACACCCACGCGCTACGGCCTGCTCACCGGGCGCTACGCGTGGCGCACTCGCTTGCAGGCGGGCGTGCTCGATGGCGGCAACGACGAGCCGCTCATCACCGCCGACCGGCTCACCGTGGCGGGTTTGCTGAAGGCACAGGGCTATACCACGGCTTGCATCGGCAAGTGGCATCTTGGTTTTCAATCCAAGAGCGCGACGACCAGGGGCGACAAAAAGAAAGGCATGGGCAATGCCGGGCTGCCCATCGGCGCAGAGATCATCGGCGGGCCGGTGACGCGTGGCTTTGATCTCTTCTGGGGCTGCTCAAACGCGCGCACCATGTCTTCCCTGATCGAAGGAAATCGTGTCATCGAGACCATCGAGCCTATCACCATGCTGCCGCGTCTCGGGAAGCGGGCCGTGAGCTATGTGCAGGAACGCGCAGCGGATGCGAAAGCAGGAAAACCGTTCTTCCTCTACCTGCCGCTCACCTCGCCACACACGCCCATCCTGCCCACTCCCGAGTGGCAGGGAAAGAGCGGCCTCGGCGCTTACGGCGACTTCGTCATGATGACCGATGCCATCGTCGGCGATGTGCTCGCGGCGCTCGATCAAGCGAGCCTCGCGGACAACACGCTCGTCATTTTCACCGCCGATAATGGCTGCTCGCCCCAGGCTGGCACCGATAAACTCGAACAGCAGGGCCACTACGCCAGCGAGCAGCTTCGCGGCTACAAAGCGGACATCTGGGACGGCGGGCATCGAGTGCCGTTCTTCGTCCGCTGGCCGGGCAAGGTGAAAGCAGGCTCGCAAAACGCCCAACTCATCTGCCACACCGACTTCATGGCCACAAGCGCCGAAATCCTCGGCGTGAAGCTGCCGAACGCCGCCGCCGAGGACAGCGTGAGCCTGCTTCCTGCCTTGTGGGGTGGCGCGGGCACTTCTACGCGCACGGTCATCCATCACAGCATCAACGGCCGCTTCGCCGTGCGTGAGGGCCGCTGGAAGCTCTGCCTCTGCCCAGGCTCCGGCGGCTGGGGAAAACCCGGCGATGCCGAAGCCGCCAAACAAGGCCTGCCCGCCGTGCAGCTCTACGATCTCAGCACCGACATCGCCGAAACCAAGAACCTCAGCCCCGAGCATCCCGACATCGTCGCCAAGCTCACGAAGCAACTCGAAATCAGCATCGCCAACGGCCGCAGCACGCCTGGAGCGAAGCAGGCCAACGATGTCGAGATCGTCATCTTCAAAACCAAAGCTTCCAAATGATAGCCATGCTCCGACACTTCATTCTCGCCCTTTCCCTCAGCACCTCGCTGCATGCCGCGAAGCCCAACATCCTCTTCCTCTTCGCCGACGACCACACCTACGAGGCGGTGCGCGCCTTCGGCCACACCGACATCGACACGCCCAATCTTGACCGACTCGCCGCGCGGGGCACGACGTTCACGCGGGCCTACAACATGGGCTCGTGGAGTGGCGCGGTGTGCGTGGCCAGCCGCACGATGCTCGTCACAGGCCGCATTGTGTGGGATGCGGACAAAGTCTATAAAACCACGGACACTGAACGCGAAAAAGGCGTGCTCTGGCCGCAGCTCATGCAGAAAGGCGGCTACAAGACCTACATGACCGGCAAGTGGCATATCCAGACCGATGCCGCGAAGTGCTTCGATGTGGTCAAAGACGTGCGCGCTGGCATGCCGAAGACGGTTCCCACCGCCTACAACCGCCCCATCGCGGATCAAACCGATGTCTGGAGTCCATTCGACAAAACACTCGGCGGTTTCTGGGAAGGCGGCACGCATTGGAGCGAGGTCGTGCGCGACAACACGCTCGGCTTCCTCGCCGATGCGAAGCAGCAGGAGAAGCCCTTCTTCATCTACGCCGCCTTCAACGCCCCGCATGATCCACGGCAGGCTCCGAAGGAATTCATCGACCAGTATCCGCTCAGCCGCATCGCCATGCCGCAGAATTTCCTGCCTGAGTATCCGCGCAAGAACGACATCGGCTGCTCGCACTCGTTGCGCGATGAAAACCTCGCGCCCATGCCACGCACGGAGCTTTCCGTGAAGACGCATCGCCAGGAATACTATGCGCTCATCAGCCACATGGACGCTCAGATCGGCAAGATCCTTGATGCGCTGGATGCCAGCGGCCAGGCGGAGAACACCTGGATCTTCTTCACCGCCGACCACGGCCTCGCCGTCGGTCATCACGGTTTGTTCGGCAAACAAAACATGCATGACCATAGCGTGCGCGTGCCCTTCCTCGTCGCCGGTCCCGGCGTGGCAAAAGGCGCGAAGAACGATGCTGCGATTTACCTCCAAGACGTGATGGCAACAGCGCTCGATCTCGCCGGAGTCGAGAAGCCGAAGCACGTCTTCTACAACAGCCTGCGCCCGCTGCTGAAAGGCGAGCAGAAGCAATCGAGCTACGAATCTGTCTATGGTGCCTACCTGGAGCTTCAACGCGCCGTCACGCATGACGGCTGGAAGCTCATCGCCTATCCGAAGGCCAAAGTGCTCCGCCTCTACCACCTCACCAACGATCCGCAGGAGATGCACGACCTCGCCATGAAACCCGAACACGCGGTGATGAAGAAGCAGATGTTTGATCGCCTCGTGAAGCTCTCCTCTGAGATGAGAGACAAGGTGGATCTGAAGACCGTTTTCGACGGCTAGCGGCTGGGTTGTCGTGTTTCTCGTGCGGTCGCGCGTTTATTTTAAAGACCGGCGCAGAGTTGGGCCGCTGTTGGGTAAATCATTCACAACCACCCCACACTGCCATGAAACACACCCTCCTTCTCGCCCTTCTCGTCTCCACCCTCATGTCCTCCCTGGCTCCAGGCCAGCCAGCACCGTCAGACTCAAGCGCCAAGCCCAAAGCAGCCGCCGAGGTCCATCTGATGGGAACACTCGAGCAGCGGGTCGCCATCGGTGGAGAAACGACCGGTTGGGCGCTGCGTCATGGTGACAAGCAGCGCGTCGAGCTGCTCCTGCCCGTCGAAGCCTTTGCGTGGATCAGGGACGGCCTCGTTGTCTCTGTGAGCGGTGTTCATGGCACAAAACATTATCCAGAGCGCGGCAACGTCGCGGTGTTCACGGTGAAGAAAATCAGCGAGGTGGTGCGTTGAGGCCGCTCGTGGTATGCTTCTATAGGTTTCCTCCCGGCGAAGCCCAGTTGTGAACTCCCAACCCAGAAGCACGCGATGTCTGATAAAAAATGGCAGGTCAAGTGCCCGCATTGCCGACACTCCACGCAGTTCAACGCGGATGAACTCAGCGCGAGGCATCTGCTCGGCTCCATGTCCGCGCTGAAGGATCCGGTGAACGCACGAAAGGTGCTGGAGGATTACTCCCTCGCCTGCCCGCGTTGTGATGCTCTGATCCCCTTTGAGCCGCGCAGCGAATATCGCCGGCGCAAGGCGCTCGCCGTCAGCCGGCGCATCGAGCGGCTGATGACGGAGATTGAGAGTGCCGCTGACACCGAGCGGGAGTTTTTTGCACTGGCCGGCCAGTGTGGCGCGATCGCGCTGCAAGTGTTGGAAACCGACATGCCGCTCGACATGCTGTTCGAGAGCGAGGACAAACTGCTCTCCGCCCTGGCGGATGAAATTCGCAAAACAGACGCCGAGCCGAAGCGGCATCGCGCATGGCGCTGGCTCCAGGAGACTTTTGCCATCGCCTGCTCCGACATCCGTGAGCGTGACGACCTGCCGGAGCCGCCGGTGGACGAGGTGGAGGAGAAACGTGCGGCATTTCTCAGCGCGCTCGGAGCGCTGGAGGGGGAGAAGCGTCAGCAAGACGGCGTGGCGCGGTCGCCAGCTTCTGGCCCGGCTCACCCTTCGAATTCGCAAGGCGGCATGCGCTTTCGTTTTGAACAGGCCCACGAAAACAACGTGGAGGCGGTGGCCATCTCGAACGATGGGCGGATCGGACTTTCGGTCGGCTGGAATTCGTTCGTGCGGGTGTGGGATCTGGAGACTGGACGCGAAATGCGCCAATTGCAGGCCGAGGGCCGGTTTCTGGCCTCGGTCATCTTCCTTGGTGATGAATCACACGTTGCCGCTGCGGGAAGTGGCGGCGTGATTTGGATCTGGGAACTGGCGAGCGGCCGTGTGCTGCATCGCCTCAGCAAGCATTCCTTCACCGTCTTCGGTCTCGCGGCGTCCGCTGATGGCCGTCTGCTGCTCAGCGGCAGCGGCGACGGCACGGCGCGCTTGTGGGACACCAGCAAAGGCACGCATGTGCGCAAGTTCGGCGGCTGGTTTGGCAAAACCCTGGATGGTGGCGTGCAGGCGGTCGCCTTGTCCCCCGACGGCGCATGGGCGCTCACCGGCGGTGGAGAGTGCGCGGACACCGTCAAGGTATGGGATGCAAGCAACGGCCAACTGGCTCAGAAAACCCGCTTCCCGGAACGTGCGATCAAGGCGATCTCGTTTTTGCCCGAAAGGTGGAAGGCCGTGGTGCAGTCAGGTTACAAGCTGCATGTGATGGATGTGACCGAGGGCCGTGAGATGGGCCTTCTCGCGCACACAAACGACAGTCTCGATGCATTTCACCTCGCCCAAGGCGGTCAATGGGCGAGCGCCGCCGCTGGCGCGGAGGTTTGCGTGATCGAGGTCAATGCTGGGCCGGAGAACTGCGTCCGGCGGAGGCTGAAAGGCCACGAACAAGCAAAGGATGTTTACGCAAGCGCCATCACGCCGGATGGCAGGCGTGTGATCAGCGGCGGGAATGATCTCGCGGTGATTGTTTGGGACACGGGACTCTGACTCGTCCTGGATCATCGATGGAGCACAAGCAGCGAAACCCATCCAAGACATCCGATCAGCACGCCTGACAAAACCACCAGGCAGCCAGACTTGGGGGACGATGGGAGGGCCTGCATGACACCTCCCGCCTCCGCCGACGAAGAGCCATACCAAAAGGCCTTCTGTTTGCCGGTCATGTCCTCGTCCCATTTCAGGCTGGGCCGCGCATCGAGCAATCGCTGAAACTCGGACGGCACCGTGGTTTCAGGAGACATGTGACGGATCAGATGAATGAGATTACCGAAGCAAAGAATGCCATCATCCCAGCTTTGAAAAAGCCGGACGGCAACCACGCGGCTCCGGATCTCCTCCAGCAAATTCGCGGCTTCGCGCAGATTGCCGGACTTCGCGTGAGCGGCTGCCGCATCCAGCTTTTCAGCCACCCATGCTTCGTCGGGTGAATCCACATGACCACGGCTGGCGCAGTCGCAAAACCTCTGACGGTCATCTTCCCAATCGTAGGCCATGGGTGGTCAAAGTTTGAGCGCTCAATGACGAAGGAGCGACTGCCGCTGGATGATGCTCCGTCACTGACGCGTGCCATTCAATAACCGGAGCGGGGCTGTTCGTCAATCCACCGCCCTTCCTGCCTCCATTGCCGCAGGCCGAAACCGAAGTGAAAACTTTTTTCAAGCGTCACGCAGAGTTGGGGCCGGGACCGGTAATCCACATGCAGAGAGGCAATTCCGCCAATCAAACAAACACAAACACATCCGCATCCCATGAAAACGAAACTCTGCCAATCCATCCTGTTCCTCGCCGCCGTCTCGGCCATCTCCAGCGCCCAGGCCGGCGAAAAATCGGTCATCGACCGCGTCGTGGAAAAACTCCAGGAGCGTCACACACCCGTGCGCACTCCCACCGCCGTGGCCGCTGTGCGTGGCTGAACCATCCAACCAACCCGGCACAAACAAACCCTCATCCTTCCCATCCCATGAAAACGTCCATCCTCCATCTCTGCCTCGTCGTTGCCGCGCTCGCCTTCCACCCCTCCGCTCATGCGAACACGATGATCCATCCGCTGCCCATCTGCCCACCGTTCTGCCCTGAACTGCCCAAGCCCTATCATCCGCTGCCCCCACCGCCGCCACCATTCAATCCTTGGAGTCAGCTCGCTGTCACCGGCACGGACGACGGCTGCGTGAAGCTGCCGGGCAAACCCACACGCCCGTTTCCAATCAGCACCACGCCACGCCCCGTGTGAGATTCATCCATCAGCAAACCAAACACACCCAACATCATGAAAACTCAACTCCATCTCGCGTTCCTCCTGCTCGTCACCGCCAGCGGCCCTCTCACGGCAGCTGATACCAACGACAAGCTCGATCAGGCGAAGAAAGTCGTCGAACGCATCATTGAGGCGCAGCCACCCCGGGTGACCGAGAGCACGCGCACGCCGGAGCAGGCCATCAAAGAATACAAGGAGTCAGGCGCTGCTCCTGGTTCCCGCAGTCTGAAGATCAACCCGGTTCCGCCGCCCTGATGGCGAACTCTCCGACGAAACAACGGCAAGCCCTCCTTCGTGCGGGCTTGCCGTTGCTGCATTGTCCAGTAGCGTGCGCGGCATGAGCAACGAGGGCGAGATGTTTCCACAGACGCGCTGGTCACAGCTCGCGCGCCTAAAGGCCGGTGATGACACCGAAAAGCGCGAAGTTTTGGGCACGCTCTACCAACTGTATCGCAAACCGGTGCTGGCCTACCTCGCACGCCGTGGCTTCGGACACGAAAAGGCCGAGGATCTGGTGCAGGACTTTTTTTGCACTCCATGCAGCATCAGTTGTTTGAAAAAGCAGACACGAAACGCGGCCGCTTTCGCGGTTTGATGCTTTCCGCACTGCAACACTACGCCGCCAACGCCCACCGGCATGATCAGGCACAGCAGCGACGGCCCGCGGGAGGATTCGTCGCGGCTGACGAGGTGATGGCGGAGGGTGGCAACACTGCCATCCTCGGCGTGGACCGTCACACACCTGAGGATGCCTTCACACAATCCTGGGCCCGCATGCTTCTCGCACGCGTGGTGGACACTCTGGACCGCGAATGCCGTGCCACGGGCAAGCAGACGCATTTCGAAATCTTCAAACGCTTCATGCTGATGCCCATTCTCGACG
Source organism: Prosthecobacter sp. (assembly GCF_044232965.1). Classification (GTDB taxonomy): domain Bacteria; phylum Verrucomicrobiota; class Verrucomicrobiia; order Verrucomicrobiales; family Verrucomicrobiaceae; genus Prosthecobacter. Next base: position 22,003 of record NZ_JBIIKX010000050.1, read on the forward strand.
GCGTTCCAGCGCCTTCACAGCGCGACATGGCGGCGGAGTGCGGACTCACCGAAAAAGAAGTCGCCAACCGCCTCGTCACCGCGCGCCGTGCCTATCAGAGGCTGTTGCGCGAGGAAATCGCCCAATATGCGGCGGACAGCGCCGAGGTGGATGCGGAGATTCGCGATCTGTTTGCGACCCTCAGCCGACCCGTTTGAAACATTCCATGCCGACGTCGCATCCCAACTCGCGCAACCTGCGTGATCTGCTCTCCGCCTTGAAGCGGGGCTTGATCGACGCGCGTGAGGCACGTTCGGCGTTCTCCTCAGACGGATCGATGATTCAACGTCTGGAACAGGGTGGCCCGCTTGAGCCAGGCGGACTTGCCGAGCTGCTCGGGCTCGACAGTGAGCAGCAAAACGAGGCCGAGCTTCTGCAGCGCATCCAGCGGAAGTGCCAGTTCCTGGAAGAAGTGCCCTTTCAGCCGGGAGAGCGAATTGGCGGCACCTATGAAGTGCTCAAGATTCTGCATGGCGGCTTCGGCCTGGTGTATCTCTGCCGCAGCCTCGGGCCGGAGCACTATCGTCGAGGCGATTCGCTGGCCGCCTTGAAGTGCCCGCTTCCCCGGCATTTGAACGATCCTGATCTTTGCGATCAGTTTGTGTTGGAGGCGGTGAACTCCGTGGCGCTTGGCCCTCATCCGAACCTCGTCCTCGCCTACGGTGTGGAAACTCACAATCGCATTCCATTTCTCGTGATGGAGCACATCAGCGGAGGACGGACACTGGCGGAGGAGATCGTCTCTGGTCGCACCGACTGGCGCACCACACTGCGTCACGGGCTCGACATGGCGCGCGGGCTGGCGCATGCGGCCGCGGAGGCACGGCTCATTCATGGAGACTTGAAGCCCGCCAATGTTTTGATCACCAGCAACGGCACGGCGAAGGTCAGTGACTTTGGCCTTTCGCTCACCGGTGGCGATTCCGGTCCTGACGGAGTCATCGCCGGCACTGATGGATTCATGGCGCCTGAAATGATGGCCCGCCGCTCAGGCCGCAGCACCGCCGCCGATCTGTATGCCTTTGGCGTCACCCTGCTTTGCTCCATCATCGGCCGGCATCCCGATGCGCCACGTCCGGCCGATCTTTGCACCTCCGCGCACATGCCGGAGCCGCTCGCGGCGATTCTGCGCCAATGCCTCGCCGTCGATCCTTCGTCGCGCCCTGCGGGATTTCAGGAGATCGCCATGCGGTTGGAGAAATTGTTTCCCGCATTGCTCGAAACGACTGCGCCTCGCGCAACGGCCCCCGATTCACCGTTGCAGGCGGATGCTTGGGTCAATGCCGCCCAGACTTGGCTCAATCTCGGCCAGCCTCGCAAAGCGGCGGCCGAGGTGGATCGTGCGCTGAAGCTTAATCCCGCGAACTGGAAGGCTCATCAGATCCAAAGCTGCATTCAATTGGAACGACGGGAGTTCGAAGCCGCCCTGCGCAGCGCCATGAAGGCCCACAAGCTTGCCGACGACGAGACCGGGCCGGTCACCAACCTTGCGCAGGCCGCCATGGGCTTGGGGCATCGTGACGAGGCTCTGTCGTGGATCGATCACGCGCTGCGGCTCGCCCGCCAATCAAGGCGCATGGGCGATCTCGACGGCAGCTCGCATCTGATCGTCGATCTCCTTCCAGCCGAGCAGGCCTGCCGCGTGATCGACGCCATCCTGGCTGATCAACCCGGCGCGGCCATCACTTGGAACAATCGCGCCATCCTCATGCGCCGCATGAAATGTCCCGAGGAAGCACTCGCCAGCGCCGACCGGGCGATCGCTCTCAACGCCGCTTACGCCAAGGCCTGGGTGAATCGAGCGAACGCGCTCGTCGAATTGCACAGATTTGCAGAGGCACAGGCCTCCGCATCGCAGGCGCTCGATTTTGATCCCTGTCTCTCCGGTGCCTACTGCGCCAAGACGACCGCGCTGGCCCAGATGAACCGTCTTCCCGAAGCGCGGGATGTCATCCGCTCCGGTTTGTCTCTCCTCCCTGACGATCCCCTGCTTCAGAAGGCGGCGAGAGTGTTTGGATCATAGACGGCACACGTCTTTGTCGAATGAACCACGTCCATGAATCGTTCCCAAGCCATGCCGCGCCTTCTCTGCCTCGTTTCGTCATTCATCATCGCAAGCTCGTCATTTTCGGCGCCGCCGAACGTCCTGCTCATCATCACCGACGATCAAGGCTACGGCGATTTCTCCATCCACGGCAATCCGCACCTCCAAACGCCGCACATCGACAAACTGGGCAACACAGGCGTGCGCTTTGATCGGTTCTATGTGAATTCCTTCTGCGCCCCCACACGCGCAGCGGTGCTTACAGGTCGCTGGCCGCTGCGCACCGGCGTCCACGGAGTCACGCACAACAAAGAAGCCATGAAACCCTCCGAAGTCACGCTGGCGGAGGCGTTTGGGGCGAACGGCTATCGCACCGCCTGCATCGGCAAGTGGCACAACGGCGAGCAGTTCCCCTTCACGCCGGGCGGGCAGGGCTTTGAACATGTCTTTGGTTTCAACAACGGTCATTGGAACAATTACTTCGACGCCACGCTGCTGCGCGGCACGCAGCCTGAATCGACGAAAGGTTACATCAGCGACGTGCTGACCGACGAGGCGATGCAATTCATCACCGCGAGGCAAAAGGAGCCGTTTTTCTGCTACCTGGCCTACAACGCGCCGCACTCGCCCTATCAGGTGCCGGACAAGTACTTCGACCAATTCAAAGCCAAGGGCTTCGAAGACAACGTGGCCGCCTTTTACGGCATGTGCGAAAACATCGACGACAACGTGGGCCGCCTGCTGGCTCATCTCGACACGCTGAAGCTGACCGAGAACACCATCGTGCTCTTCCTCACCGACAACGGCGGCACGGCGGGCGTGAAGACCTACAACGCCGGCATGCGCGGCGGCAAAACCAGCCTGCACGAAGGCGGCACACGTGTGCCTCTCTTCATCCGCTGGCCTGCGGCGAAATGGACGCCGCATGTCGTGAAGGAGATCACGGCTCACATCGACTTGTTTCCAACCATCATGGACCTCTGCGATGTGGAAGTCTCCGATGCGAAGCTGGATGGTGTGAGCTTGAAGCCGCTGCTACAAAACAGCGGAGATTGGCCGGAGCGCACGCTCTTCACGCATAATCCCATCGACGAGACGAACAAGTATCCCGGAGCGGTGCGCACGCAGCATCATCGCCTCGTCCGTGAGATCAAAGGCGCTGGCGGCGGTTCCAAAGCGAAGGCCAACGACGCCAGCGCCACGGCCTGGCAGCTTTACGATATGGAAGCCGATCCCGGCGAGGAAAAAGACATCGCAAAGGAGCAGCCTGAACTGGTCCAAGAACTCGCAGCGAAGTATGACACCTGGTTCGCCGACATCTCCCGCGATGGCTTGAAGCGTTTCCCCATTCCCGTCGGCCACGCGGAGCACAACCCCGTCGAACTGCACGCGCCGCAGGCCTATGCGGACAAGCAGCTGACCTTCGCCAACGGTCCCGGCTTTGCCAATGACTGGCTCACCAACTGGACCGACGCGAAAGCGAAGGTGTGTTTTGAAATCGATGTCGTCACCGCTGGCGAATACGACGTCGAACTCGCCCACGGAGCCACCGCGAACACCCTGCTGCGCCTCAGCACCGACACGCAAACTCTCGAATCACCGATCCCCGCCGCCGAAGCCCCCGAGATTCCTCTTCCCCACCGTGATGCGGATGGAAAGGCACGCTACCGCGACCGTCAATGGGCCAACGCGAAGCTCGGAGCCCTCAACCTGAAGCCCGGCCCCGCGAAGCTCACACTCGAAGTCCTTTCATCTCCCGGCATTGACCTGAAGCATCTCAAACTCACCCGCCGTTAATCACACGCTCATGAAACTGCTCGCCACACTGCTTTCTACATTCGTCATTGCCTCACTTCGTTCGCTCCTGCGGAGCAGCATCGGCTTCGCCTTGATGTTGGCTGTCTCGCTTTGCTCGGCTCTACATTCGTCATTCGCCGCCGAGCGCCCCAACATCCTCTTCGCCATCGCCGACGACTGGGGTCCGCATGCGAGCGCGTACGGCACGCCGTGGGTGAAGACGCCAAACTTCGACCGCGTCGCCAAAGAAGGGCTGCTTTTCAATCACGCCTACACGCCGAATGCGAAGTGCGCACCCTCACGCGCCTGCATTCTCACGGGCCGCAACTCCTGGCAGCTTAAGGAAGCCGCGAACCACATCTGCTACTTCCCGCCGGAGTTCAAAGGCTGGGGCGAAGCGCTGGCGGAGAAAGGTTGGAATGTCGGCCACACAACGAAAGGCTGGGGTCCGGGCGTGGCCAAAGACGCGAGCGGCAAGCCACGCGAGATGACCGGCAAAGCCTACAACAAACGCAAGGCGGCGCCGCCAACGCCGGAGATCGGCAACAGCGATTACGCGGCCAATTTCAATGACTTCCTCCAAGCCGCGCCCGCCGACAAGCCCTGGGCCTTCTGGTATGGTGCCATTGAGCCGCATCGCGGTTACGAATTCGGCAGTGGTGTCAAAAAGGGCGGCAAGAAACTCACGGACATCGACCATGTGCCCGCCTACTGGCCGGACAATGATGTGATCCGTAATGACATGCTGGATTACGCCTTCGAGATCGAGCATTTCGACGCGCATCTCGGCCGCATGCTCGCTGAGCTTGAAAAGCGCGGCCTGCTGGAGAACACGCTCGTCATCGTCACCGCCGACCACGGCATGCCCTTCCCGCGCAGCAAAGGAAACGCGAACGTGCAGGCTAATCACGTGCCGCTCGCCGCGATGTGGAAGAAAGGAATCGCCGCTCCAGGCCGCGTGATCGACGACTTCGTGAGCTTCGTCGATCTCGCGCCGACATTCGTCGAAGTAGCTGGTTTAAAATGGAGCGACACCGGCATGGCCGAGTCACCGGGTCGCAGTCTGAGCGATCTTTTTGCCAACAAGCCCGTCCACACGCGGGATCATGTGCTTCTCGGCAAGGAGCGCACGGATGTGGGCCGCCCGAACGATTGGGGTTATCCCATTCGCGCCATCGTGACAAAGGACAGCGTCTTTATCGAGAACTTCGAGCCCACTCGTTGGCCCGGAGGCAATCCGGAGACTGGCTACATGGATTGTGATGCTGGCGCGACGAAGAGCTTTCTCATCGACGCCCATCGCAAGAACCCCGCCGATCCGTTCTGGCAGCTTTGCTTTGGTTTGCGGCCACCGACGGAGTTCTACGACCTCAAAACCGATCCCGACTTCGTGAAAAATCTCCCCACGGATCCACGCGCCGCAAGCATGCGCGATCAGCTCCACGCCGAGCTCAAATCACAAGGCGATCCACGCATGGAGGGCAAAGGCGACCTCTTCGACAAGTACGAACACGCCTCAAAGAACAACGTCGGCTTCTACGAGAAGTTCATGCGCGGCGAGCCCATGAAAGCCGGCTGGATCAATCAAACCGACATCGAACCGATCAAACCGCTGCCATGAAACTCTTGCTCATCTTTCTCGCTTCCTGCGCCGTACTGCCTTCGTCATTCTCCGCGCCTGTGATGCTCTACGTTTCTGAAAGCGGCGAGAAGCGCATCGCCATTTATCAGGTGGATGAGCGCACGGGCGAACTCACACGCACGGGTGCCGCTGATCTTCCAGGCGCGCCGGGCAGCCTCTCGATCAGCCCGGATCGCAAGCATCTGTATGCGTCGGTTCGGTCGGCGAAGCAGTTTGCCACGCTTGATGTCGATACGAAAACCGGTGCGCTGTCGAATCCGACCTTCGCGGATGCAGGGTTCAATGCGGCTTATGTTTTCGCCGACAAAACCGGCCGCTGGCTGCTCGCGGCGTCCTACAGCGAGGGCGTGGTTGGATTGTCAGCGATCAAAGACGGTCGCGTGAACGGCCTGCCCGTGGTCACACTCGAAACCGGCAAGAAAGCGCACTGCATCCAAGTCGATCCGGCGAACAAATTCGCCTTCGTGCCGCATGTAGGCGAGCTGAACAAAGTCGAGCAGCTCCGCTTTGATGCCGAAGCGGGCACTCTCACGCGCAACGAACCGCCTCATCTACCCGGTGGCGTGGGCGAGGGTCCGCGACACATGCAATTTCACCCGAACGGTAGGTGGGCCTACTTCGTGAATGAGCAGGGCAGAAGCGTGACGCTGTGTGATTACGACGCAGAGAAAGGCACGCTGAAAGCCCGCCAGAGCGTGCCCACCGTGCCCGAGGACTGGCGTGACAAAGGCTCCTGCGCGGACATCCACCTCAGCGCCGATGGCCGCTTCGTCTATGCCTCGAATCGAGGCCACGACAGTCTCGCCGTGTTCTCTGTGAATCCACAAACGGGCGCGCTGACCGCGCTGGGCCAGACGCCGACGGAGAAAACACCACGCTCGTTCTGCCTCGTGCCCGGCGATCATTTTGTCGTGTCTGCCGGCGAGGGCTCGCACAAGCTCATCGTCTTCCGCCGCAATGCCGAAACGGGTGCGCTCACAGCGCTGAAGACTTATGATTGCGGCAAAGGCCCCGCGTGGGTGATGAGCGTGAAGTTTTAGCAAAACGAGCCGGCTAATTCCGCGTCGGTGCCTCGACGATCTCATCCATCTTGGCGATCATCGCTTTTAAACGCTCTGGCTGCTCAAGGCTCACATCTTTCCGTTCGGCGGGATCATTGGAAAGATGGTAAAGACGATTCAGCGGGGCCTGGCTTTCGTCGCGGGTCTTCATCGTGACCACGGCTTGCGATTTGCCCTTGGTTTTCATGCGCACGAGCTTCCACTCGCCCATGCGGAGGCCGAGATTGGTGCCGTTGTTGTCCTGCTGAAGCAGCGAATCGCGGCCTTTCGCGCCTTTTTCGCCGAGGAGAGCTGGCAGGATGTTCTGGCTGTCGAGGCAGGCGTTTTCAGCGAGAGGTGTTTCGGTCAGTGCGGCAAAGCTCGCGGCAAGATCGACGGTGCAGACGACCTCATCGGAAACGCCCGGCTGAATGCGAGAAGGCCATGTCACAATGAACGGCGTGCGCGTGCCACCTTCGTAGATGCTGTATTTGCCGCCGCTGAACGGCCCGGCAGGCGTGTGGGTGCCGAGTTTTTCCACCGCGCCATCGACGTAGCCGTCGTCGAGCACAGGGCCGTTGTCGGAGCACAGCACGATGAGGGTGTTTTCGGCCAGTTTGAGGCGTTCGAGCGTCTTCACGATCTCGCCGACGCTCCAGTCGAACTCGACGATGGCATCTCCGCGATAGCCGAGCGTGGTTTTGCCCTGAAAACGCTCGTGCGGCATGCGCGGCACATGGATGTCGTGGCTGGCAAAATAGAGGAAGAAGGGCTCTTTCGCATGCGCCTCGATCCAGCGGTTTGTTTCGTTGATCCAAGCATCGCCGAGGTCTTCATCGCGGAAGCGTGCGGCGGTGCCGCCCGTGTAGAAACCGATGCGCCCGATGCCGTTGTGGATCGTCTGATTGTGACCATGCGTCCAGTTCATGCGCAGCGTGTCGCGGTGTGTGATGCCGGTGGGATGATTCTCATCCGGTGCCTTGTCACCCACCCACAGCGGGTCTTTCGGGTCGAGATTGCGCACGCGGTGATCGTCCACATAGACCTGAGGCACGCGGTCGTTCGTGGTTGGAAGTAGCAAGCAGTGATCAAAACCGATTTCGAGCGGCCCGGGCTTCAATTCGCCATTCCAATCCGGTTTGGGATCGCCGAGACCGAGATGCCATTTGCCGATCACCGCAGTGGCGTAGCCGGCCTTTTTCAAAATCGACGCCATCGTCTCCGTGCCCGGCTTGATCAGTGCCGGACCATTCGGCGGAGCCACGCCGGTGCCTTTTTGACGAAACGCAAAGGTGCCCGTGAGCAGCGAAAACCGCGTCGGCGTGCAGGTAGAAGCCGAACAGTAGCCGCTGGTGAAGCGCAGACCTTTCGCGGCCAGTTGGTCGATGTTCGGCGTCTTCACCGCCTTCGCGCCGTAGCAGCCCACATCGCCGTAGCCAAGGTCATCGGCCATGATGACGATGATGTTGGGCTTTTCAGCGGAGAGCAGAGGACTGAGAGCGAAGAGGAAGACAGCGAGGAATCGAGACATGGCGTGCAAACGAGCCGTGGATGGGGCGCATTGCGAGGAAGTTTACATCCCAATCGGCGTTCACGGCACAATCATGCGCCTTCTCGCCGTCCTCCTTTCGTCATTCGCCATTCTGCATTTGCCTCGCTTCGTTCACCCTTTGGGCAGCATCGGCTTCGCCTTGATGCTGGCTGTCTCGGCTTCGCCTCGGCTGTCATTTTCGGCGCAGCCGAACTTCCTCCTCGTCATGGCCGACGACATGGGCTTCTCCGACCTCGGCTGCTACGGCAGCGAGATCGAAACGCCCAACCTCGACAAACTCGCCGCTGGCGGCCTGCGCTTCTCCCAGTTCTACAACACCGCCAAGTGCCACAGCAGCCGCGTCAGCCTCCTCAGCGGCCGCTGGAGCCGCCAGGCTGGCGACGAGAGCCTCCAACGTGCCGTCATCCTTCTTTGTCTCCGACAACGGCGCCTGTCCCTTCCATCGCGGCGGTGCCACGCCCAACACCGAGCCTTATGATCCCAAAACGCACTGGGGCGACAGCACCGCCTGGGCCTGGGCGCGAAACTCGCCCTTCCGCTTTTATAAACAGAACCAGTTCGAAGGCGGCATCTCCACGCCTGCCATCCTGCACTGGCCCGCCGGTTTGAAGCAGAAGCCCGGCACCGTCATCGAAACGCCCGCGCATCTCGTCGATGTGCTGCCCACCTTGGCCGAACTCGCCGGTGCGACGCTGCCCCAGAGCTTTCCTGAACGCGAACTCACGCCGCTCGCCGGCACCTCGCTCGCGCCGATCATCGCGGGAGGCGAGTTGAAGGCGCGTCCCCCGATTCATCTGCTCTTTTCGAGTGATCGCGGCCTGCGCGATGGCGATTGGAAGCTCGTCAGCTTTCAAAGCGAGCCCTGGGAGCTCTACAACCTCCGCACCGACCGCACCGACCGCACCGAACTGCACAACGTCGCCGCACAGCATCCCGACGTCGTCCAGCGGATGATCAAACAATGGCACGACATGGCCGAGCACGTGCTCATGACCCCGCCCAAGGAACGCGCCCCCGTTTCCACCACTCCCGGCGATCATCGCCACCGCGAATGGACCGACTACGACAAACCGCTCACCGCTGGCAAAGTCCGCCAAGGCAAGTCAACCGCCACCACGCTCCCTCGCGCCCGCAAAGGCACCAAGCTCACCGTCGAAGGCGATCAACTCATCCTCCAATGCACCGGCGACGACCCCGGCCTCGCCTTCAGCGATTTGAATCTCACTGCGCCCGGCCCCTACGTCCTCGAATTCAAACTCCAAAGCGACGCCACCGGCCCCGCCGAACTCTACTGGACCAAAGACCCCCAAACCATCCTCCCCAAAGGCAAACACCAAGACTTCACTGTGAAACACGACGGCGAATGGCATGAGCACACCCTCCGCATCGACGAAACAAAGACGCTGCATGCCCTGCGCCTCGATCCATGCGGCGGCTAAGGCGAGGTTAGGATCGAAGGCCTCGTTCTAAAAACCCCAGACGGCAAAGTGCTGGCGAAGTGGCCGTGAAATGGCGAAGCAAAGTAGCCATCTCGCTCCGTCGAGATGAGCACAAGGTTTTCGCCAGAACGATGAATGTTCAAAGCGAGTCAACGCCAGCGCTGATCACGCTTCAGGCTCATCTCGCGGAGCGAGATGGCTACCTTGCTGGCGCAATCTTGGCTGCTCCCAATCTTTTCATCAGACGACAGCTCAACGAAACCTCTGTGAGAGACGAGGTGCCTCGGATCGTTCACCAAACATGCTGCGCCTACTCCTGACATTCCTACTGCTGCCTGTTTTCACATCTCTGTTTGCCCAACCCGCCAAAAAGAAGGCCAATCAGGCCAACTCCCCCGACATGTGGGTCACGTCGCCGGTTCCGGAGCTGCCGGCGGGTGTCACGCATCACACTTTTCGCAGTGAGTCGATGAAGCGCGAGGTGGGTTACTGCCTCTATCTGCCGCCGGGTTATGAAAAGGACACGCAGCGGCGCTACCCGGTGATTGATCTGCACGGCACGGGCGGGAATGGCTCTCACCCCGACTCGAACATCCGCTCGAACGGCACGAGGTAATCGAAGTAGTCTTCGTCGGCGATGCCGGGGTCGAGTTCGCCTTGATAGACGAGGACGGTGCGACAGGGCGTGCCTTTGGGGAGCTTGAGCTTGCGGATTTTTTCCTGCAAGTCGGTGATGCAGGAATGGTCGATGCGGCCGCGGAGCTTGATCTCGACGACGTAGAGCGACTTCTTCGTGCGCAGCAGCAGGTCGATCTGGCAGGCCTCCTTGCGCAGGGTTTTGCCCTGGAAATAGGGCGCGGCGTTGAGGATGGGCGTGTTGCCCAGCTCGATGAGGCGCAGGAGCGCATCCCGGTTGCTGAGGACGAGGTTTTCAAACTGCAGGCCCATGAGCGTGTCCCACTGCGGCAGTGTCTCGAGCGCACGTTGGCGGAACAGGCCTTTGGCGATGCGCTTCCGCTCGGGATCGACGTAGCGGAGGTAAAAGCGTGTGTAGTTGTCGCTCAGGCGATACTTGGCGCTGCGCTGCTCAGTGCCGGTGCTGGGATCAAACGGCAGGTCGCTGGTGATGAAGCCGGCGCTTTCCAGTTCCGCGAGCGCCTCCGTGACGATGCCGCCGCGGCCCACATCGCGGTCACGGCTGAGTTCAGTGAGTGTTTTCGACGGGCCGCCCAGGGCGCGGCAGATTTCGCGGTAACGATCGGCACGGCGGCTGAAGACGCTGCTGAACAGGTCATCGAACTCCCGAAAGAGCAGCCCGCCCGGATCGAAGCACAGGCGGTGGATGTTTTGCTCCGCCGTCTGCGCGGGATCGATCTCCTCCAGGTAGCGCGGCACGCCGCCGGTGACGGCGAGGGTCTTGATCTTCTCCAGCACAGGGATGCGCGAGGCCTTGCCACGCCAGAAGGGGATGCACTCCGGCAGCGGCATGGGCGGCAGGGTGAAGACCCACGAGCACCGGCCCACAAAACCGGCGCTGTTGAGCAAATTTGCCTCGATCCACGATGACATGGAGCCGCAGAGCACGACGACGAGGTCTTTGCGGCGGCTGAAGAGGTTGTCCCAGGCGATTTTGAGATGCCCGGCGAAGTCAGGATCGCCGATGGCCATCCAGGAGATCTCGTCGAGAAGCAGCACGGTCTTGCCCTTCTGCGGCAGCACGGTGGCGAGCGTCTGAAAGGCCTGAGGCCAGCTTTCGAGCGTCATCTTTGGCAGAGAGGTCTGCGCGGCGAGCTGCTCGGCAAAGCATGCGAGTTGCTCCGCTTTGCCAATGCCCTCGCGCGGCCCCAGGCCCTCGAACTTCAGATAATGATCGCCATAGGTCTGCCCGCAGTGTCTGACGAAGGCGCTTTTGCCGATGCGTCGGCGTCCCTGCACCACGACGAGCGAGGGTTTAGTCTGACGCAGCAGCCGGGCGAACTGGTCCGCGTGGAAACGGCGGCCGTGGAAGGGAAAGTCGTCTGGCATGGCGAGGCGGAATGTCGATTTGGTGCTGTGTTTTGGTTGGCAATAGAAAGCACGAAATCGACATGCGGTCAATTTTGTGCTGTTATAAGTCATTACATCAGGAGCACGAAATCGACGCCATGTTGATTCGGTGCTGCTGTGTTGATGACATTGAGAGACGTTGCCCGCCGCGTCGTTTCCAGCCATCCATGTCTCGCTGCCCTACGACCCTCCTGCTTCTTGCCTTTTTCTGCTGCACCGTTTTCGCCCAACCAGCCAAAAAGAAGGCCAATCAGGCCAACTCCCCTGACATGTGGGTCACGTCACCGGTGCCGGAGCTGCCGACGAATGTCACGCATCACACCTTCCGCAGTGCCTCAATGCAGCGTGAGGTCGGTTTTTGCCTCTACCTGCCGCCGGGCTATGAAAAAGACACGCAGCGTCGCTATCCGGTGATTTATCATCTGCACGGCGCGGGTGGGAACGAGACACGGAGCGTTTATTCGGCCAGTGTGCTGCATGAAGGCATCGTCGCGGGCAAACTGCCGGAGATCGTGATGGTCTTCCCGAATGGCGGACGCTCGACGATGTATCAGGACAGCGGCGACGGGCGCTTCATGGCGGAGACGATGATGATCAAGGAACTCATCCCGCACATCGACGCCACCTATCGCACCATCGCGGATCGCAAGGCGCGCTGCATCGAGGGCTTCAGCATGGGCGGACGCGGCTCCACCAACCTCGCCATGAAGCATCCGCAGCTCTTTGGCTCGCTCTTCAACCAAAGCGGCAACGTCTATCACGTCTCCGACGCTGCAAACCTGCCAAACGCCTACCTGGGCGACGATCCGCAGCGCCTGCGTGACAACGACGCCTTCCTGAACCTCACGAAGAACCTCGACTTCATCAAAGCCAACCTGCGCATCCAGGTCGCCTGCGGCACCGCCGATCCCGAGCATCTCAAAACCGTCCGTGAATACCACGAGGCACTCACCAAGGCGGGCATGCCTCACAGCTACTTCGAAGTCGAAGGACTCGATCACAACCAGAAGAAGATGATCGACGGCCGCAAAGCCACCTGGTTCGATTTCCACGTCGAATCGCTGAAGCTCAACAGCGTGCCGCTGCACTTTCGCTGAGGAAAACACACGGCGGAGCCGGTGAAGGCAAGGTGAAGACCAAAGGCCACACGCTCAAAGCCGCCGACGGGAAGGTGCTGGCGAAGTGGCCGTGAATATTGCGCTGCTTGATCGCAAGCGGTGATCTGACTCTTTACTTCCCCGCATCGAGAAACTCGATCGCCTTCTTGAGCCACTCGGCTTTCGGAGGCGAGTGGCCCTGACCGGGGATGTTCATGAGCTCGACGGCTCTGAATCCTTCTTTCTTGAAGCCGTTCTCAAACACGGCCTGAGTGTTCCCGAGGTTGAAGTCTTTCTCACCGGTGATGAGGACGTAGCGGCACTCGGACTTCGCGATTTTCACGAAGTCGTCGTGCGGGAGGTAGCCGAGGCGGAAGGTCTGTTTGCCGTCGGCGGAGGAGATGTCGGTGTAGAAGTTCACGCCCATGCAGCAAATCGTGGAGGGAAAAATGTCGGCGTAACAAACACCGAGCATGCTGGCGACGCGGGCACCGCCGGAGAAGCCGGAGACGATGACGCGGGCGGGATCGATGTTGGCGAGCTTTCGCACGTTGAAATTCGCGTCGATGGCCAGGCGCATGCGGTCGAAGACGCTGCGCGGATTGCCGGATTTGTGCGCACCGATGAAGATGAGCTTCTTTTCGGCGAAGACGGCCTCCCATTCCGCCGGGATGACGGGTTTGTCGCTAGCGCTGATCCAAATGAACAGGCCGTGCGGCTCGCTGGCGCGGTAGTTTTTCGGCAGGAGGATGTCGAAGGTCTCTTTTTTCACATCGTAGGCCGGCGGTGTCTCGGCAGCGCTGAGGCGCAGCTTGAGTTCGAGCGCATCGGAGTGCGGCGGCGATTCCTGGAAGGTGATCGTACTGCGGACGCCGGGTTTAAGATCGGCGGCATGGCCGAAGGCGGCGCAGAGGCAGAAAAGCAGGACGAATCGAAGCATGGGACGAGCCAAACGACGCACGCGACCTCTGTCATGCTGAGAATGCTGCAATCCGGCGGGTCTGGGCGGCGTTCACGGGCGCATGACCCGCTGTTTCCTTTTTCTCCTGCTGCTTTCGTCCTTTGTCCGCGCCGCTTCAGACAAGCCCAATGTGATTTTCATCATGGCCGATGATCTGGGCTACACGGATCTGGCCTGCTTTGGCTCCAAGTATTACGAGACACCGAACATCGACAAACTGGCGTCACAAGGGATGAAGCTGACGAGTCATCACCACTGCCAGAACTGCCAGCCGACGCGTGCGGCGCTGATGTCCGGCCAGTATGCGGCGCGGACGGGGGTTTACACGGTGGGCGGCATCGACCGCTTTGACTGGAGCACGCGTCCGCTGCGGCCGGTGGACAATGTGGTCCAACTGCCGCTGGAGAAGAAGACTGTGGCGCAGGCGATGAAGACGGCGGGTTATGCCACGGGCATGTTTGGCAAATGGCACCTGGGCGAGAGCGGCGATCACCATCCCGCCAAGCGCGGCTTCGACGAGGCGATTTCATCGTCGGGCCAGCACTTCGACTTCAAAACCAATCCCAAGACCGAGTATCCGCAGGGGCAGTATCTGGCGGACTTTCTGACGGACAAGGCGGTGGATTTCATCCAGCGGCATAAGGACGCGCCGTTCTTCCTCTACCTGCCGCACTTCGGCGTGCATTCGCCGTATCAGGCGAAGCCGGAGCTGATCGCGAAGTTCAAGGACAAGGCACCCGTGGGCGGCCACCACGACCCGAAGTACGCGGCGATGATCGCGAGCGTGGATGAAAGCGTGGGCCGCGTAATGGCGGCGCTGGATGAACTGAAGCTGGCGGAGAACACGGTGCTCATCTTCACCAGCGACAACGGCGGCGTGGGCGGTTACACGCGCGAGGGCATCAAAAAAAGCGGCGACACCACGGACAACGCCCCGCTGCGCAGCGGCAAGGGCAGCCTGTATGAAGGCGGCACCCGCGTGCCCTTCATCGTGCGCTGGCCGGGCGTGACGCAGGCAGGATCGAGCTGCGATGTGCCGACGATCCATGTGGATGTGTTCCCGACCCTCGCGGAGATCGGCAGAGCGTCCGCACCCGAAGGCCAGCCGCTCGATGGTGAGAGTCTGGCCCCGCTGTTTCGCGATCCCACCGCCCGTTTGAAGCGGGAGGCGATTTATCAGCACTTTCCGGGTTATCTCGGCGCCGGGGCGGACACCTGGCGCACAACACCGGTTGGCCTGATCCAGAGCGGCGAGTGGAAGCTGATGGAGTTCTTCGAGGACGGCCGTCTGGAGCTGTACAACCTCAAGGATGACATCGGCGAGTCGAAAAACCTCTCCACCGAGATGCCGGACAAGGCGAAGGAACTGCACGCGAAGATGATCGCGTGGCGTGAGTCCGTTAAAGCGCCGATGCCGGTGAAAAACACGCCTCAAACCGGTGCCGAACCCAAGAAGAAGGGCAAAGGCAAAAAGAAGAAGCAGGCGGAGTGAGATCCGAGCACCGGGTTCAATACCCGAGCCTTAACTTTCGAAGCTTTTGGGCAAGCCGCGTAGAATCTGAAGAGAGCTGGCTTCTCGAAAAACTGTGTGCGAATCTGGTTTGCTCACAGTTCGATGTGGCTTAATTTTCGGCAAAATAATGAACCGCTTCGTTTTTGGCGTTTGCACCCTCCTAGCGGGATGCGCTTCGCTTCCGGAAGACTCCGCGCAGGTGTCCCCACGTCTTGCCGACCGCGGTCCGATTGCCGCCCAAATTCAAGTCGTGGAGGATTCGACAGATTCAGCCTTTTATGAAATCCGGGTGGATGACGGTCGCTATTGGAGGATTCCCACTTGTGTCTATCTCCCAAGCAAGCCTGGTACTGACGGAATACCCATGCGTGAGAGCTGCGAAGTATATCAGGTCTATTCCAAATCCAATCAGATCATCGGATTTCAGGAAAGTTGCGGCGGAGAATGGATTTCACGGCGATTGCTGTTTATTAGAGGTGGTGTTGCCCGTCTTTTCGATGTCGTTACAGCCAACCGAACACGCGCTGGATTGCGCGATGGCGAGCCGAGCTTCTGGTATGCATGGGCTCTTGATTCTATTTCGAAGGAAGGAGTGGTAATAGAGGGTGTATTCTTCCCGTGGAATGATCTTCGATGTAAGTTGGTCAACACATACATTACCGAACAAGCCAGTGTCGGTAGCGGCGGACAACGCCTCTAGTTTGCTTCGGTCTGGACGCCCGATGTCCGCCGCGTCACACGTTCAAAGTTCTGGGCAGGAAGTCCACGTCGGCAAGAGTCGTTCAGACAGCAGGCTTTCGCGCGATGTAAACGAACGCGGGCGGCAGATTGCGCCAGACGACGCGGCTGGTCTCGACGCCGTGGGTCAGCTCATGCAGCAGGCTGCGGAAACGAAGGCCGCTGGGCAGCTTGTGAAAGCCGAAGTAAGCGAAGGTGGCAAAGCAGCCGCCGGGCGCGAGATGCGGCAGCACGTTGTTCAAAATGGCCTCCTGCAAGGCGCGTGGGAAGGCCGTCCAGGGCAGGCCGCTGATGATGGTGTCGAATTTTTCGCCAGGCGGCAGAACCTGGCTGAAATCAAACTCCTGCGCCCCGGCACACTCGAAGCGCATCTTGGGAAAACGCGGGGTGAGCTGCTGGACGAAGGTCTGGTTCAGTTCAATGCCGAGGTAATCGGCTCCGTGCGGCATCGAGTCTGAGATGGCGTCGGTGAAGGCTCCGGTGCCAGGGCCGAGCTCCAGCACACGCTTCGCCTGCCAGACACCGGCGGCCTCCATCATGCGCTCCGCCAGAGCCGGGCTGGAAGGCGCGATGGCGCCGACGGTCTGCCAGTTGCGGCAGAATTCTTTGAGGAAGGTGGCGGCGGACATTCGGGGGCGGATGCTAGCCACTGAATGCGAGAGTGCGAGGGCTTTCAGCGGCGAGAGGAAAGTCGCTGACAACCTGAGGGCATCTTCCCCTTGGTATCGTGGGTGAACAGCCAGATGAACAGCCCATGAAGAAAGGAGTAAGAAGTTAGAGGTCAGCAGTCAGAGGTGGTTCATCCGGCTGCTTTGTGCGGTCTCTGCCGGGCGAAATGCTATGCGCCCCCTCACCTAACCTCTCCCCGCAGCATGCTTCAGATCATGGGGGTATCCACAGCGGGGATAGGGACTGAAAAAGAGGGCGACATCTTCACCGCCAGACCGGAAAACGTGCCTACCAAGTCCCTCTCCCCGCGCAATGCCTGCGCTTGGTCTGCCATCTTTTGCGGGGAGAGGTTAGGTGAGGGGAGCTTCGATGGGCGCTGCGAATGCTCCATGAACCCAGAAGTGCTGCCGTTGGCGACACCTCTCGCGCCGGCTGTTTTTCACCAACCGATCACGGTTTCATCTCCGCCTCGATGCGCTGCACGGATTCTGCGGCGAACTGCGCATGGGGATGATTCGCTCCGAGGAGTTTTTGAAAGCCCGTCTGGGCGCGGCGCATGCAGGACAGCGCCTCATCCAGCTTGGATTGCGCCTCCAGGCACAGGGCGAGGTTGAAGCAGCTCAGAAAGACATCAGGATGCCTGGCTCCCAGGACCTGCTGGCGCAGCTCCAGCACCGTGCGGTGCTCCCGCTCGGCCTCGGCATGACGGCCCTGCTCTTGAAGCACCGCGGCCAGGTTGTTGCGGCTGGCCAGGGTTTTGGCGTGCTTCGCCCCGAGCAGTCGCTCGCGCAGAGCCAGCACCGCACGGTGTTCTTTTTCCGCTTCGGCATGCTTGCCCTGGTCGTTCAGCGCGGTGGCAAGGTTGTTGCGGCAGTCCAAGGTGTCCAGATGCTCCGCGCCGAGCACCCGCAGGCGCACGGCCAGCACCGCGCGATATTCGCGCACGGCCTCGGCATGCCGTTCCAATTCCTGAAGCGCGGCCGCGAGGTTGTTGCGGCTCAGCAGCGTGTCGGGATGCTCCGCGCCCAGCACTTCCTGGCGGATGGCCAGCACGGCGCGGTTTTCCTTTTCCGCCTCGGCATATTTCCCCTCCTCGGCAAGCGTGGCGGCCAGATTGCTGCGGCTGATCAGGGTGTCCGGGTGTTTCTTGCCAAACACCTGGCGGCAGGTGGAGACGATCTGCCGCAGCTCGGCCTCGGCCTCCGTCAGCCTGCCCTGGGCGGTCATATCCGCCGCCTTTCGATGCTGCTGATGCAGGGCCAGCAGGACCTGTTCCTGATTTTGAACAGCCGTCCTGTCTTTGACGCTTTGTTCCTGCGCCTCGGACTTCACGTTGAAGCAAACCAGCAAAACTGGCAGCCAACACGCCAGATATAGGCGAATTTTTTTCATGGGCGAAACTATAATGACGATGCCATAGCAGGCACAAGGCCAAAGTCATGAGCGAGTCAAAGCGCACGCTTTATTTCTACGATGGGCCGGAATCCTCGTGAGTCATAGCACCTTAAGTTAGTCACAGGCCCCACAGTGATCCACTTCATGCGCTCGCTGGAACAACTTGGTCTGCGTCTTCAAAGAGGCCCTCATCTGGAATGCCGGCCCAGTTTCCCCACTCAGAAGATGGAAGAAAACAAATCCTTGCCAGAACGCCTGCTTTTTGGCGGTATGAACAACCTCTATGCGTCTTTTCTCGCTTCTTCCTCTCCTTCTCGTTGCCACCAGCCTGCGGGCTGAATCCTTGCTGCCCCCGAGCGCTCGCGTCGCCGTGATTGGCGACAGCATCACGGAGCAGAAGATTTATTCCAAGTACATCGAGACCTACCTGCTGGCCTGCACGGGCCGCAGTGACATCAAAGTGTTCCAATTCGGCTGGAGCGGCGAGCGGGCGGGTGGATTTGCGGCGCGGCTTGAGAATGACCTCGCGGTGTTCAATCCGAACGTCGCCACGACCTGCTATGGCATGAACGATGGCAGCTACAAGGCTTACGTGCCTGAGATCGGCGCCGAATATGAGAAGAACATGCGCGCCATCCTGGCGGGCTTCAAAAAAGTCGGCGTGAAGCTGGTGGCGGTGGGTTCACCTGGCGGCGTCGATCCGGATTTCTTCACTCGTCCGACGATCAAGGGCGAGATCTACAACGAAAACCTCGCCCAGCTCCGCGACATCGCGAAGAAACTCGCGGAGGAGAACAAGCAGCCGTTCGCGAACGTGCATGACACGATGATGAGCGCCCTAACGAAGTCGAAGGCCGCGCTTGGCAAAGGTTACGGTCCTTTCGGTGGCGACGGCTTCCATCCCGCTCCTGCGGGCCAGCTCCTCATGGCACAGGCTTTTCTGAAAGCGCTGGGCTTCGATGGCGAGATCGGCACGATCACGGTCGATTTGAAGGGACAAGCCACTGCGAGCAACGGCCACGTCGTCAAGAGTGGCCAAGGCGGCAGCGTGGAGCTGGAAAGCTCGAAGTGGCCGTTCTGCTTCGATGCCGATCCGAAGTCGGCGGGCAGCAATCGCAGCATCCTGCCCTTCACCAGCTTCAATCAGGACCTCAACCGTCTCACGCTTCAGGTGAAGAACCTCGGCTCCGCGAAGGCAAAGGTCACCTGGGGTGCGCAGAGCAAGGCATTCAGCCGCGAGCAGCTCGAAGCAGGCGTCAATCTCGCCGCCGAGTTCACCCAGACGCCGTTTGATGCCGCGTTTGCCAATCTGATCAACGCCATCGCCCTAAAGCAGGCCTATGAGACGACGCTGATCAAAAGCTTCGTCACCCACATGCGTGTGGTAGCTGCTGAGGCCGCCGAGGAACCCAAAGTGGCCGCCGCACTGGCGAAGCTGAAGAAGAAGTTCGCCGATGAGCACGCCAAGCTGGACGCGAACGTGCGCAAGCTGATCAAACCCGTCACCCACACGATCAAGGTCGAGGAAATCCACTGAAACACTCGTCCGCAGATGGCGCAGATTTCACAGATTGGATTCCATCTGCGTCATCTGCGAAATCTGTGGATCAAATTCTGATGATATGCAGCTAGCCGATTTGAAATGGAACGAGGTGGATGCGCTGAGCCGCGACACACCGGTGATCTTCCCCGTGGCCGCGCTGGAGCAGCACGGGCGGCACATGCCGGTCTTCACCGACAGTATGCTGACGAACGAACTCATCCGCCGCACCGAGGCGGCGTTGGGTGAGCGTGTGCTGATCGCGCCGCTCACTTGGCTGGGCAATTCGCATCATCACATGGATTTCCCCGGCACCTTGTCGGCCGAACCGCGGTTGTACCTCGATCTGCTCAACGGACTGATGGACAACTTCATCGCCCACGGCTTCAAGCGCCTCGTCTTCCTCAACGGCCACGGCGGCAATGACATTCCCGGCAAGCAGGCCGTGTTCGAGACGCGGCAGAAATACCGCGACCGCAAAGACCTGCTGCTGCTCTTCGCCACTTACTGGAATCTCGGTGCCGAGCCCTGGACGCGTGATCCGTCGATCAAACAACGCGTCATGGGCCACGCCTGTGAATGGGAGACCAGCATGGTGCTGCGCCTGCGCCCCGAACTCGTCGGCGATCTCACGAAAACCAGCGACGTGCCCTTCGGCAACGCCTTCGAGCCAGCTTCACGCGGCTGGATCATGACCGACCGCAGCGAACCTGGCCACGTCGGCGATCCGCGTTCTGCGACGGCAGAGAAGGGCGAGGTGCTGTTCTCTTGCTTCACCGAGGAAGTCGTGAAGATGCTGGAGCGTGTGATCGCATGGGACGGCGTGAGCTGGGAAGGTTGACCGATAGAACACGAAATCATGCCGACAGAATCCAAACGCTCCCCACTCTGGAAATGGTATCTCTGCGGCCTGCTGCTGCTAGCAACGACGATCAATTACATGGACCGTCAAACGCTGGCGAACGCGGCGGTGCGGGTGACGAAGGAGTTCAAGCTGTCGCAGGAACAGTACGGGGACCTGGAGCTGGCGTTTGGCTGGGCATTTGCGGTGGGGTCGTTGGTGTTTGGCTTTTTGGCGGATCGGTTTCGTGTTTACTGGCTGTATCCGGTAGTGCTGTCAGGATGGTCGTTGATGGGGATCGCCTCCGCACACACCGAAGGCTACTGGCCGTTGCTGACGTGCCGGGTGCTGCTGGGATTTTTTGAGGCGGGGCACTGGCCGTGCGCGCTGAAGACGACCTTCGCGCTGCTGGACCCGAAGGACCGCACGATGGGCAACAGCGTGCTGCAAAGCGGGGCGTCCATCGGCGCGGTGGTGACGCCGCCGATGATGATCTGGCTGATGACGGACGACATTTCGAGCTGGCGCTTCGCCTTTGAGGTCATTGGCGGCATTGGTTTGCTCTGGGTGGTGGTGTGGTTCCTCTCGATCCGCAAGACGGAGCTGGATGTGGTGGTGCCGGATGATCCATCCAAGCGTGAAGGCATGTGGGACATCCTGTTGGGCCGTCGCTTCTGGGCGCTGGCGGCGTTGATCTTCGGGGCACAAACATGCTGGCATCTGTTCCGCGTGTGGCTGCCGAAGTTCATGCAGGAAGGACGTGGCTACTCGGAGACGGAGGCGCTGACGTTCAACTCGGCCTACTACATCGGCACAGACATCGGTTGCATCGCGGCGGGCTTCATCTCGCTGTGGCTGGCACGGCGGTTTGCCATCTCGGCGCATGGCGCGCGCCGCTGGGTCTATGCGGGAGCGTGCGTGATGACGTCGTTCAGCGTGCTGCTGCTGTGGCTGCCGAAAGGCTGGCCGCTGATGGGAGCGATCCTCGTCGTGGGTGCCGGGGCACTGGCCTTGTTTCCATGCTACTACAGCTTTGTGCAGGAGCTTTCAGACCGGCATGTGGGAAGGCTCACGGGCTTGCTGAGCACCTGGGTGTGGGCGGTGTCATCGCCGATGCACAAGCTCTTCGGCAGGATGGTCGATGAGACGAAATCCTTCGACATGGGCATGGCAATGGCCGGTCTGGCCCCGTGGCTGGGCGTGATCGCGATGAAGCTGCTGTGGGATAGAAAAGCGCAGTAAAGGGGCGCTTCATCGCGTTGAAAACGCATGACCCGCCTTTCCCTTCTTCTGCTCGCCCTTTCTGCCACGCTTCGCGCCGCGGAACCCTACGAGCTGCGGCTCGAAACCGTCACGCGTGGCTATGATGGCAAGACCTGCTGGGTGCATCCGCGCGCGGGCGCGATTCCCGGCCCGACTCCACAGGTGGTGATGACCATGCAAAAGCTGCTGCTCACCGGCAGCGATGTGTTTTACGCGCTCAACCACGTCAGCAGCAGCGACTTCGGCCAGACGTGGACCCAGCCAGTCGAGCATGGTGAAACGCTGGGACGGCGCGAGGAACCGGGCGGTGTGATCGTGGCCGCGTGCGACTTCACACCGAAATGGCATGCGAAAACCGGCAAGCTGCTCGGCACCGGACACACGGTGCGCTACCAGGGAGACAAGGTGATCCACGACCGACCTCGCGAGACGTGTTTCTCGGTGTTTGATCCGAAGACATCGACTTGGACGCCGTGGCAGATGATGGACATGCCGAAGGAGGCAAAATTTTTCAATGCGGGCGCGGGAAGTGTGCAACGCTTCGATTTGGAGAACGGCGACATCCTGCTGCCGATTTACTTCAAAGCGAAAGAGGACAAATATTACCGCGTGACGGTGCTGCGTTGTGGTTTTGACGGCAGAACGCTGCGCTACCTCGAACAAGGCAATGATCTGGGCCTCGAATCCGGTCGCGGCGTGTATGAGCCGTCGCTGACTCGTTGCGCGGGCCGGTTTTACCTGACGCTGCGCAACGACACCGCCGGATACGTCAGCGTGAGCGATGACGGCCTGCATTTCTCCGAGCCGAAGAAGTGGTGCTGGACCGACGGCAGCGACTTGGGGAACTACAACACACAGCAGCATTGGGTGACGCACAAAGATCGCCTCTACCTCGTCTATACCCGCAGAGGCGCCAACAACGACCATGTCTTCCGCCACCGTGCCCCGTTGTTCATGGCGGAAGTGGATCAGGCCACGCTGACGGTGAAGCGGGACACGGAGCGCATCCTTGTGCCAGAGCGTGGCGCAAGGCTCGGCAACTTCGCCGTGTGCGAGGTGAGCGAGAATGAAACCTGGGTCACCGTGGCCGAGTGGATGCAGAAAAACGGGCCGGACATCGTCATCAAGCCCGACAACTCCTATGGCGCGGACAACAGCGTGTTCGCCGCGCGCATTTTGTGGAAGGATGCCCGATAGAACATGCCCCAACGGCCTGCGCGTCTGCTTGACGAAGGTTTTTCTCGCCGCTCTTGGCAAAGATCGAGATTTCCATCATCATGGGGATGAATTTAGCTTCCTTGCCCTTTCATGAGCCGCGCACTTTTTGTTTTCACTTTTCTCGGCATGAACGCGGCCGCCATGGCTGGGGGCACAGTAGAGGGAGCGTTGACAGTGGAGGCGATGAAGCCCGCGCCATCCCGCCCCGGTTATGTGGCGCCGCAGACGAAGAAGCCGGTCCAGAGGCCTGACACCGCGCCTGCGATCGTCTATCTGGAGCGCGATGACGAGAAGTATCCACGCACCCGCGCAGGTGAGATCGTGCGCATCCGCCAGGAGGGTTATCAGTTTCGTCCGCCGATAGTGGCGGTGCAGGCAGGCGCGAAAGTGACTTTCCCCAACATGGACGACGAGTTTCACAACGTGTTCTCCTACTCGAAGACGAAGCGCTTTGACTTGGGACGCTTCCGCAAGGACGAGGCGAGCCCAGAAGTGCTCTTCGACAAGCCTGGTGTGGTGAAGATCTATTGCGAGATTCATCAGCACATGCGCTGCTTTGTGCTCGTGCTCGACACACCGTGGTTCGCCACCACGGACGCAGGCGGCAAGTTCACGCTCAAGAACGTGCCGCCGGGCGAGTACTGGCTGC
>NZ_JBIIKX010000148.1:0-4054 GCF_044232965.1 Prosthecobacter sp.
CCATCTGGTCCGGCATTTGCCGCGGCCTGCTCTTTGAAAAATTTCCTGCGGTGTTCGTTTTCGAGCTTTGTGGCCCGGCCCGTCTGATAGGAAATTGTCTGTCTGTCTGATAGGAAATTGCTTTTGAGGGGGCCGGGTCGAGTTGGCCTTGGGCGTGGAGCTGGGACGGGGTGTGAGGGGGTCTGATTTCGACTGATCCTTCTCACTTTTCCTGATCAAGACCTTTTTTGCAGCTGGAGATGAGCATTGCGGTCGTCGTCTCGATCCCAGATTTACGTGCCCTTTCATAGAGGATCTCGAATTCCACGATGAGGCGCTGTTGCCGAGTGGTGTCTGCCTGTTGAAGGTGACCTTCTAAAATCAAATATTCCCGCCTGTCTGTAAAACCTCGCTTCACGATCGTAGGATCTAGTTGAATCAACTTCTGGATTTCCTCGATAGATTTTCCCGCCCACTGCTCGATTTCGTTTTCAAGAACCTTTTGACGTTTGGCGACAATCGAACTGAATTCAGGATCCGAATTACCGGTTGTGGCGGCGCCCAGAGCTTCCGCTTTGACTAGATTTCGAACGATGTCGAACATGACTGCGCTGGCGATTCGGATTGAAGCATCTGCCGGTGGCAAGTCAGTTTCGACATTGATTCCAAGGCTGACAGGTTCAATCTGAGTTGAAGCGGTTTGCTTCTTCTGGGTGGCAATATCAAGTCTTGTCAGGCTGAGAACTACTTTGCGATCGACGAGCATGATAAAACCGGTGAGGAAAGCGTCTGTGCCTGTCACTTTGGTATTCTTGCCTGTCAGGGCATTTTCCTGATCAATTAGAGAAATATTGTCTCGGTCGATCAGAATGACGGACTTCCTTGTTCCTAAGGCTTCCTCAACATTACCTCGGACTAAGAGCGTAGCGTCCTTCCATCCATCTGAACCTGGCCCTCGTCCAATTAGTTCGACCACAGCGATTTTGCAAGTTGGCGAATCTTGGGGCACCAATTCTGTCCGCTAGGATATTGCTTTTGCGGGTGCCGGACCGAAGCAGCCTTGAGCGTGGTTCGGAGACGGGGGCTGGTATTGGGATGCAGCTCTCCCCACATGCCGTTCTTCGCGGCCGAGGTCATGGCCACGGTCGTCCCAGATGCATGAGGCAGGCGATAACACTACTTCTTGAACGCCGCGCCCTCAGGCTTCCCGGCGGCTTCGAAGAAGGCGAGGAGGTCGAGGATTTCTTCCTTGGTGAGATTGTTGAGCAGGCCGGGCATCATGGGGGAGAGCTTTGAGACTTCCTTGGACTTGATGTCGGACTTGTTGATTTCCTTGGTGTCGGGCGAGAGCATGCTCGGACGGAGGATGATCTTGTCGTCGGTGTCTGAGACGATGCGACCGGTGAAGAAGTCGCCGTTTTTGAGGGTGATGTCGGTGTTGGCGTATTGCTCGGAGATCACCTTCGAAGGCTCGATCATGGCTTCGAGAATGACCTGGGGCGAATAGCGGCTGGCGACGGCGGTGAGATCGGGGCCGACGGAGCCGCCTTCATCGCCGATGCGATGGCACATGAGGCAGAGGGTGCCGTACATGGCGTCCTGGCCTTGCGCGAAGTTGCGGCCTTTGCTGAGTTTGTCGAGATCGCCGATGAGGTCGGACATCTGCCAGTTCTTCACGAAGGTGCGGTCCTTCTTGGGCTTCTTGAGCTTGGGTGCGGGCTCGATCCAGGAATCGAGCACGGGCTGCAGTGCGGCGAGCTCCTGCGGCGGCACGTTGGCCATGGCGGTGCGGCGAATTTTCACGAGGAAGTTGCTGAAGCTTGCGCCATCGCTGAAGTCGCGGCCGGCATCGGTGAACCACTTGAGTGTGGTCTCGGGATGCTGCGTGGTGTTGCGCTTCTGGGCCCACCAGGCGAAGTACTGGCGGCGCATCTCTGGTGTCCAGCCATTCGTGATGGTGCGCAGGGCGACGACGTAGTTGAGCTGCTCTTCCTGCGTGGGTGCGGCGGCGAGGAGCTTGAGCGTGCGGGCGATGGTGTCGGGCGCATCGAGCGCGAGGAGGGTCTGGCAAAGCTCGCGATTGAGCGCGACGCTCTGCGCGGGGTAAAGCGGGCTGAGCAGCGCGATGATGGGCGCGGCGACTTCAGCGGCGGGTTTGCCCGTGCGGCTGATGGCGACTTCGATGACGCGGATGAACTCAAGCTGCTGGGCTTCGCTCTTGAGCTGTGCGAGGGGAAGCTTGGCGAGAGCTTTGAAGAGATCGCCCTGGGCTTCGGTGCCGCCGAGGCGTGCGACTGAGAGGAGGATGGTCAGCGCCGATGTGGGATTCGTTTCTGTCAAGGCGCGGGTCTTCCATGAGTTGATGGGCTGGCTTTCGATGGCGATGCGTGCGGCGTAGCGGATGAAGCGGTCTTCGCTGGCGAGGTGAGGCCATGCGGTGTCCCCGGCGGCGGCGTCTTCGTGGCCGTGGAAGGCTTCGAGCTTGTGGCGCAGCGTGCGGGATTCATCGCCTGCGACTTCGTGGAGGTCTGCGGGGGCGGTGGATTCGGTGCCTTCGTAGGTCACGCGAAACAGTGCTCCCTGGGTGTGGCGGCCGCCGATGGTGAAGTACATCGCGCCGTCGTCGCCGATGGTGAGGCCGGTCAAATTGAGAGGGGTCTTGCCGGATTTTTCATTGAGTGATTTCGGCGCGACGAAGTTTTCCCAGGTGCCGCCGTAGCTGGCGCCCTGCGGTGTGAGATGCACGGCGATGAGGCGGCCATAGGTCCAGTCCTGGATGAAGAAGGCGCGCTGGTATTTGGCGGGGAATTTGGCACCCGTGCCGAAGCCCACGCCGGTGGGGCAACCGATGCCGATGGTGACGGTGGCAGGCAGGCTGTCGTGGTAATACTCGGGCCACTTGCTGGCGCCTTCGCGGAAGCCATGGTCTGCGCCGCTGGTCACATGATAGACGCGCACCGGGCGATACCAGGGGGTGCCCCAGTCCCACTCCATGTCGCTGTCAAAGCCGAAGAGCTCGCCATCGTGATTGAAGGCGACGCCGTAGGTGTTGCGCTCGCCGCTGGCGATGAGTTCGCAGTTCTTGCCGTCGGGGTCCATGCGGACGACGAAGCCGCCCGGAGGCTTGCGGCCTGCGCCGAAGCCGTTGCCATCTTCCGCGCGTGGCAGCACGAGATCGTCGGCGTAGTTTTTGTGCGGGGAGGTGGGAAGCACATCGGCAGGCACGTCCACGTAATTTCCGCAGAGCACGTTGAGGTGCTTTTTGTCGGGATTGAGCAGGATGGTGTGCGCGCCGTGTTCGCCACCGCCGCCCTTCCATTCGCGGAGGAACTCGACCTTGTCGAAGGCCTCCTCGGCGGTGGTGGAGGTGCAGCGCCAGAGGCCATAGACACTCTTGCCATCGGGGCCAGTGCCACGGCCATTGATGTAGAGGCTGTCAAAGGCAAAGAGCATGCCCATGACTTCGCTGAGCGGGATTTTGAGGATCTCGGCCTTGGTGACTTTGCCGTCCTTGAGCGTGAGTCGCGAGATGGGTTCTTTCGGTTCCGCGCCGAGGAGCAGTCGGCCCTGGGGATCTTTCGTGATGGAGATCCACGAGCCTTCCGTGGCTGCGTCCGCCTTGCGCACGAGCTCCACCTTGAAACCCGGCAGCGTGGCCAGCACCTCGCCGGGGTTTTCCGTGACGACGGCCACCGTCTTCGGCTTCGAGCCATCCGCAGGCCCATAGACGGCCTTGGTGATGACGAGGTGCTTTCCTGCTGGCGCTGCGATTTCCAGCTTGCGGTTCTCGCCCACATCGCGCGAGAGCTTCTCGTCGCCGAGGGTGTACTCGATGTGCAGTTTCTTCGGCACGCCGGAGGCGGTGTCGCCAAAGAGATCGTTGCCAGCGGTGATCGAGAGCTTGTCATCCTTCACAGCGCCCGCGACGACGGCGGTCACATCCGTCGGGTCTTTGGCACCATAGGCCAACTCAGCCTGACCAAGGCACGCGAGGGCGAGAGCGAGCAGGGCGGACTTCAATCGAAAGCTGGGCTGAATACGGTGGGCTGGATTTCTCATGGATTTCAAATTCGCG
>NZ_JBIIKX010000110.1:0-13866 GCF_044232965.1 Prosthecobacter sp.
CGGAAGCCTTGCAGCGGGTGCGTGGCGGCCAGCCACCGGCCAGCATGGAGCAGATGATCCGCCCCATTGCGAGCGCGGCAGTCCGGGAGCAACTCGCCACCTTGCGCACGGTGCAACCGGATGATCCGCCCGCAGGGCCTCAGCGCTTCGACGCGTTCACGCCTGCGGACCAGATCATTGGCACGACCACGCCAAAACCAAGGCGCAAGCGCGTCAGCGTGACCACCAACGGCACGCTGGTGGATTGGAAGGCGGTGAAGCGAGCGTATCGTCGCACCGGTTCCATCAAGCAGACGGCGGTGCAGTTCGAGTTGTCGATCAACTCCGTGAAGGCGCGTATCCGCCGGGAGGGCTGGACCCATGAGTGATCGTCTCTCCATCACCAAGTATGGCTCGCGGTATTGGGCCGTGTGGCTCGACGGAGAGTTGCTGGCCGTCACGCTCTACAAGAAGGGCGCTCGGGCCATCACGGCCGCGATTACGACGCTCTCCACGCATCACGGAAAGGAGGTCCATCATGGCATCCAAGCCGCGTGAACGTGCACTCAAATCAACCACGCCCTTATCCGTGCAGTCGCCGATGAACTGGCGACCGCGCACGGCGGAGGATCTGATCGGCCAGGCCCGCCGTGTGGCGCTGGCGCAAGCGAGCAAAGCCAAGCGGCTTGCCAGCGATCCCAGCGCCACGATGAAGTTGCTGCTCTATGGTCCGCCGGGCGTGGGCAAGACCAGCGTGGTGGAACTGGTAGCCTTGCAGCTCGCAGGCACGCCTCTCTCCATTGAGGACTACAACGGGCGTGAGGTGACGGTGGACCTCGTGCGCGAGTGGATGAAGCAGCTTCCCTATGGCAGTCTGTTCAGTGCATGGTCGGTCAAGATCGTCAACGAACTGGACCGCTGCTCCCGCGAAGCGCAGGACCTGCTGCTCACCTACCTTGACCGATTGCCACCGGGCCGGGCGTTCCTCGGCACGAGCAACCTGCAATTGGATCTGCTCACTGAGCGGTTCCAGACGCGGTTCCAAGCCATCAAGCTGCTGCCACCGACCACGGAGGAGTTAGCCGCGTTCCTGAGCTCTCACTGGCTGGTGCCTGCATTCACGGCCGCACAAATCGCCGTGGGCAGCGGTGGCTGCGTCCGGGCCGCACTCGCCGACCTCGAATCCTACCTCGACCACACACCCTGAACCCGAACCAACGAACGACCATGCAACACATCCAACAAATGATTGATCAACACGGCGGCTTTGAAGCTGTCCGCACCCGCTACCTCCGTCTTGAGAACCCGCCGTTCATGCGGCTGGTGATCGAGGTGATCGGTGGTCCGTATCCCAACGGCGCGTATGAAATCAGCATCGCGCATTACAGCGAACAGAACGGAGATGCCATGCGTGATCCCGAGATCACGTTCCTCGTAGTTCCTGCGGAACAAGGCACGACATGGACACCGCTCACCTTCGAGAACAGCTACCTTGGCTGCTATCAGGTGGTGGCAAGCGTCACACCAGCGGGACTCATCGAAGCACGCGATCCCGCGCTCATGCGCGATTTGCGCGACTTCGCCAATCAGTGGGATTTGAACCTCAAGCAGCAGGGGTTCATGGAGGTGTTCGTGCGCCAATATGGTGATCAAATCGGTGCGACAACGGAAGGCACGGTGACGAGGCAAGGAGACGGCCCGCAAGGGTCATGAACCTGAACCCACCTGCCCATGAGCAAGAAAGACCTCATCGAACAACTGCGCCATCGCCTTGCCAGCAACGACCGCTGGGCCTTGCGAGCGCTAATGCGCATCTACCAGAACCAGACGGCTGATGAGCAATGCCGTGAAACCACCATCGAACGCAATGGCATCGGGTTCACCGGACCTGATGCGGAAATCCTGACCAGCTTCGCCCGTCAGTATCAGCGGCGCGGCAGGCTCACTGAGAAGCAGATGATCATCCTGCGCCGCCGCATGCCGGCCTATGCGCGGCAGATCGTGCAATGCACCGACACCACCCGCCTTGAACACGCCTTTTGCGGCACCTGCTATACGCACACTGCGGATAGCCAGTCTGCCGCATGAACCCACACCCAACACACCACCATGCCTAGAACCAAAGCCAAGCCTGAACCTGCCGCCGCCATCCTCACCGAGGCCGCGCCCGTTCCTCCCACCACGCCCGCACTCGCTGTCCTGCGCAAGATCAGCCTCGCGGGCTTCGCCGTGCAAACGCCTGCCAGCAAGAGCACGAAATCCTATCCGCTGCTGCCTGATCCCGAGGGTCAGGTGGCTGAGCTGGTGACGGCCATCCTCACGCACTCCGCCCAGGCCGAGGCGCTGGAGGGGGCGCTTGAGCTGGAGAAGTCCGAACTCATTGCCATCGCCAAACCGTTCTACTTTGCGCATCACGCCGGTCAGCACGTTCTCGCCTCCTCCATTGAGGCGCGCGCTGCGGATGGCCGTGTGGTGCGCGTTGGGTTCTCCAATTCGTATCGCGGGGTGAGTGATGAAGCCGCACTGCTGCGGCTGGCCGGTGAGCACACCGAGCGGTTCTTCAAGCAGAGTTTCGAGATCAAGATCAAAGGCGATGTGATCCCCGAAGCTGCTGTGGAACCACTGCTGGCCGAGTTGCAATCACTCTTTGCCCGTCACGGTGCCACGGCGGCGCTGGTCGCCAAAGCTGTGATCAAGCCGACCAAGGAGTGGCATACCGCACGCCACACGCTGTTCAATGCCGCACAAAACCAGCAGCTCGACAAGGTGGTGCCGGTGAGCGCGAGCGTGAAGACCAAGCTCGGGAGGGGCGGTGATGATGAGTGATGCCATCACACTGACGATCTTCGGCGGTGAACGATGCCAAACGGCGCGGGCGGCCTTGGAAGGGGCCGCCCGCAGCATCGAACGCAAACGGTGCAGGCAAGTTGAAGCCACCGCACCTCCCGCGCTGCTCACTTACCCAGCACGTCCGATTCAGGGCGGTCGGCTGGAGCTGGCTCCACCGAAGCGCGGTCTGTGGTACGCGGAGCCGAAGTTCAACGGCTGGCGGGCTCTGGTCCACACACCCAGCGGCACGCTGTGGAACCGCCACGGTGGTAGGTTGACCATCGCGGCGTGTTTTTGTGATGCGGTGGAGCAGTTGCGTGATCTCGCCGATGACGGCCTCATCTGGGCCGACTGCGAAGCACTGGAACGCCGGCATCACATCGCACGCGGCACGCTCATCCTGCTCGATGCGATCCCCTCTGATCCGATGTTCACACCGAGCTATGCCGAGCGCCGTCAGTTCCTTGAATCCCTGCGCATTCCGCAGGAGCCATTTTCGAGCGGGCTCAACGCGGGCGATGAACCGCCCCTCCTGCTCACCACCAGCCAAATGGTGTGCGCTCAAGACGAGGTTCTCGCGTTCTACCAGAGCCTCCGGCAGAGCAATCGCCATTTGGGAGCCGAGTTCTTCGAGGGCGTGGTGATGAAGATGGCCCGCTCTGAGTATCCGATCCAGCGACGAAGCAGCACGGAGGAGTTTCGCGGCTGGATCAAGCACCGGCACTTTTGAAATTGCAGCGAGCGAATTCGCCATTGAAGCGTCGCGCCAGTTCGTCGTAGGCTCGTGCCGCGTCAATCTCTTTGGCAAATCGAAGGGAGCGGTAATGCACTCCCTTTACACAGACGACAGCCTGCCATGGTTTCCGCAGGCGCGAGGTGTAAAGTAGCCCCTTGTAGCGTGAACTCGCATTGTCTCGATGGCGCTTCGCATTGGCGGCGTTTTGCGATCTTGTGGCCAGGCGCAAGTTGCAACGACGATTGTCCAGACCGTTTCCGTTAATGTGATCGACGTCGAGCCCATCCGGAGCGTTCATGATCACCCGGTGGAGCCGCATCATTTTTGAGCGACCGCCATTCGCATAGACACGAGTCTGCGCGTAACAAGTCGTGTGCTTCTTGTTTATGTGCCAGCGATGGCGGTCCAGCCAGTGAGCATCCTCGTCATCAACCATCAAATACATCCCGTTCTGGAGTCGGCGGCGTTTCACGCTCCGGGTGGCGTGTCAACAACCTGAGCATCCTTGTTGCGCAACGAAGATGTGCCTCACAGTGGAGCTGGCGCATCGGTTGCCGTACACTTGAAAACCGAACTCGGGAAACTCGTCCCACCCCCCTTTAGGGGGACGAGTTCCAGGACGAGTTCGCGCAGATGAAAAAAATCAAACAACGTCAGGACGAGTTCGGTGGCTTAAAAATGGTGCTCAAAACGGTGCGACAACGGTAGCCACGGTGACGAGGCAGGATTCATGAACGATTCCCTCTGCAAGTATCACACCTTTCTGTTCATCAACGGCGCACAGGTGGGCGATAACGCCACGTTTGCCGACTGGTATGCGGATGACGCCGCCGCCATCAGCGATGCGCGCAGCTACTTCACCACCGAAGGCTACCACGTCGAATCAGTGGTGGTCAGCCACGGCGAAGTGCGTCCGGCCAGCCGGTTCCTGCCTGCCCTGCACGGGAAGATTCTCACCGTGCATCTCACCACTCAACCCTGATCCGCCCATGACCTCCAACGACCTCTTTGCCTGGATCGCGCTGGCTGGCCTGATGGCCGCCATCCTGATCTTTGGCTGAATCATCCGCAACCTGCGGACCAACACCCGAACCCATAGAAACCGAACCACCATGCCCACACGCACCCTGAACCGAAACGCCGAAGCCACCGAGATCGAACTGCCGCCCGACGCGGCCACGGCCGATGATCACCGCAACCCGCCCCGCCGGAGGCGCAATGAACAGGAACCCGTTCCCGACGTGGGGCTGCTGTTGCAGCCAGAGCCGCGTCATGAACTCGACAAGCTGATCCTGCATGCGGAAGTGAAGACGGACATCCTTGCCGGCCTGCGGGCGCTGGAGATCCGTGCTGATCTTGACCTCATTTGGAACCTGAGCGCCATCCAACCGCAAGAAGGAAAGTGCATTTTGAACTTTTACGGCCCGCCAGGCACGGGCAAAACGCGTGCCGCGCTAGGCATTGCGCTGCGGCTGCGGAAGCCGCTCTATCAGGTGGACTATTCGGCGGTGATTTCCAAATACCTCGGCGACACCGCCAAGCACATCAAAGCCGCGTTTGCCGCCGCCCGCGAGCATGACGCCGTGCTGTTCTTCGACGAGGCCGACAGTCTGCTCTCCAAGCGCGTTGCCACCGGCGAATCCTGCTCAACCTCCATCAACCAGAATCGCAACTGCCTGATGCAGGAGTTGGATCGGTTCGATGGTGTGGTGATCGTGACCACGAATCTGTTTGAAAACTACGATCCCGCGCTGCTGCGGCGCATCCAGCGTCATATCAAATTCCGCATTCCAGACGCCTCCATGCGAAGGGAGCTGTTCGCCCTTCATCTACCCAACCCTGATCGGGTGGAGGCTGATTACGCGGTTCTCGCGGAGCTATCACTCGGCCTCAGTGGCGGGGACATCCTGAATATCTGCGTGAACGCAATCTACGCAGGCAGCACCGATGCGAATCCGGAGCGGTGGGGGGTGAGCCAAGCGATGATTGAAGCCGAGATCAAGAAGGCGCGGAAGGCGAAGGCCGAGCACTCGGGGGGAAGGGAAAGAACCGGAGGAAGATTGGGTTTGTGATGGTTTGAGCGTGGTGCGGGGACGGAGTGTGAGGAGGATGTCCAGCGCATGACTTTCGAGGCAATGTCGCGATGCCTGAAAGCAGCTCAGAACGCCATCGCCGGCACATCAATGAGAGAATATACCTCAAGGGGATCGGGCTGTCCCTTGACGGGGTATATGCCGACATTCTGGTAAAGCTGGCGGCCATTCGGCCACCCCTTGAGGAAGCTGTCGCTGGCGAGCACGGGCACCTGCAGCTTGCGGGTCAGACTCTCGATGCGGAAGGTCACGTTTACGGCTTCGCCGACTGCTGTGGTATTTCCTCGTGCCATAGCGCCCAGAGCGACATCACCTATGTTCAAGCCAATATGGCAGTGAACCTCGAGGTTCATGTTTTTCCGCAGCCATTTGCGTTTTAGAAACTCGTGGGCTTCCAGGCCGCTGAGCAGCTTAGCGGCTTCGGTGGCCTTTTCCCGAGTGGATGGGGCGTCGTCGGGCCAGTAGGCAAAAACACCGTCTCCGATGAACTTGTCGATGATGGCATCTCGTGACTTGAGAACGTCCTCGCATTGCGCATACCATTCGCGCAGCATTGCAGCGACCTCCTCTGCACTGAGTTGGGCGGAAAGGGCGCTGAAATTGCTGAGGTCACCTACGAGCAGCGTGGTCCGGACGGTTTTCACGGGTAGATCAAGATTAACGGTTTTAAGCGAATGGGTGCTGTTGTCGCCGGATTCGTTTGGCGGGCGCTCTTCTTCCACACTGTCGAAAACGAAATTGCTCGTGCCAAACTGCACGCGATCGCCATGGCGCAGAGCACGGGCACTGGAGACGACAACGTCGTTGATGAAACTTCCGTTGGCGCTGCCGAGGTCCGAAACCCAGAAAAGCTGCCCGTCACGGCGGATGGTGGCATGCTGGCGCGAAACACCCCCGTCCACCAGCCGGATGGATGCGTCGGAACTGCGTCCGATCAGGTTGAAGTCATCAAGGACGATATCGATTTCCTTCTTCAGTGATTTCAGTTTGGCTTGCATATGGGTAGGTCAGTGCGCCTCTTTTAGCCTGCTAGGAAATGGCCTTCTTGAACCGCCACCAATAATAACCATAAATAAACTAATTAACTATAACCCAAATTGGGTTACCACATTATTCGGCGTTACGCACTCACGTTGCCTTCAACGATCGAGTTTTTGTTGGCGTCTAGGTGAGGAGGCTTGTTGCCCTGCAGATCATGCCATCTGGGGAGGGGGGCACTGCCCCCCGCTAGAACTACAATCTCATCGTCATCGGCGGAGATTCACTATTTGAGCTTCTGCTATGGTGGCTCGACTGGCTAGAAGGTCTTGCCCTTCTCGAAAACTATGACCCCGCTCTGCTGCGTCGTATCCAGCGCCACATCAAATTCCGCCTTCCATGCGCCTCCATGCGCAGGGAACTGTTCGCTCTTCATCTCCCCAACCCAGATCTGGTTCAGGCTGATTACGCGGTTCTCGCAGGCCTCTCACGCGGGCTCAGCGGTGGGGACATCCTCAATGTGTGCGTGAACGCGATTCATGCGGGCAGCACGGATGTACATCCGGCGACGTGGCTGGTGACGCAGGAGATACTGGAGCGGGAGATTGCTGAGGTGAAGAAGGCGAAGGAGGAGCGGTCGGGAGAGAAGGGGAAGAAACGGAGGAGGATTCCCTGCTGCCATGAACAAAGTTACTCTCCTTTCCACATTCCGCGCGCGGTGGTTTGATTGCTTAAAACGGCTATGGCTGACCGCCGATTTCCGGTCGATGGGTTAATAAATAAAGATAAGCGAGTGTTTCCATCTTTTAATAACTAAGCGCATTGTATATCAATGTGTTAGCCCATTATTAGCCTGTCAGTAAATTAGGGGTCCAGTTAACTTTTTTTATTATTGAAAGTAACTGGATCAGTCTCTTCCTTCTGGAACCTCATCTTCTTTTTTGTACTCTTTGCCACAAACGGGCTAGGCCAAGTGTCCTACCGGGAGGCGGTGAGTCGTTATTACCAGCACGCCATTGAGGCGGCAAGAGCGGCCCAATGGGCTGACTATCATTCCCGCAAGGCCTGGCAGAATCCATGGCAGCAGGACCTCGTTGCCCTTGCCTGGCAGTGGAAGGCTTACGAAACCCAACAGCGCCAGTGGGCCGCCTACTACCAGCAGTTTACGAACCAACAGTCCGCCATGCACTCCCAGCCTCCTGCCTCGACGCCCCAGCCCCAGGCCATCGGCGGCGGCCAGCCACCTATCGTCATGCGTGGCAGCCAGGCCTATGGCCATGTCAGCCTGCCCACCGCCCTTCTCCGCATGATCCAGGCCGGCAACGCTCTACAAAACAAGCCCTACATCCTCGGCGGCGGCCACCGCCAGCTCGAGGATGTGGGATACGACTGCTCCAGCTCGGTGTCTTACCTGCTAATCAAGGCCGGGCTGCTAAGCCAGGTACTCAATTCCAACCGCATAGCCAACTATGGTGTATCCGGGCCCGGGCGCTATGTCACCCTATGGGTAAAACCCGGGCATCATGTTTTTATCACCATATGCGGACTGCGGCTTGACACCAGCGGTGGTCAGGTGGCAGAAGGGCCCCGTTGGCGCACGACGGACCGCAGCCTCAGCGGATTCATGCCACGTCATCCACCCGGGCTGTGACCGCCCTCCAGCCTACATGAGACTTACTTCGAAAAAGACAGATAGGAGCGCCGCCTCTTTCCAGCAGGATGCCGGCCTGCTACTCCTTCGGCTTGGCCTCGGCCTACCCATGCTGTTGCAGCACGGGCTGCCCTACTGGAGGCAGTTTCAGGAACAGGCTCCGAGCTTTCTCAGCGTCTTCGGCCTTGGTGCCCATACCACTCTCGTCCTTACCATCGCCGCCGAAGTCGGCGCATCCCTGCTCATGATCGCCGGGTTATTCACTCGTGCTGCATCTCTCCTCTTTGCTACCACCATGGCGGTGGCCTTTGTCGTCGTCCACGGTGCCAGCTTTCAAGGGGAGCAATCCGGAGAGCTAGCCTTCCTTTACTTTGTCGGGGCGGCCGCCCTTGTCATCATGGGGCCGGGGCGCTTCTCATGGGATTGCTACAAGACCGCCTAGGGCAGCAAAGACGTCCCTATTTCTTCACCGGGCTAACGCATTTAACAGCCATATGAGTGAATTCGACTCACTGCTTGAAATGCCACTTAAAAGATAGCGAGTAGCTAATGTGTGACGGATGTTTTAAATCAGCGTCTCGCGGGTCAATCAATCCATTGCACCTTCATCGTCTTGGAATAAGTTCTTAGTTAGACTTTGCTGCCAAGCATTTACCCGAGCTGTTCTAGCCGAGAGAGCACTAGATGGCGCTGTTGTTCGGACCCTAGCGCCAGTCAATAGCCATAGGCGGAAAGGACAAACAACGATCGTGCGCCCAGGTTTTAGATCTGAACAACAAATTAGAATAAACACAAAAAATGGGTGAATATAAATAAATTTTAAACATGAGTTAATTCAAAAAATATGCAGCCAGACAGTATCGGAGTTAATAATTAACAGCTAATTCTGCATCGCAATCTACTAGGAAATTGCTTTTGAGGGGGGCGGGTCGAGTTGATCCTGGACGTGGCGGGGATGGGGTGTGAGGGTTAGCTGTCTGCTGTACCGGATGCCGGGTTCAGCCCTCGCCAGTGTTCTTGCGTTGCGGCAGTTGGACGCCACGGGCGGCGATCTCCCGGTGGTGTCGCCTCACTTGTTCCATCATTGTCTCTTTGCGTGAGGAAGGTGGCGGCTGATTGCGCACGATCTCGCGCATTTGTTCGGGTGTTACCAGTGGCATAAGTGTGGGATTGGAGGAGGGAATCAATACGGAGGCGACTCTGCGGAGGCTGCCGAGGCGCTGGTTGAGGCCGGAGGCGCGTTGGCGTAGGGAGGCGTAGAGAATAGCCTTCTCTGAGCTTATCTCCTCATGAGAGATAGCAGCCGGTGCTCCTCCGGGGTAAAATCCCGCCAGCGGTGCTGGTTGGCTAAGACTTGTCCCAGTGGCATTTCCATCAATCGCGAGTCTTGTGGACACGGACCTAAGAAGTGTTGTCTTACCAATTCCCGTGTTTCCGGGGTCCAGTTTGGCGGTGATGGGCTCGATAAAATTGCGCGTAACTCGGGTGCCATTTCCATACGGAAAGGTAGCACTTTCTGGGTCGATTTGCCACTGATTCAACAGAGGATATTGTTCGGCGACAAGTCGCATTTCCATGGACAAGTTCGTTAGGCGCGCAGTTCTTATTTCACCTTTGTCATCAACGATCTTGGAGACGGAATCGGGGTTGATTGGATGCCGCCACTGGTGCAGTGTGAAATCGAAGCCGGAGCCTGTTCGAGTCACCAAGTCGCTAATCTTGGAGGGACGCAGGGTTTCGGCTTCCGTTATTTCAGCGTTGGAGACGAATGCCTCCAGCGTTAGCTTAGCATCTCCCACCACGCCGAGATCGAGGGGTTTTTCGTCTCCGATCCGGGGCGCTGGCGATCAGCCGATTTTCTTCGGCGGACTTCCTTCGGTCCGCCGACCTTGCGCCCATTGACGTAGGTGCCATTGCGGCTGCCGAGATCACGCACGCAGGCCTGCGGCGGGCAGGCTTCGAGTATGAAGTGGTGGCGCAAGACACATTCATCATCCGGCAGGTTTACCTGGTAGTCAGGATGCCCGAGTAAGAAGGTATCGTGTGCGTCGAAAGACCTTGCCTTTGGCAATGCCTTTGGTGATGCGGAGCTGGACAGTGGCAGGCATGATGGACTTTAAGCGCATTCTGCGCTGGTAGCGGGTGCTTGCGCAAGCGCTTTGCGCAGACCAGCGTCAAGACTTTGCATAGAAGCGGTGCGGACTGCTTCGCACCACGTCTCGAAGCCAGCGGCTTTCTTTGCTGGCGTGTCGCGGTGCAGGTGCCAGTTCATGCTGCGGGTGTTCAAGCGGAGGTAGGCACGCAGGGCTGCAGGAACATGGGCGTAACTTTCAAAGCTGGGATGACCACGGTCCTCAAGTATGAGATGACGGCATTTTTGCCAGAACGGCTGCCGCAAGGCCTCGGCTTCTTCCCCAGAGAGCGGTTCATTTTCCAAATGATGCCACAGCGGCGCGAAGTCGCGGTCCAGCAGCAGATCGGTGATGGGCACCCCGCCTGAGCAGTGAAGGGAGCGTGCCAGATAACGGAGCGAACGGCCCAACTGACCGCACTGGGAGGCGTAAGCGGATGCTGAATACCAGAGGTTCGGATTTTGGCTGAGCGCTTCCAGCCGCAAGGCACGGCGGCACAACGCCAGGGCATCTTCCGGGCCGCGATGGAGATTCAGAGCACGAGCTAGCTCGTTCACCAGCTCTGCATCTGGAGTCTGCATGCGCCGGACGGCCTCAGTGCCAATCTGCACGGCCTCAGGCAGGCGGTGCAGCGCGGTCAGGATCGCCACGCGCCCGGCGCTGGCAGACATGTCCCAATAACCACCGGTGGGTTTTACCTCGGCATACCAGTCAAGAGCCTTTTGGTAGGAACAGGCCTCTTCGAGGGCAGTGGCGTTTTCAAAGGCGATCTGGTCATCGCCTTTGACGGCGGATTCACGGGAGTGTTTGGTGGTTTGCATAGTAATGATGAGTGGTTTCACCGGCACCTACGGAGTTCGCGCAAAACCAACCCGGAGCGGGTTGCTCTTGATCTGGTCTGCATAGACCTTGGCACGTTTGCGGTGGTGTGCGGCATGTCCGTTGCAGAGCTTTTTCAGCTCGTTTCCAGTAAGGGTGACCATGATTCCTTCGATCATGTGGTGTGCGTGTGTTGTGTTCTTTGGTCCTGCAATTTGTTTGCAGAGAAAGTTTCAGAAGCTCCCGCCAGAGGGCTTTGTATGGGCGAAAACCAAGTGCATGCCTGACTCAAAGTGAATTCGGAACAGTGACTGGTTTCGGCGTGATTGGTAATGTGAAATAGTAGCCGGAAACGACTCAAAATCCACCCTGTAATTCTTCATCCGCGAAGATAAAACCGTTGCATTTCAGAAGATGAGCAGACGCCTAAAGCATGTTAAAATCGCTCATGTTTCTTGAGTGCCTCCAACGTGAAATGGCTGTCTGCCATCATGGTGAAATCGAAGCGTTTTTGGCGGATGATCCTGGCCGCTGGCATGTGGTCAGCATCCGAGAGCCAGATCACCCTGAAGCCATACTCAAGGATGCCTTGAAAGCGCATGCTGTTGTCTTCGAGGATGTCCTTAGCTCAAAAGGCACCCACGGTCACGGCCCCAAGGCGACCCACCTCGAAGGCATCTTGCGCTTCGTGCAAAACAGCGGCCAGGCACCTTTGCTGTTTCAATGCTGGGCGGGACGATCCCGCAGCACCGCCGTTGCGCTCGTGGTGATTGTGAAAAGCCTCTGGGATCAGGGCATGGACGGTCCAGAATTGGTGCGCACTGCTGCGGACATCCGCTGGGGCAGACCCTCAGCAAGGCGCTGGTGGACGAGCCGAGAATTCGACGGAATTTCTTCGATTGAAAGCGCATCGCCGTGTGTCCGGTTATGTCGGCTCGGCACAAACGAGAGAGGATAGCTTTTTCAGTGGTGAGCGATGATCAGCCAGCCGTTCTCCTGCGCCCTATCGAGGAGCTGAACGGCTTGTGGATTATTTGGTAGTGCGTTCGGCGTCGGTTAGGGAGCCGAGATCGGTGACGATGACGTCGATGGGGAAGAGTTCTTTGCTTTTGACGAGGATGTTGCCGGCGTGGGCGTCGCGGATGATGGCTCCGGTGGGGCTTGTCGTCCTTGAGTTCGATGCCTTCCACGAAGGGCTGGGCGGTCCAGATGACGCCGTTGCCACGGGTGTTGCGCGAGACGCCGATCATGCGGGTCTGGATGCCGGGGAAGGCGGCGCTGTAATTCTGGAGGCGCTGGAGGTATTGAGCCGGTGAGCGGCCCATGAAGCCGTAGGTGTCGAGGATGGTTCTGCGGATGACGACCAGATTTCCTTTCTCGCCGGTGATGTAAACATCAGGCTCGGTGCCACCGCCGGAGTCGCCGAGGCGGGTGATGAGGTTGTTTACCTGGGCGGTGTCCCAGAAGAAACCCTCAGCCTTGGCGCGTTCGATCAGTTTTGCTTCTTCGGCGACGAGGTCGTTGAGGTCGGCGCGTTCGGTGTAAGGGGGGATGGACCTTCCGGGACGCGTGTATGTTTCCGGTTTTTCTGATTCGCTCGAAACAAGGCCAAGCGCTGCTCCGGTGTCAGTTTTAATTCGGGCGAGCCCTTGAATAAGCCGAGATTCTCCATGCTGCCAAGCTACTCCCTTTTGGGCTAAAAATCCACTGGTTTGATCACGCTAGAGTGTCTTGATTCCCTTGGCCTTGCACTCGGCCTGCATCTGCTGGCTCATTTGCTCGTTGAGGCGGCGTCGTTCGCGCATGTGCTCTGGCAGCGTCGAGTAGTCGAACGGCTTGGCGTGCGTCGCCGGTGGCAATGCGCTCGGCTTTGTTGAACCATTGCTTGTAGCTGTCATGGGAGAAATCATACACCAGATCGGTCGTTTCGCAAAGCGGGGTGGAGAAGTGGCAGGAACCGTCCGACTGGCGGTATTTGTCCGCGTGGCGGCGGTCCGAGGGTTAGGGGGTGGGTGGGGGTTTCAGTGTCCTCGTCTTCCTCATTGCGGTAGCGTTCGGCGTTCGCCTGCATCTCGGTTTCGAGATCGGCGAGTTCGATCTCCGGTGCGTAGTCGTAGAGGTCATTCTCGAACTGGCGCGCGTCTTGTAG
Organism: Prosthecobacter sp.; assembly: GCF_044232965.1. Lineage (GTDB taxonomy): Bacteria > Verrucomicrobiota > Verrucomicrobiia > Verrucomicrobiales > Verrucomicrobiaceae > Prosthecobacter. Next base: position 13,367 of record NZ_JBIIKX010000110.1, read on the forward strand.
GACTTGATCTAGTTTCCACGAAAAGCGGGCGGTTTTGGTGGCATCCCACTTGGGACCCTGCCACGGTCTGATTTAGCGCTGGGGTGTATGGCGCTCCTGTCGCTGGGCGGCGAGGGCTGCGTTGCACACTAGGGCCAGCGATTCCTGGATCTCCGGCGGCTGCTCCTGATTGAAGGGGAACACTAGAAGTCGGTCCGCCTGTTCCTGTGTGAGGAGATTCTTCCCGATGAGGTTGAGATGCTCGATGGAGGTCTTGAAGAGTCCGCCGTGGACCTGTCCGATAGTCAAGGTTTCCTGTTGGGGTATTGGTTCCATGGTTGATTGGGGATATATCTTGTCGCGCTGGGTGGCAAGGCACTGATATGAACTCTTACCCGAGCTGCCTTTCTAGCAGCCTGTTGAAAAACCTCTCCTCCTGGGTGATGAGAACAACCCTGCATGTTTGAGCAACGCCAAACCAAGCAACGCCAGCAGGAACTCTGGATAGTCGCCGGAGAACT
>NZ_JBIIKX010000111.1:0-13757 GCF_044232965.1 Prosthecobacter sp.
TACGAAATCGACCTCTCCGGCTCCGGCCTCGAATACACCCCCGGCGACTCGCTGGCCGTGCAGCCCCAGAACGATCCCGCGCTCGTCGATGACACGCTCGCCGCGCTTGGTTTTTCCGGCACGGAAATCGTGAAGCATCCGAAAACCGCCGCCGAGGTGCCGATTCGCCAGGCTTTGATCGAAGGGGCGCTCATCACTGAGATCGACAACAAGCTCATCAAGGCCATCGTCGAAAAAACCGGCGGCAACACTCCGCTGGCCGAGCTCAGCCTGCCAGAGAAGAAGGAAGACCTCAAAAGCTACCTCTGGGGCCGCTTCGTGATCGACCTGCTGCTCGAAAACCCGACGGCGAAGTTCACGCCGGAGGAGTTCATGCTGACGCAGAAGAAGCTAAACATCCGCCTCTACTCCATCAGCAGCAGCCAGAAGGCGCATCCTGAGGAGGTGCATCTCACCATCGCCACCGTGCGCTACACCAGCCACGGCCGTGCGCGTGGCGGCGTCGCCTCCACCTTCCTCGCCGAGCGTGTGACGCCGAACGAGACGCTCATCCCGTGCTTCGTGAATCACGGCAAAGGCTTCCGCCTGCCCGAACCGCAGGAAGAAACGCCCATCATCATGTGCGGCCCCGGCACCGGCATCGCTCCGTTCCGCGCCTTCCTTGAAGAACGCAAAGCGACCAACGCCAAGGGCAAGGCGTGGCTGTTCTTCGGTGAAGTCAGCAGCAAGTCCTGCTTCTTTTACAAGGATGAATTCGAAGGCTATCTCGCCGACGGCACACTGACCAAGCTCAGCACCGCCTGGAGCCGTGATCAGGCCGAGAAGATCTACGTCCAGCACAAGATGCTCGAAGCTGGAGCCGAACTCTGGGCCTGGCTGGAGCAAGGCGCGATCTTTTACGTCTGCGGCGACGCCGCCCGCATGGCCAGCGACGTGGACAAGGCCCTGCACACCATCATCGAAAAAGAAGGCAGCAAAACACCCGAAGAAGCCGTCGCCTACATGCAGGCGCTGAAGGACGCAAAGCGGTATCGCCGGGATGTTTATTGAGGGTGATTCGCGTGTTGAAGCGAGTCTTGACGATCTCTTGGCCGATTGACGCGGCTTGAGGTCAAGGAGTCGTCAAAACAGTCAAGCAGTGGCCAAGAGAGTCAGGACTTCGTCAGCCACAATATCCCCGTCGCGGTCACCTGGATGTTCTTCTTCACCGGGGTGAGTTTCACGGTTTCGAGGGCAAGCACAGCGGGATCGTATTGATCCCGGATCTTCTGAGTGTCGTCGGCGAGTTGTTTTTCCAGGTCGGCCATCTCGGACTGAATGGCTTCCAGTTCGCTAGCGGCGGCGGCGGCCTCGCGTCGCTCCTTCATGACGCGGCTTGCTCCTGCGATGCTGCTGCTGGCGGCGGTGATGCCGCTCTTGCGGCCAAAGATGGCACCCAGAATGCCGCCGCCGACTGTGACAAGGCTGCTCATCGTGGCACTGCTGGCCTGTGCTTTTTGCGTTTCCACCTTGGTCATGGCTTTGGAGGCCTTGGCCTCCAGGGCCTTCACGGCCTTGGTGGTCCTCTCGCGCAGTTCTTCAATCGCGGCATCACGTTTTTCCCGCGTCGTTTGCGTGATTCGCGCCTTGAACTCGTCCACCTTCTCACCGGGATTTGAATAGGCTTCCAGCAGCGGGCTGAAGAAGACTTCGAGGCTGTGATTGGCATAGACCCAGTCGGTGAAGTCTTTCTTGATGCTGGTGTAGGTGCTGGATTTCAGCGCGGGACCGGGCAGATCGGCAAAGGCGGCTCCTTCGACGGGTTCGGACTCGAATTTGGAGAGATCGTCGTCCTTCGGGATGTCGATGAACTTGTCCCACAAGACCTTCTGCTTCTCGATGTCGATGGCGTTGACGAGCGTGACGACGCTCTTGCCGCTGATCTTCCGTTTGGCATCGTCAAACAGCACCGTGGCGCTGCGCAGGATGGCGGGTGTGTAAGTGAGGTGTTCGCCGTCTCCGTCGGTGGGCTGGAACAGCTCGGTGACATCTTCGGGCAGCTTCGGCCGAACCGTGTTGCGGTCTGTGGCACTGCTGCTGGCTCCGGGAGGCGCGAAGCCGTCGTCTTCGGCGGCAGCGTCTTCGTTTTTCGCGGGACGGATCGGGTCCATGAGAGCTTTGATCTGATTGCGAGCAAGCGGGCCGCTGAGATAGCTTAGAATCCAGCGCACATGGAAGACCACGGGCGCGTCTTCGTGTACGTTGTTCATGAGGAAGACACGGGCACCGAGGCCTGCGAGCGTCTGCTCCATGAGTTGGCGGTCGAATTTGCCACCCGCGGTGTTGGCCGCGCCTTCGAGGCCGTCGAGCACGCGCATCTTGTCGCGCTCGGTTTGCAAACGACCGAGCCACCAGGTGCCGATGTTCGCCAGCGCCTTGTAATCGAGATCTGCTGGGTTTTGCGTGGCGAGAAGGATGCCGAGGCCAAAAGCGCGCGCCTGTTTGAGCAGGATCATCATCGGCTTTTTCGACGGTGGCATGGCCGTGGGCGGCAGGTAGCCAAAGATCTCATCCATGTAGAACAGTGCTCGCAACGAAGTCGTGCCCTGCTGCGTGCGCATCCAGCCGAGGAGCTGATTCAAAAGCAGCGAGACGAAGAACATGCGCTCGGTGTCGCTCAGATGCGCGATGCAGAAGATGGTGACGCGCGGTTTGCCCTCCTTCGTGTAATACATGCGCTGGATGTCCAGAGGCTCGCCCTCCAGCCAGGTGCTGAAGCCGGGACTGGCGAGCAGGTTGTTCAGCTTCATCGCCAGCGGCGTGCGCTTGGACTCGGGCATGAAGCTGTCGAGATCGACGACACCGATCTTCCGAATCGGCGGCTGCTGGATGTGCCGCACGAGGTTTTCCAGCGTGATGTTTTGTCCCTTCTTCCAGCAATGTGCGACGATGTTGCTGAGCAGGATGTGCTCCGGCGACTGGATGGGATCGGCTTCAATGTCCATGAGGCCGAGCATCGACGAAACGGTGCTCTCAATGCGGTCCGCGAGCGCCTCCGCGTCATCCATGACCTCCGCAGGCGGGCAATTGAGCGAGCTGAGAATCGACACGGGCAGCCCGGCATTACTGCCGGGGGTGTAGATCGCCATATCGACGGTCTCGCGCAGCTTTTTGATGCGGTCGGCGCTCTGGCCCCAATCGCCGAGGCCCTTTTGCCACATCGCTGATTGAGCGGCGGCGTAGTCGTCAGGAGACTGGTTTTTGCGTCGTGCCTCGTCTTCATTGATCCACGGGCGGAACTCCTGTGGCGTGAGATTCGGGAAGGTGAGCAGCGCATTGCCGAGATCGCCCTTCGGGTCGATGGCGATGACTGGGACACCGTCGATGGCGGCTTCTTCGAGCAGAGCGAGGCAGAGACCGGTCTTGCCGGAGCCGGTCATGCCGAGCACGACGCCGTGCGTGACGAGGTCCTTTGAATCGTAGAGCACGAGGTCGTCTTTGATTTGCTTGGCAGCGAGATCGTATTCGCGGCCGAGGTAAAAGGAGCCGAGCTTTTCGTATTGGTCCGGGGAGATGGGCATGGTGGTGAGAAATGACGAATGTGGAATGACGAATGCCGAAATCAGCGTGGCGGGGGGCGGTTGGATTGCAAAGTGGAAATTGGCAGGCAGGATGGGATATGCGCTCCGCATTTATGCTCATGCTGACTACCACAACCCTCGCTGCTGAATCACTGAACTATCCCCAGACCCGCAGGGAGGATGTGGTGGACACGCTGCATGGCGTGAAGATCGCTGATCCGTATCGCTGGCTGGAGGACGACAATTCGGAGGAAACGAAGGGGTGGGTGCAGGCGCAGAATAAAGTGACGTTTGGTTATCTGGAGAAGCTACCGAAGCGTGAGGAGATCAAGGAGCGATTGAAGGAGTTGTGGAATTACGAGCGCGTGGGCATGCCGTTTGAGCGTGGTGGGCGGTGGTTTTATTCGCATAACTCAGGCTTGCAGAATCAGGCTGTTCTAATGACGACCGAGTCGTTGGAGGGCGAGGGCAAGGTGTTGCTCGATCCGAATGCGATGTCGAAGGACGGGACGACTTCATTGTCAGACTATGAGCCGAGCGAGGACGGCAAGCTCATCGCCTATGGCGTTTCAGAGGCCGGGAGCGACTGGACGACGATCCGTGTGCGCGACATCGCCACAGGGCTTGATTTGGAGGATGTGGTGAAATGGGTGAAGTTCAGCGGGGTGTCGTGGCTGAAGGACGGCAGCGGCTTTTTCTACTCGCGCTATGATGAACCGAAGCCCGGCGCGGCGCTGACGGCGAAGAACGAATTTCACAAACTCTACTTCCACAAGCTGGGCACGACGCAGAGTGACGACACGCTGATCTACGACCGTAAAGACGAGCCGAAGTGGGGCTTTGGCGGTCATGTGACGGAGGATGGCGACTATCTCATCATCCAGGTGTGGCTGGGCACGGAGCCGAAAAATCGGGTGTTTTACAAGAAGAACGCCGGCGATGGCCCAGTGGTGGAACTGCTCAATGACAACGACGCGCGCTACTCATTCATCGACAACGACGGCCCAGTGTTCTACTTCCGCACGGATCTGAACGCGTCGTGCTTCCAGGTCATCGCCATCGACACGACAAAGCCGCAGCGCGGCAACTGGCGCATTGTGGTGCCGGAAGTGCCGAAGGTTCTACTGGAAGGCGTGAGCACGGTGGGCGGGCAAATGTTCTGCGAGTATCTGCGGGATGCGAAGACGGAAGTGAAGTGCTTCGATTATGCGGGGAAGCTGATTCGTGACGTGAAACTGCCCGGCATCGGCTCTGCGGGCGGGTTTGGCGGTTATCGGACGGATACGAGCACGTTTTACACCTTCACCAGCTTCACCGAGCCCGGCGCGATCTACCGCATGGATTTAAAAACAGGCCAAAGCACGCTGTGGCGTAAACCGGAGGTGAAGTTCGACGGCTCGGCCTTCGAGACGAAGCAGATATTCTTCAAGAGCAAGGACGGCACGCAGGTGCCGATGTTCATCGTTCACAAGAAGGGCCTAAAGCTCGACGGCTCGAATCCGACGCTGCTTTACGGCTACGGCGGCTTCAACATCAACATGACACCCGGCTTCTCCGTCTCACGCGCCGTCTGGCTGGAGATGGGCGGTGTCTTCGCGATGCCAAACCTGCGCGGCGGCGGCGAGTATGGCCGCGAATGGCATCTGGCAGGCGTGAAGCTCGGTAAACAAAACGTCTTCGATGACTTCATTGCCGCCGCCGAGTGGTTGATCGCGAACAAGTACACCACCAGCGCCAAACTCGCGATCCAAGGTGGCAGCAACGGCGGATTGCTCGTCGGTGCCTGCATGACACAGCGTCCCGAGCTTTACGCAGCTGCCTTGCCCGCTGTGGGCGTGCTGGACATGCTGCGCTTCGAGAAATTCACCATCGGCTGGGGCTGGAAGAGCGATTACGGCACGGTGGAGAACAGGGCGGAGTTCAACGCGCTGCTGAAATACTCACCGTATCACAATCTCAAGCCCGGCACACGTTATCCGGCCACGCTCGTGCTCACCAGCGACCACGACGACCGCGTCGTGCCCGCGCACAGCTTCAAGTTCGGCTCCCGATTGCAGGAATGTCAGGCTAAAGACGGCCCGCCAACGTTGATCCGCATCGAAACCAGCGCCGGGCACGGTGCGGGAACGGCGCTGAACAAGACCATCGAGAAGACGGCGGACGAGTGGGCGTTTCTGTTGAAGGCGTTGGGGATGAGGGACTGATCTGTGCTCTATTGTTGTTTTGGAAGCGTCCATTGCTTTGATCAATGACGGCTCACGATATATCAATTGGAGGAAAATCCGGGTTAGTGAGATTCTTGTGAGCATGAACCCAAATGCGCTCATCAATATCGTCATATCGGACCTGCTGATTCGCCCGCTCCTGTGGCTAGTCACCCACACTCTTTATCGTATCCGCGTTGTTGGACGTGAACACGTTCCTGAGAGCGGAGGCGCGTTGTTTGTGTGCAATCATCTGTCGTTCATGGACGCCTGTTTCTTGATGGCCACGACCAAGAGGCGCATCCGGTTCATTCTTTTTAAGGGCATCTACGAAAAATGGTGGGTTAAGCCGTTTGCGCGTGCTTTGAAGGCCATTCCAATCACTTCGGAGGGGAGACCGCGTGAAATGATCCAGTCGCTGCAGTCGGCAACGAGTTGGATTAAGGAAGGTCACATCGTGTGCATCTTTGCAGAGGGCCAAATCACCCGCATTGGCCAATTGCTTCCATTCCGCCGCGGCATGAGCCGCATCATGAAGGGCGTCGATGCGCCGATCATTCCGGTGCATCTCGACAATGTGTGGGGGAGTATTTTCAGTTTCGAAAAGGGCCGTTTTTACACCAAGGTGCCACGCACGCTGCCGTATCCGGTAACGGTTAGCTATGGCAGGCCTTTGCCAGCCACTGCCAAGCCACAGGTTGTGCGCCAGGCTGTTGCGGAGCTTGGTGCCTCAGCATGGGAGTTTCGCAAGGATCGTATGCCAACGATTCATCGTTCCTTCGTTCGCACTGCCCGCCGCCATCCTTTTCGTTTTTCGATGACGGACTCTAGTTCGCCACGAATTTCCTTCTTCACAGCGCTGACCAGGACCATTTTTCTCGGGCGCAGGCTCAGAAGCGTTTGGAAGGATCAAGAAATGGCTGGGCTGTTGCTTCCGCCATCGGTTGCGGGTGCACTTGCCAATTATGCAGCGCTGCTGATGGGCAAGGTGCCGGTGAATCTTAACTACACTCTTTCCGAAGAGAGTATCGCATCCTGTATCAGCCAGAGTGGGGTCCGAACGGTGGTCACGTCCCAAAAGTTTCTCACACGGCTGAATTTGAAGCTGCCTGTGGAAGTGGTCTTCCTGGAAGAAGTTGCGGCGAAGCCAGGCCTTGGAGAGAGATTTTTAGCACTGGCGTTGGCATTGCTTTGTCCCGTGGCGCTGATCGAGAAAGTGCTCGGAAGTCGGAGGAAGCGAGAGATCGATGATCTTGCCACCCTGATTTTCTCAAGTGGCAGCACGGGAGAACCAAAGGGTGTGATGCTTTCGCACTATAATATCGTTTCAAACGTGGAGCAGATTGGTCAGGTTTTTGCTTTTGCGTCGGATGACCGTGTTCTGGGTATCTTGCCCTTCTTCCACTCTTTCGGTTTCACGGGAACTCTTGGGGCACCTGCAGTGTTGGGACTGGGAGTAGCGTATCATTTTAATCCTACTGATTCCAAGGCCGTGGGTGAGCTCGTGCATCATCATGAGATATCCTTCCTTCTCGCCACGCCCACCTTCCTGCAGCTCTACATGCGAGGCTGTCAGCCGGAGCAGTTTGGCAGTGTGCGCTTTGCCATGGTGGGTGCGGAAAAATTGCCCGAACGACTTGCATTGGCTTTTGCCGATCGGTTTGGCTTCCGTCCAATGGAGGCCTATGGCTGCACTGAATGTTCTCCGGCGGTGAGCGTGAACCGAGAGGATTTCCGTGCGGCGGGATTTAGACAAATAGGCGGCAAGCGTGGCACTATCGGGCACCCGCTGCCTGGCATGACCGTACGCATTGTCGATCCAGAGACCGGGGCGGAACGGTCAGTAGGTGAGTCTGGGCTCATGCTGTTAAAGGGGCCGAACATCATGTGCGGCTACATGAACAATGCGGCTAAAACTGCCGAGGTGCTCAAGGATGGCTGGTATTGCACAGGCGACATTGCTGCTGTGGACGAAGACGGCTTCATCACGATCACCGACCGGCTTAGCCGTTTCAGCAAGATCGGCGGAGAGATGGTGCCACACATCAAGGTCGAGGAGAAACTACAGGAGATAGTCGAACTGCCGACACAGGTCTTTGCCGTGACCAGCCTGCCCGATGCGAAAAAGGGAGAGAAACTCATGGTGCTGCATGTCTTAAGCGATCCTGCTCTTGAAGTCGTGCTGGAAGCTCTTGCGAAACCCGATCTGCCGAACCTTTGGAAGCCTAAGCGCGACCAGTTTGTGCGAGTGGAGTCTCTACCGGTGCTCGGCACCGGAAAGACAGATCTGCGCAAGGTGAAGGCGATGGCGGCTGCGGCTGAAGCGACGCGTGTGGAGAGCTTGCCAGTGTCGGAATGAGAAAATATTGCAAAGTGATAGAAGCCTGGCAGGACCTCAATCTCCGTCCATGTGGTTATTCTTCATAATAACTCAGCAGTTGTTGCCGAATGCGGTCATTGCGCTGTTGATAGGATTTGTGGCGCACCTTATTGCACAGGGATTCGGATCGCGCACCCTGCTTTCCAGAGCAGGTCCCTTGTTTCCATTGTCATCTCGATTGCCGGTTTTGTATTCGGCTGCCTGTTGTTGATTCTTTGGCTGTTGGTAACATTGCAAAGTGCCCGGTGAAACGTGCTCATGCAGTTGTGCTGTGGTGAAATGAATACCACGTCATGCTGCTTTGGACCATTGAGTGATTCAATTGCAGGATATGTTTTATGAATTACCCACTGCCCGGCGGTAAGGTGAGTGTCGGCGTGCTATGAAAGCACAAACACACACATCGATAACGACGGGTCACCGCAAGAGTGATGCCGTTTCCACGCGCTCTTTGCATCGCTATGTCATCACTCTCGGTCTTACTCTGGGGCTGGTGGTATCCGTTAATGGCGCGGGCACACTCACGCCGAAGGGATCGCCGGATCAACCAATCCAGATCCGGGATCACCATCTGGAGGTGACGCTGAACAACGGCTTTGCCCGCTCGGAGGTGACGCAGACGTTCTTCAATCCGAACGACAAGGACTTGGAGGCAGTTTATCGCTTCCCGCTGCCGAAAAGCGCGAGCCTTTCGGAGGTGACGATGACGCTCGGCGAACGCGAGATTCACGGCGAAGTGGTGGAGAAGGAAAAAGCGAAGACGATTTATGAAAACGAGAAATATGCTGGTAACGACGCGGGCCTGGCGACGAAGAACGGCTATCAGTCCTTCGACTTCCAGGTGCACCCTGTGCGTGCCAAGAGCGAGACGCGGTTGCGGATCGTGTATTACCAGCCGCTGGAAATAGACACAGGTATCGGGCGATTTGTCTATCCGCTTGAGGAAGGTGGCACGGATGATGTTGCGACGAGTTTCTGGAATCCTGTCAACTCAAAGGTGGAAGGCGCGTTTTCCGCAGCCTTTGAGCTGAAATCAGCCTGGCCGGTGACCAATGTTCGGGTTCCGGGATTTGAAAAGGAGACGGTGACGGACAAGTTGGCAGACGGTCACTATAAGGTGCGCGTGGAAAAAAAGGATCATTCTCTCACGGGGGATTTGGTTTTATACTATCGCCTCGCAGATGACCTTCCAGGGCGAGTGGAACTGATCCCTTTCCGCAAAGGAAAATCTGGGCCGGGCACGTTCATGATGGTGGTAACGCCGGGGCTGGATCTCAAGCCACTCACCGGCGGGGCGGACTATGTTTTTGTCTTGGATACGTCTGGCAGCATGCAAACTAAGCTGCGCGTGCTGACGGACGGTGTGAGCCGTGTTTTGGGCAAGATGCAGCCGCAGGATCGTTACCGCATTGTGACTTTCTCCACCACAGCTTCGGATCTGACGCAGGGCTGGAAGGTGGCGGAAGAGGCGAATGTGCAGGAGACCCTGAAACAGATCGCGGCGCTGCAGCCGAGCGGCAGCACGAACCTCTATGATGGTCTGACTCTTGCAATGAAGGATCTGGACGCGGACCGTGCTACGAGCGTGATCCTTGTAACAGACGGTGTGACGAACACGGGCGTCGTGGACCCGGTGGCGTTTCACAAGCTGACGAAGAGCCACGATATCCGCATTTTCGGATTTTTGCTCGGCAACAGCGCGAACTGGCCGCTGATGCGCACAGTGTGCGATGCAAGTGGCGGCTTTTACGCAGGTGTTTCGAATGCGGACGACATTCTTGGCCAGATCCTGCAGGCGAAGAGCAAGGTGCTGCATGAATGCCTGCACGATGCGGAGCTAAGCATCACAGGTGTGAAGACGCTCAACACAACCGGATTGCTGCCTGGCAAGATCTATCACGGGCAGCAGTTGGTGATGTTTGGCCAGTATGAAGGTTCAGGTGAAGCGGAACTGGTGCTCAAGGCCCGCATGACGGGTGAGGACAAAGTGTACCGAACGAAGTTCAGCTTTCCTGAGAGTGACGAGGCAAATCCCGAACTGGAACGGCTTTGGGCAATGGATCAGATCGAGCAATTCGAACTGCGTGCCAATACAGGGGTGCTGCCAGCAAGTGAATCCGACTCTGCGATTGCCGATCTCGGTGTGAAGTATCAGCTCGTGACTGACCAAACCTCCATGCTGGTGCTGGGCGACGATGCCTTCGCCCGACAGGGAATCGAACGGCGCAATCAGCAACGTGTTGCAGCGGAACGCTCCGCGCAGGCGACGCGTGCGGCAGCTCCGCAGCCAGTAAGCTATCGTGTGGACAGCGCTCAGCAGCCCTTCACTCCATCACCTGCGCCTTCGCACAGTGGTGGCAGCGGATTCAGCTTGGGCGGTGGTGGCGGAGCCCTGTCACCTCTGACGGTTGTTTCGATGGCTCTGTTTACCGTACTGGCTTTGGGCGTGACTGAACGTTCCAAGAAAGGAAAGGCTTGATGCAACCGCAGGAACATCAACGCACGAACCATGAAGGATGCCCGCCGCTGGCGGGCATCCTGCTGGCTGTGAGCGTGGCCTTGGTGACATTGGGAGTGCAGTGCATCCACGGTGTCCCTGAAATGTTGCAATGGCAGAGGAGTGGAGGAGTGGAATGGACGTGGATGACTTCCCACCTGAGTCATTGGTCATGGAATCATCTGGCTTGGGACCTGTTTGCGTTTGGGCTGCTATCGCTGCTTTGTTTGCGATTGTTACCCTCTCGCTATGCCACCTGCCTGCTCGTCGCCGCTGTTTTCATACCCTTAGAGGTGCAGATCAATCAACAACATATTGAGTCATATCGAGGCCTGTCGGGCTTGGATACGGCACTCATGGGTCTCTTGGTCGCGGCCTTGTGGCGGCAACCGAATGAAGGCCATTCATGTGGTGTTTCACAAGTGCTCGCCGTTCTCGGTGGCGGAAGCTTCCTGGCAAAGACGATGTATGAACTAACGACAGGAGGCACCGTTTTTGTGTCGGCAGGAAATGAGCCTTTTGTTCCAGTTATTTCCGCTCACTTCGTGGGATTCGTGTGTGGCTTTTTGGTGGGTATATTCAAAAGCATGTCCCGGCTTCCTTGGAACAATGGTGCCATCATACTGAAGGCTTCGCTCCCTTCGCTATAACCTTACTCCCGCACGAAGAAATTCGCGAAGGTCACGGACGTGCCGAAGTCGGCGATGCCGACAGGGCCTTTGGGTGAGCCTTCGAGCGTGGCTTCAAGAACTTGGGGATTGGCTTCCTGGGTTTCGGTGAGGGTGGCGGTGGCTTTTTGACCATCGAGCTTGAGGCGGAGGCGATACCATTTGCCGGGTTTCACTTGTTCGGGGCCGAAGACGATGGGGGCTTTGCCGGTGCCAATGAGGACGGTGGGAGTTTTTGCGCCGCGAACGCAGAAGCCGGTGCAGGGTTTGGTGAGATCGGCGGTTTTGGAGAGCTGGAAGTCGGCAATGAACTCGCCGTTGGCGATTTCGGCGTCGCTCCAGAGTGCGGGGCCTTCTTGGCCGTCGGTGGAGTCGAGTTTGAGGTTCCAGTTGGAGATATTCCATTTGGATTCGGCTCCGGCGGGGACTTTCCAGCCGCGGAAGTCGAGGCCGTTGTAGAGATTCTTCCAGCCTTGATCGAGCGGGGCGGTGTCGGCGGCGGTGGCACCGGTGGAGGGGAGTTCTTTGATGCGGACGTTGCGGAATTCGACGGGAGCGCCTTCGGATTCGAGGGCGAGATAGCCTTTACGCCAGAAGCATTTGTCGCCACCGCTGACGATCTTGCCGTTCACGGCGAGCGTGAGTTTGCCGTTGTTGCCGGTGATGCGGTAGTGGTTCCATTCGGGCGAGGGTTTGCTGCGGTCCTCGCTGGGGAAGCTGCGCTGGCCGTTGTGGTCGCCGTGCGGCTCCATGGTGGCTCCGTGAATGGGAAAGACGTCGCCATGCGTGGTGAACCAGCGCGGCTTTTTCGGGTCGGCGTGCTTCATGTAGCCGTGATCAAGCACTTGGACTTCGATGCCGCGCAGAAAGGGCACGCCGGGTGCGGAGATGGGGCTGCCCCAAATGAAGACGCCGGAATTGCCGCCGCTGGTGAGATGCCGCCACTCGCACTCCATGATGAAGTTCTCATACTGCTTCTCGGTGCGCATTGCGCCGGTGGGGATGCCGGTGCAACTCACGACGCCGTCCTTGATGCTCCAGGTTTCGGGCGCGCAGTTGGCGTTCACCCAGCCGCTGAGGTCCTTGCCGTTGAACATGGGCACGAAGCCCTCGTCATCGGCGGCGTGAGTGAAGGTGAGCGCGGTGGAAAGGGTGAAGGCGCAGAGGAGCGAGGTGGGTTTCATGCGGCAGGGATACGCTGGCGGAGGTCAAGGCTTCGCAGTCAAAGTGTCAATGAGGTCAAGCGTCGTTGTCTTGACCTCCTTGATACCTTGACTGCTTGACTCTCTGCTTGGATCACCCAAACAGCGCCGCCACGGCCCTGCCGTCCATGAGTTCCTTGCTTGGAGCAATGCCCATCGCGGCGTGAATCGTTGTGTGGAAAGCGCGACATCTGCACGAACCCGAACCTCTCTCATCAACGCGCTGTCGAAGCTGGACCTCGAACGCCAGTTGAGGCGCTGCCGCAGGGCTCAGGGAACTAGGAATATGACCTTGGTGACGGGGTCTCGCATCCGGGTGCCGGGATGCTGGCCGGTGACGTCCACGATGTTGGCGGGAATGCGACTCGACCCGGGAGGATATACGCAGCCGGGTTTTCCGGGCACGGGGCTGGCAAAGGTGAGGACTGGCAGGGTGGATCGTGCTGTGGGAGCGTTCGCAACCAAGGGGGCATTCTCCCCAAGCACGGCCGCGATGAACGGGGCATGCGCACGGGCGGGCGTCATGATCCGTGCCGGGTGGAGGGGCGGCACCATCACGCGAGACGGGGTGAGTGGCAGGAACTGGACGATCATGCGCGTGCCCTCGAAAGTACGGATGATGGTGAACGGTGCGCCGGGGTAGGTGTTGATGATGACGTCCTGGACGTTCAGGGAAGTGCTGAGCCGCTGCGCGCGATCGTTCTGGGCGAAGGAGCTGGGCCGAGCCGGGCGGGCGGAAACTTGAGGCCTCTGGCTCTGTGCTGGGGAGACGGCGGATGCAAACCTGCGGCCAGCCTCGTCTTCTGAGAGGTTTTTACCGCTGGACAATACGCTCTGAGGTCCCTGCTTTGAAGGGATGGGCGGAGTTGTCTGCGGTGTCTGCGTCTGGAAACCGGGGGCGCGGCTGTCGGCCGCATACACTGTTGGCAGCAGTGCCAGGAGCCAAGCACCCACGAGCAGGTGTGTGTGAACTGACGGTGGGGGCATGGCTTGAACAGAGTTGGCCGCCTGACGGGGAAGAGGGGCTCGTTTCACCAACTGAACCGCTCGCGGAGCGTGGGCTCCGGGTGCCGCGTGAGTCCCAGCAGGCAGCCGAGGGTAAGGCCAAGCGTGAAGGCTCCTAGCAGCCTGTTGAAAAACCTCTCCTCCTGGGTGATGAGAACAACCCTGCATGTTTGAGCAACGCCAAACCAAGCAACGCCAGCAGGAACTCTGGATAGTCGCCGGAGAACTTCCCGCAGCCACC
>NZ_JBIIKX010000051.1:0-44305 GCF_044232965.1 Prosthecobacter sp.
GGACACGCTTGAGAGCGCCACAAGGTTCCATCATGCGAATCGGCCACCAACAGCACCCAGGCCGCGAAGAAGACTGGCCCCCAAGTTTTGGCCTTTTTAACCCCTCTTTTTCAACAGGCTGCTAAGGAATCGCTGGCGTTGATGCAGCGCGCGGAGGCGGGATTTGGCAAGGCTTTGGGGCCGGAACATCCGTTTTCAAAAACGGCAAAGCTGGGCGTAGAACTCATCCAAGGGAGATTGAGCGAAAAGTAGCATGCGCCTGGCCTCTGAATGGGCGCGGATGGCTCAATAATTCAGCGGTTTCAGCTCAGGCAGGAGGAACTTGCCGTCTTTGCGGATGAGCTTGCCGTCGAAGCGGATCTCGCCGCCGCCGTAGTCGGGGCGCTGGATGTTGACGAGATCCCAGTGGACCTGGCTGCGGTTGCCGTTGTCGGCGATGCCTTCGTAGGCCTGGCCGGGGGTGAAATGGAAGCTGCCGGCGATCTTTTCGTCAAAGAGGATGTCGCGCATGGGCTCCTTGATCTCACGATTGAAGCCGATGGCGAATTCCCCGATGTAGCGGGCGCCTTCGTCGCTGTCGAAGATCTTGTTGATGGCCTCGGTGTTGTTGGCGGTGGCCTTGACGATTTTTCCTTTGCTGAACTCGAGTTTCACGCTGTCGAAGGCGATGCCCTGATAGATGGTGGGGGCGTTGTAGCTGATGACGCCCTCGACGCTGTCTTTGACAGGGGCGCTGAAGACCTCGCCGTCAGGAATGTTGTGATTGCCGCCGCAGGCGATGGCCTTGAGGCCTTTGAGGCTAAAGCGCAGGTCGGTACCGGGGCCGGTGATGTGGACCATCTGGGTTTTGTCCATGAGCTTCTTCAGGGCGTTCATGGCGGGGAGCAGGGCGGCGTAGTCGAGCAGGCAGACGCGGAAGAAGAAGTCCTCGAAGGCCTGGGTGCTCATGCCGGCCTGCTGAGCCATGGAGGGCGTGGGCCAGCGCAGGACGACCCAGCGGCTGTTGTTGACACGCTCGTTCTGCACGGGGCGCAACTTGGCCATGACAAGCTTCATTTTATCCGCAGGCACGTCGGAGCTTTCGGTGATGTTGTGGCTGCCACGCACGGCGATGTAGCAGTCGGTCTTTTTCATCAAGGCGAGGTTGTTCTTCGCGATGAGGTCGTACTGCTTTGCATCAGCATAGATCATCTGCTCGCGGGTGAGCACGGAGTCGTTGATGCGGACCATGGGCAGGCCGCCGACGGCGACGACCTCGCGGATGAGGCTCTGGCCGACGGCGCTGGGCACGTCAAAGAGGTCGATCCAGACGAAGTCGCCTTTTTTGACTTTGGTGGAGTAGCGGACGAGCTGGCGGGAGAGGGCGTCGATTCGGGGGTCGTGCATGATGGATGAATTGTGGCGATAAAGACAGGCGCTGGCAAAAGGGAAAATCGAGGGAATGCTGCTGCATGACGCGCCGCCTGTTCCTGTTGATTGTTTTGCTGTCCTCTGTGTGTGCTCATGGGCAGGCACCGGGCTGGGCCAAAGACCTGACCAAAGCGCCATTGGGGCCGTATCTGAACGTGCCGCCGTGCGAGCTCACATTTGAGCTGGGCTGGAACAATTTCATCACAGCGGGCAAGGCCTCGCTGAGCGTGAAGGAGGCGGGGAGTTACTGGCGGGCGGACGCCACGGCTTCGAGCACGGGCTTTGCGCGCACGTTGTGGAAGTATGACTGCGAGATGACCTCGATCATCGAGCGCACGACGATTCAGCCGCGTTTTTTGAGCCACAGCGAGACGGACAGCGCGGAGAATTGCCGCTACCGCGTGTCGTTTGAACCAAGCCGGGCAGTGACGGAGACGACAATCTCGCCGAAGAAGGGCGCGAAGAGTACTTCTACCGCGATCTGCCCGTATGGGCCGATGGAGGACCTGCTCTCGGTGATTTTGTATGTGCGCAGCCAGGCGCTGACGCCGGGGCAGAAGGTGACGCGGGTGGTGCAGCCGTGGGACAAGCCATACCTGACCACGTTTGAGGTGCTGGAGCGCGAAACGCTGGAGTTTGGCGGTCAGAAGCGGCCGTGCATCAAGGTGAGCGTGAAAATTCGCAAGATCGATCGAGGCACTTTGGTGCTGAGCAGCTACAAGAAGATGAAGACCTCGACCATCTGGATTTCCGATGATGCGCTGCGGCTGCCGATCGAGATGCACGCGGATATTTTCGTCGGCTACATGTCAGCGCGAATGACCGGGATGAAGATGCTAAGCGGGAAGGATGCGACGGCGACGGTGCCGGGCAACATGACGGTGAAGGCACCGGCGAACTGAACCACACCAATGTGGTCCGCACAGTCCTCTGTGCGGCACGTCAAAGGCCGACGACCGGGTTAGCTGAAAAGACCTCGGATAGGAGAGGAGTGTCTGGCCTCAGAAAGTCGGAGAAGCTTGCGGAGCGCCGCACAGGGGACTGTGCGGACCACTTTACGGGGCTGGCGCAGCTTCAATGCTGATGCGGATGTCGTCGAAGAAGACGGGCTCGCCGGAGAACGGAGTGGCCCAGATGGCGCATTTGCCCTGGCCTTTGAGTCCTTTGTCTTCGTGCTTGATGAGCGCTTCGGTGGGCTCAGCGGCGTCGGCGGCCCAGGCTTTGCCGGTGATGCTCCATGCGTCACCTTCGCCCTTTTTGGCCTCAAGCTTGACCTTCAGCCAGACATCGGTGGTCCAAGTGAAGGGCACGGTGGCGATGGTCTGGTCGTTTTTCGCGAGTTCGAGGGCTTTTTTGGCTGGATTGACGAGCAGGCGGTAACCACTCATGCCATGCACACTGACGCCGAAGCGCGGAGTGCTGCGCCCGCGCTTGGTGGCGAAGATGCGTGCCTCAATGATGGCATTCCCAGCGGCGGAGACAGCAAGCTGGGCGCTGGCATCGGTAATGGGCGCAGGATCGATGACGATGGCCTTGTTGCCCTCACGCGCGGCGATTTTGATGGTGCCATCGACGACAAAGACCTCCTTGGGCGGTTCGCCTTCGGCCCAGTCATCGGCCTTGATCTCGAAGGTTTGATTCTGCTGCGCGTGGAGATTGAGCGCGGCGAGAAGGCTGGCGGCAAGGAGCAGTCGTTTCATGGTTTGGCTGAAGCGAAACTGATTCAGCGCACGGGTTCTTTCAGCAGCGCGAGCGCTTCAAGGGCGGACATGTCCTCATGAACGACCGCAGAGAGGCTGCGGGCGATGGCCCCCGGATTTTTGTGCTGCCAGACGTTGCGGCCGATGGCGATGCCTGCGGCACCGGCGTCCATTGCATTCTCGACCATCTGCAGCAGGCCGGCGTCGTCGCCCATGGCAGCGCCGCCGAGGATGATGACGGGAACGAAGCTTTGGGCGACGATGCGTCGGAATTCATCGACCGTGCCGTTGGTAGGGTAGGGGGTCTTCACCACGTCCGCTCCGAGTTCGGCGGCGAGGCGGACGGCGAAGCTGACGTTTTCCACGGTGTATTTGTCTGGGGCTCCGAGCGCGTAAGGAAGGGATTCGAGGATGACCGGGATGTCGGTGTCGAGGCTGAGGCGGATGAGATCGGCGCACTCCTGGAAATTGGCCTTCTCATACTTGGACCAGGGATACAGCATGTTCATGACGGCGTTGGCACCGACCATTTCGGCTTCCTCAACACCGTAAACGCCGATGCTGCCCGCGCCCTCGCCCTCTGTTCGGGTGTTATAGATGTCTGTGCGGAGAATGATGCCTTTGCCCGCGAGGCTGTCCGCCGCACGCAGGGCGACGCCGAGGTTCAGGACGTAGCCATCGACGAAATCGTTGACCTGGTCGATGATCTGGAAGGGATTTTCCAAGCCGGGCACGGGAATGGCACAGCCATGGTCAATGGGGAGGATGACGGTCTTGCCGTCGCGAAAAAGGGCTTCGAGGTTTTCCTGGCGGTTCATAGAATGGGTATGGTGCCCATTTTCTTCGCCGTGATGATGGCACGGCGCAAACTCAATTCTCGGGACGGACCAGGGTCAGCGCTTGATGCTCTGCGGCTTGCTTTTGACCTTCTCGATCTCTCGGTTGGAACTGTCGATCTCACGCTCAAACCGAGTTTTATCGCGTTTGTATTCGCGCACGAGGTCCACAGTCCAAAAAGCTCCGCTGAGGCTGGTGGCCAGCAGAAGCACGAAAAGCGCGTAGCAGATGAAGGACATCTGAGTCTCCTGCACACGACGCTGATCACGGTCTGAGTCCACATCCAGGGCTCCCAGCAGATCCATCCACCAGAGACGCCAGACTCGTGGATCGCGGGCAATGTTCAGGGTCCAAAAGCTGATGAACAGCGCAAGGATGGAGGCTATGGCGAGACCGATGGGCATGCAGGGCAATTTATGCCCGTGAGGGAAGGTTCAATGAGATTTCAAGACCCGTGACATGACTCGCCCTACCAGTTCTTGATCCATTTGATGGCTATTTTCGGATCCTTCAAGGCGTCGGATGAATTTTTGGTGGTGTTCATCTCATCTTCTCCATAAGACCAAAGGTCGTAGGTGGTATTGATGGTGACTACTTTGTCCTCTTCGCTAGTATTGTCAGTTCCACTAGAAGCGGTGTCTGCGGGTTTAGCCTTGATGTATTGAAAGGGCCTGCCGAAGCCGTCAACTAGCAGGAAGGCCGAACCGCGGCGTATATACATACTCTGAGGCATCTCCTTGAGCATGATATTTTTGACTTCGACGCCCTCAGTCTTGCCGTCGGACGAGCCGGAAGTGTTGTCCCCGCTACCGCTTACTCCTTTGATCTGGTCGTAACCGTCTCCACTGAGCGCTTGATAAAGGCAGGCGGCACCGGAGGTGTCATAACTTTTTCCAGGTAGAAGTTCCATCATCTGCCCCTTGCCGACAGGTTCAGGATACTCGCCAAATTCTGTGTTGTAGTTATCCAACGCAGATTTGACCGCCTCAAAAGTGCCGGTGGTAAGACGACGCTTCGAGGAACGCATGGCGTAAGTGTAGGCTCCCATGGTGAGACCTGCCAGTATTGCTATGATCGTAATCACGATGAGCATCTCAACCAAGGTGAAGCCCCGTCGTGGGTTGAATTGAAAGTGAGCCAGTTTCATGGAAATCATGTTTAGAAGTTCCAGCCAAGACTAACCGCCGCCGCCGCCGCTCAGGTTTTTGATCACGTCGATGAGTGGGAGGAACAGGGCCATGACGATGACGCCGACGACGAGAGCCAAAATCACAATCATGAGGGGTTCCAGCATCGAGGTGAGGGCGGAAACGGAATTGTCCACTTCATCCTCGTAAACGTCGGCGATCTTGAGAAGCATTTCAGGCAACTGGCCGGTTTCCTCGCCGACATCGACCATTGAAATGACCATGGGCGGAAAAACGCCGCTGGATTCGAGTGGCGCAACCATCGATTCCCCTTCTTTGACGGCGTCATGCACTTTAGTGATAGCGTCTGAGACGACGGTGTTCCCGGCAGTGTCCCGCGTGATGTTTAGCGCCTGTAGAATTGGCACGCCAGAAGTGACTAGGGTGCCGAGAGTGCGGGTGAAGCGAGAAATGGCGGTCTTGCGCTGAACATCGCCGAAAAGCGGGAGTTTGAGTTTGGCGCGGTCGATCCAGCGGCGGCCGCCTTTGGATGCTGCGAGCATTCTCCAGAAAAGGATGCTCCCAATGAGTATGCCGAGGAGATACCATTTGTAGTCATACATGTTGCGGCTGAAGCCGATGACCCACTTGGTCAGTTCTGGCAGCTTGCTTTTTCCGCCAGGGATCATGTCGTCAAAGATCGTCTCAAAGCGTGGTACAATGACCATCATGAGGAAAACCATGATGGCGGACGCGATGCACATGACGATGATGGGGTAAACCATCGCCGCGACGACCTTGTTTTTGAGCTTCTGGGCCTTTTCCTGGTATTCAGCGAGACGGTTGAGGACGAGTTCGAGCACACCGCCGAGCTCGCCGGCCTTGACCATGTTAATGTAGAGCTTGTTGAAGATGCGCGGGTACTGCTGAAGGCTTTCCGAGAAGGTGCTGCCGGTCTGCACGTTTTCAGCCAGTGTGTTGATGGTGCCCTTCATGATGAGGTGCGGCTCCTGACGACCGAGAACGGTGAGTCCGCGAAGCAGCGGCAGGCCTGAGTCGATCAGCGTGGCAAGCTGACGGGTAAATACCATCAAGGTCTTGCTCTTGACCTTGGCATTGGCACCGACCTTGACGACCTTGGCCTTGCCCTTGGTGGAGGTTTTGGCCCGTTTCTTGATCGCGGCGGCCTGACCCTGCCCTTCAGCGGCGACGCTGGTCGGATACAGGCCGGACTGCCGGAGTTGGTTGATGGCATCGGCTTCAGAGGCGGCATCAAGGTCTCCGGCGGTTTCCTGGCCGTTTTGGTCCAGGGCGATGTAGTGAAACTTGGGCATAGGGACGTGTCTTCTTGGAGGCGAATTTTGCGGTGGAGGAAATTTAGGATACCGGGGCGGCGGGTGTTCTGTCCATCAAATAATGAGCGGGAGAGCGCGAGTGTTGGTTCAACTCGGGCGAATGACCGCCATCAGGTGTATTTGAGCACTTCTTCGATGGTGGTTTCTCCGTCATAGATGCTGCGCAGGCCGTCCTCGCGCAGTGTTACCATGCCCAGCTCGATGGCCTTTTGGCGCAGCACCAGCGAAGGAGCGCGACCAGTTATCAGCTCCCGGATCGGGTCAGTGACATCCAGCAGTTCGTAGATGCCCCGGCGCCCCTTGTAACCGCTGCCGCCGCAGACTGAGCAGCCGGAGCCGGTGTGGAAGTGCTTTCCGCCGATGTCTTCAACGGAGAGGTTGAGCTGGTTGAGGACATGCAGGCTTGGCTCGTAGGGGGAGCGGCAGGACTTGCAGATGGTGCGCAGCAAGCGCTGGGCGAGTACTCCTTCCAGGGTGGCGGCGACGAGGAACGGCTCGACCCCCATGTCCACCAAACGGGTGACAGCGCCGGCGGAGTCATTGGTGTGCAGAGTGCTGAGCACCAAATGCCCCGTGAGCGAGGCCTGAATGGCAATCTGCGCGGTTTCGAGGTCGCGCATCTCCCCCACCATGATGCGGTCGGGGTCCTGTCGGAGGAATGAGCGCAACGCTTTGGCAAAGGTGAGGCCCACCGCGTCATTGATCGGCACCTGCATGATACCGTCCAGCTCGTATTCGACGGGATCTTCAGCGGTGAGCAGCTTGGCGTCGATGGTGTTGATCTTGCGGAGGCAGGCGTAGAGGGTGGTCGTCTTGCCAGCGCCGGTGGGGCCGGTGACGATGAAGATACCGTTTGGCTTGTGAATCGTCTCCTCAATATAGTCTCGCAGGCTTTCGCCCATGCCCAGGTCAGAAAGTTCGAGCTGGATGGAGGAGCGGTCCAGCACACGCAAAACCACGGACTCTCCATGCTGCGTGGGCAGGGAGTTCACGCGCATGTCCACGGACTTGCCGCCTACGGTGGTCATGATGCGCCCGTCCTGCGGAATGCGGCGCTCGGCGATGTTCATGTTCGCCATCACCTTCACGCGGGAGATCACGGAAGTGGCCAGATGCACCGGCGGCGGGGCCATTTCATAGAGGGTGCCGTCCACGCGGTAACGAATCTTGAACTCACGCTCAAAGGGTTCGAAGTGGATGTCGCTCGCACGTTCTTTGATGGCCTGATGCATCACCAGATCGACGAATTTCACGATGGGGGCTGAGTTGGCCTCCGCTTCGGGAGATGATTCCTTTCCGCCGCTTTTGCCCAGGTTGCCGAAGATTTCTTCGATGCTGGGCGCGCCACTACCGTAGTGCTTCTCGATCAGCGACTGCACCTGGCTGCGACGCGCGACGACCGGGACGATGGTCTTTTCCACGCCGAAACGCAGATCTTCGACAAGCTGAGCGTTCAGTGGGTCGGTGAAGGCCACATGCAGCCCCTGCGCGTCCAGCGTGATTGGGAAAGCGCCGTAAAGCCGGGCCATGCCCGCCGGGATGAGAGCCACCACTGAGGGCGGTGGCTCGAAATTGTCGAGATCGAAATGATCTGCGCCCAGCTCATCCGCCACCTGCGCCCAGAACTCGTCTTCGTTGGAGTAGATGCCGTAGTCGAGCAGCACCTGGATAATGTCCTTGCCGTTGTGGACGCTGTCCTGCTCGATGTCGTAGGCGACGCCTTTGTCGATCACGCCGCGGTTTTCGAGCATGTCTATCACATTCTGGGCTGTCATGGTCGTCTGGTGGGAATGGGATTCGTCTTGAAGAATGTCGGTAAAATCAGTCAGCGTCGGCCATGGTGGCCTCAATGACCTCTTCGGCGGTGGTCAGGCCAGAGAGTACTTTGCGCACGCCGTCCTCGCGGAGAGTGCGCATGCCCAGCTCACGGGCGCGTTTACGGAGCTGCGGTGTGGTGAGCTGCTGGTTGATCATGTTCCGCACTTCGTCGTCGATCGTGAAAATCTCCACGAGTGACATACGTCCGCGGTAGCCGCCCTGGCGGCACTTGTTGCAGCCGTTCGCGCCCATGATCGTGGCCTCGGCCAGTTGTGAGACCTCCAGCCCCAGGGCGCGCAGCTCACGGTCGCTCATTGACGAGGGGGTCTTGCAGTCGCCGCAGAGTTTGCGCACGAGACGCTGAGCCTCGATGGCGCGCACGGCGGAGGCGATCAGGAAGGGCTTCACGCCGATGTCAGCGAGACGCGCCACCGCGCTGGGGGCGTCGTTGGTATGAAGTGTCGAAAAGACCAAGTGGCCGGTCAGAGAGGCCTGGATGGCGATGGACGCGGTCTCCAGGTCTCGAATTTCCCCCAGCATGATGATGTTGGGCGCCTGGCGCAGCATGGCGCGCAGCGCGGCGGCGAAGGTCATGCCCACATCCTCCTTCACCATCACCTGGTTGATGCCTGCCAGCTCGTATTCCACAGGATCTTCCACCGTGATGATCTTGCGGTCCGGTCGATTGATGAAGTTAAGGCAGGCATACAGCGTGGTGGTCTTGCCGGAACCGGTTGGCCCCGTCACCAGGATGATGCCGTCCGGCAGGGTGATCAGGCGCTCAAACATGGCCTGGTCGTCACTGAGGAAGCCGAGATCCACGAGGCCAAGGCGCAGGCTGCTCTTGTCTAGCACACGCATGACCACGCTCTCACCGTTGTTCGTCGGGATGATCGAAACACGCATGTCGATCTCCTTGTCGTTGTAGGCCATCTGGATGCGTCCGTCCTGCGGGACGCGCTTCTCATCCAACTGCATCGAGCCGGTCATGATCTTGATGCGGCCGATGATGGCAGAGTGCAGGCGCTTCGGGTGATGCTCCACATCCACGAGCACACCGTCCATGCGGTAGCGGATGCGGATGTCCTTCTCCAGCGGCTCCACATGAATGTCAGACGCCTTGTTCTTGAACGCCTCCATCAGCATGTTCGTCACCAGCCTGATGACCGGCGCGTCGTCGTCGGTGACGGTGCCGTCCATGTTCTTGGCCTTCGGCGTTCCCATGACGGCTTCGTTGCCGTATAGATTGGCCTGGAGCGTTTTGATCAGTGAAGGTGTGGAGCAGAAAAATTCGAGTTCCGGCTGCAACACATGCGGCAGCGCGTCCAGCGTCTCAAAGTCAAAAGGGTCGGCGATGACAATTTGCAACGCGGTCCCGTTCGTTCCCAGCGGCGCGATCTTGTATTTAAGCGCCACGTCGAGGCTGATAAGCGCTCTGAGGCCTGAGTGCGGTTCAAAGCCGTTCAGATCGACGTACTCCATGCCGGCGTTCACCGCCACGGTCTGCGCCACCTGCTCGTCGGAGACCACGCCGGTTTTGATCAGGGCCTCCAGGGTGCTCTCACCCGGCTTCTGGCCATTCTTAATCTGCTGGATGTCATGATCGTTCAGCAGCCCGGATTCCTGGAGCTGTTCGAGTAGGTATGCTTCATTGGAGTACATGCGATCGTGACGGGTGGGGCGGGTGCGCTGGATTTTTTCCGATAATGCGCAGACTACAACCTCGCGGAGGAAAGTGTCAACGACTCGGCGCTCGTGGCGGAAAAAATGATGACAACGAATGACAAACTGTTGTTGCTGTCGCCGTTCGACTCGCCCACGATTCGTCCACCATCCGCCATGTTCATGCACCCTCTCCGCTTTTTTGCCGTCCCGCTCCTTGCTCTTTATCTCGTTTTTCCCGGCAGCCTGCATGCTCATGATGCGGGTGCGCAGATGTCGGCCATCGCCAAGATTTTCCTGGCCGCTCTCACGCCGGAGCAAAAAAGCCGGGCCGCTTTCGAGTTTGCCGATGTGGAGCGCGAGAACTGGCACTTCATCCCACGTGAGCGCAAAGGTCTTTCCATGAAGGAAATGACACCGCAGCAGCGTCTGCTCGCCCACGCCTTGCTAAACACCGGTCTCGGTCTTCGTGGCACCGCCAAAGCCGTCACCATCATGAGTTTGGAGGAAGTCCTGTTTCAAATCGAAGGCGCGGATGAGTCAAAACGCGCTGCCGTGCGCGAGAAGCGTGATCCTGAAAAATATTTTGTCTCCATTTTCGGAGAGCCGGCGGACAAGGGTGCCTGGGGCTGGCGGGTGGAGGGGCATCACCTGTCTTTGAACTTCACCATCAAGGATGGACAGCTTCTGCGTGTCACCCCCGCGTTCATGGGCAGCAATCCAGGCGAAATTCGCCAGGGACCGCTGACCGGCCTGCGTGTGCTCGCCGTGGAGGAAGAGATGGGCCGCGAGTTGGTCAAATCACTCACACCCGATCAGTTTAAGACGGCTTTTGTCGCCACGGAGGCGCCCAAGGAGATGATCACCGCCGCCGAGCACAAGGTCAGCGCACTGTCGCCAGCCGGTCTGCCAGACACCTCGCTGGATGAAAAGCAGAAGGGCATGCTCACACGTTTGATTGATGAGTATCTCGAACGCATGCGTCCTGAGATCGCAGACGAGGCGCGTGCCGAGATCAAGAAGGGTGGGCCTGTTTATTTCGCCTGGGCCGGTGGCAAGGAGCGTGGTGAGCCTCATTATTACCGGGTGCAGGGGAAGACTTTCCTCATTGAGTACGACAACACTCAAAACGAGGCCAACCATGTTCACAGCGTCTGGCGCAGCTTTGACGGTGACTTTGGCCGCGATCTCCTCGGTGAGCATGTGAAGCAGGCTCATTGATGGCCGCAACTTCAGAGGATGCTGCTATCTGTGGCAGCCTTGATGCGGCATGAACGCGTGCATTTTCCGTGCCTGTCAGGGTTTGTACACAGCAGTTCCCACGATCTTCACAACTTGTTCACCACACGTTGCGAACAACTTGATGCGCTTAGTGCAAATTGATTTTGAAACTTTCATTGTCGCGCATGGAAAATTCAAAAAATATATAGAAGAAGGACTTGTTAGATGGGTCGCTTTCGTCATACAAAGCAGTGACGTTTTTGAAATTCATGTCATGCTCACCTTGATGCCTGCTGAATGATTTTTAAGTTCGTCTCAACCACTTTTTTCACCTCACTCTCCCGTAGAAACCCCGACATGGCGCGTAACGATGAAAGCACGAATCAACCAGCCACCAACGGAGTCAACCATCATGCGCCTGCGGAACTGTTCGCTTTGACGCCCACGCTGTGGGACCGCGTTTGCGAGGTGCTGCGTCAGCGCCTTGGCGGTGACAATTTCCAGCGCTGCTTCAGCGGCACCTGCGGACGTCTTGCGGATGACGGACGCTTCATCATCACCGTGCCAAACCCGATTCACCAGTTGTGGATCGAGAGCAATCACACCGCGGCGGTGGCTGATGCTGTGGCCGAGGTCACCGGCGTTCCCGCTGTGATTGAATTTCATGTTGCCACGGAGCCTGTGCCTGCCAGCGCGGCGTTTGTGCCGATGCCTGAAATCAAGGCCGCGCGTGTTACTGCCTCTGATCAGGCACCCATTCGTTATTTCAGTGACGCCGGATTGAACGCCAAGTTTAATTTCGACAGCTTCGTTGCCGGTCCGAACAGCAGCTACTCGCTCGCCGTGGCCCGCGCCGTCGCCGAAAAGCCAGGCCGCATCTACAACCCGCTTTTTTTCCACGGTCCCACGGGTCTTGGCAAAACTCACCTCATGCAGGCAATTGGCCAGGAGGTGCTGGCGCGCAAGCCGCGCACCAATGTGCGTTACGTTACCTCCGAGCAGTTCACGAACGAGTTCGTGGACGCCATCAAAAAGCAGACCTTTAGCCAGTTCCGTCAGAAATACCGCAAGGTCGATGTGCTGCTCATCGACGACGTGCATTTCTTCGAGGGCAAGGACAGCACGCAGGAGGAGTTCTTTCACACCTTCAACGAGCTCTTCAACAACGCGAAGCAGATCGTGCTCGCCAGCGACCGTCCGCCCAGCGACATCAAAAATCTCGAAAGCCGCCTCGTTTCCCGCTTTGAGTGGGGGCTCGCAACGCAGATTCAGATGCCCGACTTTGAGACACGCATCGCCATCCTGCGCCGCAAGCAGAGTGATTTCAATGTGGCGCTCGACTCGTGGATTCTCGACTTCATGGCGCACCGCATCCGCGCCAACGTGCGCAAACTTGAGGGTGCGCTGATGCGCGTGGCGGCCCACGTCTCCCTTGAAGGTCCTGTCACCACCGAGTCTGCTCTCGCCACGCTGCTGCATGACGTGATCGACGACGACAAGTCCAAGACCATCACCGTGGACCGCGTGCAGCGCATCGTCGCCACGCACTACGACCTGCGTGTCAGCGACCTCACCGGCCCGCGTCGCCCGAAAAACATCGCCGAGGCCCGTCAGGTGGCGATGTTTCTCGTGCGCAGCCTCACGAAGCTGCCGCTCGTCCAGATCGGCGATGAGTTTGGCGGCCGCGACCACGGCACCGTCATTCACGCCTGCAAAGTCGTCACGAACCTCATCAATGGCTCCAACGATTTCAAGCGGACGCTCGATTCTTTGGCGGGGAAAGTTCGGGAAAGCTGATGCTTGGGCATTTTTCCTCGTCGGTGGGCGGGCGGATTCCTGAAGGTGAGGCATTGCGTCAATAAATCGGCTTGCTCATCTTCGTGAAAGTCGCTACTAATTGGCAGCGTTTGAGTCAATGACTCCGCCAGCGTGTTTCCTAAAGCCGCTTGTATCTGACTTTCCCTGCATGTTTTTTTCTTTCTCGCGTTTCCAGACCCCGCATGACCGGGAGGTTGAGGGCGCGTGCATGTTGGAATCGAGTCCGCGCTGATATGATGTTTGCAGCGCGTCTTTTCCTTTCGATTTTCCAGGTGATCGCCACACGGCCTCCTGGATTCCTGAACACACACGGAGGTAACCCATAAGCAATCCATTCCAGCAACTGAGCGGCGGCAATTTCGCGCCGCGTCCCCAGCAAAATCAAGGCGGAACACCGCCGCCGCCCCGTCCGGCAGGACCTGCCGGCCCGGCCAATCCAGCCGCTCCGCGTCCAGCAGGACCAGCCGCCGGTGCTCCGCGCCCCTCGGGACCGGCACGTCCAGGCGGTTACTCCAGCGGTGCTCCATTCCGTCCCGGTGGTGGCAATCGTCCTGGGGGTCGTGACCGGCCGAACGGTCGTTTTGTCGATCAGACCCGCATCAATGAGCGCATTCGTGCTCCGAAGGTGCGTGTCGTTGAGGAGGATGGCACGCATCAGCTCGGCATCCTGCCCACCGCGCAGGCCATCCGCATCGCCAAGGAGCGTGGCCTGGACCTCGTCGAGGTCGCGCCGAATGCCGATCCGCCCGTGTGCAAGATCGTCAACTACGGCAAATACAAGTACATCCAGGAGAAGCACAAGAAGGAGGCTCACAAGCATCACAAGGCCGGCAAGGTGAAGGAAATGAAATTCCGCATCGGCATCGACCCGCATGACTACCTGATCAAGATCACGCACGCGGAAGACTTCCTCGCCGAAGGCCACAAGGTGCGCATCCAGCTCCAGTTCCGCGGCCGCCAGATGGCGCATCAGGAGCTGGGCCATAAACTTGCGCAGAAGATCAAGGCCGACCTCCTCACCATGGGCCATGTCGATCAGGAGCCGAAGATGGCGGGTCGTAACATCAACATGCAGATCAGCCCGCTGCCAGGCCAGCAGCGCCATCGCAAGTTCAAGACGCACCTCAAAGGCGTCACCGAGCACACCGACATCAAGCATCAGGAAGGCCACGATCCCCGCGAGGACAAGCACGACCAGGAGGATGATCATCACGACGATGATCATCATGACGACAATCACGCCGCTCCGGCTCCCCAGCCGACAGAGCCGCCGCCTGCGAGCTAAACAATCTCGAAGGGCAGGAGTTCATCTCCTGCCCTTTTTCATGTCAGGCCACGGACGCCACCAGATCACGCATCGACTGGTTCATGTCCGGCGGGCCGAAGGATGACGTGCCGCAGACGAACAGATTCGCCCCGTTCTGCTTCGCGATCGGTGCAGTGTTTGTGTAAATGCCACCATCGACTTCGAGATGGAATTTCAAACCGTGCGCGTCGCGGTAATCACGCGCGGCGGCCAGTTTCGGCATTGTTTCCTTCTCCATGAAGGGCTGCCCGCCAAATCCGGGCACCACCGTCATCACCAGCAGCAGGTCGATATCGTTCACAAACGGCAGCGCCGCCTCAAACGGCGTGCTCGGGTGCAGCGCGATGCCGCAGTGCAGCCCGGCGGCCCGGATGCGCTTCAGCGTCTCCGCCAGCGAGCTGTCGTAGTTCGCCTCGACATGAATCGTGATGTTGTTAGCGCCCCCCTTGATGAAACGCTCGAGATAATGATCTGCACGGTGGATCATCAGATGCACGTCCAGATACATGTCAGTCAGCTTGCGCACCGTCTGCACCATTTGCGGGCCGAAGGAGATGTTATCGACAAAAGCCCCGTCCATCACGTCCAGATGCAGCCACTGCGCCCCGGCGTCGGAGGCACGCTTCACTTCGGAGCCGATTTTTGACCAGTCGGAGGCCAGCAAGGACGGGAGAATGAGGTCGGTCGTGTGATTCATGTCCTGAGATAAGGTTCAAGGTTCAAAGTTCAAGGTTTGAGTTGGCCGCGCAGCCGTTTATAAACCCGCGTGGCAGACACCCTCATCATCAACCCCTTCGACGACGAGCATTTCATGCGCGATGCCCTGCGGCAGGCCCGCAAGGCCGCCAAGCAGGACGAAGTGCCCATTGGAGCCATCATCGTGCATCAGGGAAACGTCATCGGCCGGGCCTGGAACCAGGTCGAGACGCTCAAGGACGCCACTGCGCATGCCGAAATGCTCGCCCTCACCCAGGCCGAGAGCGCCCTGGGCGACTGGCGGCTCAACGAGTGCGATCTTTACGTCACCAAGGAGCCCTGCCCCATGTGCGCCGGGGCCATCATCCACTGCCGCGTCCGTCGCGTCATCTTCGGCTGCCCCGATGTCAAAGGCGGTGCCGCCGGCGGCTACTGGAACCTCCTCCAAGCCCCCAACCTCAACCACCGCTGCGAGATCACCGCCGGTGTCCTCAACGACGACTGCGTCGGCATCCTCAAAGAATTCTTCGCCGAAGCCAGGCGTCGTCGGGCAGAAGGCATTGAGCACAGGAAGGGGGCGGCGAAAGACGGCGATGATGCCGTGGTGTTCGATGGGCCGTGACGCTTGAAATAGCTAGAGGCAGGCCCGTTGATCATCACGAAGATGCTCCTCTGATCGCGTGGAATAGAGAAGGCTCAACAGCGGGAACTCGCTCGTCGCCGCGCTTGAGGTAGGTGGTGAAGGGTTCCTTGGTCACATGATCGCCAACTCGCAGCTTTATCCAGCTTTCTTCGGGAACAGGTTCGATTCTGATTGCCTCGTGCGAAGCGCCTTCAAGCTCAATTCCAGGATGCTGATGATTTTGCGAGCGATAAAGACGAGCAACTGTGGCATCGATACCCATGGGAATAATCTCATCAAAGGCCTGACGTGTGGTGCAAACGAAATAAGCCAGCATGGCTGGAACTGCGGCCAATAGAAGCGATGGCCGTGTGGTGCGAGTGCGATGCCAACGATAGTTCATCGCGATTAGTGTCACGAACATGGCCGCCAGTACCAGAATGAAGGCAAGGTTCCCAAATGAAGCGCGGCCATAGGGGGAGAACACTGCCACCAGCAGAGAAATGCTGGAGAGGAAAAGAACAGATAGCAGACACTTCATTCACGGATGCGCGTAGGAACGCCCAATGGTTTGATAAGACACAATTTTGTTGAGCCCGTCAATCGTGGTGACCGTGGCGGATTCTTCACTCTTCTCCCGCAAAACTCGCCACCACCTTCGGCTCTTCTCCCGTCTTGAGCGAAAACACCTCGCAGCTCGCGGCGAAGGCATCGGTGGTGTAGCGCTCGGCGAGGTCGGCGGTGAATTCTTGGAGGATGTCGGACCGGGCGGGGAAGATGTAGAGCGCGTGACGGTCCGGCATGGCCACCCAGATTTCCTTGCCGAACAGCTCCTCGAAAATCTTCGGCAGCGAAGGGGCGATGAGCAGCGTGGGAAAGAGCGACGATTCACCGCGATAGACGGCGTAGGCGATCTTCCCGTCCTCGCCCTTTTTCAATTCGGGCTGCATCTGGGTCAGGCGCTTGTCGGCGGCAGTTTTGGCGCGTTCGGCGAAGGTCTCGACACTCAGGCCGAGTTTGGCGAAGGAAGCCTGCGAGTACGGCTCGATGCCGCTCGGCGACACGGCGGACTCGCGATACGGCGTGAGCACCGTCTGCTTCGCTCCGGCGGGGACAATGGAGAACACCGTGCGCATCGCCTTCGGCTCCGGCATGAGCAGCAGGGTTTCGAGCTTGCGCTCCGTCTGGGCGTGCAAGGCATTCGCGGCGAGGAGCAGAAGGCAGAAAAGCGGGCGCATGCGGCGGACTGTGGCCGGAACTGGCCGTGAAGCAAACCAGCGAATAGGAAAGTGGACAGGCCGAGTGCTGATGCTGTCAGGCTTGATTGGCACGGAGGAGCTCAATGACGACGAAGGGCTGGTGGAATCGCAAATACGGCACAGCGCCGGGCCTTGTGTTCCTGGCGCAGGCCGCTAAAGGTTGCGCTCCCCCGACCCTGCCAACCATGTCCGACGTTTCCCTTCCCATCGAGCACACCGACCCTATCAACGCCCAAATTCTCGCCGTGAGCGAGGACCGGGTGAAGGGCTTTCATCAGCACCCGTTCCAATTCATTGCCGAAGAGAGTGGCCTGCCGTTTGACACCGTGGTGGAACGCATCCGTGCCATGCTGAAGGCGGGCGTGATCCGCCGCGTTCGGCAGACCTTGCTGGCGAACAAGCTCGCCGAAGGCGCGCTCGTCGCATGGAAGGTGCCCACTGACAAGCTGGAAGGCGCGTTTGAGTTTCTCTTCAAACAAGACCCCTTCAGCGGCCACGTCGTGCTGCGCAGCACCGACCGTGAGGTCAGCGGCAGTGATTTCCGTCTGTGGACGACGCTCAAAGTGCCGCAGGATCGCGCCATCAACGATCACTGCGATGTGCTGAAGCGCCTTATCGGTGCCGAGGACTACTACACCATGCAGGCGCACGGCATCTTCGCCCTCGGCGTCGGCCATGTGCGCCGCAAGACGATGGAACCTGGTGAAAGGGCCGACGAGCCTGCTGTGATGATGACCACCAACATTGCCGATCTCAACGAGGAGGAGTGGAACGTGCTGCTGCATCTCAAAGGCGATTTAGCCTCCGAAGAAATCGGCCCGGAGCCGTGGGCAGGACGGGCGATGGCTGCGGGTGTCTCGATGGAGAAATTCTGCGAAGTCGCGAAGCGTCTCGATGCCAAAGGCGTCATCGGCCGTTTCTCGACTTTCCTGGAGCACGTCAAGCCGAGCGCTTCAGGCCAGCGCGTGACGCGTTTCAATGCCTTGTTCCACTGGAAAGTGCCGAAGGGCATGGAAGAACGTGCCGGCGGCGAAGTCGGGCGTCATCCCATCATGACGCATGCCTACTGGCGTGAAGGCGGCGTGCGCTTTGCCAATGTGAACATCATGGGCGTCATCCACGGCACCGACAAAGACACCGTGCTCGCCCACAAGGCCGCGATTGATCAGCATCTCGTCGAGGCAGGCATCCCGGTCGAATACACCAACGTCTTCTGGGGCGGCCGCAGCGAGATCAAGCCCAGCGAGATTTCACCCATCGTCTTCAAAGAATGGCACGCCAAGTGGGCCGATGTGCCGGGGCCGGTGGTGTGAGGGGTTACTCTCAGGCAGTAACGCCCGGAGCAGTCCGCTGCAGCGCATGGTTAGGCGGTGCGGCCATTGTCATTTGGCGCGTTCGACTGAGTTATGAACGCCGCGGAGAAACGTAAGGAACTCGGCGCTGTCCTTCGGCATCGTGGCGCTCGGAAACTGGACCTCGCAGCAGAAGTAATCGCCCCGAACGCGATAGATGCCGGCGGGACCAGCAAAGACGGAATAACTGTCTGAGCAGTGAAGAAGATGATGCGACCGAAAGGCAAAGCGCCAGATGTCGCCGTTAGCGAGGCGAACGTGACCAACCTCGTCGACGCCATCGGGAGTGAGTCGACCGGATACGGCGTCGGCAGTGATCTCGGCTTCGGCGGGTGAGAGGGCTTGGGCAGGGACGCGCTGGGAAAGCTGACGCCACACAGCGGCTTCGTGAATGCGAGGGCCGATGAAGAGCGCGCCCACGGCAGCCAGTAGCAGAGTAAGGATGATGAGTGTGATTTTCACGAATCGGGACGCTCCGAATACGATCACAAATGAGAGGGCTAACCCGTACACTAAATACACGAGACCATGGGCAAACATGACTCTGACAGTTTCTTGAAGGAAGTTCATTGCAGTGTTTCGAAATTCGATTGATAAGGAATTGACCTGCCAAGCTTCCATCTGTCTGTGAAAACAGTGTGAACGCAGGATGAAATCTTCACGATTTCTTCAGCGAACTACTTGATGAGAAACAATTCTGTCGAGAGCGTCAACAACGTTATGGGCCACAGATTTGTCGCGTACCAGTGGACTTCAGGCTTCATGGGTGTCGATTTTGACGCACCGGTGAGTGATGAGCAACTGATCTGTCGGTTTTCACTCAAATACGCGTCATATTTGGCAGTAAAATATGACCGGATCTCCCGCCGGAGATTGGGCTGCATTTTTATCCGCCTCGTTCTCAATGTGTCCGGTGCAGGGGCCCCTTTTCGGCTCGAATCAGCGCCTTGAGACAAGGTTTTACAGTAGGCTAACTACCTTCTCTGACACAGTCCTGCTGACACACTGGCAGATGGCTGTCGTCCAGCGGCTTTTTACCCAGACCCCAAGAGCGATGAGGATTCAAGGGGCGTGCGACGAGGATTCAGGGCTCGAACGTCGGGCCATAGCAGAATGCCGCATTTACCCGCCGGTGCTGCGGAGGATGAGATTGACGATGGGAGGCGGGACGAACCAGCGGGAGCGTTCGAGGATCTTGCCGGTCTTGGGCTTGGAGTAGTTGGATTTGCTGGAGCTTTTTTTGCTGGTCTTTGGCTTCGGTGTTTCGGGATCGGTGGGATCGACGAGAAGGGTGTCCACGACCACGGCGGCGGTGGGGGTGCTGGGCGGTGTGACCTGGTGCCGGATGGCGTAGTAGGTCACGGCTTTGCTGCCGCCGGTGATGAAGTTGTAGGTGTGGTAGCCGGTGCCATCGACTTCGTTCGTCACGCGGGCACGTGAGCTGGAGTCCACCAGCAGGACGCTGACGACCTGCTCGTTTTTGTCAGTGATGAGGTGCAGCTGGTCGTAGCCGCCGGGGAAGACGCCGGAGAAGTCATGATCGGTGAGGGAATCAAAGGGCAGTCCTGCCGTAGTGATTCTGGATTTGGCACATGATAGGGTTTCGAGCTTGAGAAGCTTCTTCACGGTTTCCAACTGGGTGAGGAAGGGGATGCCGGGGTAAACTTCGAGCGCGGCCGAGGCGGTGGTGGTGTCGCTGGGAGTGCCGATGGTGCCAAAGATGCGGGCAAGATCCTTGCGCGTCATTTCGCCGCCACTGCGCGGCGCGCTCCAACTGCTGGCGAGCTGGATTTGAACGGTCGAGGCGGAGATGGGAATTTCCTTGGGCACCGGCGGGGTCAAAGCAGGCATCGGCGTGGTGGTGGCCGAGGTGGGGGCTGCGGCGGGTGCCGATGTGGCGGCCGCGGGTGCCGGAGGCATCGCGGCGGGGGCACTTGCTGGGACGGCGAGTTTGATTTGATCCGCTCTGCTGATGAGGATCTGCGGTTTCTTGCTCGCGTCGCGGGAGACGGTGATGCGGCCGGTGAGGGTGACGTCTTTGCCCTCGTATTGCTTCACATCGCCCACGTCGGCCTGCTTGCTGGCGAAGATGACGCCCGCGAAGGTGTGCTGCGGGAAATTGCCGCCGAGATTCACATACGTCGTGCCTGTTTTTGAGGTGGAGACGCCGAAGACCTTGCCGGTGACGGTGGCTTCCTCATCGACATGATTGGCGGCTTCGGTGTCGGAATAGATCGCTGGCTGCTGGCCGAAGGCGGTCAAGACCCCAAGAGCGAAAGCAAGAGTGAGGATGTTCAAGCGCATAAATCTGGGCCCGCATGCTGAACGGGCGGCGCATAAGCGTCAATGCATTTGCCGTGCCTGTTTTGGTGGCACTTGCATGGTTTTTCTGTGTAGAAACAAAAACGCCCTCCTCCCGAAGGAAGAGGGCGTTGAGTTAGGGGTATTCGCTTTGCGAAATCAATTACGCGACGATCGGATGCAGATTGTCTTTGCACCACTGGCCGTTTTGCTTGGTGACGCCATCGGGGTCATCGACGGCGACGTGGGCTTCGTCTTCGCAGATGATCCAGCCGGAGTAGTCGCGGGCGACGAGCCATTCGGTGATCTTGTGGAAGTCGAGCTTGCCGGTGCCCATCTGTGCCCAAGGCTCGGCGCCGTTGCCGGAGAAGTCCTTGTAGTGGATGTGGTTTACGAGATGCTGCCATTTGTTGAGCGTGGCGATGACGTCCATGCCGCCGCGGATGATGTGGCCGACATCGGGCGTCCAGCCGGTGACTTTGGGGTCGAGGCTGCTGAGGACGACGTCATAGTCTTCCTGCGTGCGGACGAGGGAGGCGGGCGGGGAGTTCGGGTGGTAGGAGGCCTTGATGCCGAGGTCTGCAGCGCGCTTGGAGACGGCATTGACGTTTTTCGCGATGTTCAGGCGGCGGCTTTGGAGGTTGTCCTTGCGACCGCTGGGAAGCGTGACGGTGCCGAGCATGGAGCCGGGGAAGTGCTTGAGGAAGTTGAGCGTGAAGTCAGCGGCTTCCTTTTCGTTGGGGGCTTCGGTTTCACCGTCCCAAGCGCAGACGAGGGCGAGGCCAGCGAGCTGCATGTTGTACTGCTGAAGGGTGTCCTTCATCTTGATGGGGTCAATGAGGGGCCCGAGCCAGTATTTGCTGCAGCCGAGGGCGCTGGTGGAGATTTCGAGGACCATGGGCTCGATGCCGGTGAAGCCCGCCTCGGAGGCGACCTTGATCATGTGGTCGAGTTTGTTGTCGTAACCTTTGCCGGTGCCCTGCATGAACCAGGTATAGACTTCGGAGCCGAATTGGATTTTGCCCATGGTGTGAGTGTGGTTGTTGGGTTTGAGAGAAGAATGCCCGCTCTGGGGCAGTGCGGGCGCATTTGAGACGAACGCGGGCGAATTGTCGAGGGGCAAAAGAGGGGGAAGAGGAGCTGCGCCCGTCAAAGAGTGGTCAAGGGGGGCTGCGCCCGTCAAGAGGTGGTCAAAGGGTGTGAAGCACGACGCTTGACTCCTTGACCTTTGACGGCATAGCCGCCTTGACTTCCCGCGCTCCTCACTCCGCTGATTCGGGCGCTGGTGGCAGCGCTTCGATGACCGGGTCTTCCACGCCACGAATGTCCTGCCAGAGTTCGTTGAGCAGGAAGTGACTGTCCCGGCGGCTGGTTTTCGTCTGTTTCAGCGGGATGCGGAGGCTGCCGCGTGTCACGCCGCCGCGGCGGGTGACTTCGACCCCGGCTTCGATGAGGAGTTCACGGTCGCGGTATTCATCCAGGCGAAACCACGGGCCGAGCAGTAGGCTGGCGCGGTTGCGGCCGGTGGTTTGAGTGGGCTTGAATTCGGCCCGGCCCTCGAAACCGCGTGGTTCCATGGGCGCGGTGAAGTTTCCGGGGCTGGTGAGGGTGAAACTCGTCACGCGGAAGGTGCGCTGGTCGCCGGACTGGCCGAAGGCGTGCAGGCGGACCTGGTAGGGGCCGATTTCAGACACCGTGGCCCCGCCAATGACCCCGGCGCTGAGGGCGAGACCGGATTCCGCGCCCTTGGGGATGAATTCCGCCCGGAAGGTGCTGCCGCCGACGCTGGGCGCGGGAGCGGAGGCGGTGTAATCGACCCGGGTGGTGAACAGGTGGACGCAGGAGGGCAAAACGCACAGGCAGAGAAGAGACAACCTCATGGTCACGAGAATGCGGAGTGAGGCGGACGAAAGCGAGCCCAAATCGGGTGGCGGTGAAGGCTTTCGAGCCGGTGATGGACGAACATGATTGACATGATTGAGTATATTGGTGATAATTATCATAATGAATTGTTTTGGACGCTTCAGCCTTCTGTTCGCTGCCCTCGCCTTGCCCTTGAGCCAGGCGAACGCGGTGAATTGGACTGAGGCCGCCGTTGTTCCACCGGATTACTTGTACAGCGGTGAACTGTCTGGCGATGGCAATGCCCCCACCCCCATTTTTTTTAGCGAGGGGCACAACCTGGTCGAAGGCACGATGGGCTTCGATGGCGTGAACCCCATGGACGCCGATGTCTGGACGTTTACCATCGCCGCAGGCTACTACCTGACAGGAATCAATCTGCTCTCGTACTCCGACAACGGCGCTGGCAAGCCTGTCGGCAGCATCAACTCCTTCATGGCGATTGACGACGCCACCTCGATCAATATGTCCGACCCGTCCAATCACCTGAGCAACGGGCTCTGGAACGAGCAGTTGGACGGTTTCGGTGCCACCTACACCAATCTGATGGCGATTCTGGACGCCGGTCCTGAGTTTGGTGGTGACGGCTTCAATGGTCCTCTCGGCCCCGGCAACTACACTTTCTGGGTGCAGGAGGGGACGGATCAAATTTCTTACTGCATTGATTTCGTGCTCACACCGGTGCCGGAGCCGGGCAGCCTCATGCTGCTGGGGCTGGCGGGACTGCTGGCGCTGCGACGCAGGCGCTAGGAGCGGCTTCGTGGTTTGCAAATCATGCGAGCCACGGCTAATGCCCCGCGCTCATGATTCGCAATCTTATCTTCGACTGGTCCGGCACGCTGGCGGATGATCTGCCCAGTGTCTTGTGCGCCGTGAACGGCATGCTGCGGGCCGCCGGGCGTGATGAACTGACGCGGGTGGAGTTTCAAGCGCGGTTCCGGCTGCCTTACACGGAGTTTTTCGAGGAGATCCTGCCCGGCACGCCGCTGGAGCGCCTGCAGCAGCTCTACCTGGAGCATTTCCCACACGCCTCTGAAGGTGTGCCGCTGCTGCCGCATGCGGCGGAGTTCATCCGCTACGCCGCCGCCACCGGGCGGCGGATGGTGGTGCTGAGCAGCGCTCCGGCGCAGCATGTGGAGGCGCAGGCGGCCGCGCTGGGGGTTAAGGACGCCTTTGAAGTCATGCGCTGCGGAGTGATCGACAAACGTGACGAAATTCACTCCCTGCTGGCAGGGTTGGACATGCGACCGGAAGAGACCGCCTTCATCGGCGACATGCGGCATGACATCGACGCGGGCAAGGCCGCTGGAGTCCTCAGCATCGCCACCTGCACGGGTTATGAGAGCGCCGAAACGCTGCTGAAGTCCGAGCCCGATCTGCTGGTGCGTGATTTGTCCCGTCTTCCGGCGCTGCTGGGTGGTTGGAATGTGAAGGAGGCCGCGTTTCCTATCGCCACGGTGGGGGCGCTGATCTTGAACGGGGCAGGGGAGATGCTGCTCATCCGCACGCACAAGTGGAGCCACCGCTGGGGCATCCCTGGCGGCAAGATCAAACGCGGTGAGAATTGCGAGGAGGCGCTGGTCCGCGAGATCATCGAGGAAACGGCGCTCACGCTCCGCGACATCGAGTTTGTGATGGTGCAGGATTGCATCGAGCCGCCGGAGTTTCAGCGTTCCGCGCACTTTCTGCTGCTCAATTACATCGCACACTGCGCGGAGTCTGCGCCGAGCGTCGTTTTGAACGAGGAGGCGCAGGAGTTTCAGTGGCTGCCGCTGGCGGAGGCGCTGAAAACCGACCTGAACATCCCCACGCGCATCCTGATCGACGAATGCATCCATCGCGGTCTTGTATCATAACTTCACGCCATGTTCCTACCTGACGAAATCCGCCTGTCCTGCCTCAAGCTGAGCACCCACATCGGCGTGCCGGATGAGGAACGTGCTGGCAGTCAGATTCTCGAAGCCGATGTCGTCATGCGCGTGAGCAGCCGCTTTGAGGCGATGCAGGATGACCTCACCGCCACCATCGACTACGCCGCCGTGGCCGCGAGGCTCCAGCAGATCGCCGCTGAGAAGCCACGCTGCTTGATCGAAACGCTGGCCGCCGAGCTGGCGGACTGCGTGCTGAAGGAGTTCAAGGCCGCTGGTGTCTCCATCGACCTGCGCAAGCGCATCCTGCCGGACACGGATCATGTGGCCGTGCGGGTGATGCGCGGAGTGTGAAGAAATAGGTTGCCCGTCACAGCGCCCTTCGATAAGCACGCCGTTCCATGAGCATCGACCGCATCCACGAAAAAGTCCTCGAACTCCTCCTCGCCGAACCCGGCTGGCGTTCCTGGACGCGCTATCTCGACATCGGAGCGGGACGCGGCACGCTCATCGCCCGCGTGAAGGAGAAG
The DNA here is from genome assembly GCF_044232965.1 of Prosthecobacter sp. Lineage (GTDB taxonomy): Bacteria > Verrucomicrobiota > Verrucomicrobiia > Verrucomicrobiales > Verrucomicrobiaceae > Prosthecobacter. The sequence continues at coordinate 24,785 of NZ_JBIIKX010000051.1, forward strand.
CTGAACGTCGAGACCAGCGTGTGTGATTACACGGAAGAACTGATGCGGCTGCCGGGCCAGAAGGTGGATGTGGCGAATCTGAACCACGAGTCGCTGCCGTATCCTGATGCCAGCTTCGATGTCGTTACCGCCACGGAGGTGATCGAGCATCTGGAGGATTTCCGTCGCGTGGTGAGGGAAATTCACCGCGTGCTGAAGCCCGGCGGCGTGTGCATCCTGAGCACGCCGAACATCCTAAACCTGAACTCGCGGCTGCGCTTTCTCACCTTCGGCTTCTGGAATCTCTTCGGCCCTCTGCCGGTGAAGCATAGCGCGCTTTATTCCACCGGCGGCCACATCAACCCGGTGTCGTGGTTCTATGTGGCGCATGCGTTGATGGACGCCGGCTTCCCGAGTGTGACGCCGCACATCGACCGCAAGCAGCGCTCCGCCTTGCCGAAGCTTGTCCTGCTCTATCCCTTCATCAAATTGTTCGGCGCCTGGGCCATGCGCAAGGAGCGTGTGCGCTTCAAGACGCTTGATGAGGCCAATGTGCCGCTCGTTCAGGCCATGAACACCACGGACATGCTGTTGGGCCGCACAATCATCACCAAGTCGGTGAAATCGGCCTGATCGCCGCTCAGGCTGGCTGCTGGCGGTAAAACTCCAGCGTCTGCGCAAGGCCCTCCTTCCAAGAAACCGCTGGCACATAACCTGTGGCCTCCTGCAGCGCTGAAACATCCGCCTGCGAGTGGCGGATGTCGCCCGCACGGGCAGGTTCAAACTGTGGCTGGATGTCCTGCTTAGTGAGTTCATTGAGATCCGCCACGAGCTGCCGCAGTGACACGCTGTTTCCGGTGCCACCGTTGAAAACCCGTCCGGCCACACGTTCCGCCGGAGCCTCCGCCGCCAGCAGGTTGGCCTGCACGATGTTGTCGATGAACACAAAGTCACGGGACTGGCCGCCGTCGCCAAAGATCACCGTGGTCTCGCCCCGCAGCATCGCCGTGCAAAAACGGGCGATGACACCTGAGTACGGCGAGTTGAAGGACTGCCGAGGGCCGAAGACATTGAAATAGCGCAGCGCCACGGTCGGGAGGCCGTAGAGCTGATGAAAAAGCTGCCCGTAGCGTTCACTGGCGTATTTTTGCAGGCCGTAAGGCGTGATCGGCTGTGGTGGCAGGCTTTCATGCTTCGACTCCACTTCGGACTCGCCGTAGATCGCCGAGGAAGAGGCAAACAGGAAGCGCTTCACGCCCGCGTCTCGCGCCGCGATGAGGAGTTTCAGCGTCGCGTCCAGGTTGTGCTGGTTCGTTTCCAGCGGCTGCGCCACCGACTGCGGCACCGAGGCCACTGCCGCCTCGTGAAACACCCACTCACAGCCGGGCACGATTTTCGCCAGCAGCGCCTCGTCACGCGCATCTCCCTGGATGAATTCCAAATCATCACCGTTGCCACGCCAGGCCAGGTTTTCCAGGGAGCCGGTGCTCAGATTGTCGAGAACCCGTACTTTGGCACCCTTGCGGCACAGGGCTTGGGCCAGATGGGAACCGATGAATCCGGCTCCGCCGGTGATGAGGGCTTGCATGAGAAGAGGAAATGGGAATCGCTCACCAATGACCGCGAAACCCCCTCGGTGGCGAGGCTTTTCTACAGCGTGTGGCCAGACGTTTTCGTCTCAGACTTCGATCTTGCCAGCGGAAGCCGCAACGCCTAGTATCCAATCCTCCCAAGCATTCAATCCAGCCAGACAATGACTCCTCCGCGCTTCTGCATTCTATTTTTGATGGCCGCCTCTTTGTTCGGCCTGATGTCCTGCAAATCTTTTGAGAAGATGGACTCTCGCAACCCCACCGTCTCGCAACAGGATGCCTATGATGTGAGCTGGGGACTGCCGCCGCGCAAATCACGCGGCAATCCCAAGCACTACTATCAATATCGCAAGGATGATTATGCCGCGCCGCCGGCCAGCGTGGCGCCCGCCGCTCCTTCCATCCCGGTCCCGGCTCCCGCCGCAGCCCCGGCTGCCCCTCCTCAGATCAACCCGGCCATTCCGGCCACTCTGCGCTGAGATCGTTTCCAGGTGTTTCCATCCCCCTGCTTTTTGACGTGAAGACCTCGTTTTTGACCTGCCTGCTTATTTTCGGCTGCGGCACTCTCTCGAATGCCCAGCAAGTCAAGGCACCTGAGATGCTCAGGCCCAGCACCGCTCCAGCCTTGCCAGAGACAACGTCCCCCACGTCCACGGTGGACAAGTTGGCCGAGGAGGCGCAGAAATCTCTCTTCAAAGCGGCTGACCAAGGCGGTGCGGCACCCACCTCCGGCGGGCCCATCACTTCCTCCGGCCCCTTGCGCCTGCCTTCGCCCGTCGCTGGCAATCCGGGCCTCTGGGAGAAGGACTCCATGCACAAACTTGCTGTCATGGACGTGGCTTTTGGCGGCATGAAGGAAACGATCATGATCGAGCTTTTCCCCGATGACGCCCCGCAGACCGTCGCGAATTTCATCGACCGCTGCGACAGCGGCTTTTACAACGGGCTCGCTTTCCACCGCGCCATTGAGGGATTCATCGTGCAAACAGGAGATCCTCTCACCTCCGACGAGTCTGCTCGTGAAAAATGGGGTACAGGTGGTGAGGACAAGACGCTGCCTGCTGAAATCAAACGCCCTCACCGCATCGGTGCAGTCGCCATGGCCCGCCGCTCTGACAAGGTGAACCCGGAGCGCCGCTCCAACGGCTCGCAGTTTTACATCACCCTAGGCAACTACGCGTCCATCGACATGAAGCACACGGTGTTCGGTCAGGTTGTCTCCGGCCTGGAAACGGTGCAAAGCATCTCACAAATGCCGGTGGACAGCAATGACTGCCCGGTGGCCCGCATCGAGGTCAAATCCATCAAGATCATCGACCACAAAGGCCCGCTTCAGGTTCAGGAAGTGATGGCAGGCGGGCAACGTTACTCGAAGCCAAATTCCGCGCGCAGCTTCGTCGGCCGCTTCCTCCACCGCGTGTGGTGAAGTGGCTTCGATTGGCAATCGAAGCCGAATGTCCCTCGGGATTAGAGTGCCATTCGAATCTACACGGCAATCACTTCGCCGGAATCTCGTAGCACACCGCCTCGCGGTCATTGCGCACCAGCAGCCAGCGTCCGGCCAGCGTCGGCGGGTTCCAGGTCTTGGAACGCAGCGCCTCCAGGCGTGACACCTCCTCCAGCCGCTCAGGATTGGCCTTCACCAGCGTCACGAAGCCTTTTTCTGCCTGAATGAGCATCCATTGCTCTCCGACACGAATCTGCTGGCCGAAACCGTAGCGCCCCTCGCGCCAGCCGCGTTCGCCCGTGGCCAGATCCACGCAGCAGAAGGTGCCCTCATCCGATGCGTAGGCGTGCGTGCCAAACACGCTCGCACTGCTAAACTTCGTGCGCGGGTGACTGCTGCTCCAGATCGACGTGGCAGACAGTTTGCCGTCCGCTGCGGCCTTGATCTCAACCAGGTGGCCCTTCACACCATAGCTCGACGTCACCAGAAAACGGTCAGTCGTTAACTGCACGGGTTGTCCCACCTTCGGAAACGCACCTGGCCAGTCAAAGCTCCACAGCACACTGCCTGTGGCTGGATCATGCCCGGTGACGGAGTTGTTGTTCACGTTCACGATTTGCTCACGTCCGGCGAGGGGTAGCAAAATGGGTGAGCTGTAGCTCCCGCCGTTCTCGCCGCTCTTCCAAGCGATCTCGCCGTTGTCCTGGCGGTAAGCGATCAAAGACGTTCCGCCCTCGCCCCCGCTGCAAATCACCACCTCGCTGACCAACAAAGGCGAGGAGCTCTTCCCCCACTGCAAGTTCGTCTTCGCCGCAGCCTCTTTCAGTGTGTCACGGCTCCAGCGCACCGCGCCTGTCGTCAAATCCAGACAGTTGAGCAAACCTTTGGCACCCAGCGTGAAAACCACGCCCTTCCCAGCGTCAATCGTCGGCGTCGCTCGCGGCCCGATGACGCCCATGGCCTCATCAAATCGTGCCTCGTCCGCGTGCGACCACAGCAGCTTGCCCGTGGCGATGTCATAGCACGTCACACATTCTTCTTCACCGCGTTGCTCCTGCGTGATCGCACGATTTCCCGCCACCGCGAAGCCCGACCAGCCATCGCCCACCTCAATGCGCCAAACTTCACGCGGCGGATGCGCCTTCCAATCCGTCTGCCAGTCCGGTTCCGGCAGCACGCCATCGCCTTTCACACCGAGAAAGCGCGGCATGTCCGCCACGCCCGCCGGAGCGGCGGTGGGAGCCTCCGATTTGCCCGCGATGTTATGCAGTTCCGGCAACGAGGTCTTTTTCTGCCAGCGCCAGGCCAGACTCGGAAACGCCGAGCCGTCCGCCGAGCCGTCGTAACGGAACAGGCCGAAAAACACGGCGATGCACACGATCACCACCGCCAGTCGCTTCAAACGCATCCCCTTGAGCCGCAGCGACCACCACAGTCCCATGAGCAGCAGCCACAACGGTAGCAGGAGCATCACGGAGATGGCGCGCATCACATTGTCGGTCATCCACAGCCATGCGGAGAAGCCACCGAAGATCAGCGTGAGGAAGAACGGGAATTTTGGAATCATGACAGCGGTGAGTTTACGCTGCATGCAGTTCAAAGGAAACTGCTGGCGCTAATGAGCGTATGTCTCATCCTTCGCCAGTTCCCACCAACCATCATGAAACAATTCGTACTTTCTCTTCTCGCCGCATCCTGCCTGCTCGCTGCCGATCACGTCGTCTATGAACCCGTCGGTGAGACCAAAGGAAAACACATCGTCCTGCTTTCCGGCGATGAGGAATACCGCAGCGAGGAAGCCATGCCCATGCTCGGCAAGATCCTCAGCCAGCGCCACGGTTTCAAATGCACCGTGCTCTTCAGCCTTGGAGCCGACGGCACCATTGATCCCACGGCTGGTGGCAGTTTGAGCCATCCCGAAGCGCTCGATTCCGCCGATGCCATCGTCATGCTGCTGCGTTTCCGCCATTGGGATGAAGCCACGAGCAAAAAATTTGCCACTGCGGTCAATCGTGGCGTCCCCATCATCGCTTTGCGCACCAGCACGCATGCCTTCAACGGCTATGCCAAGGACAGCCCCTTCGCCTCATGGAACTGGAACAATCCCGAAGGTGGCTGGGGCCGCAAAGTGCTCGGTGAAACCTGGGTCAGCCACTGGGGCAAGCACAAGGTCGAGGCCACCAAGGGCGTCATCGAGTCCGCCAACGCCAATCATCCCATCCTGCGTGGTGTGAGCGATCTTTTCGGCAACAGCGACGTCTATGAAGCCGCCCCGCCCGTAGACTCCGTCATTCTCGCTCGTGGTCAGATCCTTCAGGGCATGACCGCCGACACCCCACCCGCCGCCTACACTAAAAAGACCAAAGCGGGCACCGAGCAGGACGTGAACACTCCTATGATGCCTGTCGCCTGGGTGCGTGTGGTGAAAAACGATGCCGGCGGTGAAAACAAAGTCTTCTGCACCACCATGGGGGCCGCCAGCGATCTCGCTACCGAAGGCACCCGCCGCCTCGTCGTGAACGCCACCTTCTGGGGGCTTGGTCTTGAAGTGCCGGAGAAAGCCGAGGTTACCCCCATCGGCGACTACCAACCCACGATGTACGGTTTTAAAGGCAACAAAACCGGCGTGAAGCCGGATGATCACGCTTTGGCAAAGTAGCCCGGTTGCGCCGCAACCGGTGCCACCAAGTCCAGTCGCGCCGCGACTGGACTACTTCAGTTCAAACACAAACGGCAGCCCCTGCGCCGTCATCATTTCATTTTCCTTCGCCATGAAGCGTTCGGCCAACTTACTAAAGCTGCCGTCGCTACGCATGCGGGCGAGAACATCATTCACCTTCGCTTTCAGTTCGTCATCGCCCTGCTTCAGGCCAACGGCCCAAACTTCTTCCCGCAGCGGGGCGAGCAAGGCGCGGGTTTTGTCGGCGTGTTTGGAGTGGTAGTTCATGATCGAGAGCTGGTCGTAAACCCACGCATCGACGTTCGCGTTCACCACTTCCATCACGCAGGACACATCCGCATCGAGCGCGATGATCTTGGCCTCCTTGAGATTTTCCCGTGCCCAGTGCTCCCCGGTGGTGCCGAGGCGAACGACGATCTTGCGGCCAGGCGTCTTTAAATCGGTCGCGTTTTGCACAGTGGAGTCTTTCGCGGCCAGAATGGACAGCCCGGTCTTCACATACGGCTCGGAGAAGTCGATCGACTGCCGCCGCTCTGGCGTGGCCGTCATGGACGAGATCACCAGATCTACCGAACCCGTGCGCAGTGCGGTGATGAGGCCGTCGAAGTTGATGTTGCGAAATTCCACCTCGCGTCCGAGCGCCTTGGCAATCTCCCGCCCCACCTCGATGTCCACGCCGCAGATCTGGCCTTTTTCATCGACATACTCAAACGGCGGATACGTCGCGTCCGTGCCGATGATGAGTTTGTTGCTGCGTGAGCAGGCGCAGAGGGTGAACAGCAGGCTCAGGGCAAGGAATCGGAACATGGTGGTTTCTTATGAGTTCAAATCCCCGGCGTAATCGCTCGGCATGCGCCAGTCACCACGCGGGGAGAGTGCTACGGAGCCGACTTTGGGACCGTCGGGCACGCTGGAGCGCTTGAACTGGTTTTGGGCGAAGCGTTTGAAGAACAGCGCGAGCCACTTGGCGATGGTTTCATCGTCGTATTTGCCCGCAAAGGCTTGCGCGGCCAGCCAGCGGATTTTTTCGGCGCTACTGCCGTGACGCACGAAGTGGAACAGGAAGAAGTCATGCAACTCATACGGCCCGATGGTGTCCTCGGTCTTCTGCTGGAGTGATTCATCGGCTGCGAGCGGCAGCAATTCGGGCGTGATCGGCGTGTCGGCGATGTCGCGCAGGATCGCGCCGGCTTTTTCCGCAAACGGACCTTCGGCGCACCATTCGATCAGGTAACGCACCAGCGTCTTCGGCACGCCGGAGTTCACATGATACATCGACATGTGGTCGCCATTGAAGGTGCACCAGCCCAGCGCCGCTTCGGACAGATCGCCGGTGCCGACGACGATGCCGCCGGTCTTGTTGGCGATGTCCATGAGGATCTGGGTGCGCTCGCGTGCCTGCGAGTTCTCGTAAGTCGCGTCGTGCTGATGTTCGGAGTGTCCAATGTCCGCGAAGTGCTGCCGCACCGCCTCGTTGATCGAAATCGTGCGCAGTTCGATGTTCAGTGCCTCCGCGAGTTGCTCGGCATTGCCCTTGGTCCGCGTCGTGGTGCCGAATCCGGGCATGGTGATCGTCAAAGCGGCGCTCAGTGGCATTCCCGCGCGTTTCAGCGCTTCCAGCATCACCAGCAAGGCCAGCGTCGAGTCGAGTCCGCCGGACAAACCCAGCACCGCTGTCTTTGCACGCGCTTGTTTGATTCTGCGGGCCAGTCCCGTGGCCTGAATCGCGAAAATCTCCTCGCACACCGCTGCACGATCCACTTTAGCCGAAGGCACGAACGGATGCGCGGAGATCGTGCGCAGCAGCTTATCATCGCCGCCCAAAGTCGGGCCGAGATCGAAGGTGATGCGATGCATCGGCAGCGTGCTGGCCTCATCGCGGAATGACGAGCTTTTCAGCCGGTCATGCGCCAGATGCTGCACATCGACATCGGCAACGATTTGCCGTGTCTCGAAGGAAAAGCGCTCGCTCTCGCCCAGGAGGATGCCGTTTTCAGCCACGAGGCAGTGGCCCGAATAAACCACGTCCGTGCTCGATTCACCCGCTCCAGCACCCGCATAAACATAAGCAGCCAGACAGCGTGCCGCCTGCTGCGCCACGAGATGACGGCGATACGGTGCCTTGCCCAAAACTTCGGTGCTGGCCGATGGATTCGCCAGCAGCGTGGCTCCGGCGAGCGCGAGATGGCTCGACGGCGGAATCACCGTCCATAAATCCTCACAAATCTCGACGCCGAGCACGAAGCCGGTCACATCGCGTGCCTCAAACAGCAGTTCCGCGCCAATCGGCACGTCTTCGCCATTCAGCATCGTCATCGTGGTGCCTAGCGTGTGCGCCGGTGAGAACCAGCGCCGCTCGTAAAACTCCGCCGAGTTTGGTAGGAATGATTTCGGCACCAGACCGAGCACGCGGCCCTTCGCCAGCACCGCCGCCACGTTGTAAAGCCGGTCCTGCACCAGTAGAGGCAGTCCCACGACCAACACCGTCGGCAGATCATGCGTCGCCTGAGCCAGTTCGCCCAAACCTCGCAACGCAGCCGCTCGCAGCGCCTCCGTATGAAACAAATCAGCACAGGAATAGCCGGTAAGGCTCAGCTCCGGGAAAACAACGAGCCTACAACCACGATGCGCCAATGAACGGGCCTCACGCGCAAGGATCGCGACATTCTTGCCCGCATCGCCTAGAGCAAGTTCTGGCGACACTGCCGCCACACGCACGAAACCAAGGCGTTCGCGGGTGGAAGTCGGGGAAGGGGATGCTTGCGGCATTCGGGAGCTTAGCACGCGAGGTTTGGGGTGCGCGAGGAGGAATTCACTTCGTCACCACGCGCTCCTTCAACTCCGGCGTCGGCATCATGCAGGTCTCGTCTTTGCCGAACCAGCGGTAGCGGTTGCGAGCAATGAAGTCATAGGCGGCATCGCGCAGAGATCGTGGCAGCGGTTTGAAGATGAGGGCGATCTTCCACAGGCCGCCGAGAGTGCGGGCGACTTCGAGGGCGGCGTCACTGGCTTTGAAGGTTCCTTGGGGCGTTAGAAAGAGGAAGGTGTTGGGTGCCTCGGGATCGAGGCCGTGGCGGGTGTAGAGTTCGCGGCCCAGCGGGCTTTGAATCGGGGCGAACTTGATTTTGCCCGCCGGATCACGCCGCAGGATGAAACGCACACTGGCATCGCAGAGATGGCAGACACCATCGAATAGCATCAGGAGGTCGTTACTGGGATCGTAGTGGGACACGGCTGATCGATTTTAACCTCGGCAGGCTGCGGTGTCGTGGCTGAAATCCAAAACAGGTAGCCGAAGATGAGCAACGTGCCGAAACCGAGGGTGAAGCCCCAGGTTTGAGCGTGCTGGACGGGGTCGAGGACGCGTCCGGCGATGTCCTGGAGCAGCAATTGCGGCCGATGCACGATGTCCCAACTGTTCCAACGCGGAAAACGGCCGAGATAAACGCCAAAGCCGCTGAGGGCGAGCGTACCGAGGGCCGCGCTCCATCCTGCGGCATGCGAGTAGCGCCGCGCCAGCCAGTGCTGAACGATGCGCAGGGATTGGAAGCCGAACCACAGCGAGACGAGGGCGAAGGACAGCAGCATGAGCAAGTCCAGCCACTGCGGCACCTGTCCACTGCGTCTGGCGTTGAGATGGATCAGATCGGTGAGGACATAAGGCGCGTTCGGGAAGAACAGCAGCCAGACCGCCAGCAGTGGCAGCGCGAGGACGAGGCGGTTGACGCGTCCCAGTCCCAGACTGAGGCCGAGCGGGATGGCGGCCAGGAAGAGGTTCCACAGCAGAAAGATGTAATGATGGTGGCCGGCGAGATGAAGACGCACGTTGAGCACGGCACAGCACCAAAAACAGGCAAGCAGGTTGAGCAAAAGAACACGACGGGGCATGCGATAAGATACGAGCGCTGAGACTGCTGGGGCAAGCAGGCTGTGATTTTGTGAAGATGAATTCACATTTGGTTCACGCAAACTTCATGCCGAGCGCCCTCAAGCCGCCTTCCTTCGCGACTGCTTGGCCGCTTTGAGCTGCCCGCATCCCGCCGCCACATCAATGCCGCGTCTTTGCCGGATGGTGCAGGGGAATCCGGCTTCTTGGAGGATGCGGTGGAAGGTGTCGGCGGCGGTGTCGCTGCTTTCGGTGCCTGTGTAGCCTTCGGTGCGGTTGAGTGGGATGAGATTGATGTGGGCGTCAAGGCCGCTGAGCAGTTCGGCGATGCGTTTCGCGTGCTCGGGGGTGTCGTTGACGCCGTGGATCAAGGTCCAGGCGAAGAAGATGCGGCGACCGGTTTGCGCGTTGTAGCTGCGGCAGGCGGCGATGAGTTCGGTGAGCGGCCAGCGCTGGTTGGCGGGGATCAATTTCGCGCGTTCCTCCTCCGTGGCGGCATGGAGGCTGACGGCGAGGTTGTAGGGCCGGTTTTCCGCCGCCATGCGCAAAATGCCGGGCACGACGCCGACGGTGGAGACGCTGATCTTGCTGGGGCCGATGTTCAGGCCACGCGTGTCGCAAATGATGTCGAGAGCGGTCATCACGGCGTCGTAATTGTGCAAAGGCTCGCCCATGCCCATGAAGACGAGATTGCGCAGGCCGCGTTCGCCTTTCGCACGCAGGATTCGCTGTGCATGCAGCACTTGGGCGACGATTTCACCCGGTCGCAGATGCCGCACGAAGCCCATCTGGCCGGTGGCGCAAAAGACACAGCCCATCGCACAACCGGCCTGGGTGCTGACGCAGGCGGTGTGGCGACCGGGGTAGCCCATGATGACGGTCTCGATCTCCTGCGCATCGGCCATGCGCAGGAGGAACTTGTGCGTCAAACCATCGCTGCTGGGCGTGTCGGATGAAACAGGCGGCACATCGAGCGACCAAGAGCCGTCGCTGAGCACTTTCATAAGCCATTGGCGCAGCGGTGGCACGAGATCTTCGCGGGTGAGCGGATCGGCCATCGCCTTGAAGTGCAGCGTGTTCCAAAGCGTCCCTGCATGCGCCGGACGCAGACCTTCGGCCACGATCAGCTCTCGGAGCTGGTCGAAGGTGAGGTCGTGGAGCGAGCGGGGCATTGGGAAATGACGAATGCAGAATGACGAATGCCGGAATCAGGTGAGGAAGGGATTCTCCGCGCGTTCGCGCCCAATGGTGGTGTCGTCGCCGTGGCCGGGGAAGACGCGGGTGGCGTCGGGTAGTTTGAACAGCTTCGTTTCGATGCCGGTGAGGAGCAGTTGGGTGGAGCCGCCGGGGAAGTCGGTGCGGCCTACTCCATCCAGAAAGAGCACGTCGCCGCCGAAGAGCAGGTTTTGCGCGGCGAGATGAAAGCACACGCTGTCAGGCGAATGGCCCGGCACATGGTGGAGCCGCCAGGTCTCGCCGAGGGCCTCCAGTGTGCTTTTGCCTTCGAGGATTTCATCGACTTCAAACTCTGGCACGGAGAAGGAACTGCCTGTCACTGCGCCATAGAGCCGCTCCAGGGTCAGATCGCGCGAAAAGGGCGCAAAGGCGTAAACCCGGCAGCCGTGCTGCGCTTTGACGGCGGCGGCATCGAGAACGTGATCGAAATGCTGGTGGGTGAGAAAAAGCGCGTTCACTTGCAGGTTTTGCTTCTTCAGCCAGCTGGCAATGCCGTCGGGCGCGTCCACGAGCACGGTGCCTCCTGGCAGAGTGAGGAGATGGCCGTTCGTGGCGGCGATGCCGCCGGTGTAGGTGTGGATTTCAGACATGGGGGAGGCGAAAGACGGGAAAGCGTTGGACATTTCAACACGGAAAAGGCAAAATCATGAGGCAAAACGGGTCGCGAGGCTCGTTATAGTTCAGGACACCCCCATGAATCGTTCCTTCTTTTCTCAAGTCGCGGCGGCGGCAACCGCGCTCGCGCTTCTCACCCCGTCGGCGCAGGCTGAAACCAATTTTGGCCAGGTGGCCATGCATGTGGCCTACATGTTGCAGAACCACCACTACTCGAAGCAGGACTTTGACGACAAGGTGTCCGGCACGATGCTGCACAACTACCTGAACATGCTCGACTTTAAGCACATCTTCTTCACCCAGAAGGATGTGGATGAGTTCAAGGACAAGTATGAGACCACGCTCGACGACCATGTTCTGATGCGGAACATCAGCCCCGCCCTCGAAATCTACGACATTTACAAGGAGCGCGTCAAAGATCGTGTCGAGTTCCTCAAAAAGGCCATCGAGTCGGAAAAATTCACCTTTGACTCCAAACGCAGCATCGAGATCAAACGTGACAAGGCCCCCTGGCCCAAGGACAAGGCCGAGCAGGACAAGCTCTGGCTCGACATCATTGAGGACAACCTTCTCGCCGAGCGCCTCGTCGATGAGGCCCGTATCCGCGACGAGAAGAAAAAGGCCGAGAAAGCCGCCGCCGCCAAAAAAGACGGCACCGCCGAGGCAAAACCTAAGGACTCGCCTGCAAGCACCGTGAACGCGGCCGCAAGCACCACCAAGCCCGAGGTGCAAGCCCCCGAAACTGCCAAGACGCCTGGCACCCCCGAGGCTACGAAGGTCGTGGCCAAGGAAACACCCAAAAAAGACAAAGATGAAAAGGACATGACGCCGAAGGAGCGCGTTCTGAAGGATTACACCACGCTGCTCGAAAGCATCGACGAGAACGACAGCAAGGATGTCGTGAACTTTTTCCTTTCCAGTCTCGCCACCGCCTACGACCCGCACACCGAGTACATGAGCACGGACGAGAGTGACAATTTCAAAATCCACATGTCGCACAAGCTCGTCGGCATCGGCGCTTTGCTCGGCCAGAAAGACGACGGCGCTGAAATTCAGGGAATCGTCGTCGGCGGTCCGGCTGACAAGCAAGGCGAGCTCAAGCTTAACGACCGCATCACCGCCGTCGCCCAGGGTGAGGATGAGTTCGTCGATGTGAAGTACCTGAAGCTCCAAAAGATCGTGGACATGATCCGCGGCGAGAAAGGCACCACTGTTCGTCTGAAAATCGTCCCCGCCGACGATCCCTCTGCCAATCGAGTCATCGCCATCATCCGTGACGAGGTGCCGCTCAAGGAAAAACTCGCCAATGCCGAGATGCTCGTCACCCCACCTGACCTCGGCAAGCCGCTCAAGGTCGGCTGGATCAATCTCTCCAATTTCTACGCCGATATGGAAAATGGCACCGTCAGCACCAGCGCTGATGTGGAACGCCTGCTCCGCCGCCTCATGAAGGAAAAGATCGACGGCTTGGTTCTCGATCTTCGAGACAACGGCGGGGGCTCCCTGGACGAGGCTATCAAGCTCACCGGCCTCTTTGTTCCCTCTGGTCCGGTCGTTCAGGCCAAGGACTGGCGCGGCGGCATTACCTGGCGCGACAGCGACAATGAAAAGCCCGTTTATGACGGTCCCATGATCGTCCTCACCAACAAGGCTTCCGCCTCCGCCTCTGAAATTCTCGCCGCCGCCCTCCAGGACTACCGCCGCGCCCTCATCGTCGGCGACCAGTCCACCTTCGGCAAAGGCACCGTGCAGACCATTCTGCCCGTCGAGCGCTACATGCCTTTCTTCAGCGACAAAAAGAACGCCGGCGACCTCAAGGTCACCATCCAGAAGTTCTATCGCATCGCCGGCGGTTCGACCCAGCTCAAAGGCGTCGTGCCAGACGTGAAACTTCCCTCCATCCGAGACGTGCTCGACATCGGTGAAGGCGCTGCCGAAAATCCGCTGCCCTATGACACCATCCCGCCGCGCAAATACCCGCTCTTCCGCAAAGACGCGTTCCCAGTGGATGAAATCAACGCCCGCGTCGCCAGCCGCATCGCCGCCAATCCTGAGTTTCAGTACATCGTGGACGAGTCCAAGCGTCTGAAGGACAAGATTGATCGCAATGTCGTCACGCTCAATCTTGCCGAGCGTGAGAAAGAGCGCATGGAAACCGAAGCCCGTCGCGACAAGCAGAACGAGGAACGTGAAAAGCGCACCCAGGAAACCGCCGATCGTATCAAGGACAAAGGTTTCCAGATTTACCACCTCACTCTAGACAACGTGGACAAGCCTGAGCTTGTCCCACATTCTGCTTTTACCAAGGAGATGAACTCCGGCATGCGTACTGCTGCTGCCAAGGATGGCGACGCCGCCGGCGACGGCTCCAAGTTCCCCTACGGCATCGAGCCGATGAAGCTCGAAACCATCCACATCCTCCGCGATCTTGTCGAACTGGACAACAAGCCGACCACAGCTGCCAAAACTGACGGCAAGTCCCAGGCGGACGCTACCAAGCCCTAAGCTCAATAAGGGGAACCCGCTCGCTTGGGTTGATTTCAAACTCAGCCTTGACCAACGTCGCCTCTGGAATGCAAGTCGGCATCATCACTGTCTCTGACCGTGCCAGCCAGGGCGTGTATGACGATCTCGGCGGCCCCGCGCTGCGGAAAGCCGCCGAAGGCTACGGCTGGAGCGTCGGTGTGGAGGCCATTGTGCCTGATGACGTGACGCGCATTCAGGATTCCATCCGTTCCTTCTCCTCCCAAGGCTGCGCTCTGATCCTCACCACGGGTGGCACAGGCATCGCCGAGCGTGATGTCACTCCCGAGGCCATCCGTGGCATCATGCGTGTCGAAATTCCCGGCTTTGGCGAGCTGATGCGCATGAAGTCCCTCAATTTGACCCCAAACGCGATTCTCTCCCGCAGCCTCGCCGCCGTCGTAGATCGCAGCCTCGTCATCGCCCTGCCGGGCAAGCCGCAAGGAGCCGTCGATTGCCTTGGCTTCGTCCTCGGAGCCATTCCGCACACCGTGAAGCTCGCTCAACGAGTCCCGACGAGCTGCTGATGCGTTTTGGACAGCTTGAAGAGTGCTGAAAACACTTCCCTCTCGTCGTTGTTTTGATCAACATCCGCCCATGCTCATCACGCTCTTCATCCCATGCTTCGTCGATCTCATCAGCCCGCAGGCCGGCATCAGCATCGTCAGCATTTTGGAGAAGCTCGGGCATGAGATCGACTATCCCGAAGAGCTCGGCTGCTGCGGTCAGCCGCCATTCAACGCCGGCTACTGGGATGAGGCCCGCGATGCCGCACGTCCTGTGCTGAAGCGCTTGCGCAACTCCGAAGCCGTCGTCATCGCCTCCGGTTCCTGCGGCGCGATGCTCAAGGTCTTCTACAAAGAACTGTTTCACGGCCAGCCTGAGGAAGCGGAGGCCCAGGCGCTCGCCGACAATTGCTGGGAGTTCAGCGACTTCCTCGTCAACAAACTCGGCGTCACCGATCTCGGGGCCGAGTTCCCACACAAAGTCACCTACCACGACGGCTGCCATGGTTTGCGCGAGCTCAACCTCAAAAAGCCCGCGCGCCAGCTCCTCGAAAAAGTGCGTGGACTCGAACTCGTCGAAATGAAGGAAGCCGAGACCTGCTGCGGCTTCGGTGGCACCTTCGCCACCAAGTTTCCGATGATTTCCACCGCCATGGGCGAGGTTAAATGCGCCTCTGCCCGCGAGACCAACGCCGAATACATGATCTCCGCTGACTCCAGTTGCCTCATGCACCTTCGTGGCCTGCTAGATCACCAAAAGCAGCCTTTGAAGACCATTCACCTCGCCGAAGTCCTCACCTCCCGCTCATGAGTGCCCGCGAACAATTCCTCGCCGACTCCACCCGCGTCACCGCTGACCTCACCCATCGTGAGCGCATCATCAGCGCGATGGACAAGTACCGCGTGGCGCGTGGCAACACGCAGGGCGCGTTTCAAGACTGGCAGGAGGCCCGCAACATCGCCGCCGCCACAAAAAAGGCCGCCATCAGCCGCTTGGACGAGCATTTGATCGAGTTCGAGCGCAACGCGACCTCGCGCGGCACGGTGGTGCATTGGGCCAAGGATTCCGATGAAGCGCGTGCGATCATCCTCGGCATCATTCGCCGTCGAAACGCCAAGCGCATCATCAAGAGCAAGGTGATGACCTCCGAGGAGATTCATCTCAACGAACTGCTCGAGCGCGAAGGCTTCGGCGTCATCGAAAGCGATCTTGGCGAGTTCATCCAGCAGCTCAAAAACGAAGCACCCTACCATTTTGTCTTCCCGTGCATGCATCTGAGCCGCGAGGAGATCAGCGAGTTGTTCGAGGACAAGATTAAATCCGCCCCGTCGAACGATCCTGAAGAGCTCACCATGATCGCCCGTCGCTGGCTGCGGGAAAAATACCTCCAGGCCGACGTCGGCATCACCGGGGCCAATTTCATCGTCGCCGAGACCGGCATGATCTCGATCACGGAGAACGAGGGCAACGCCCGTCTCACCGGGGCGCTGCCGAAGACAATGATCTCGCTCATCGGCATCGAAAAAGTCGTGCCGAAGCTCGCGGACCTCGCGCTCTTCCTGCCCATGCTCGCTACCGCCGGCACCGGGCAGCCGCTGACCTGCTACAACACCGCCTACGGCGGCCCCAAGCAGCCCGGCGAGGCCGACGGTCCCGAAGAATGGCACGTCGTCCTCATCGACAACCATCGCACCGCTCTCCTGGCCGATGCCGAGCAGCGTGACGCGTTGCAGTGCATTCGCTGTGGTGCCTGCCTCAATGTCTGCCCTATCTTCAAAAACATCGGCGGACTTAGCTACGGCACGACGTATCAAGGCCCCATCGGCGCCGTCATCACGCCGCATCTTCGGGGTTTGCAGGACTGGAAACACCTCAGCAGCGCTTCGTCTCTCTGCGGAGCCTGCACCGCGACTTGCCCGGTCAAAATCGACCTCCATCATCATCTCCTGCAAAGCCGCCGCAATGCCGCCAGGGAGAAGCCTGACCCGCTGGAAGGCCTCGCGTGGCGTCTCTTCGCCCGCAGCATCAATCAGCCCTTCGTTTACAATCTTGGCACCAAGCTCGCCCAATTCGCCCAGCCGCTGCATCGCCTCGTCAGCGCCACGCCGCTCGATCCCATGCGCGGCTGGACCAAAAGCCGCGTGGCACCCCGACTCGCGAAACAAAGCTTCAAAGACTGGTGGCGCGCTCGATCCACCGGAGCGCGGATGCCCACATCCGCAGCAGCCATTGGAGCGCGGGTGCCCCCACCCGCCAAAACCAAGCATGCGGATGAAGGCATCCGCACTTCGGTCACATCTTCGCGCGACCTCACCCTCGCCCGCATCCGCGAGGCCCTCAGTGATTCGCCACCCATCCAATACCGAGCCTCCATCGTTCAGCAGCGCTCCGTCTTGCCTAATGTTCACGATCTGACCGCTCAATTCGCCCAAAACGCCGCCACGCTCCGCGCTGAATTCTTCGATCTGCCCGACGAAACCGCCGCGATGGCCAAGCTCCTCGAACTCACTCAACAACACGGCTGGAAAAAGCTCGCCACCCATCAAGGCAGCCTCACCGATGCGTTGGTTCCTCGCTCCTTGCCTCTGCTAGACACCACCCACGGCTACGACGTCACCGAACTCGAATCTTGCGATGCCGGAATCTCCGAATGCGACGCGCTCATCGCGCAAACTGGCAGTGTCCTGCTTACCAGCCGCAGCGGTGGTGGTCGTGCGCTGAGCGTGCTGCCTGAGCATCACGTCGTACTCGCCCGTCGCTCTCAATTGCTCGCTGATCTGCCTGCTGCCTACGAGCTGCTGCATCAGCGGTATGGTGCCGCTTGGCCCAGCCTCATGACTTTCATCACCGGCCCCAGCCGCACCGGGGACATCGAGCGCATCCTCGTGCTCGGTGCCCACGGCCCGAAGAAGCTGACGATCCTGTTGTTCTGATTTGCGACTGGACTTGTCGTCCCGTTTTCGATTAAAAACTGCCTATTCACCAACCTCCGCCATGAAACGCATCCCTGTCTCCTCCCGTCGTCAGTTCATTGGCCGCACGGCCGCCGCTATCGGCTTTCCCACCATTATTCCTGCCAGCGTGCTCGGACAGAACGCGCCCTCGAACAAAATCACCATGGCCGTCCTCGGCTGGGGCATGATGGGGCCGGGTAACACCGGTAAATTTCTCCAGGAGCAAGACTGCCAGATCGTCGCCGCCTGTGATATCGACAAACGCAACCTCGAGAAGGCGCTCAACACGATCAACGGCGCTTACAAGAACCAGGACTGCAAGCCCTACCACGACTACCGTGAAGTCATGGCCCGCAAGGACATCGACACCGTCATGCTCGCGTTGCCGGACAATTGGCACGCGCTCACTTCCATCGAAGCGGCGAAGAACGGCAAAGACATCTACGGTGAGAAGCCGCTCGCCCGCACCATCGCCGAGCAGCAGGCCATTGTGAAAGCGGTGCAGAAGCATGGACGCATCTGGCAGACCGGCTCGTGGCAGCGCAGCGAGGACAACTTCCGCATCGGCGCCGAAATTGTCCGCAACGGCCTCATTGGCAAACTCAAGGAGGTGCATGTCGGCCTGCCGAGCGGCCACAACGACTTCGCTAAGACCGGTGACAAGCGCAGCGTCACGCCACCGCCCGCCGAGCTCGATTACGAGATGTGGATCGGTCCGGCGGCGATGCAGGACTACATCGAGTGCCGCGTTCACAAAAACTGGCGCTGGGATTACAACATCGGCGGTGGTCAGTTGCTCGACTGGATCGGCCACCATTGCGACATCGCCCACTGGGGTATGGACATGGACCGCAGCGGCCCGATCGAGATCAACCCCATACAGGTGGACATGCCGCCACGCACCGACATCTGGAACACCGCCACGAAATATCGCGCCGAGGCGAAGTACGCGGGTGACATCACCATGATCATCGCTGGCGGTCACGACGATATCAAGATGGGCACCAAATGGATCGGCACCGACGGCTGGGTCTATGTGAACCGTGGTGGCGCTTTCGACTGCTCCAATCCCGCGCTCAAGAAGATCATCAAGAAGCGCAAAGATGAAAAAGACCCGAACAGCGAGGTGATCGAAGCCGCTGTCGCCCCGAAACTCGGCGACGACGTCATCAAAACGCGTCTCTACGAAACCAAGGGCCATCATCGCAACTTCCTCGACTGCGTGAAAAGCCGCCAGCCCACCGTCACCCCGGTCGAAACCGCTCACCGCAGTGCCACGCCCGGTCACCTCGCCCTCATTTCTTTCCTCACGAACCGTTCCATCAAGTGGGACCCCGCCAAGGAAGAAATCATCGGCGATGCCGACGCCGCCAAGCTCCTCACTCGCGAATATCGCGGCCCATGGAAGCTGGAGGCGTGACCTTCCGGCCTACACGATCACATCGCGCAGTACATTCCCATGCACGTCGGTGAGCCGCAAATCGCGGCCACTGAAGCGGTAGGTCAGTAGTTCGTGGTCGATACCCATGAGGTGGAGAACCGTGGCCCACATGTCATAGACGGTGCAGGCGTTCTCGATGGCGTGATAGCCGAAGTCGTCGGTGGCTCCGTAGATGTGGCCGGGCTTGATGCCGCCACCGGCCATCCAGATGGTGAAGCCGTAGGGATTGTGATCGCGGCCATCACTGCCTTGGGCAAAGGGCGTGCGGCCGAACTCTCCTGCCCAAACGACGAGGGTACTGTCGAGCAGGCCGCGCGATTTGAGGTCTTTGACGAGCGCGGCGATAGGTTGATCGACCTGACGTGCCATGTTGCCGTGGCCTTTCTTGATCTCACCGTGCTGATCCCACGGGTTGGGGCCTTGTCCGGCTCCGATTTTCTGCGGCAGGCAACTCAGCTCGATGAAACGCACCCCTCGCTCGACCAATCGCCGCGCGAGTAGGCACTGCTGGCCGTAGGCGGCGGTGGTGGTGCAAGTCTGGTCGATGCCGTAGAGCTTTTGGGTTGCGTCGGATTCGCCGGAGAGGTCGCAGAGCTCGGGGACGGCGGATTGCATGCGCCAGGCGAGTTCGTAGTTCGCGATGGCGGCTTCCACATGCGTG